>NZ_JBNNXW010000004.1:0-267566 GCF_052879755.1 Vibrio sp. DNB22_10_4 | reverse complement strand
GGGACGGATTCGAACCATCGAAGGCAGTGCCGGCAGATTTACAGTCTGCTCCCTTTGGCCACTCGGGAACCCCCCCAGGGGTTTTATACTTGGTCGATGTTTTCCCAACGCGTCGATTCAAGTTGGTTAGCTGACATCATCAACTAACAAAATGTGGTGGGGGGGGACGGATTCGAACCATCGAAGGCAGTGCCGGCAGATTTACAGTCTGCTCCCTTTGGCCACTCGGGAACCCCCCCAGGGTTTTATACTTGTTTGATGTTTTCCCAACACATCCCTCAAGTTCGGAGCGCATCATAACAAACTGCGTATGGCTGTAAACTCTTTTTTGCTGATTTTGAACTGAATGGTGCCTTTTTGGGCAGAGACGGCTAAAAAGCGTGTTTTTAGTCATTATTATTTAAACAGCAGGGAGTTATAGTGGTTATACGTGATGATAAGAAGGAGAGATTACGCTTAAATGTAAATGAACTCCTATGGATAGATTTACACTTCTTGACGTTACGCGGCGTATAACTCGTTAAAATAACCTAAGTTTTTACACGATAAGACATCTACAATGAAAAATAAAACCATAACGGGCTTGCTCGCACTGTCTATTCTATGTGCCTCTCCAGCAAGTTTTGCCAAAAGGAGTTTTGGCGCTAAGGCAGTGTCGGTGGTTACCGAACCTGTTGCTATCCACCAAGTCTCGCAATCGCTTTCACTAGTCGGCAAGCTTGAAGCTGACGAATCTGTCATTATTGCGTCTGAGGTGAACGGCATTGTTGATAGCATTCAAGTGACAGCCAATCAAACCGTAGAAAAGGGTCAGTTGCTGGTTCAGCTTAACGATGACAAAGCATTAGCCGCTGTCGCAGAAGCTAAAGCTTATGTTCGTGACCAAAAGCGTATTCTTGCCGAATTTGAACGCTTAGTGGACCGCAACGCGATAACGAAAACCGAGATTGATGCCCAAAAAACGGTGGTTGAGATTGGTAACGCCCGTTTAGATGCAGCGAATGCCAATCTAAATGACCTATATATAGAAGCGCCATTTTCTGGCACCGTTGGTTTGATTGATTTCAGCCGAGGCAAACTGGTGAATGTAGGTACTGAACTTCTCACGCTCGATGATCTGTCTGTGATGCAGTTAGATTTACAAGTTCCAGAAAGCTACTTGCCAATGCTTGAAAAGGGCATGGCTGTCACAGCGCGCACTTCTGCGTGGGGAACTCGCGTATTTACCGGCAAAGTGATCGCTATTGATACTCGAGTCAATCAAGAAACGCTTAACCTGCGCGTTCGTATCCATTTCGACAACGAAGAAGCGCGCCTCAAACCAGGTATGCTAGCTCAAGCGCGCATGGAATTCCCACCTATTGAAGCGCCAATCATTCCTGTTCAAGCGTTGGAGTACTCAGGCACTAAGCGTTATGTCTACGTGGTTGATGAAAATAACAAAGCGCACCGCACAGAAGTGTTCCTAGGTGCCCGTGTTGGTAACCAGGTAGTCATCGAAGAAGGTTTAGAAATCGGTAAGCGTATCGTTGTTCAAGGTATTGTGAACATGCGTGATGGCGTGTCCGTTTCGGAAGTAGACGCAAGCGGCAGACCCGTCGGCGGTAAAGGCGGCAAACCTGAAGGCGCGACTAAGCCAGCAGAGAAGGAAACCAACTAATGTTGTTATCTGATGTTTCTGTAAAACGTCCGGTAGCCGCGATCGTACTAAGCTTATTGCTTTGCGTATTTGGTCTGGTTTCTTTTAGCAAACTAGCCGTACGTGAAATGCCGGACATCGAAAACCCTGTGGTGTCGATCTCTACTCGCTACGACGGTGCATCCGCGACCATTATTGAAAGCCAAATTACTTCGGTGATTGAAGACCAATTATCGGGTATTAGTGGCATCGATGAGATTGAATCGACCACGCGCAACGGCAGCTCTCGTATCACTGTCACCTTTGAGCTTGGTTATGATTTGAATTCTGGCGTAAGTGACGTTCGTGATGCGGTAGCAAGAGCCCAGCGCGCATTACCAGATGAAGCAGACGACCCACTGGTATTTAAAAATAACGGCAGCGGACAAGCTTCTCTCTATATTAACCTAAGCTCCTCTGAAATGGATCGAACTCAGCTTACTGATTACGTAAACCGTGTGTTGGTTGACCGATTTAGTTTGATTTCCGGTGTGAGCTCGGTGGATGTTTCTGGTGGTTTGTATCAGGTCATGTACGTCAAGCTTAAGCCTGCCTATATGGCAGGGCGCGGCGTGACGGCATCGGATATTACGGTAGCGCTGCGAAGTGAAAACTTAGAAAGCCCAGGCGGCGAAGTTCGAAATGATGCAACAGTGATGTCGGTACGTACTGCGCGTGCCTACAACACGCCGATTGATTTTGAGTATCTAGTTGTTAAGCGTGCTAGTGACAACACGCCTATTTACCTAAAAGATGTGGCTGATGTTTACGTAGGCGCAGAGAACGAAAACTCGACGTTTAAAAGCGATGGTGTCGTGAATGTGAGTATGGGTATCGTGCCACAATCAGATGCGAACCCACTCGAAGTGGCGGACTTGGTTCACAAAGAAGTTGAACGTCTGCAGCAGTTCCTTCCTGATGGAACACGGCTGGCGATCGACTACGACTCTACCGTGTTCATCGACCGCTCGATTTCAGAGGTGTACAACACCCTGTTTATCACCGGTGGCCTAGTAATCTTAGTGTTGTACATCTTTATTGGACAGGCGAGAGCGACGCTCATTCCAGCCGTAACGGTACCTGTATCACTAATTTCATCGTTTATCGCGGCGTATTTCTTTGGTTTTTCTATCAACCTCATCACGCTAATGGCACTGATCTTATCGATTGGTCTGGTGGTGGACGATGCTATCGTTGTGGTTGAGAATATTTTCCACCATATTGAGCGTGGTGAATCGCCGCTACTCGCGGCGTATAAAGGCGCCCGCGAAGTTGGTTTTGCGGTTGTTGCAACAACACTGGTCCTAGTCATGGTATTTCTGCCGATCTCCTTTATGGATGGCATGATTGGCCTACTGTTTACTGAGTTCTCAGTGTTACTGGCGATGTCGGTGATCTTCTCCTCGCTAATAGCACTCACGCTGACCCCAGTACTTGGTAGCACCATCTTGCGTGCGAACGTTAAGCCGAATCGATTTACTCAGTTCATTGACCGTGGATTTAAGAGGCTAGAGGGTGGCTATAAGTCACTGCTTGCGAAAGCGCTAAAATGGCGTTGGCTTGCGCCGGTCGTGATTACGGCGTGTGTCGGCGGAAGCTTCCAGTTGATGCAGCAAGTGCCTGCGCAGCTAACTCCTTCAGAAGACCGTGGTGTGATCTTTGCCTTTGTTCGTGGCGCGGATGCGACCAGCTATAACCGTATGGCAGCGAACATGGACTTGGTAGAAGAGCGATTGATGCCATTGCTTGGTCAAGGTTTCTTGAAATCGTTTAGCATCCAGTCGCCAGCGTTTGGTGGTCAGGCGGGTGACCAAACCGGTTTTGTCATTATGATCCTTGAAGACTGGAATGATCGAAATGTCACGGCTCAGGAAGCGCTAGGTGAAGCAAGAAAAGCACTTGCTGGTATTGCCGATGTGCGTGTGTTCCCGTTTATGCCAGGCTTTAGAGGCGGTTCGAGCGAACCTGTGCAGTTTGTTATTGGTGGCTCCGACTATTCAGAGCTGCAAACATGGGCAGATAAACTAGAGCAAGCCGCAGAGCAATCACCTTATATGGAAGGCGCAAGCACCAACTACTCAGAAAAAACGCCTGAGCTAGTGGTAAGCATCGACCGTGAACGTGCTGCAGAGCTTGGGATCAGCGTTTCGGATATTTCAGATACGCTGGAAATCATGCTTGGCGGTAAAACTGAGACTACGTATGTCGATCGCGGTGAAGAGTATGACGTTTACTTACGCGGCGATGAAAACAGCTTTAATAACGCCAATGACTTAAGTCAAATCTACATGCGTACTAAGTCTGGTGAGCTGGTTACCCTTGATGCGGTAACCAAGATTGAAGAGGTGGCATCATCAATTCGTTTGTCTCACTACAACAAGCAAAAAGCTATTACGATTACCGCTAACCTTACTGATGGTTACACTTTGGGCGAAGCGCTGGAGTTTATGGACAGTCAAGCTATCGAGATGTTGCCGGGTGATATTTCGGTGAGCTACGCGGGTGAGTCAAAAGACTTCAAAGAGAACCAGTCGAGTATCCTTGTGGTGTTTGGTTTGGCGCTCTTGGTGGCTTACTTAGTATTGGCGGCGCAGTTTGAGAGCTTTGTGAACCCATTAGTGGTGATGTTTACCGTACCTATGGGCGTATTTGGTGGCTTCTTGGGGATGGTTATCATGCAGCAAGGTCTAAACATCTACAGTCAGATCGGCATGATCATGCTTATCGGTATGGTCACCAAAAACGGCATCTTGATTGTTGAGTTTGCAAACCAGCTTCGCGACAAAGGCATCGAGTTTGAAAAAGCCATCATCGACGCTTCGGCAAGACGTTTACGCCCAATCATGATGACGGCCTTTACCACGCTAGCAGGTGCCATCCCGCTTATCCTGTCAACAGGGGCGGGCTATGAGAGCCGCGTAGCGGTAGGTACGGTCATCTTCTTCGGTATGGCGTTTGCGACCTTGGTTACCTTGTTCGTTATCCCAGCGATGTACCGCTTGATATCGGCGCGCACTCAATCGCCAGGTCACGTTGAGGCCGAGCTAAATAAAGCGCTTAGCCACGATGTGAAAGCGCGAACCAGTCATGGTGAGTTAAACGACGTATAGGTCATAAATGCCCAGTTTCGACTGGGCATTTTTTTGTTTGTTGGTTAGGATGGAGGAAGAAAAACCAACAATAAAAGGAAAGTAGAGTGGCTGATTTCAAATATAAAGATCTACCTCAAGAGCAACAAGATAAGCTCGACGCTGCGGTATTTCGTCGCCTTCTAGAGCACCTAGACAGCAATAAAGATGTGCAAAACATCGACCTTATGATTTTGGCAGGGTTTTGCCGTAACTGTTTTAGCAAGTGGTATAAAGCCGAAGCAGAAACCGCTGGATTGGACTTAGACATTGATGACGCTCGCGAACGTGTCTACGGTATGACTTACGATGAATGGAAAACCAACCATCAACCAAAGGCAACGCCAGAACAGCTAGCAGCGTTTGAAGCAAGACAAGCAAAGAAATAGTCTTGGATTCATCAAGATACTAAAAAGGCTTGGTCAGTGACCAAGCCTTTTTACGTTACGTCATTCCTGCGTAGGCAGGAATCTACTCAAAGCGAATGACTACAGCACCATCGCCGCAATCCAACCAAATACAATCAGTGGGATGTTGTAGTGGACAAAGGTCGGTACCACGGTTTCCCAAATGTGTTCGTGCTGACCATCTGCGTTTAGGCCAGATGTTGGACCTAAGGTTGAGTCAGAAGCTGGTGAACCGGCGTCACCGAGTGCAGCTGCAGTACCAACAAGGGCTACTGTTGCCATTGGCGAGAAGCCAAATGCAAGTGCTAGAGGCACGTAAATCGTTGCAATGATTGGAATCGTCGAGAACGAAGAACCGATACCCATAGTGACCAGAAGACCAACAATAAGCATTAGCAGTGCTGCAAGTGGCTTGTTGTCACCGATGCTTGTTGATAGTGCCTCAACCAGCGTTTCAACGCCGCCAGTTTGTTTCATTACTGCAGCAAAGCCTGCTGCTGAAATCATGATAAAGCCGATCATCGCCATCATGTGTACACCTTTAGTGAACACATCTTGCGTCTCTTTCCATGCGATCACGCCGCCGAAAGTGAACACCATGAAACCAGCCAGTGCACCAATGATCATTGAGCCAGAGGTTAGCTGAACAGCGAGAGCCGCAACGATACCTGCAATGGCAATAACAATGTTCTTTTTGTTGATGTGCGAAGGCTCTTCATCAATTTGTGTTAGCTCGGTTTCTGCGTATTCGCGAGGCTTACGGTAGCTAACTAACACAGCCACTAGAAGACCGGTGATCATGCCGGCAGCTGGCAACAACATCGCCATTGGTACTTGTGACGCTGTTATTGACTCAAGGCCATTGTCGTGCAGGTTTTTAAGCAGAATGTTGTTTAGGAAGATACCACCAAAGCCAATAGGCAATACCATATAAGGCGTCACTAGACCAAAGGTCAGCACACACGCTACTAGACGACGGTCCAGCTTAAGTTTTGCAAATACGCCTAACAAAGGTGGGATCAAAATTGGGATAAAGGCGATATGAACTGGAATAATGTTCTGAGACGACATAGTCACTAAGATAAGCGCAACAAGAACCGCATATTTAAGACCCGTTGTGCCTGCTGAACTCTCTTTGCCATGGATGCGTTTAATAACGCTCTGTGCAAGTAGATCAGTAATACCAGATTTCGAAATTGCGACAGCAAAGGTACCTAGCATCGCATAGCTAAGTGCGATAGTGGCACCACCGCCGAGGCCGCCTTCAAAGGCACTAACAGCGTCAGTCAAAGACATACCAGATACGACACCACCAACAATGGCACTGAATGTTAACGCAACGACAACGTTAACGCGCATCAGTGCGAGCAGCAGCATGATGCAAACGGAAATAACGACAGGATTCATAATAATCTCTAAAAAATGTGTGTTTGTTTATTCTTGGTTGTCGTCAACAATCGGCCAGCCACCAAGAGCCTTCCATTTGTTGACGATTCGGCAAAACAGCTCAGCCGTCTTTTGAGTGTCGTAAAGAGCCGAGTGGGCTTCCTTGTTATCGAACTCCATTCCTGCGACTTTACAAGCTTTTGCCAATACCGTTTGACCAAAGGCGAGACCGCTCAAAGTGGCAGTATCAAAGGTAGCAAACGGATGGAACGGAACGCGCTTAAGTTTGGCACGTTCATTCGCCGCACTCACAAAACTGTGATCGAAGTTCGCATTGTGCGCCACCATGATGGCGCGATTGCAATCGTGTTGCTTTTGCTCTTTTCGAATCACTTTGTAGATCTCTTTTAACGCTTCTTGCTCCGACACCGCACCACGAAGTGGGCTGAATGGGTCGCGAATACCGTTAAATTCCAGCGCTTCCTTTTCTAAGTTCGCGCCTTCGAATGGTTCAATGTGATAGTGCATCACAGTGGCAGGTTCAAGGTTACCTTCTTCGTCCATCTTTAAAGTGATGGCACAAATTTCCAGTAACGCATCAGTGCTAGCATTAAAACCTGCTGTTTCCACGTCGACAACAACGGGAAAGTAACCACGGAATCGCTTTTTTAGGGTAAGTGCTTCGTTTTCTACAGACATGTTTGAGTTTTCAAGTGTGACGAAGCGGGCATTATTGCAGATTATGTCAGCATAAAAAACTAAACCGGGCATTTAATTTGCCTTCTATACGGCTATTGATAGCAAGTACTCATGGCTTTGGTTCAATAACTAAGGTTCGTCTAAGATATTGGTTGAACAAAGTCGGTACAAAAAGTAGTCAGAGTCTATCTTGTCTGAGATGCGCAATCACGAAACGAGCGCTTTGTTTTTTATAAGCGCTATGTTGGCGGGGAAATTGCAATAACCTATACGGAGATCCATCTAAATGCTTTGGCGGCAAGGACATGCCGCTAATGCAAATGCTATCGAGTTATCTATCTGTATGAAATTAAAAGCTTTACTTACAACATTACTCCTGCCAACGCTGGCAATCCCAATGGCGGATGCGGCAATGGAAAAGCGCTATGTGGCAACGCCCACTCAGTCGCAGTGGGAAATGGTAAGTAACACACCGCTTGAGTGCCGCCTTGTACATCCGATCCCAAACTTTGGCGATGCGGAATTCGTCGCTCGCGCTAGCAAAAAGAAGAACCTCGATTTTGAACTTAAAATGCGCCGCTCGATGGGGGAAACGCGCAATGTAAGTTTAGTGTCGATGCCACCACCATGGCGTCCAGGCGACAGCGCTGACCGCATCACCAACTTGCAGTTCTTTAAACAGTTCGACGGTTACGTAGGTGGGCAAGCCGCTTGGAGCATCCTGAGTGAGCTTGAAAAAGGTCGCTATCCAACGTTTAGCTACCAAGATTGGCAAAGCCGAGACGAGCGCATCGAAGTGTCGTTATCTTCTGTGCTGTTTCAAGTCAAATACAATGTGTTTAGTGATTGTGTCGCTAACTTGCTTCCGTACAGCTTTGAAGATATTTCTTTCACTATCTTGCACTATGACCGCAATAGTGAGCAGCTCAATAAGACCTCGCAACATCGTTTACAGCAGATTGCTGAGTACGTGCGCTACAACCAAGACATCGATTTAGTCTTAGTGTCGACCTTTACTGATTCTTCAGAATCGAAGAGTGAAAGCCAGCAGTTATCGGAAAAACGTGCGACGATTTTACAGGACTACTTCCACTCTTTAGGGTTGCCGAAAGACCGCATTCAGGTGCAGGGTTATGGTAAGCGCAGGCCTATCGCGAGTAATGCATCGCCAGTGGGTAAAGCGAAGAACCAAAGGGTGGTAATTTCGTTTGGGCGGACTGAGGTTTAGGGGGTGTTTGACGTTGGAGTTTTGGAAACCAGTAGTTGTGAGGCTGCTGGTTTTTTTGTTTTTTGGAGTGGTGTTAAGAGGTGACCTGCTCGCTGCCTTGAGCTTGGGGCTCGATGGTCTCGACAATGCAGGTTTCAAATTTGTCGTCATTCCGCACTTGATGCGGAATCTACCTAACGCGCGTGCTGAAAGTCAAAAGGTGCGCTGTTAGTTACTTATTTAGGTTTAAATTACTTTTGGACAGAAGTTATTTAGAGTTGGAGTCCACTACCATCTCTGAATTTTATGATTATGGCTGGGTGCCATCAGTGAAGAGATCGAAAATCGATTTGCCTATTTCGACTATTGCCAGATTGCGCTGATCCATTGAAGCATCAGTCTGACTAACATAAATGCTAACAATGAGCGGAGATTGTTTGTCTCGCCAAACTACAGCAGTAATACTCCTTGCACCGAAACCGCCAGCACCTGAACGGTCTCCAATTTCCCAGCCAGAAGGTAATGCAGAACGCAGTAAGTTGCCTGTCACTTCATTTCTCTTCATCCAATCGACTAATTGCACACGACTGTCTTGAGAAAGTACCGTCCCGAATAGCAGCTCACTTAAGGTTTTTGTCATAGATATAGGTGTTGTCGTATCCCTTAGGTCGCCTGGTAATGCTTCGTTCAGTTCGGGTTCAACACGATCTAAACGAGTATTCATATCGCCGATATCTCGTAAAAAACTTGTAATACTTTCTGTACCGCCGACTGACTCAATAACAATATTTGCTGCTGTGTTGTCACTTGTTAGCATCGTGGCTTGGCAAGAATCACCTAGTGTAATCTCCTTTTCGACGTATGCTTCTAATATTGGAGAATAAGTAACAAGGTCATCGCTGATAACCTCAACAGTATTGCTTAGTTCATTTCTTTTGTGATCAACATCATAGAGTAATTTTGCACAGGCAATAGATTTAAACGTGCTAGTCAATGGAAAGCGTTCGTCACCTCTAAAACTATATAGTGCTCCGTTTTCAACATTCAAAACAGCAACACCAATACGAGCGGAGAGGGTTTCTTCTTGCATCTTTATCGCCTTTTCGGCTGAAGCAAAATCTATGGTGGCAGCAAACGAAATAGAAGGAACGAGAAGATAGAGCGCTAAAAGCAGGATTATTGATTTTTCCATTTTTGGTCATTCATTAGAACTATTGCGGGCGATTCTAGTTGAAGCAATGTCGGATCGCTACACCTCCCGAATAGTTATTAGATAATCTATCTAAAAACCGTGGATAGTGGTTGATGATGGTTGCTTTCACCAACACAGAATGGGGCAATAGTGAGTTAGCGCAAAGTAGATATCAGAGTCTAAAGATACAAAAATTACTCGAGCATAGACGACCAATACCCCCTCTAACTCCCCCTATGTTGAGTTTCTCAGCATGGCAATGGGCTATGGTGTTCAGGGGGAGAACGTTCTTTGGTGCTGGAAGTATTTGCGGCGTCTAATGGTCAGAGAGTTTGGATAGCGGACATAAAAAAGCCAGTGGTCATTCCCACTGGCTTTGTTGTTTCAGCTTGATGATATTATCACTTAACCTTCAAGGCCCGCACTAGCTTGCTTGTTCTGAATCAATTCGATCATGTAGCCGTCTGGGTCTTTGACGAAGGCAATTTGAGTGCTACCGCCTTTAACAGGACCTGGTTCACGGGTAACATTGCCACCTGCAGCTTTGATGGCGTCGCATGTAGTGTAGATGTCGTCTACGCCGATAGCGATGTGACCATATGCGCTACCTAGGTCGTATTCGGTGACGCCCCAGTTGTACGTTAACTCAATGACTGCACCTTCAGACTCATCGCCAAAGCCTAAGAAAGCTAGGGTGTATTTGTATTCGGTGTTTTCATTTTTGCGCAGCAAGTTCATACCAATGACGTCGGTGTAGAACGAGATAGATTTATCTAGGTCACCTACACGTAGCATAGTGTGAAGGATACGGCCGTTAGACATAACATTGCTCCTTAATATTAATTGTCTGGATAGACTTTTTCTTTGAATTCGCAGAGATCTTCAATAATGCAGCTGCCGCAGCGCGGTTTGCGGGCGACACAGGTGTAGCGTCCGTGAAGGATCAACCAGTGATGCACATCAAGCTTAAATTCTTTTGGAACGACTTTGAGTAATTTCTCTTCCACATCGTCGACGGTTTTGCCCATCGCGAATTTAGTGCGGTTTGAGACGCGGTAGATATGGGTGTCTACGGCGATGGTTGGCCAACCAAAGGCGGTGTTGAGTACCACGTTGGCGGTTTTACGTCCCACACCAGGTAGCGCTTCCAATGCTTCACGGTTTTCTGGGACTTCGCTGCCGTGTTTTTCGATAAGGATCTTACAGGTCTTGATGACGTTCTCGGCTTTGGAGTTAAACAGACCAATAGTCTTGATGTACTCTTTCACGCCATCAACACCAAGCGCTAGCATGGCTTCTGGTGTATTCGCAACCGGATAGAGTTTATCAGTGGCTTTGTTCACACTGACATCGGTTGCTTGCGCCGAGAGTAGAACCGCGATCAGCAGTTCGAATGGCGAGCTCCAGTTGAGCTCAGTCTCTGGTTTGGGGTTGTTTTCGCGAAGCCGCTCTAGAATCTCTTTTCTTTTGGTGTTGTTCATTTGCTGACTAATTCTTCCGCTGATTGCTTGTACTCAGTGTCTGAGTATCCAGTGTGTTTTTATTATAAAAATGCCCGAAAATCTCGGGCATGAAAAGCTTTAGTTGGTAACGCGAGCGCGTTCAATCTCTGGTTTTTCTTGTTTTGGTTGGCGCTGTTCGATTTGCTTATCGATGACGTTCTTGAGAGCAATCAGGAAGCCAACGCCGATAAACGCCCCTGGTGGCAACAATGCCAACAAGAACTGGCTATCAAACTGGAACACTTCAATACGAAGGGCTGCCGCCCAGTCACCTAGTAGCAGGTCGGCACCATCAAACAGGGTACCGTTACCAATTAACTCTCGCATCGCACCAAGCACAACCAGCGCAGAGGTCATACCCATGCCCATCCAAAAACCATCGAGAGCAGCAGGACCAACCGCGTTTTTAGAGGCGAACGCTTCTGCACGGCCGATGATGATACAGTTGGTCACGATAAGCGGGATAAAAATACCCAATGATAAGTAAAGGCCATAGGCGTATGCGTTCATCAATAGCTGAACACAGGTTACTAACGCTGCAATGATCATTACGAACACCGGAATACGCACCTCTTTTGGCACGTAGTCACGAACTAAAGAGACTGTCACGTTGGAGCCAACCAATACCAATAGTGTTGCGAGTCCTAAGCCTAAGGCGTTGGTTACGGTGGATGAAACCGCAAGCAGAGGACACAGACCAAGCAACTGTACTAAAGCTGGATTGTTATCCCACATGCCATTTTTAAGAAGTTCTTTTGAGGTTGTCATTACTCACCTCCACAGTTACGTGGCTGGTTTAAAATGGAGTCGCGATTGTTGTTCACGTATTCCACGGTATTTTTGACCGCATTGACCACCGCTCTTGGCGTGATAGTTGCGCCAGTGAACGAGTCGAACTGGCCGCCGTCTTTGCGGACTGCCCACTCATTCATGTTGTCTTCGGTCACTTGCTTGCCCGAGAAACCCAAGATCCAATCGGTGATTCGAAGGTCGATTTTATCGCCCAGTCCTGGCGTTTCTTGGTGTGCCAATACACGTGTACCCAAGATAGTTCCGTCAACATCAACGCCAATGATGAGCTTGATTGCGCCGCTGTAACCATCCGGTGCGATGGTTTCAATGGCAAGAGCTTTTGGCTCATTGTTGATGGTCGCAATGTAAGTAGGCTGCGCTGCCGTGGTGCCAAGTGCCGGATCGCTGACCAAGGTGCAAGCGGCGTATAGTTCGTTGTCATGCAGTTCATGAGGGATGACCTCATTCAGCGTTGCTTGCAGCTGTGCGCGTTCTTGGCGCAAGATCTGATCTTTGGTCAGATATTGGGTGACGGCAACGACACCGGTTGATGCACAAGCAAAGATAGCCAGTGTTAAGCCGTTTTTTCTAATTGCGTTCAACATAATATCAGTGCCCGTAAGTTCTTGGTTTGGTGTAGTAATCGATAAGCGGTACGCACATATTGGCAAGCAGGACGCCAAAGGCGACGCCATCTGGGAAACCGCCCCAAGTACGGATGATGAAAACCATCAAGCCAACGAAGGCACCAAAAATCAAACGACCTTTTACTGTGGTCGATGCAGAAACCGGATCGGTCGCAATAAAGAACGCACCAAGCATAGTCGCACCCGACAACAGGTGCAGCAAAGGTGAGCCTGTTTCGCCAGGCCATATCATGGCGAAGAAGCCGCTGACTACAGTCAGAGACACTAACATCGCCACCGGTATGTGCCATTGGATAATGCGTAACTTGAGAAGTGCCAAACCGCCGAGCAGATAGGCTAGGTTTACCCATTCCCAACCAATGCCAGCGAGGCTGCCAAAGATGGGCTGGCTTAGAACTTCACCCATGGTGTTGCCATTACTGATGCCTGTTTTGAATGCATCAAGCGGCGTTGCCATTGTAATGCCATCAATGCCAGTACGGATCTGCTGTAGTGAGTAGCCATCCATATCAAAGCCACCGAAAATCAGCGAGAAAGCGTCAGCAAAACCAACGGGTTCGTTTGAGATAGAGATTGGCGTGATCCAGCTTGTCATCTCTACAGGGAAAGAGATAAGTAACACAACATAGGCCACCATTGCTGGGTTAAATGGATTCTGACCCAGACCACCATAAAGGTGTTTCGCGATGACGATAGCGAATAGTAGACCAATGACTACTACCCACCATGGAGACAATGGTGGGATGGCAATAGCAAGAAGCCAAGCGGTAACCAAAGCACTGTAATCACGAAGCGCTAGAGCAGGGGAGCGTTTGCGAAGCAGCATGACCGCAGCTTCAAGTCCCAGCCCAACAACAATCGCCAGCGCGAGTTGGATAATCGTGCCCCAACCAAAGAAATAGGTCTGAGCGACAAGGCCTGGCAGCGCACACAGCGCCACACCTTTCATCAGATCCGGCGTACGTTTACGACTATGAGCATGTGGAGAGCTAGCAATAAAGAACGACACTAGTTGTTCTCCTTATTTTGTTCTTGTTGGCGTTTTCTAGCTTTTGCGCGAGCAATCGCGGCAGCGACTGCGGCTTTTTTCGGATCGTCTGATTCCGACGTTGTCGTCTCAGTAGCCACTTCTTTAGGTTGTTCAGCTTGTGCTGATTCTACTTTTTCAGGTTCAGTTTGAGCCGCTTGCTTGCGAGCTTTAGCGCGTGCAACCGCCGCAGCAACAGCAGCTTTCTTCGGATCTTCCGCTTCAGAAGATGGCGTTTCGCTTGCCATTTCTTCAGTTTCAGCTTGAGCGGCTTGTTTACGGGCTTTAGCGCGCGCAATAGCAGCAGCTACTGCGGCTTTCTTCGGATCATCTGTTTCAGAAGCTGGCGTTTCGCTTTTCGCTTCTTCCGGCTCAACCTGAGCAGCTTGTTTACGAGCTTTAGCGCGCGCAATAGCAGCAGCTACTGCGGCTTTCTTCGGATCATCTGTTTCAGACGCTGGCGTTTCGCTTTTCGCTTCTTCCGGCTCAACCTGAGCAGCTTGTTTACGAGCTTTAGCGCGCGCGATAGCGGCAGCAACTGCAGCTTTCTTAGGAGCGTCTGCCTCAGACGCTGGCGCTTCGTCTTTCGCTTCTTCTGACTCAGCTTTACCGGCTTGTTTGCGAGCTTTGGCACGAGCAATTGCAGCAGCGACTGCTGCCTTTTTTGAATCGTCTGACTCAGAAGTTGGTGTTTCGCTTTCTGATTCTGACGGATCAGTTTGAGTTGCTTGTTTGCGTGCTTTCGCACGGGCAATCGCGGCGGCCACTGCCTCTTTTTTCGCTTCTTGGCTGCCTGAATCAGAAGGCGCATCTTGCTGCTGCGCAGCTTTCTTGGCTTTCGCACGAGCTAGGGCTGCAGCAATCGCAGCTTTCTTCGGATCGACATCTGCGCTGGTTTCTGCAGTCGCGTTTTCTGGCGCTGACGCTTTGTCAGCTTTACGCTCTCTGGCTTGACGCTTACGCTCTTCGCGCAGTTTAGCCATTTCTGAATTGTCTGGCTCTGCTTGACCTTGTTTAGCGGCTTCCGCCTGCTTAGCTTTAGCGCGGGCAATCGCTGCAGCGACCGCTGGTTTCACTTCACTAGTGGTTTCAGTTTTGGCTTTCTGCGCTTTAACGCGCTCAATGGCAGCAGCGATAGCGTCGTCGCCATCAGATTTACTCATCTGTTTGCGGCGATCATCGGCGGCTTTCTTGAATCGATTTTCACGTTCTGCTTTGTCACGCTCCATGCGTGCTTTTTTCTCTTCAAAACGGACTTTCGCGCGTTCAGCTGCATCGGCATCTTGTTTACGAATGCGGATTTCGGCTTTGGCCTGGCGATAGTATTGAACCAGCGGGATTTCGCTTGGGCAAACAAACGCACACGCACCGCATTCGATACAGTCTTTAAGGTTCAGCTCTTCACATTTGTCGTATTCTTGCGATTTTGCGTACCACTGTAATTGCTGTGGAAGCAAAGATGCGGGGCAGGCTTCGGCGCACTGACTACAACGAATACAGGCGATCTCGTGAGAGCGAGGATCAATCTCGCGAAACATTGGGGCTAAAATACAGTTCGCCGTTTTAGTGATAGGGACACTGGCATGCGGCAGGGTAAAGCCCATCATTGGACCACCCATAATAAGACGTTGTGATTTCTTATCTGCTTTGTAACCAAACTCATCAAGCAGCGCTTGAACTGGCGTACCAATGCGCGTCCAAACATTACGTGGTTGTTTGAAGGTTTTACCTGTGAGGGTAACGACACGTTCAATGAGTGGCTCACCTTGGCAAACGGCTCGTTTGATTGCGAACGCAGAACCGATGTTTTGTACCATAAGGCCAATATCGGCAGGAATGCCACCCACTGGCACTTCAAGATTGGTTAAGATCTTGATGAGCTGTTTTTCACCACCAGAAGGGTATTTGGTTGGGATCACACGGATCACAATGTCTTCGTTCTCAGCGGCTTTCTCTAATGCTTTTATTGCTTCAGGCTTGTTATCTTCAATACCGATGATGGTCAGCTTTGGCTTAAGCATGTGCTTGAGGATATTGATACCTTCAATTACTTCATCGGCGCAGTCTTGCATTAAGCGGTCATCTGCCGTGATGTAAGGCTCACACTCAGCGGCGTTGAGGATCAAGATTTCAGTGCGCTGTAAACCCGATTGAATTTTCTTCGCTGTTGGGAAGCCTGCGCCGCCCATACCTGAGATACCGGCAAGACGAATGGTCTCGATGAGCGCGTCTGGCTCAAGTGCGCGGTAGTCTTCGACAGGAGAAAGCTCAGTCCAGGTGTCTTCGCCATCCGCTTCAATCACAATGCATAGATCATTCAAACCCGATGGGTGAGCAATAGTGCGAGGTTCAATCGCTTTGATGGTGCCGGACGTTGGCGCATGAACAGGCAACATGAAGGCCGCGTTGACTTGGCTTAGCGGCTGACCTTTAAGTACTTTATCGCCAACGTTAACCAATAGGTCGCCTGGCTTACCAATGTGCTGTTTTAGAGGAATGACGAGTTCGCTCGGTACAGCAGCACGCACTATCTCATTGCGGTTAGACTGTGTCTTATTTTCTTGCGGGTGCACACCGCCAGGGAAGTCCCAAAGGGAGCCTGATTTAATTTGTTCGATGAGTGATAACATAATGCTCCCTACTTACCGCTTAGTTCTGTCGTTGGTTCGGTAATGTTGACGACAGGGATAGCATCCATTTGCCATTTCCATGTATCCGCGGTGGTTTCTACCGGGATCATTTCAATACAATCAGTTGGACACGGCGCAACGCAAAGGTCACAGCCGGTACACTCATCCTTGATAACCGTGTGCAGTGCTTTAGTGCCACCGACAATGGCGTCTACCGGGCACGCTTGAATACATTTTGTGCAGCCAATGCACATGTCTTCGTGGATAAAAGCGACTTTTTTAATCGATTTTTCGGCATCGTGCGCAGAGTCTTCGACTTCGACACCCATTAAGTCTGCAAGCTTTTCAATCGTCGGTTGACCACCCGGAGGGCACTTGTTGATCGCATCGCCATTAGCAATCGCTTCAGCGTAAGGGCGACAACCAGGGTAACCACACTGACCGCACTGAGTTTGCGGCAGAATGCTGTCGATTTGATCGACAATAGGGTCAGCTTCAACTTTGAATTTAATAGAGGCAAAGCCTAGAACGGCGCCAAACAGACCCGCTAGGATAACAACAGCAACGATGGCAATAAGGATGGTACTCATTATAGTTTCACCAACCCTGTAAAGCCCATGAACGCAAGAGACATGAGTCCTGCGGTAATCATTGCGATAGAGGCACCTTTGAATGGCGCTGGTACATCGGCGGCGGCAATACGCTCACGCATTGAAGCAAACAGGATCAGTACCAAAGAGAAACCAACGGCTGCGCCGAATCCATAGATGATAGATTCTATGAAGTTGTGGTTTTCATTGATGTTGAGCAGCGCGACACCCAGCACAGCACAGTTGGTCGTGATCAGCGGCAAGAAGATACCGAGTAGCCTGTATAGGGTAGGGCTGGTTTTGTGAACCACCATCTCAGTGAACTGCACCACCACGGCGATAACGAGAATAAAACTCATCGTTCGCAGGTATTGGATACCCAGAGGCACAAGAACATAGGTTTCAACAAGGTAGGCGCATACCGAGGCTAAAGTCAGTACGAATGTTGTCGCAAGACCCATGCCGATGGCCGTCTCAAGTTTTTTAGATACGCCCATAAATGGACATAATCCAAGGAATTTAACCAGTACGAAATTGTTGACGAGTACTGTGCCCACCAACAACAAAAGATATTCGGTCATAATAAAAAGTGTAAAGAGCTCCGATCCCGATATTATCCAGTTTTGAGCGGTGAATAACAACCTGTGAAATCTATGGTTTTGCTCGTTTGTACGAAAAGTATAGGCATTCGGGCTAAAAACAAAAAAAGACGTACAGAATTGGGGGAGTGGGAGCAGACAAAAAGGCTGTTATTTGGAAGGAGTTTGTGAGACTCAGATACGAAAAAGCCGCGTCTTACGACACGGCTTAATCTAAATTTGGCTCCCCCTGCGGGACTGGAACGTGGTCGACCGGATTCGGGCGGCGAGCTCTGCGGCATAGAATCCTGTAGGGATTTCTGTCGCTTAGAAACGAATAAGCCGCGTCTTACGACACGGCTTATTCTAAATTTGGCTCCCCCTGCGGGACTCGTACGCGGGCGGCGAGCTCTGCGGCATAAAATCCTGTAGGGATTTCTGTCGCTTAGAAACGAAAAAGCCGCGTCTTACGACACGGCTTATTCTAAATTTGGCTCCCCCTGCGGGACTCGAACCTGCGACATACGGATTAACAGTCCGCCGTTCTACCAACTGAACTAAGGGGGAATTGCTTAAAGCGGGGCGAATCTTAGCTACCCTGGATGTATGAGTCAATGGTTTTTATGAAAAATCACTGCAAAAAAAACTTCAAAAAAAACTTTACTTTCCTGAGAGCCTTATTGCTCATAAGGTTGTTTTACTTATCCACCAAAATTGTGGATAAATGTGTTAATTGCGCTGTAGAGAATGTTGAATTGAGTAATTACTCATTTGATGGGGTGTGAATAACTGAATAAATTGTCAATTATGTGATTGAAATATAATGACTTTTAAAAGCTGGGGTTTGGAGTATCAAAAATGAGAATATTATTATTAACAGCTAAGCTAGGATTGATTGGGGAAAAACCGTGGATGGTTTGAAACGCTGGGTGTAGACGTGGGTTTTGCTTGGGTGCACACAATAGCAAATTGCACGTATAAAGGCGAGCTTTAGGTTGCAAATTGATAGCGCTAGCGCTCAAATAGTAGGGTTGCAGATAAGGGATACAAATAGATGGCAAAACACTTCGAATTGGTTTCTGATTACAAACCTTCAGGAGATCAACCTACCGCGATTACGCAGTTAGTCGATGGCTTGGATTCAGGTCTCGCCCACCAAACTTTGCTAGGGGTAACCGGATCCGGTAAAACCTTCACGTTAGCGAACGTCATTGCCCAAGCGCAAAGACCCGCTATTTTGTTGGCACCAAACAAAACCCTCGCCGCACAGCTTTATGGTGAGATGAAAGCCTTCTTCCCGAACAATGCGGTTGAGTACTTCGTTTCTTACTATGATTATTACCAGCCAGAGGCGTATGTACCGACCACAGATACGTTTATTGAAAAAGACGCGTCAGTGAACGCTCACATCGAGCAAATGCGTTTGTCGGCGACCAAAGCTCTGCTTGAGCGCAAAGATGCGATTATTGTCGCTTCAGTATCTGCCATTTATGGCCTAGGCGATCCCGATTCGTATTTAAAAATGATGCTTCACGTGACTCGCGGTGCGGTGATCGACCAACGTGATATCTTACTTCGACTCGCAGAGCTGCAATATTCCCGTAACGACGTTGCGTTTGAACGTGGCCAATTTCGCGTACGTGGCGAAGTTATCGATATCTTTCCTGCTGAATCGGATCAAGAAGCGGTACGCCTTGAAATGTTCGATGATGAAATTGATTGCATCAGTCTTTTCGACCCGTTAACGGGTGTGATTACCCAACGCGATATCGCGCGTTACACCATCTATCCGAAAACCCACTATGTAACGCCGCGAGAACGTATTCTAGATGCGATAGAAGAGATCAAAAAAGAACTTACCAGCCGTGCAACTTATCTAAAAGAAAACAATAAGCTACTTGAAGAGCAGCGTATTTCTCAGCGTACCCAATTTGATATTGAGATGATGAACGAACTTGGCTTTTGTTCAGGCATCGAGAACTACTCTCGTTACTTGAGTGGTCGCAAAGAGGGTGAGCCGCCTCCGACACTATTCGATTATTTGCCAGCAGACGGGTTGCTCATTATTGATGAGTCACACGTGACCGTGCCACAAATTGGCGCAATGTATAAAGGTGACCGCTCTCGAAAAGAAACGCTAGTGGAGTTTGGTTTTCGTTTGCCTTCGGCGTTGGACAATCGTCCAATGAAGTTTGAAGAATTTGAGATGATTTCGCCGCAAACCATTTTTGTCTCTGCAACACCAAGTGTTTATGAGCTAGAGAAATCTAACGGTGACGTAGCCGATCAGGTGGTGCGTCCGACGGGTCTCTTGGATCCAGAAATTGAAGTACGTCCTGTTGCGACTCAGGTAGATGATTTGCTCTCCGAAGCGAGAGCTCGCGCTGCGATCGATGAGCGTGTGTTGGTGACGACTCTTACCAAACGCATGGCAGAGGATTTGACTGAATACCTCAGTGAGCACGGCGTTAAGGTTCGTTACTTGCACTCAGATATCGATACTGTTGAACGTACCGAGATCATTCGCGATTTACGTTTGGGTGAATTTGATGTGCTGGTGGGGATCAACTTGCTTCGAGAGGGTTTGGATATGCCAGAGGTGTCGCTGGTGGCGATCCTTGATGCTGACAAGGAAGGTTTCCTGCGCTCAGAACGCTCTTTGATTCAGACCATAGGCCGCGCCGCGCGTAATATCAAAGGCAAAGCGATTTTGTATGGCGACCGTATCACCAAGTCGATGCAAAAAGCCATCGATGAGACTTCGCGCCGCCGTGAAAAGCAGCATGCTTACAATGAAAAAATGGGGCTGGTACCCACTGCGCTTAAGCGCAACATCAAAGACATTATGGAAATTGGTGGTGCAGTCAAAGGTGGTAAGCCGAAGAAAGGCAAACAGGTACCACTTTCTAAGGTCGCAGAGCCTTCTCAAGCGTATGTGGCGCTATCCTCACAAGATCTCGAAAAACAAATTCTCAAGCTCGAAGGAGAAATGTATCAACACGCTCAGAACTTAGAATTTGAACTAGCTGCAGAAAAACGTGATGAAATAGAAAAACTTAGACAACACTTCATCGCTAACAGTTAACAAGCTTTGAGCAGTCTGGTAGGCTGCTCAAGCTTTAAGCAGTAAAATAAAAATGGTTTTTCTTAATCAATAATTGCAAAATGCGAATATGCTTATAGAGTAACCAGATAAAGCAAACATAATAAAACAACAGTTAGCTAGGATTTATGCAACCTTTATTCGACGAGCCGAAGTCTCGCTACTTACTGATGGTAGAAGATACGGCCTCCGTTGCAGCTTTATATCGCTCGTATCTTTCTCCATTGGGGATTGATATCAATATCGTAGGCAATGGCCGCGATGCGATTCAAAGCTTACAGCATCGGACACCCGATCTGATACTTCTTGATCTGCGTCTTCCCGATATGACGGGGATGGATGTTTTGGACGCAGTGAAACAATCTCATCCAGACGTGCCTATCATCTTTATGACGGCGCACGGTTCTATTGATATCGCCGTCGATGCGATGCAGCACGGTGCCCAAGACTTTTTGATTAAGCCTTGTGAAGCTGACCGTCTGCGCGTAACAGTAACCAATGCGATTCGCAAAGCGTCTAAACTGCGCGATGAAATCAACGATACGGGTAGCCCAAGCTATCAAGGTTTTATCGGCAGTAGCCAGCCGATGCAAGCCGTATATCGCACTATCGATTCCGCCGCATCCAGTAAAGCCAGTATTTTTATTACGGGTGAGAGTGGTACCGGTAAAGAGGTATGTGCCGAAGCCATTCACGCTGCGAGTAAACGCGGTGATAAACCATTTATCGCAATTAATTGTGCGGCTATCCCGAAAGATCTGATTGAAAGTGAGTTGTTTGGTCACGTCAAAGGCGCCTTTACTGGCGCAGCGGTTGATAGACAAGGTGCGGCTGAGCTTGCTGATGGCGGTACATTGTTTCTTGATGAGCTGTGCGAGATGGATCTCGAACTGCAAACCAAACTGCTGCGCTTTATCCAAACCGGTACTTTCCAAAAAGTGGGCTCTTCGCGCATGAAGAAAGTGGACGTGCGCTTTGTGTGTGCGACCAACCGCGACCCTTGGAAAGAGGTACAAGAAGGGCGGTTTAGGGAAGACTTGTACTACCGTTTGTACGTGATCCCATTGCACCTGCCACCGCTTCGTGATCGTGAAGAAGACGTCATTGAAATTGCCTACTCGTTATTGGGTTTCATGTCGCATGAGGAAGGGAAGAGCTTTGTGCGCTTTTCTCAAGATGTGATTGAACGCTTCATCCACTACGAGTGGCCAGGTAACGTGCGTCAATTGCAAAATGTGTTGCGCAATGTCGTGGTACTTAACCACGGTAAAGAAATCACGTTAGATATGCTGCCGCCACCGTTGAATGAGCCTTTGATCGTCATGAAACCAACCGCATCATCGATCACGGTCTCGTCATTTGGTCCACAAGATATTGTGCCGCTGTGGCAAACTGAGCGACGTACCATTGAACAGGCCATTGAGGCTTGTGATGGCAACATCCCACAGGCGGCAAAGTACCTGGACGTAAGTCCATCGACCATTTATAGAAAAATCCAAGCATGGAATGCGAGTGAGACCAAAGCATGACGTTTATGAATCAAGACCGAGTTGAGCAGCTTACTAACGAAATTGGCGTGAGTAATATTCCTATTTTACTTGGAATATTCACTGGTGAGTTGGTGACGTATCAAAGTCAGCTTAGTGAAGGCGTACTTAGCGACAAAATGGAGTTGCTGGCGGAAATATGCCACGCACTCAAGAGCAGCGCTGCCAGTTTTGGTGCTGAGCCTTTATGCCAACTTGCGATCCAAATAGATGCGAAATCGAAGCAAAACGAACTGGTGGAAGATCAAGCTCTGATTGACCAAGTGCTTGCGCTGCTTGCTAACACACATACCACTTATATTAGCTACCTCGAGACGATAGAAGCCTAGCGCATCAAAGGTACCAAACGTAAAATGCAGCCTTAGAGGCTGCATTTTTTATGTTAGCTCGTTAAAGCAGCGCTCTATAGATACAATTTTCTAAGTTCTTTTTTATCAACTTTACCAACGCTGGTCTTAGCAATGGTATCGACAAACTTAATCTTCATTAGTAGCGCTTCGCGGGCGAGGATACCTTTGGTGATAAAGCCCTTTGCAAATCCTAAAAGCTCTTTTTCCGTCACCGTTTGTTCAGGTTTTAGCGTGATCAGAGCCAGAGGAACTTCGCCCCATTTATTGTGCGGCATGCCAATCACAGCGGCTTCAGACACGGCTTTGTGTTGATGGAGAATGTCCTCAAGTTCAAGGGAGCTGACCCATTCACCTGAGATTTTAATCATATCTTTCACGCGGTCAGTAATTTTGATGAACCCTTCTTGGTCGATAGTTGCCACATCGCCAGTATGTAAGTAACCACCTCGCCACAACGCCTTCGAGTTCTTATTGTCTTTGTAGTAGCTCGGTGTAAGCCACGGGGCTCGAACGACAATTTCGCCTGTGGTTTCGCCATCGTGTGCGAGTGGCTCCATTTGTTCATCGACGATCTCAACTTCGACCATCGCGACTTTTTTACCGGTTTTCGCCCGGTACTCCGCTTGAGTATCCATATCCTCTTCAAGATGTTCAGGTGTGAGTTGCACTATCGACAGGATTGGACCGGTCTCACTCATGCCATATCCGGCAAAGACATCAATATTGCGTGCTAATGCAGCCTGACAAAGTGCTTTTGGCAATGCGGCGCCGCCAATGACGACTTTCCATCCCGATAAATCCATTGAGGAAGATTTGGGTGAGTTGAGTAGCAAGTGCAAGATGGTGGGTACGCAGTGTGAGAAGGTCACTTTTTCTTGTTCAATAAGGCCAAGCAACACATCTGGAACATATTTACCCGGATAGACCTGTTTGATGCCAAGCATGGTCGCCATATAAGGTAGACCCCAAGCGTGAACATGAAACATTGGCGTAATAGGCATGTAGATGTCGCCTTGATGCAGCCGGCCTTGAACCGCATTGGTACCGAGAGAGCTTAGAATCCCTAGGGTATGCAGCACCAATTGACGGTGAGTAAAGAACACCCCCTTTGGCATCCCTGTCGTACCTGTAGTGTAAAAGGTGGTAGCGACTGTGTTTTCATCAAAGTCAGGAAAGTCAAATTCGTTAGGTTGCGCCGCCAATCGCTGCTCATATTCACAATCTCCTTCATCACGGAGTATCACGTAATCGTTGATGGTGTCGATACGTCCTTTGATTTGATCCAAGATTGGTAAAAATTCTTCATGGATGAGCAGGACATCGTCTTCTGCGTGGTCGATGGTATAGAGAATTTGCTCTGGAGAGAGGCGCACGTTAATCATATGCAGCTTGGCGCCAATCATAGGAATAGCGAAGTAGCACTCCAAGTAACGGTGAGAATCATAGTCCATTACTGCCACTGTATCGCCTTTTTTTACGCCCATTTGGGTTAGGGCGTTAGCAAGTTGCCTCACGCGATCATGAAAGGTCTGATAACTGTGGCGACGGTAATTGGCGTAGATGATTTCTTGGTCTGGATCAAAAGCAACGGGGGAGAAAAGGAGGTTCTTGATCAGCAGTTGATAATTGGATGGGTCATTCACGTACTGGTTCATGTCGGCACTTCGCTATTTTGATTGTTGTGATGCTAGAGTGATGCATTCATGGCAACGCAACAATTTGCTTGGTTAGCAATTGTTAACTAAGTAGGGTTTTTATCAGAATAGCAGTGAGGAACTGTGAGTGAATACTTACCTCGTATACAAAAAGCCCCAACTAGCTCTAAGTGACTGAGTATGAGGCTTTTATTGGAAAGTCCAAGTGAATCACATTGAGCTTATTGCAGCAGCGACTCAATTGCTTGTTTGAGTTTATTCCTATCATGGCGCCAATCACGATTGGGTGAGGCCAGAGGTTGAGTCATACAGTTCCAGCGTGAGCAAATATCTGGGTGAGCCTGCTCACCTAAAATAACATCGAGTTTTCTGCCATGCAGAGCTCGCTCACACCATTGCAGTTTTTGCTCCAGCGTCATTCGTCCAGCCGGGCCATACTCGGGTGATAAGTTCTCAACAAACACCACTTTGGCTTTGGTATTACTGTTAATGGCTTGGCTGAGATCAGCAAGCAAAAGCGGCGGCATAATACTGGTCAGAAAACTACCAGGGCCAAGCACAATACAGTCCGCTTGGAGAATCGCATCGACCGCTTCTTTAGTCGCAGGAACGACAGGTTCTAAATCAAGACGCTGTAGGTCTTGCTCCATTTCATCCACGGAGGTTTCACCCGTAACCCATTTCCCTTCTACTGAAAGTGCTTTGAGATCAGAAGGGTGCTCAGACATTGGGATGATATTAACATCGACTTTAAGCAAGTCTCTTATCAGCTCAATTGCGTCGAGAGGGCGGACGGATAAGTTATCCAGTGCGGTAAGCATAAGGTTGCCAAGGTTGTGACCATTCAGGTCGCCCGTGCCTTTGAAACGGTACTCAAACATCATTGAACCGATAGACGGATCGGTAATGAGCTGATTGATACAGTTGCGAGTGTCGCCCCAAGCAATGCCACCTTGGCACTCTCGAATACGGCCGGTGGAGCCGCCATTGTCAGTTGTTGCGACAATACCAGTGGCATTAGAGCCGAAGTCTTTCAGCGCAGCCAACATGCGCCCTAAGCCGTGACCGCCACCGATCGCCACGATTTTTTTTGATGAATAGTTGCTCATCTTATTCTACTTTTGTGTTACTTAGTTTTCGTAACATAGGGTAAATTGTTCATTTGCGATACTCAACTATAATAAAAATGACGAATAGATAAGGTTTTTTGATTGCAAAGCTGGAAAACCCTGTCGTTATTGAGTATTTTACTCACACGCTGTTAGCGACTCATATCGCTAATTGCCATAACTCCGAGCTCACGACGCTAAGTCTTCTGATGTAATATCAATCAAGATAAGCGTGTTGAGCCAGTGACATTTGGTCACAAGGGCTTGATTGGAAATGATCACGCCTCCCGTGTTTGGAAAGGTGTTCCGTGGCGCAACAATTCGAAGATAAATTCCATCGCAAGTTCTATTACTTGCGCTTGTCGGTTACAGATGTCTGTAATTTCCGATGTACATATTGCCTCCCTGATGGCTACAAACCGCCTGGTCAAAAAAGACCAGCCTTTTTAACGCTGCCTGAAATAAAGCGTGTTGTCACTGCGTTCGCAGATTGTGGCACGTCAAAGGTGCGCATTACTGGTGGTGAGCCTAGTCTTAGGAAGGATTTCCCTCAGATCATTGAAACGGTCGCGAATACGCCTGGCATCAGCAAAGTTGCTACGACAACTAACGGTTATCGTATGGCAAAGCAAGTTGATACATGGCAGCGAGCGGGTTTGACTCATATTAACGTCAGCGTTGATAGTCTTGATCCTCGTATGTTCCACCAAATTACAGGTGAGAATAAATTTACCGAGGTGATGGCGGGTATCGATCGCGCGTTTGAGATCGGCTACGAGCAGGTCAAAGTCAATGTGGTGTTGATGAAAGATCTCAACGCCAAAGAGCTGCCGTCGTTTCTTAACTGGATCAAAGATCGTCCTATCCAACTTAGGTTTATCGAGCTGATGCAAACCGGAGAAATGGACGAGCTGTTTCAAAATCATCATGTCTCAGGTGTGGACATACGCAATCAACTCATCGCTAACGGTTGGATACTTAAAGCGCGTCAAAACAACGACGGCCCGGCTCAAGTATTCGTGCATGCCGATTATAAAGGCGAGATTGGTTTGATCATGCCATACGAGAAAAACTTCTGCGAAAGTTGTAACCGCTTGCGTGTCTCTGCAATGGGTAAGCTGCACTTATGCTTGTTTGGCGAGCATGGTGTAGAGCTGCGAGACTTACTGCAAGAAGACGCGCAGGAGCAGGCGCTAATCGAGCGCATTCAAGCACAATTACAGACCAAGTCGGTCAGTCACTTCCTACATGATGGCAATTCAGGAATGACGCCTCACTTGGCATCCATCGGCGGCTAATTCGCGTCGCCGATTTTAATGTTTACAGTTTTTATAGGGTGAAAATCATGGGTCACGCAGAGAGCAAATTTGTGCCTGCGAATATCGCAGTGCTAACCGTTTCAGACACACGTACAGAAGAGAACGACACATCAGGTCGCTACCTAGCTGAAAACCTTCAAGAAGCGGGTCATACGCTGGCGGACAAAAAAATCGTTATCGATGACATCTACCAAATCCGCGCTGTGGTTTCACAGTGGGTTGCTGACGAAAGCGTTCAAGCAGTGATGATCACTGGCGGTACAGGTTTCACCTCTCGTGATAGCACTCCAGAAGCGTTGGTTCCTCTTTTCGATAAGCAAGTAGAAGGCTTCGGTGAGCTATTCCGCGCGGTATCTTACGAAGAGATTGGTACGTCGACTATTCAGTCACGTGCGATTGCTGGTTTTGCTAATCACACGGTTATCTTCGCAATGCCTGGCTCAACAGGTGCGTGTCGCACGGGTTGGACGAAAATCATTAAGCAGCAACTCGATGCAAGTCATCGCCCTTGTAACTTCATGCCTCACCTAACTAAGTAACTGTCGGGGTTAGCCATGTCGGAATTTACACATATTAATGCATCGGGCGAGGCCAACATGGTCGATGTTTCAGCTAAGGCTGAGACGGTTCGCGAAGCACGTGCAGAAGCGTTTGTGCATATGGCACCGGAAACGCTGAAAATGATTACCTCTGGCAACCATCACAAAGGAGATGTGTTTGCTACCGCACGTATTGCGGGTATTCAAGCGGCGAAGAAAACCTGGGATTTGATCCCACTGTGTCATCCGCTACTGCTTTCTAAAGTGGAAGTGCAGCTAGAAGCGCTGGAAAGTGAAAACAAAGTACGCATCGAATCCGTGTGTAAGCTAGCGGGTAAAACGGGCGTAGAAATGGAAGCTCTGACTGCAGCCTCCGTCGCGGCATTGACGATTTATGACATGTGCAAAGCGGTACAGAAAGACATGGTGATCGACAGCGTTCGATTGCTAGAAAAAACCGGCGGTAAGTCAGGTCACTTTAAGGTGGAATCATGATCAAAGTACTGTTTTTTGCTCAAACTCGCGAACTGGTTGGTGTCGACGAGCTTGAACTTGATGCCGGCTTTGACACGGTCGAAGCCATCCGTGCTCACTTAGCGAAGCAAGAGGGCAAGTGGGACTTGGCGCTTGATTCTGGCAAGTTATTGGCTGCGGTAAACCAAGACATTGTCCCGCTGACGACAGCCGTCAGTGATGGTGATGAAGTTGCCTTTTTCCCTCCGGTAACTGGTGGCTGATATGACGATTCGCGTATCGGTACAGCAACAAGATTTCTCAGTAGGTGCTGAGTATGAGGCACTGGCAGAGGGCAGTGCATCGGGTGCAATAGTGACGTTCACGGGCAAAGTACGTGATATGAACTTGGGCGACGATGTGAAAGGCATGTCGCTTGAGCACTATCCGGGAATGACGGAACGCGCATTAGAAAAAATCTGCAATGAAGCGGAAACGAGATGGATGCTTAATGGTATTCGAGTTATTCACCGCGTAGGCGATCTCGATGCGGGTGACCAAATCGTATTTGTTGGTGTTTCCAGTGCTCACCGAGGTACAGCATTTGAAGCGTGCGAATTCATTATGGATTACTTGAAGACCAAGGCGCCATTTTGGAAGAAAGAGCGTACGACAGAGTCAACTCGATGGGTTGAGTCTCGTGAGTCCGACGCACAGGCCGCTGAGCGCTGGCAAAAATAACAAGAGCATGCCTGGGCATGCTCTTTTTTTACCATGCTCTTTGTTTACACAGTGAACCGGTTTGTCTGGCTTCTATTTGGCGATAGAAAGCTCAGCATCAAGAAAGGCATTGACCGCTTTAATCACACCATCTTCTGTGTTGCTCGGTGCAGAGAAACGGGCAAGCTCTTTGACGCCTGGATGGGCATTTTCCATCGCGTAAGAGTAGTAACTCTCCTTCAACATCTCCACATCGTTAAAGTAGTCACCAAAACTCATAGTCTGCTCAAAAGTAAAGTTCATGGTTTGCTGTAGGTGGCGAATGGCCGCGCCTTTTGATGCGACTTTGTTCATGACATCGAGCCAAATCTTAGCGCTAACCACGACTTGAAAATCTTCACCAAATGCTGGGCGGATCACCGGATCGATGTGAGCCTCAGAGCCATTAAAGTGAAGCAGAGCAACTTTAATAAATTCGTCTTCCACACTCAGCAAATCGTCGACATATTGACAGCGGTGGTAATATTTACTGATTTCTGCCAGCGCCTTTGGATCTTGTGTTTCGATATAGGCACCTTTCTTACCACACAGCACAATAAACGCGTCAGAGATAGCACGGGCTTGGCAAATGATGTCAGGCACAGAGGCTGAATCGAGCGTGCAGCTATACAGCTCTTTGTCTTGATGCATAACCATGGTGCCATTTTCAGCGATAAACAGCATCTCGTCTTGGTAGTCCGCAAAGGTATCACGCAAGCTATAATATTGACGTCCGGACGCCGCAGCAAACAGAATGCCTTGAGACTTTAGCCTTTGAAATAACGCAGGAAACTGCGTAGGAAGCTGGCCTTGTTCGTCTAACAGGGTTCCATCCATGTCGGTTGCGATGAATTTGATTTTTGAAGCTGTCATAGTTGCAGGCTATTTTTTGTGAGTGAGGCTAGAGTTTAGCGCTCAAGATGTGGTAAAGGAAGTACATTACTGTTGGTTACCTACAATTCGTGCAATAGGCGCCCAGTATTTGTGCGTTTCCCCAAAACAGTGCATTACACAATCCTAGTTTTCACGTAACTAACTGATAAATAACATTATCAAGATTGGAACCATTCTTGCTCTCTCTTTTATCAAAGGCCGTGTCTTGTTGAAAAGATAAGACAGATGACCGTGAACAATAACTAACTCGTCAATGGCAAAGGCGCCTCTTCTTGAAATAAGAAGAGGCGCCTTTTTTTATCGATGTCGCCGGGCTCAAGGAGAAGCTATGAAGCCGAGAAGTGTCAAAACAACCTGTCCTTATTGTGGTGTCGGCTGCGGCTTAGTGGCCAAGTGTGTCAGCACCCCGAATCAAGCATCAACGTGTGGCGACCTTTCGCACCCTGCAAACATGGGAGCGCTATGCGTTAAAGGCTCATCTTTAGACCAAAGCCATACTGGGCCTGCGAGGTTGTTGTACCCTAAAATCAACGGTAAACAGGCATCATGGCAAGAAGCGATTGATACCATCGCAGAGCGGTTTTATGACATCAAACAGCAGCACGGCAGTGACGCGCTATCTATGTATGTTTCAGGCCAACTGCTGACAGAAGATTACTATGTAGCCAACAAGCTTATGAAAGGCTTTATTGGCAGCGCTAACATCGATACCAACTCACGACTTTGTATGTCGTCTGCGGTTGCGTCTTACGTTCGTGCATTTGGTGAAGATGTCGTGCCCGTGAATTATCAAGACCTTGAGCTGGCGGAGATGATTGTGTTAGTGGGCTCCAATATGGCCTGGACACACCCGATCGTCTTTCGACGAATTCAACAAGCGAGAGAATCAAATCCAAATTTAAAGCTGGTGGTGATCGACCCTCGTAAAACCATGACCGCAGAACAAGCGGATTTACACCTGCCTCTTGTAAGCGACAGCGATGTGGCACTGTTTATGGGGTTGGCGCGGTATTGCGATGACACCAAGCAATTAGATACAGAGTATATCGACGAGCACACGCAAGGCGCGGATGCGCTGATGAAAGCGCTAAAACAACCCTCTTGTTCTCTTGATGCTGTTGCCGAGCAAACTCAAGTTGATAAAACTAGCCTTAAACAGTTTTATCATTGGTTCGCGACCAAGCAGCGCGTGATTACGCTTTATTGCCAAGGCGTGAATCAGGCTGAGAATGGGACTGATAAAGGCAATGCCATTATTAATGCCCACTTACTAACGGGCAAAATCGGTCGTCAAGGGTGCGGCCCTTTCTCGATTACTGGTCAGCCCAACGCGATGGGGGGACGAGAGGTCGGTGGATTGGCGAATCAACTGGCTGCCCATCGGGGTTTTGATGCTGAGTCGATAGAGCAAGTTAAGGCGATTTGGCAGGCCCCAGACATGGCAACCAAACCCGGCTTGAAAGCGGTGGAACTATTTGATGCGATAGAACGCGGTGAAGTGAAAGCGGTTTGGATTATGGCAACCAATCCAGTCGTATCACTGCCACAAAGTCAGAAGATCAAACGAGCGCTCAAGCGCTGTGAGTTGGTAATAGTGTCGGATATCTGTGCTGATTCTGATATCGCCCATTACGCGGACATTTTGCTACCCGCCGCAGGATGGGGTGAAAAGCAGGGTATGGTAACTAACTCTGAGCGCATGATGTCTCGCCAGCGAGCATTCTTGCCTATGCGCGGTGAAAGCAGGCCAGATTGGTGGGCGATTTCCAAGGTAGGCCAGGCTTTGTGTCGCTTAATGGATGTTAGCGATGGGTTTGGGTATCACAGTGAGTATGAGATTTTCAAAGAACACATCAAGTTATCGGGCATCAACAAACATGCGCCTCAGCTATTCGATTTAAGCAAGTTAAGTACACTGACTGAAAGCGACTATCAACAATGGCAACCTATGCAATGGCCGCTTGGCGATGAGAGACCATTCGCCGACGGCTCCTTTGCGACACCTTCCGGGCGTGCCAATTTGATTGTTCCCGAGACTATTGAGCTTGAAACGCCTCGCGGACATCAAGAATTCATTCTCAATACGGGACGTGACCGCGACCAGTGGCATACCATGACGCGCACAGGCTACGTTCCTTCGCTTACCCAAAAGGAGGTCGAGCCTACGCTCTACTTAAACCCAATCTCCATTGAAAGAGCAGAGCTTAAAACGGAGCAACTTGCCGAGGTAACACTGCCAGATGGCAGCGGCAGTGTGATCGCCCGTATCAGAGCAGACGAAGGTTTGAGTATGCACAGTGTGTATTTATCGATGCACTGGGCAGGCGAATTTGGTGCCGGCAGTGGTGTTAACCAAGTGACAGAATCCGTGGTTGACCCTATTTCGGGTCAGCCAGCGTTTAAATCGACGCTAGTTCGCGTCGCTCCATTTGGCATTGGCAGCTATATGGTTGCCATAGGCGAGGGCTGTGACAAGTTGCGTAGCCTCGCGGACTTTGCATCTATGCAAGTGACTGACATTGGTGGCGCTGGCGGGCGTTTATGGCGCTATGCGACGCAAGTACCCTTAGAGAAGCACACTTGGAATCAGGCAACAGGCGCCGCCCTTAACGGCAAGCTTTTGGTGATGGATACCGAGCAGGGCTGGGTGACGCTAAGCTGTGCTGATGACGCCGCGCTGACGGTAAAAAGTATTATTCAAGTAGAGAATAAGACCTTTGATGCTGATGTCGAGCCGCTTTCACAGCTGTTGGGGCAGCCTTTTTCACTGTCAAAACTTCTCAAGGCGACCCAAACGGGTGCGACAAGCAAGCTGGTTTGCAGTTGTTTTAGAGTGACTGAAAAACAGATCATTGATGCGATTCAAACTCATAGCCATACCAGTGTCGCCCAGCTTCAAAGTCAGCTCAAATGCGGCAGTAATTGCGGGTCTTGTCTACCAGAGGTGGAAAAGCTCGCCAATCAGCACTTTCAGCACGCTCAGCATATCGACGTGATAGTTAAATAATGGTTCAGTTAACCAAGGAGTTGTAGGATGAATACTCAAAGGAATGAGCATACATACCGTTTGCACCAACAGCAAGATGTCGGCTTTATTGATGAGCTGCCTTATCGATCTGAAAATGGGTTTGTCTCCATTGTCGGGGCGGGGCCTGGCGATCCGGACTTGCTAACCATGGCTGCCCATAAGCGGATATCTCAGGCGGATATTGTGGTCTATGATCGCCTAGTCAGTCAGCCGATCTTGGATTTGATTCCCAGCAGCACGTTACGATTTTATGTAGGTAAACGCTGTGGTATGCCAAGCCTGAATCAAGACTCGATTAACGAAATCCTTAAAGATTGTGGCCGAAAAGGGTATCGCGCAGTAAGGTTAAAAGGTGGTGACCCTTTTGTATTCGGGCGTGGTGGAGAAGAAGCACTGGCGCTAAAAGCTGCGAACATTGAATTTGAAGTGATTCCGGGCATTACCGCTGCGCTAGGCTGTTCTTCAAGCGCGCTTATCCCGTTAACCCATCGCAAAGTGGCACGCAGTGTCACCTTTGTCACCGGTAATGTCGTGTCTGGCGCACTGCCAGCGTGGTCATCGCTGATCGCTCAAGGGCAAACGTTAGTTTGTTATATGGGGCTTGAGAAAAGCCTCGAGATTCAAAGTGGCTTAGTGCAAGCAGGACTGAAGGCTTCCACGCCCGTAGCTATTATCGGTAAAGGTTGTAGCGCAGAAGAAGAAGTATATACTTTCGAGCTATCGCAACTGAATCAAATCGCGGAGCAACTTCGCGGCTTGAGCCCGGCGTTGATGATCATTGGTGAAGTGGTGTCAATTCGCCAGCAGCTTGTTGATATAGCGAAAGAATATACTCAAGATGAACTGTTGGTGTCGGCGCCTTGATGTCACCGAGATTAGGTGTCTAGGCTGGGAAAGTCACATTAAGTAGGAGAAGATGTGTCGTTAATTCAAGAATGTATTCGCACGGTAGGCCGTGGTTCACGAGGTAGAGGTCCGCTTACGCAAACTCAGGCGTGCGAGGTCATGGCTGCGTTTATGGATGGTGAGGTCGGTGATGACCAAATGGCGATGCTGATGATGCTAATTCGCGTGAGAGATGAGACGCCGGAGGAAATCGCTGGCTTTGTACAGGCGCTTAAATCTTCATCAGAGAGCTTTGCTGATCTTGATTGGCCTTTGTATGCAGGAAAACGCACCGGCCAAACGTCAGGTTTACCTTGGCATTTGGTCGCAGCCAAGATATTGGCGGACAGTGGTGTGAGAATCTTGCTTCATGGCGATTTGGATAAAATGCATAACCGCTTGCACGCAAGAGACTTTTTAAACCAGCTTAATATCACCACTGCAAACAGTCTTGCGGATGCGCAGCAACGACTTGAGCAGTTCAACATCACTTATTTACCCCTTGAGAATTTTCTTCCGCAAGTTAAGACCATGCTTGATTGGAAGCATCGATATGGACTAAGAACGCCCGTCAACACCGTTGCTCGCGCTTTAAACCCAGCCAATGCGCCGTTTGCACTGCGCGGCAGTTTCCACCCTGGCTTTCAAGAGTTACACGCCAAAGTGGAATCGCTAGTACACCTACCCACGGCGCAAACTCAGCGAACCGTTTCTTTTAAAGGACAGTCGGGTGAGACCGAATATAACCCCAAGGTAAGTCAAACCATTTGGTGGGCAGAAAACGGCAAAGTGAACTCGAGTTACATTGAAGAGTGCATGACTCAGCAACGCGAGATTCCTTGTCCGTTGGGCACACCTGAAGATGAGCAAGAAATGATGGCCAACTCCGTTATTAGTACGATGACGGTGGCGCTTTTTACCTTGTCGGCAGATTGGAACAAGGCTCAAACCAAAGCCCAGCGACTTTGGCATACATATTGCGATGGACTAACGAGTGAAGGAACACTATGTTAGGGAAATCGTATGCCAAAAACACCAGTCTTAGTTTGTTGCGATTCAATCGCCGAGCAGGCGCATATAAGCGCTAGACTTGCCAGAGACTTTGATAAAATCATGGGCTGCCAGCTATCTCAGCTGGAGTCCATGCTCGAAAAAGAGCCCTCAGCCACCCTTGTCATTTCTTGGCAGCAGCCTTGTGCAGAACTGTCGCTGATCATTGAGGTTGCCAAGCAACTACAGCGTCCACTTCTTGTAATCCTAAAGCAGCTTAATAACAATGATATCAACCGCTTACCAGTAAGTAATGACTATGTTTTGCTACCTCATGATTCTCAATTCGAGCTCAACGCCTGGGTGATTCACGCCAGACAAGTGCGAGATAAATCGATTCAAGATGATCAAAAAATCGCAGCCTTAAACCTAAAACTCGAAGAGCGTAAAGTCATCGAGAAGGCCAAAGGTCTGCTGATGAAGCACCACCACCTTGATGAACAGACAGCATTTGCTGCGCTTCGAAAGTCAGCCATGCAGTCGAGTCTGTCGCTGGCTCAAGTCGCAAAGAACCTGATCAACACGTTGGAATCCATCCATCTTTAACTACCACTTTGGGGTTAATGATAATTCATTCAATTGGTGCAGGGTGCACACTGGAGAAGCAAAAGAAAGTCAGGATGGAGTCTGTATTTCATTAAGATTATGATTTTAAAGGATAATTTAAATATGGCACGCATATTGAATTACTAATATTAACTACAATACCCCCGCCCTTAAGTGGGCAGCTCCTGAACTCATCAACGGCGGTGAATGGAAGGTTGGCGACGGCGTTACTGCTTACACATAGGCTCTATTGCTTATAGATGGCAGTAGCGCCTTTTTTTTTGGAAAAATTTTTAAGCATCACACGGAGATAGTGTTATGAAGACATGGACGCAACGAGCAAACAAAGTGGGTAAGACGTTTCATCGCGTCAGTACCGCGACTATTGCAACGGCAACGCTACTGGTTGGTACGTCGGCTTGGGCTGAGTTAGGAGAGCCGGAAATTGAGGAGCTCAAATTTGGCTTTATCAAACTGACAGACATGGCACCGCTGGCAGTCGCTTACGAAAAGGGCTTTTTTGAAGATGAAGGTCTCTACGTCACATTGGAAGCGCAGGCTAACTGGAAAGTCCTGCTAGACCGCGTCATCGATGGTGAGCTGGACGGCGCTCATATGCTAGCTGGTCAGCCGCTGGGCGCGACGATTGGTATCGGTACTCAGGCGGAGGTCATTACTGCATTTAGTATGGATCTCAATGGTAATGCCATCACCGTTTCCAATAACACTTGGGATGCGATGAAGCCGCACATTCCTAAGCAGGCCGATGGCAAACCTGTTCACCCAATTAAGGCGGACGCGCTAAAGCCTGTGGTTGAGGGTTACCTTGATGAAGGTAAGCCGTTCAACATGGGTATGGTTTTCCCCGTTTCAACGCACAACTATGAGCTGCGCTACTGGTTGGCAGCAGGGGGAATTCACCCAGGTTACTACTCACCAAAATCAGGTGATAACAGCGGCCAAGTAGACGCAGATGTTCTACTTAGCGTGACACCGCCGCCTCAAATGCCAGCCACAATGGAAGCGGGTACGATTGAAGGCTATTGCGTAGGCGAACCGTGGAACCAGCAAGCGGTATTTAAGGGCATTGGCGTTCCTGTGGTGACAGACTACGAGATTTGGAAAAACAACCCTGAGAAAGTGTTTGGTGTATCGAAGTCTTGGGCTAAGGAAAACCCAAATACTCATATCCGCGTTGTGAAAGCGCTTATCCGTGCTGCACATTGGTTGGATGAAAACAACAATGCCAACCGTCAAGAAGCAGTGAAAATGCTCTCGAAAAGTGCCTATGTTGGTGCTGATGCTGAAGTTATCGCCAACAGCATGACGGGCACGTTTGAGTATGAGAAAGGTGATAAGCGTGATGTGCCTGACTTTAACGTGTTCTTCCGTCATAACGCCACGTACCCATACTACAGTGATGCGATTTGGTACCTCACTCAGATGCGTCGTTGGGGACAGATTGCAGACTCGCAAGATGACCAATGGTACATGGATATCGCTAAAGAAGTTTACCGTCCAGATATCTATCAACAAGCGGCTGAGGCCTTAGTCGAAGATGGCGTGCTAACGTCGAAAGACTTCCCTGATTTCAAAAATGAAGATGGTTTCCGCGCCCCACAAACTCACTTTATCGACAACATCGTGTATGACGGTAGTAAGCCGAATGAGTACCTGAAAAAATTCTCTATCGGTCTGAAAGGTAACGATAAAGTTTAGACGCGAACGTCTATCACGAACGTTAAAGCGAGTAAGCCGAGAAAGCTAAGGAGTATAGGCGATGGCAACGAACGTAATTTCACTTAAGCCAAGCCGCGACATGGTGGTGAACCGCAGCCGAGTGCTGCTGTTCCCCCTCATTGGGATTTTGTGTTTCCTGATGATGTGGCATTTGGCAGCAAAACAAGTAGAGACGTCTTTAGGTACCTTACCGGGACCCGTTCAGACGTTTGAACAGTTCAAAAATTTAGCCGCAGAACACGTTGAGGAGCGTGATAAAGCGGTGGCGTTTGTTGAGCGTCAAGAAAAGCGCAACGCAGCCAAGCTGGCGAAAAATCCGGACGCGAAAGTGAAGATCCGCCCTTATACGGGGAAACCGACTTTCTTTGACCAGATTGGGACCTCACTTATCACTGTAGCAGGTGGGTTTATCTTAGCGTCAGTGATTGCGATTCCCCTTGGGATTGTGTTGGGTCTGAATCAAGGCGTGTATCAGGCATTTAACCCAATCATTCAGCTTTTAAAGCCGGTGTCACCTTTGGCCTGGCTGCCTATCGTGACCATGGTCGTCAGTGCGACTTACGTGAGTGACGATCCTTTGTTTGCGAAATCTTTTGTTAACTCATTGATTACCGTTGCCTTGTGTAGCTTGTGGCCGACACTCATTAACACCGCTGTTGGTGTTACTAGCGTAGATAAAGATCTGCTCAACGTGAGTAAGGTGCTCAAGCTTTCTTGGTGGCAGCATATTCGCACCATCGTATTGCCTTCAGCGATTCCAATGATTTTTACAGGTCTTCGACTGTCACTCGGTATTGCTTGGATGGTGTTGATTGCGGCAGAGATGCTGGCGCAAAACCCAGGGCTTGGCAAGTTCGTGTGGGATGAGTTCCAAAATGGTAGCTCAGCGTCACTAGGTCGCATCATGGTCGCGGTGATCACCATCGGCTTTATCGGTTTATTGCTTGATCGTGGCATGTTGCTGCTGCAAAAGCATTTTTCTTGGAACAAACAACAATCGCTCCGCTAACTAGGCTCTGTTGTCATTCTGTTCTCATTGAGAAGAAATGGCGCCTTGATTATCGAATAAGGAAGTTAACGATGTCGAAACCTTTACTTGACCTAACCCAGCTAGGAATGCGGTTCCCTACGCCACAAGGGGAGTTTGTGGCACTAAAGAACGTCAATTTACAAATCCAAAAAGGGGAGTTTATCTCGCTAATTGGTCACTCAGGCTGCGGTAAGTCTACGGTACTGAACTTGGTCGCGGGTCTGCATTTCCCCACCGATGGTGGCGTGATTGTCGATGGCCGAGAAGTGGATGGCCCAGGCCCCGAACGAGCGGTGGTGTTCCAAAATCACTCATTACTGCCTTGGCTTTCCGTATATGAAAACATTGAACTTGCAGTAAAGCAGGTCGCGAAGGGCAAAGATAAAGCTTGGGTGAAAGAGCAGGTTCATCATTATCTCGACCTGGTTGAAATGGCTCACGCGGCCGACAAGAGGCCAGATGAAATTTCCGGCGGTATGAAGCAGCGCGTTGGTATTGCCCGCGCTCTAGCATTAAAACCAAAAGTCTTATTGATGGATGAACCGTTTGGCGCACTCGATGCGTTGACTCGTGCCAAGTTGCAAGATGCGCTAATGGCGATTCAGGCGGAGCTCAATAATACCGTCATCATGATTACTCACGATGTGGACGAAGCCGTGCTTCTCTCCGATAAGATAGTGATGATGACCAATGGACCCGCAGCGACGATTGGTGAAGTTTTAGATATCGAACTGGAACGTCCTAGAAATCGTGTAGCGATGGCCGACAACCCGCAATATCAAAAGTACCGCCAAGCCGTGCTGACCTTCCTATATGAGAAGCAAGCCAAAAACGAATTGTCAGCAACGGCAGAAATCAGCAAGCAGCAAGACGCGAAGAAAAGCGCATAGGGAGACGAGATATGGAACATATCGTTGTAGTCGGTAATGGCATGGTTGGGCATCATTTCATCGCTCATCTCATTAGCCTGCAAGGACATTTAAATTATCGAATTACGGTTATTGGCGAGGAGCGTTATGCTGCCTATGACCGTGTTCAGCTTTCATCGCTGTTTTCTGGTAACTCGCATGACTCTCTGATGCTAGGAGACGAAGAGTGGTACAAAAAATATGGCGTTGAGCTAGTACTTGGCAGCCGTGTTACCAGCGTTGATAAACAAAGTAAGCGTATCACTCTAGATGACGAGGACATTCTTGGTTATGACCACTTGGTCTTAGCGACGGGCTCTTATCCGTTTGTGCCGCCAATTGAAGGCAAAGATCGCGACAACGTATTCGTATATAGAACCTTGGATGACCTCTCTGCGATTCGTAAAGCGTGTGAGGGAGCGAAAACGGGTGCGGTTATCGGCGGTGGTTTGCTGGGTCTTGAGGCGGCCAATGCCTTGAAGCTTCTTGGGCTTGAAACTCACGTTGTAGAGTTTGCGCCTAGATTAATGCCAGTGCAGCTTGATGATGGTGCCGGCGGTCTCTTGAAGAGCAAAATTGAAGATCTCGGGCTCAAGGTACACACTTCAACCGGTACCGATAAGATCTGTGATGGTGAAACCGCTTATCACCGTATGGTGTTTAAAGATGCTGAGCCATTGGATGTGGATGTAGTGGTGTTTTCCGCCGGTATTCGTCCCCAAGATGCACTCGCAAGAGAGGCGAGTTTAGATATTGGTGAGCGTGGTGGCATTGTGATTAACGATCATTGCCAAACCAGTGATGAGGCTATTTACGCAATCGGTGAATGTGCCCTTTGGCAAAATCGTATCTTTGGACTAGTGGCACCAGGTTATGCCATGGCGCGCGCAGTCGCAGACCAGCTTATGGGTAAAGTGGCGACGTTTGAAGGTGCGGACATGAGCACCAAGCTTAAACTACTAGGGGTTGATGTCGCATCAATTGGTGACGCGCAAATGCAAACTCCTGGGGCAAAAGAGATGGTGCTGCAAGACGCCGCTCAAGGCACTTATAAAAAGCTCATCGTTGATGAAAGCAGTAGCCGTTTGCTAGGCGCAATTCTAGTTGGGGATACCACCGACTACGATTTGCTCTTACAAGCGTATCTCAATGAGAAAACCCTACCTGATCATCCAGCGGAGCTGCTGTTTGATACCAGTTCATTGTCTGGCGGTGCAAATGCCTCAACCATGATCTGTTCTTGTCACAATGTAACCCGTGGGGACTTGGTCGAAGCAATTCATGCTGGCGCTCATGATCTCGCGACGTTAAAAGATGAAACTAAGGCTGGAACTGGCTGTGGTGGCTGCGCCAACATGGTTAAGAGCGTTCTTGATGAAGAGCTGGTGGCGATGGGACAAGAGGTCAATAACCATCTTTGTGAGCACTTTGAATTTTCAAGACAAGAGCTGTTCCACATCTGCCAAGTGGATTCCATTAAGAGCTTTGATGAACTGATTGAAAAGCATGGTAAAGGTAAAGGCTGTGACATTTGTAAACCTACAGCGGCTTCTGTGTTTGCCTCACTGTGGAATGAACATGTTTTGGAAGGCTCACATCGTGGGTTGCAAGACTCAAACGATCTGTTTCTCGCGAATTTACAAAAAGATGGCTCTTATTCAGTCGTTCCACGCGTCCCCGGTGGTGAAATTACCCCTGAAAAATTGATCGTACTGGGTGAGGTGGCGCAGAAGTTCGATCTCTACACCAAAATTACCGGTGGTCAGCGAGTGGACTTGTTTGGTGCTCAGGTCGAGCAACTTCCGCAAATTTGGGACACATTGATCTCTGCAGGCTTTGAAACCGGCCACGCTTACGGTAAGTCCCTGCGCACTGTGAAATCGTGTGTGGGCTCGACGTGGTGTCGTTATGGCGTCGACGATTCAGTGGGTCTCGCTATCGATCTTGAAAATCGCTACAAGGGTCTTCGAGCTCCGCATAAGATCAAGTTTGCGGTGTCAGGTTGTACACGTGAATGTGCCGAGGCACAAAGCAAAGATATTGGTGTGATCGCCACCGAAAATGGTTGGAACTTGTATGTTTGTGGCAATGGCGGGATGCGTCCACGCCATGCAGATTTACTTGCGTCTGATCTAACGACAGAACAGTTGGTCACTTTGATCGACAGGGTGTTGATGTTCTACGTTAAGACCGGCGAACGCTTGCAGCGTACTTCGGTTTGGATGGAAAGCCTAGAAGGTGGTCTCGAGTATCTCAAACAAGTGGTGATTGAAGACTCACTTGGTATCAATGCTCAGCTTGAAAAGCAGATGCAACACATTGTGGACACATACCAGTGTGAATGGAAAACAGCGATTGAATCTGAAGAGAAGCGTGCCAAGTTTATGCCATTTATCAACAGTGACCAACAAAGTACCGACCTTGGCTATCAGCGTGTTCGAGGCCAGAGGATCCCTGTTACCATCGTTGACCCGCAGTTGGAGGATTAATTATGTGGAATAAGATTTGTGATGTTGCTGATTTGACGCCATACCAAGGGCGCGGCGCATTGGTCGGGGAAACTCAACTTGCTCTGTTTTATTTACCGGAAACGGAACAGGCGGTGTATGCCATTGATAATTGGGATCCTTTGGGTGAGGCATTTGTGCTAAGTCGTGGGATTGTGGGAGACATAGGTGGCAGAGATTGCGTTGCTTCCCCATTGTACAAGCAGCATTTCGATTTAACCTCTGGTGAGTGTGTCGAAGACCCTAATATCTCGGTGAAAACGTGGCCTGTCGAAATACGTGGTGAGGAAGTCTGGGTGATGTCAGCGTAACTTACGCTTTGCTTATAATGAGGGTGAGATTATTTCACTCTCATAAGCTGGTGAGTGGTTTCACCGAGCTCAACAACGAGTACTTGCGAACGCTTCATTGTCTCGACCTTGTCGAGCATAGTTTTCGGGTAGCCGCGGCTTTTCATCCAAGATAACGGGCTTGAAAACTGATCCTCATTGACCACAAAGGATTGGTCTTTAAGAAACGATTCTGAGATGTGAACCACCCAAATACGTGAGCGAAATTCAACAGCATCGGATAAAGATTGAAGCAGCTTTTTGAACATGATGGCGCCAGTAACGGAAAATCTAATTCACGGGATTGTTACAAAATTCTTATCGATAAGATAGGCAAAATCGAAAAAACCGTCTTACGCTTAAAAATATCAATGCAGTGGAATCAAGGAGTTTCCGCTGTAATAGGAATTCACTATCGATAGTATCGATAAGTCCCATTTCTACCTTGTGACGGATTGCACCAAAATGAACGTACAAGGTTTGATTATCGGGAAGTAAGGAGAGTGCTATGGAGTCGCTAAAAGTAAAAGATTATATGACGCAAAGAACGGTCACGTTCACGGAAGACATGTCGCTCAGTGCAGCACTCGACAAAGTGATGCAATCGACCCATTTAGGCGGGCCTGTTATTGATGAAAGAGAGCAGGTGATTGGTTTTATTTCTGAGCAAGACTTGCTCGAGAAGTTAGTAAAAGTGAGTTATCACTGTCAGGACACGCACACGGTAGGGGACTGTATGTACCGTGAGGTATTGTCTGTCGCTCCGGATACCTCCATTATCGAACTGGCTGATATGATGAAAGTGGGTAAGCCGAAAATGTATCCTGTTATCGATAACGGTCGTTTGGTCGGTGTGATTACCCGTCGTGATGTGCTTCGTGCTATTGGTAAAACCATTGAAGCATGCTTCAAACATCCAGTATAAACTAGCTATTATTCGAAACGGGCGCTGCGGCGCCCTTTGTTGTTTGTAGAGCGTCTGTAGACAGAAAGGGAATTCAATGGCTGAACAATCTGCCAAGTTTGTTGAAGGATCAACGATGCGCCACATTTTGGTGATGTCTGGAACATCGACTGTGGGCATCATGGCGATTTTCATTGTCGACTTACTCGACATGCTGTTTATCAGTATGCTCGGACAAGCAGAACTCGCCGCCGCGGTGGGCTTTGCGGGCACTCTCACTTTCTTTGCTACGTCGGTCAGTATCGGTACATCCATTGCAATGGGTGCATTGATGTCCAAGGCCATTGGCGCTAAGAACATCAGCTATGCGCGAGAAATTGGCAGTAGTGTCTTAGTGATTTCCTTCGTTATTAGTGCCTTGGTGACCGCGCTGATGTGCGCGTACATACCGGAGCTTCTCACTGCCATTGGGGCGGAAGGTCGAGCGCATGAGCGTGCAGAAGCCTACTTGTGGATTTTGCTTCCTAGTACTCCACTCATTGCCCTTGGGATGGCGAGTGGCGCTGGGCTTCGTGCCGCTGGTGATGCAAAGCGTTCGATGTGGGCAACGCTCGCGGGTGGTATTGTTAATGCCATACTCGACCCGTTGTTTATCTTCGGCTTCAACTGGAATGTAGAGGGAGCCGCGGCGGCTTCTGTAGTGGCTCGATTTGCTGTGTTCTATTTCTCATTTATGCCGCTCATCAAAGTACACCAGCTGCTTTCTAGACCAACCTTTGATTCCGTGAAGCGCGATACTAAGGTCATGCTAGCCATTGCTCTACCTGCGATTGTCACTAATACCGCGACGCCAATTGGTAATGCTATTGTTACCACGGCGATCGCTCAATATGGTGAAGATTATGTGGCTGGTTTTGCGGTTATTGGCCGTATTATTCCAGTGTGTTTTGCGTTTATTTTTGCGTTGTCTGGGGCGGTTGGCCCTATTGTCGGTCAAAACTTTGGTGCTGCACGAATTGATAGGGTTGAAGAGACATTAAAGAACTCGTTAATTGTCACTACGTTCTACACGCTGGTGGTTTGCTTGTTGCTCTATTTAGTTCAAGACCCGTTAATAGCGGTGTTTTCATTGACCGGCGATGCGGCGCATGTTGTTGCGGCGTTTGCTACCTATGTGGCGATCACCTTCGTGTTTAATGGCGTGCTGTTTGTTGCCAATACATCATTTAATAATCTTGGGAAGCCGCTTTACTCGACAGCGCTCAATTTGGGAAAAGCGACCGCCGGTACCTTGCCATTTGTCTACTTTGGCTCACTGTGGTTTGGCGCCTTGGGGGTTTTGTATGGTCAAGCCGTAGGCAACATTGTGTTTGGTGTTCTTGGTTACATTGTGCTGCGTTTCCATATTGCCGAGCTTCATAAAACTGGAGAGTGCACACAAACCAAAGACCCAAGTATCGTTAGTGTCAACTCACAGCCTTTCTGCTCCCATGATCCTGTGATGATCGAAGAAGTATCAAAAATCGACAAGCAGCTCGAATCACCAACACTTTCTGGTTAATTTGTTCTTGACCTTGGAGCTAGCTCCAAGGTTTACACTTGGGATCAAGGATATGAAAAGGAGAGTCCCATGTGTAACAAACATAAAGCGTGCAGTACGCAAAAAATCAATGCTATTCGTCCTGTAAGTGACGCTTGTGATGCAGCCAAAATCACCCAAGTTTCCACTATCGCTGCGAGTCCGGATGAAGGCTGCCAGTCTGGCGACAGTTGCTGCAGCGCGGAACCTGAAGAGCCTGCTGCCTCCAGTGGCCAACCCTCAACCGAATCCACTGGACTGCTAAAGTCCTGGAAAGTCGCCGGCATGGATTGCCCCGCTTGTGCGCGAAAAGTGGAAACTGCAACCAGTCGAATCCAAGGCGTTGTTAATTCAAAAGTGATGTTTGCTACCGAAAAATTGGTGGTGAGAGTCAATGATGCCGCGCTATTTTCACAAGTCGAAGCCGCTGTTGCCGATGCCGGATTTACCCTCAATGCATTAGATGGCAGCACGGTTAATAACAACGGTGACGCTGAGCTGACAGGCTGGAAAAAGACTTTTAAAGACAACGCACATATCCTTGCGATATCCACAGGTATGGTTATCGCCGCTGCCTTTAAAGGGACTTATCCTGTTATCAGTGAGTGGCTTTTTATTCTGACTTGTATCCTTGGTCTTATGCCTATTGGCGCCAAAGCTATTAAGCTTGCTAAATCGGGTACGCCTTTTGCCATTGAAACTCTGATGAGTGTGGCGGCGATTGGTGCACTTTATCTCGGTGAAACGGTTGAAGCGGCGATGGTGCTGTTGCTGTTTTTGATTGGCGAGCGCCTTGAAGCGTTCGCTGCTTCACGAGCAAGAAGCGGCGTTCAAGCGCTAATGTCGCTAGTACCAGAAGAAGCCACGGTCATTGTTGATAACACTCGTCAAAAGAAAAGTGCCGCTTTGCTCGAGCCTGGCGATATTATTGAAGTCGCGCCGGGCGATAGAATGCCCGCTGATGGTGAACTTCTCAGTGCCAATGCAAGCTTTGATGAAAGTGCACTTACCGGTGAATCTGTTCCCGTTGAACGTATGGTTGGTGACACGGTCATGGCAGGTGCAGTGTTGGCTGATAAAGTCGTGCGCCTAAAAGTGACATCAAAGCAAGGTGAGAACGCGATTGATCGCATCTTACACCTTATTGAAGAAGCCGAGTCACGCCGAGCGCCGATCGAGCGTTTTCTCGATAAATTTAGCCGCTGGTATACCCCGCTTATGATGTTAGTGTCTTTGCTGGTTATTATTACGCCGCCACTTCTGTTTGCTCAGCCTTGGGAAACCTGGGTCTATCGAGGCCTTGCGCTGTTATTGATTGCTTGTCCTTGTGCTCTCGTTATTTCTACACCAGCCGCGATTACTTCTGGGCTAGCTGCGGCGACAAGACGTGGTGCACTCATTAAAGGCGGGGCGGCGCTTGAGCAGCTTGGCAACATTGAATCCGTTGCGTTTGATAAAACGGGCACCCTAACGCTAGGCAAACCGCAAGTGACGGATGTGATTGTCAGTGGTTCATTGTCTGAAGACGAGCTACTATCAGCCGCAGCGTCTATTGAGCAGGGTTCTAACCATCCACTCGCAACCTCGTTAGTGCGCTATGTAGAAAGTAAAGGTGTGTCGATTTTGCCTGCCTCAGAGCAAAAAGCGCTGGTTGGTGTGGGTGTTGAAGGCATGTTAGAAGATGTGAAGTGGATACTTTCTGCCCCCTCCAAGCTTGAGGTGTCAATTTCTAGCGAAGCTCTAGAGCGAATTGCAGCACTTGAGGATCAAGGTAAAACCGTCGTGGTAGCACTTTGTGAAACCGAGCAGGGGATGGCGCTGCAGGGTCTGATTGCGTGGCAAGATGAAATTAGGCCAGATACTGCTGAGGCAGTGGCAAAACTGTCCAAACTTGGTATCCGAACTATCATGCTGACCGGGGATAATGAACGCAGCGCCGCATCCATCGCTTCTCCTCTTGGGATGGATTATAAAGCGCGATTGTTGCCTGCGGACAAAGTGAGTTATGTGAATGAACTGGCAAGCCAGCATCGAGTGGCGATGGTGGGAGATGGTATTAATGACGCTCCGGCAATGAAAGCGGCCAATATTGGGGTTGCGATGGGAGGCGGTACTGATGTCGCGCTTGAAACCGCCGATGCAGCTCTGACCCACAACCGTTTAACTGAGCTACCAGCGATGATCGAACTCTCACGTGCAACGCTCAACAACATCAAACAGAACGTCGCCCTTGCGCTTGGTCTCAAAGGGGTGTTTCTTGTCACGAGCTTGCTGGGTATTACTGGGCTTTGGGTCGCCGTACTAGCCGATAGTGGCGCGACGGCGATTGTGACCTTGAATGCGCTAAGACTGCTTCGTCATAAATCCTCGTTGGATTAGTCTCGACTAGTATGGCGATAGCCGCTCAGGGACTTAACGTTTATGAGCGGCTTTTTTGTGAGCTGAAAAACTGAATTTGTGCAATATCAGAGCAAATTCGACAATAAAGTGTGATGCAAACCGATTTAATGTGAAATGTTGTGTCTGTTGCATTAAATAAGTGTGATCTGTGTACGTTTATTGGTGGCGCTATCTTATAAGCTTAAACCCATACCCAAGAGACAAAAGGAGTCCCCCATGTCCCAAGCTGTTTTCCATCTCGGAGTAAATAAAGAAGATCTACAAGGCGCAACACTTGCCATTATTCCAGGTGACCCAGCTCGAGTTCAGAAGATCGCTGAGTTGATGGACGAGCCAGAGTTTTTGGCAAGCCAACGTGAATACACTGTGTACCGTGCAAAATTAGACGGCAAGCCAGTGGTGGTTTGTTCGACTGGTATCGGTGGTCCGTCAACCTCTATCGCTGTAGAAGAGCTAGCGCAACTTGGCGTGCGTACCTTCTTGCGTGTTGGTACCACAGGTGCGATTCAATCACATGTGAATGTGGGCGATATGATTGTGACCACAGGCTCTGTTCGCCTTGATGGTGCAAGCCTACACTTCGCGCCAATGGAGTTCCCAGCGGTTGCGGATTTCGATGTAGCAACGGCAATGAAAGAAGCTGCGATTGAAGCAGGTGCAACAGTGCACACTGGTGTGACAGCATCGAGCGATACTTTCTATCCAGGACAGGAGCGCTACGATACGTTCTCTGGTCGTGTGGTACGTCGTTTCCAAGGTTCTATGGAAGAGTGGCAACAAATGGGTGTGCTTAACTTTGAAATGGAATCAGCCACGCTACTAACAATGTGTGCAAGTTCAGGTCTACGAGCTGGCTGTGTTGCGGGCGTTATCATCAACCGTACACAGAAAGAGACACCGGATCACGATACGTTGAAACAAGCAGAGACGCGTTCTATTCGCGTTGTTGTGGAAGCGGCGCGCAAGCTACTTGATTAACGGTTATCGCGGTTAGAAAGTGAGATTATAGAAAAGCGGAGCAGGAAACTGCTCCGCTTTTTTGTTACTTGTCTATTGGTGACATTATCTGGGCAACAGATACGAAAAAGCCTCTCAATTGAGAGGCTTTTGTCCGTCCAGAAGACTTAAGAATTAAGCTTTACGCTGCTTCTCAAGTTCTGCTTTTGCTTTTTTGAAACGCTCAGGAAGGATTTGCGTAGCAAATACGTCTTCAACCGTTTCAGCGCGCTTGATTAGTTCAGCTTCACCGTCTTTAACTAGTACAGTTGCAGGACGTGGTAGAGAGTTGAACTGGCTCGCTTGAGATTCTGCGTAGTGACCTACATCCATGATAGCTAGAACGTCTTTTGGCTCTAGAGCTGGCATGCGTGCACCGCTTTCCCAGATAGATGGGATACAGATTGGACCCGCTACTTCAGTCGTCTTCTCTTGAAGAGGCTGAGTCATCTTGTTAGCCGGTAGAACTGGGTTCTTAGACTCTTGAGACTCAACTAGCGTTGCTAGGTAAGTAGATGCGTCAACCATTGTGTAGGTGTAGTCCATCTCTTGGTCATCTTTCACTACGTATACAGATGTTAGTAGTGTACCGATGTTACCCGCGATGTAACGACCAGGTTCTAGCCATAGTTGTGGGATCTCGAAGCCTTCTTTGTTGAATTCTTCTAGCATGCCTTTACATACGATAGCAGCGTAGTCTTCGATTGTGTTGCGGTTCATCATGTGTTCAACGCTACGACACTCTGGCTCACGCTCACGTGGCCAACCGCCGCCAAGGTCGATTTGGAATGGCTGAACGCCACACTCACGAGAGATCTCGATAACGTTGCGTGCGTACTCACGGTATAGCGCATCCCAACCTTCAGGCTGCTTAGAGAAACGACCTAGGTGAGTGTGGAAACCGTAGAATTCGAATGCATCGATTTCTTTAACGCGGTTAACGATTTTCTTCGCTTCTTCTTTTAGCAGACCGAACTTGATCCACTTCATCGCGCCGATGAAGTTAGGGAATGGGTATGCATCTGGTTCGAAGTCGTTGAAGAAATCTTCTGGGATAACTTTCAGACGTACAGCAATGCGTACTTTTTCTTTTGGCTTAACTTCTGCCGCAATACGCTCTACGATTTCAATTTCTTCGTAAGAGTCTAGGTGGATTGCGTAGCCGTACTCAATTGCTTTACGGATAGCTAGCTCAGGCTTAACGGTACCGTTTAGTGCGATAGTTTTTGGATCCGCACCTGCGATGTGAGTTGCTTCAACTTCACCAGGACCGAAACAGTCGCCACCAACGCCTTCTTCGTTACAGATAGCGCGAACAGCGTAGTTAGTGTTTGATTTGATTGCGAACATTACGTTCACAGGCTTAGGCCAGTTTGAACCGAATGCATTCTTAACGCGACGTAGGTTGCCACGTAGAGTGTCTTCGCTCAGTACGAATAGCGGGCTGCCGTATTGTTCAATTAGATCAGTTGCTTTGCAGCCACCGATGTATAGGTCATCACCTTTAGTGCTTAGTTCATCTGTTGGAGTAAGCAGGTTTTGTAGGCGTTCAGCGTAGTTTTGGCTCGCTTTGTGCTCAGCAAGAAGTTGCTTTTGCTCTTCAAGTACAGTGTTTAGGTTATTTACACTTTCTTCTAGGCGATTTTGGATTGTCATCGTCGACCCTTACTTAATAGTAGTCAATGGTGTATCTACTTTGTGATTCAGAAACTTAAACTTCTCAATCACGTTGATTAGCTGAGGCAAGTATAGGGTATGGTCATGAATCGGGGCACTTCACTCAGCGTCAAAAAAACTTACTCTAGCGTTACTGCTACACTTTACAAATGTGCCATTAACATTCATTCGCTGAATGAGTGGTTTGAGCATAGGCAACTCGATGGCCTTTAATCGTAAATAGCGAATAGATAATTGCTGTGAATTTATCGCTGATATTCGCAGTGTTACTCAACTTTATATAGGTAACTTACCTAGTATAAAGGGTGTGTTACCTAAGCTCTGCCTTGTTACGTTTTGCCTTTCTCTTGTCAAATTGACAGCCAAATCTAAGCAAATTTGTGATCACGATCTGCTCCCATAGCTACTGGTGATATGAATGCTTATGAATCATTCATGGTCAAATAGTTGTTACCGTAAATCGGTCAAAAAAACTGACACTGAGTGACGTTAATTCCGATAATACCTACGATAAATTCAACCCATCCTTTCACGAGGGTCCAACAAAATAATTCGCTTCTATTGCTCCACAATGACGAATTGTTTTTAGAGATAAGTGTTTATCGATAATAGAAAGAGGGCGAGTGGCTCTCTTCTTAAATAAAAGGTATCGCCCCTATGTACAATAAAGACTTCTTTATTCAGCAAGCTAAAAAGTTCGGTAAGAAGCAACGCATGGTTGTTGCAGCGGCGCACGATGATGCAACGCTAGACGCAGCAAACAACGCATTCCAAGAAGGAATGGCTGACGTGATTCTTGTTGGTGAGCGTGCGCTAATCAACGAAGCAGCAGCAAAAGCGAACGTTGATCTAGCGAACTTCGACATTATCGAAGCTGATGGTCTAGAAGCAATCGCTACTGCAGCGGTATCTGCAATCGCAGAAGGTAAAGGCGACCTACTAATGAAGGGTCTAATCGACACTTCAGTTCTACTAAAAGAAGTGCTTAAGAAAGAGCACGGTCTACGTACTGGTAACGTTCTTAGCCACGCAGGCGTTCTATTTAAAGAAGGCGGCGACAGCTTCCACGTATTCACTGACGCAGCAATGAACATCATGCCAACGCTTGAGCAAAAAGCGGGCATCATCAAGAACGCAGTGAGCCTTGCACACTCTGTAGGCATCCAAGAGCCTAAAGTAGCTAACCTGTGTGCGAAAGAGAAGCCATACGACAAAATGCCAGCGACTATGGACGCGGCAGAGCTTCAAAAAATGAACCAAAACGGTGAAATCGAAGGTTGTATCGTTTCTGGTCCTATCTCTCTAGATATCGCGGTATCTCAGTACGCTGCAAACCTTAAAGGTTACGAGTCTCCAGTAGCGGGCAACGCAGATATCCTAATGGTTCCAAACATCGAAGTAGGCAACGTATTTGCTAAAGCACTTCAGTACATGGCTGGTTTCAGCATGGCGGGTGTTCTACTTGGTGCACGTATTCCTGTTGTTCTAGTTTCTCGCGCTGACGGCGAAGCTGAGAAGACAGTATCTATCGCGCTTGCATGTTCTGTCGCGGCGATGAGCCAGCAGAAAGAAGCAGCAGACGCGTCTGCTTAATTATAACTAGCAATAACTTAAATTAGGTTTATAAGTGATGAAAATTCTAGCTATCAACCCAGGCTCTACGTCTACAAAAATCGGTCTTTTCGAAGGTACAACTGAACTGTTCGAAAAAACTCTACGTCACAGCGCTGAAGAGCTAGCGCCATTCGGTGCAGTTGTTGCAAACCAAAAAGAATTCCGTAAAGAAGCAATTCTAGCGGCTCTAGAAGAAGCGGGCGTTAAAGCTTCTGAGCTAAACGCTGTTGCTTGTCGCGGTGGTGTTCTTAAGCCAATCGCTGGCGGTACTTACAAAGTTGACGATGCAGTAATCGCAGACCTTCTAGAAGCGCAAATCCAGCACCCAGCTAGCCTTGCAGGCATCATTGGTAAAGAGATCGCTGATGAGAACGGCATCGAAGCATTCTTCACTGACGCTCCAGTAACTTACGAGCTATCTGAGCTGGCGTCTTTCTCTGGTCACAAAGCTATCAAGCGTAAGGGTCGTTTCCACGCTCTTAACCAAAAAGCTATCGCGCGTAAATTCGCTGAAGACCAAGGTAAGAAGTACGAAGACGTTAACGTTATCGTTTGTCACATGGGTGGCGGTATCACTGTAGGTGCTCACATGGGCGGCCAAACTGTTGACGTAAACGACGCAGTATCTGAAGGTCCATTCACTCCAGAGCGTTCTGGTGACCTACCAACTCGCGAGCTAATCGACATCTGCTTCAGCGGTGAGTACACGCACGCTGAGATGAAAGCATTCATCCAAGGTAAAGGCGGCGCATTCAGCTACACAGGTAGCATCGACATGCGTGAAATCGAAGAGAAAGCGGAAGCTGGCGACGCTGAGTTCAAACTAGTGACTGACGCTATGGCTTACCAAGTTTCTAAGCAGATCGCTGCTATGGGCGCGGTATTCGGCGGTGAAAAGGTTGACGGTATCCTACTAACTGGTGGTATCGCATACAGCAAGTACATCACAGCTGAAATCACTAAGCGTGTAGAGTTCATCGCTCCTGTAACTAAGTTCCCAGGTGAAGTTGAGCTAGAAGCACTAGTACTAGGTACGCTACGCGTAGTGAACGGCGAAGAAGCTGCTCAAACTTACGCTTAATTAATAGCGACGCTTAATTGAATAAAGATTAGGAGCAGGTTTAATCCTGCTCTTTAAAAGTGGCTTGCCACTGAATACTTTACAGAAGGTAATTATAATGTCATTCGATATCAACAACGCACAAGGCGTTTTCGAAACTGTTGAAGCTGCAATCGAAGCAACTCATAAAGCACAAGTAGAATACTACGCAAACTCTACTAAAGAAGGCCGTGAAGCTATCCTTACTGCTATCCGTGGTGCAGTTCTAGCTAAAGCTGAAGACTTCGCGAAAATGGTTCGTGAAGAAACGAAACTAGGTCGCGTTGAAGACAAGATCGCTAAGCACCAGCTAACGGCTGCTAAAACTCCTGGTACTGAAGTTCTAGAAACTAAAGTATGGTCTGGCGACAACGGTATCTCTCTAGAAGAGCGCGCACCTTACGGTGTTATCGGTGCTGTTACTCCTGTAACTAACCCAACTGAAACTATCGTTAACAACGCTATCTCTATGCTAGCGTCTGGTAACGCGGTAACGTTCAACGTTCACCCATCTTCTAAAGTGGTTTCTGCGATGATGATCGACATGATCAACAAAACTGTCGTTGAAGCAGGCGGCCCAGCTAACCTAGTTACTATGGTTAAAGAGCCTACTCTAGAAACTCTTAACCAAATCGCTAAGTCGCCACTAGTTAACATGCTAGTAGGTACTGGTGGTCCTGGTCTAGTGAAAGCAATCCTACAATCTGGTAAGAAAGGTGTAGGCGCTGGCGCTGGTAACCCACCTGTCATCGTTGACGCATCTGCTAACCTAGACCTAGCTGCGGCTGGCGTTTACGGCGGTGCATCTTTCGATAACAACCTACTATGTATCGGTGAGAAAGAAGTTTTCGTTGAAGATGCAGTCGCTGACGAGTTCCTAGCTAAGCTAGAAGCAACGGGCGCTTACGTTCTTTCTGCAGAAGAAGCTGAGAAGCTAACTGCACAAATCCTAACTATGGACGAAATCGACGGTGCTAAGCCATGTACTGCGCAAGAAATTGCTCGCGTATGGCACCCAGTTAAGCAACACGTTGGTCAAGACGCAGGTGAAATCCTTAAGTCTATCGGTGTTGAATCAGAGACTCGTCTAGCGGTTATGGTTGTTGAGAACGATCACCCACTAGTACACGTAGAGCAAATGATGCCAGTACTTCCAGTTGTTCGTTGTGCGAACATCGACGAAGCTATCGAGCGCGCAGTAGCTGCTGAACGTGGTAACAAGCACTCTGCATGTATCTACTCTGGTAACATCGAGAACGTAACTAAGTTCGGTCGTGCTATCAACACAACTATCTTCGCTCACAACGGTCCAACACTATCTGGTGTAGGTTACAACGCTGAAGGTACTTCAACGTTCACAATCGCAGGTCCAACTGGCGAAGGTATCACAAACGCGTACTCGTTCACTCGCGCACGTCGTTTCGCAATCGCTCAAGGCGGTCTGCGTATCGTTTAATCGGTTGTTTGACTGATTGACGTGAAAAAGCCGAAGCTGTTGCTTCGGCTTTTTGTTTTTTTAAGAGCTCCCCCTTATAAAGGGGGAGAACCACTGCTCGTTACTCGCGTAACATTGCACTAATTATAAGGCGATGCGTAGCGAGCTTATGGTTCCTCCCCTTAATAAGGGGAGGCTAGGAGGGGTAAATATGCAGAATCCAAAGAAACCACAACCCCTAAAACAAATCGTAAATCCCTTCCTCAATTCCATCGATCAGCGCCTGACGCGTCTCAACCGTATGGTCATTCGGTCTAGACATCTCGCCAAAGCTCTCGTAGTACATTCCATTTGGGTGCTTGAGTACCACAAGATGCTCCTTGCGTAGTTCTTGTTTGACTAAACTCTCAGGAATAATGCCCCAGCCGAGGTTATCAACCACGGCCTCTAGTACTTCTTGATAGTTAGAAAAGCTCATCGTACTACTAGAAATCGGGCGGAAATCTTGGTGAATTTCGTCGAAAAGGTGAGAGAGTACAATTTGACGATAGGCGGTGATGTCTGTGCTGGTCACATTAGATAGCTTAGCCAAATCATGTTGTGGTGAGCAGACGGCCATCATACGAATACGGTGTAGAGCGCGAACTTTGATCGCTGGGTCGTCACCTGAACTAAACACAAGCCCGTAGCCAAGATCAACGTGGTTTTCTTTAACGAGCGTTGGAATATCTGCACTGGATGATTTTATTGCAGTGAGCGATATGTGAGGAAACTCATCAGACAGTGCCACTAACTGACGACGCCAAAACGTCGATGGAAGTGTGTCATCGTAGGCAATACGGATTTTGTCGCTGTCGCCTTGGCGGAACTGTTCTGCTTTTGAGTACAAGCTCTCAGCCATATTGAGAATATTCCGACAGTCTGGCAGTAAGGCTGCACCTGCATCATTCAGAACTAGGCGATTACGAGTTCGTTCAAACAGTTCTACGCCAAGCTCATCCTCTAAGCTCGAGAGAGCCATACTCAAAGATGTGCGGGTTTTGCCCATAATATTGGCAACTTTGGTTAGCGAGCCATGTTCGGCAGTCAGTGCAAACACTCGCAATTTTGTAAGGTTCATAGGGGGAGCTCCCACCAAAAGAATTAGCGTGTGAATGAGTCGCTAATGAGTTTATTGTTATGATGCGTAGAGTATAGCATTTGTGACGCTCAGTGAAGCGTTATGTTGACAGTGGGGGAGGTAGCACTATTACTGGCTAATGGAGACCTTGCTATGATTGCGGCCTTTAAATGCCTGCCACAATGAGCGCGCTAGAGTAACAGATAAGCACACAAAACGTGTACTAGTATGTTACTTATTATCGTTGATTATGGAGGCTATGATGAAAGTGGGTAAAAGAAGGATTCTTTTTGCCGTACTGTTCCTTTATTCCTACAACCCTATGGATATTTTCCTAAAGAGGTCTGCAACATGTTGAAAAAGCTTGGCTTAGAAGGCTGGTTCTCAGCGCACTTTGCTTACGGTATCGTACAAATCGTTTTTATTCCTATGATGGTGCCATCGTTCATCCTTGCTCGCACTGGCAGCGCAACGGACGCTGGCTTGGCAATGGGTCTATTTGGTCTGGCTGGCCTTTTTGCTCCAGTTATTGGCATGCTAGCAGACAAATATAAGGCACACCGTCTTGCTCAGCTTTTCGGTATGGTGTCTTACTTACTGGCTGGCGCATGTTTCCTTACTGCGGGTAGCAACTTTTCTATGATGGCGGTAGGCTCGGTCTTCTTTGGTACAGGCTCTGCGATTCTTCTTATGCTAAACCCAGTGTTTATCACTTTTGCTGGCTACGATGCAAAGACCGAAGCGTCTAAGCTTGGTCGCATGGCTCAGGTTCTTATTATCGGTTCGTTGCTATCTGGCATTGCACTCGCGTACGTGACAGATCTTGGCTGGTCATACGAAATGCGCTTTATAGCAATGATGGCGATCGTTGCAGTGCTCGCGGTTATCACTATGCTAACAAATAAGAAGCCAGCGCAGCGTATTCTTGATAACGCGGAAGCTATGGCAGCTGCCGCTGCAGAAGATGATGCACCAAAAGTTGGCTTTGTTAAGGTTATCTTCTCTAACTTTGGTCTATTCTTGTTGGCGGTTGGCCTACTGTGTGCGGGTCAAGGTGCATTCCAAGCACAATATCCGAACTTACTAGAGAATGGCTATGGTGTGTCTCAGTCTCTGTCTGCTGCAAACCTTTCGGTAGCATCAATTCTTGGCTTAGTGATTCTGGTTGCCGCGGAAAAATTCGTTGCGCGCTTTGGTAACCTAAGCCTATTTAAGCTATCTGCAGTTGCATCAATCGTGGTGATTGCTATTGCTTATGTGATTGCAGAAGCGGGTATGTCTCTGCACTACATCATTCCTCTAGCGCTATTCCTTGTTTACTTGCAAGGTATTACGGTAACGGACATGATTTCTCCAGCGATTGCTGCACGTCTGACGTTTGTTGGCGGCGGTTTGACTCAAGGTCTGATGATGTTCTTTATCTCGCTTGGCTTTGGTTTTGGTAGTGTGATCAGTGGTATTGCCGTTGATGGTTACGGCTGGGCAGCACTACCATTTGCTATCCTTGGTCTAACGATTGCCGCATACGTGTGTGTGGTTATCGTTGGCATGAAGCATAAAGCTGCAGTAAAGCGTGAACAAATCAAATCTGCTTAATTCAGATTTAGATAGCAAAAAGGCTTGGCGCTGTGCCAAGCCTTTTTTGTATGAGCTAGTTGGAAATTAGCTCAGACGCGCACGCTCATCAATACCGCCAGCGCCTTGGAACCAGATAGTGAGGTGGTGTTTGAGATCTTTGAGTTCATCAGGGCCGATAAGTGCCAGTCCCAGATCTTCTGCGCGAGTAATGTCGTTGTGACGAAGGGGTCTAAAGCTTACTAGCATCGCTCGTGCCTGCAGGCCACCTAGGAGGTCGCGCAGTGACTCTAACTTGTAGAGCGTGTCGTCACCGTCATCCCGCATGCCTTTGGTTTTACACTCGATAATGTGCAGCTTGTTGTTCACCACAGAAGCGACATCCAACTCGTTACGCACTTCACGCTCTCCGAGCTGACGATACACCTGTACATTGAGCGAGTGATCTTGAATGGTCGGCAAGTCATCACGGATTTGCTTCACTGTGCTATGAACTAAGTTCTCTAGCCATTCACCGTTTGAGAAACGTCGAGCGTCTTCACTGATAAACGTCAGTACCCCGTTGTCGTAGTTGGCGATTTGAGATTCGACTAGGTCGCTGATTAGCATGTTCAGTTCGCGGTAGCCTTGCTGCTTCTCAGACAAGGCGACATCAAGTTTCTGCTCTTTACGGCATGTAGTCGCAAGGTAGTTTAACGTCGCAAGGCCAGGGCCAAGCTCTAGGGCGTTACTTGCCCATTTCTCGCCAAGTTGGTACAGCTTCTTATCTAACTGTGGTGGTAGGTCGTAGTCCGTGAACTCGCCTCTCGCGCCAAAGATGGTTAGATAGTCGCCAATAGTAATGTGGTCTTGCACCTGGGCATCCTGTGCGCCTTCTGGGTACAACCAGCACATCTTGTCACTGTTTGGCTCAACTACAAAAATAGGCCAGTGGAAGGTGCGGAACACTTCATAGACGGACAGCAGTCTGTGCCTTAAACCACAACTTGCATTGAGCTTGACCTCAAGGTTTTTCTCTTTGAGTGTATTGGCGAGCGTTAGAATGGATTGCTTGATGGCTGAAGTGTTGACGATATTGGGAATTTCAAAAAACTCAGAGGTGATTTCTCGCTCACCAAGTACGGCACTCAGGCGCTCATACATATCAAACTGGGATTCGTCACCGATAAAAATGATATGACGACTGACGGTGCGGTCATCGAGTAATGGAGTGACCAGGCGAATCGGGTCTTGGTCAATGATGCCTACATGAACGGCCATAGTGTTTCCTTCAACATTTGGCTTACCGAAGAAAATGGAAGACGACGCAACGCAGCCCTGCGCTAGGTCTTTAAAAAGTAAAGCAAGCCATACTCAAGATATAATGGCGTTAGGTTTAAAAAACAAGAGCGAGACTCTAGGAATCTCGCTCTTGATGAATTATTTACGCTTTATTGACGAAGTTAAAGCTTAAATCGATGTACCAGTTCGCCTTGTTGGTTAGCAAGGCTAGTTAAGCTTTGGCTGGTCGCGGCAATTTGCGACATGGCTTGGTAACTGTCATCTGCGATGTGATTGATTTCTTCAATGTTTTTTGCGATGTCAGCGGTTGTCTCACTCTGCTCTGCAGCGGCTTGAGAGATGTGAGTACTCATTTGGCTGATTTCAATAATGAGCGCCTGAATCTCTTCCATCGCGCCATTAGCACTTGAAGCTTGCTCAACGGACAGCTCCATATCTTTCATGCAGCTTTCAATCACTGAGCCAGCACTCTTTGAGCTAGACTGTAAGTTACTGATCATGGTTTCAATTTCTGTGGTTGATTCCGTGGTCTTTTGTGCCAACACTCGAACTTCGTCCGCAACGACTGCGAAGCCTCGACCTTGATCACCTGCACGTGCCGCTTCAATCGCTGCGTTGAGGGCGAGCAGGTTGGTTTGTTCTGCAATATTGCGGATTACATCAAGAATACTACCAATTTGACTACTCATGCGTTGCAGCTCACCCACCGCTTCAACCGATTCATTGAGACGAGTCTCAAGCTGGTTGATCGTGCTGATGTTGGTGCTCATGATCTGACGACCAGATTCAGATGCAGACTCTACGGCATGCACTTTCTCTAGAGAGCTTTGCGCGCTGTTCGCCACTTCCTGTACCGAATGGGACATTTCCGTCATTGCCGTAGCAACGTTAGCCGTTTGCTCACGTTGAGCGCTCAACTGTTGCTGGGCACTGGCTGATGTCGATTGGTTGCTGCTTGCGGTATCCGTTAGGTTGTCCGAAGCATCGTTAAGCTTGACCAGAACGTTGTGTAAGCTGTCCGCGAGGGTATTGATGTGATTCCCTAGGCGGCGGAACTCGTTGTTGTATTTCACTTCGATACGCTGAGTCATGTCGCCTTCAGTTAGGCTCTCCAGCGTCTTAAGCGTGCTGTTGAGTGGTTGGCGGACACTTTGTGCAATGTGATAGCCAATACCAACCGCAATCAATGTTACAACAAAACCGATACCGACGGCTTTGATGACGCCTTCGTTGTAAATGTCACCGGCATGAGCCAATGATGAATTGAGGTTACTGGTAGCAATGTCATTGAAGCCATTAAGTGTTCCCATGGCATCGTCAACCACGACGGCTAGACTTTCAATGTTCTGGTATAAGGCATCTTTAGCAATAAGGTAGTTGTTGTGTTGGTCAAGTACCCCACCTTTGCGGCCGACATCCTGCGTAAATTGAGCTACCGACTCAGAAAAAGCGTCTTTTAGCTCTGGCATCTGAGTGACTAGGCCATTGAACGCGTAGTTTAAGTGGCTTACTGCCTTACGGTTTTTGTTTACGGCTTGCTGTACAAATTCTGTATCACTGCTAGCAAGCGCATCGGATGTAATGATTTCAGCATCCTTAAGTTTAATGAAGTAGCTCTTCGCCATCACTTTCACCGAGATGCTCGATGAATCATCCACATAATCTTTCATACCAACGGATAAGTCAGCGTGAAGTTTTTGGAAGCGACGAGTCGATTGCTGAACTTGCTCTTGCGCGGCAAACATGGACTGGTAGTTGTCCATTGCTGTTTGCGCTTCCTGGTCATAACGCGTTTGCACGTCACGCAATTCGGTAATAGCCGTTTCAAGCTCTGGGATACCTTGGCTGACTTCAGAAAGCTGAGTAAGCGCCTCGCCAAATTTCTGCATCGATACCGTAAACTCTTCACGGCGAATGGTCATGCGCTCTTCATTTTGCGTAGTGAGAAAGTCTTTGAATGACTTGTCAGCGGATAGCAACTGCACACTGGTTTGGTTAGACATGGACACCAGGGGTAACGATGTGTTCGATACCGAACCAAAGTTTTGGTGAATTTGATTCATGCCGTTAAGCATGATGGCAATAGTGATGACGAATAGTACGACGATCAGCGTAAAGCCGGCATACATTCTTCTGATGACAGAACCCTGCATTTATCTCTCCCTATAAAGTGCAGCAATACAAAAACGATACAAAAATACTCTGGACGCTTGCCACCAACCTGTCGCACAATCTGCGTGCAAACAAAAACATAAGCTGGTGCTATGTCTCTCTATCGTTAGAAATAGCAAAAACTGAAATATATCTAATAAACAGTGCTACGTTTTATGACGCACTCATCAAAAACACAACAAAAGTGATAGTTTTGTGAAGAAGTGTTAGCTCAGTCTTCGAGAGAAAGAGTCGACACGTTGAAGATTTGAACAATAATAAAAACAAGTAGCTAGTTGGGTTTGCTTTCAATTGTGATCCCTAAGCCCATGGTGCATACTTTCTTTTATTATTAAGTGTATTCACTCACACACGTATCCTATCTGGTAATTGGAGACCTTCATGGCTGAAGAAACCATTTTTAGCAAAATTATTCGTAAAGAAATCCCAGCTGATGTTTTGTATCAAGATGACTTAGTGACGGCGTTTCGCGATATTAATCCTCGTGCGCCAAGCCATATCCTTATCATTCCAAACAAATTGATCCCAACAGTGAATGATGTTGAGGCTGATGACGAAGCAATGATGGGTCGTATGTTTACTGTCGCGAAAAAGCTTGCAAAAGAAGAAGGCATTGCTGATGACGGGTACCGTCTGATCATGAACTGCAACGCTTATGGTGGACAAGAGGTTTATCATATTCATATGCACCTTGTGGGCGGTCGTCCACTTGGGCCACTATTAGTCGGCTAAAACGTCATAGGTAGCAAGTTAACCAAGTTGTTATCCTAACTGTTGCGTACGAATGAAGCTGTGGCCAATATCGGCCGAGTTGCAACCATATTGGCGTTTAGCGGTCATAGTTTCACAAACAAATGAGTCATGTTATTCAAAATTTATGTTAAGACGTTGCGTTAAACATACGGCAACGGTCGCGCTTACAGCGACCTTGACCGCTTGTGCCGGGCTTTCCGCCGGCAATCTATTTAGTCACTATACTCAGCAAAATACGATTGTTTACCAGTCGGTAAAAACAGGTCAGTACGATAAGGCCTTGTCGGCATTGCCAGCTGAGCCTGTAGCGGGCGGAATTTTGGATAACTTTGAACGCGGTAGAGTGGAATTTTTGAACCGCGACTACCCGCAAAGTAAGTCCGCGCTGGAATTAAGTGATAAAGCGGTGCGTGTGCAGCAGGATAAAGCGTTGATCTCGATTACTGACACAGCAACCAGTGTCGGTGCGTTGGCGATCAACGACAACATTACCGAGTATACCCCGCCTGACTATGAGCTGGGCTTTCTACACTTGTACCTTGGACTTAACTACGTTGAAAGCAATGATCTTGAAGGCGCGTTGGTCGAAGTAAGACGCGCAAATCGAGTTCAAGAGCGTGCTCGTCAAGCAAGAGAAAAAGATCTCCAATCGGCGGAGCAGCAGCTCAAGCAGCAAGGTCTATCACCAAACTTGGGATCAGTACTGTCACGCTACCCTGATGCAGGTAACAAGCTCAAGGCAGTTCAAAACGGCTATCTACTGTACCTATCGGGTCTTCTGTATGAAGCGTCGAATGACTTAAATGGTGCTTATATTGATTACACGCGTGCTTTAGCCGTTGCACCTGAAAATGAAGCGGTTATTGAATCCGCGATTCGCGTGGCGAAACGCTCTAGCCGTAATCAAGATTTGGCTAAACTGAAAAAACAATATGGCGATCGCTCTGGGCCAAAACAAGGTCAGGGTAGGGTGATTGTGCTGGAAGAACAAGGGGTTGTCTCGGCGATGCAGGCTTGGAACCTGACTTTGCCTATCTATGACAGTCGTGGCAATACCGCTCTGTATACTGTCGCCTTGCCTTATTATGTACCCAATGTTCCGCCAAAACTGTCGCCTCTGGTGTTAGACAGTAAATCGATGAAGAGCGATGAGCTGGTTGATGTAAACTTGATGGCGCAGCAGCAGCTTTCTGAGAACATGCCTTCAATTTTGTTAAGACAAGCGCTGCGTGTGTATGCAAAAGATCAGATTCGTAAAAGCTCGACGGGTGATGAAGACAACGTGGGTAATTTGCTGTTCAACGTGTGGAATACTTTGACTGAACAACCGGATACCCGCAGTTGGCAAACATTACCGGGGCGAGTAAACGCGGCGAGTAGCATAGTGAATGCGGGTGAGCATACACTCACAGTGGATGGTCAGGACTATACTTTTGAAGTAAGAGATCGCCAAACAGCCTTGGTTTGGATTTCGAGGCAAGGTGGTAATGCCACTATTTGGCACAAGCAACTAGGAAGATTGTAATGAAAAAGTGGTTAGTAGTAATTGGGGTGTTGCTCTCAATTGTTGGCTGTAGCTCAAGCAAAACAGCCGGTATTAAAATTGAGGGACAGACTCAGACGGTGCTTTATGGAGATGAAAAAATGGGAGATAAGTTCTCCATTGACGACATCTCTACTGTTGACACAAATGGTCACCCTAGAGCGGTGGTTAAGCTATCGAATAAGACCTCTGTCGATCAAACGGTTCAATATCGTTTTTATTGGTATGACGAGCAAGGCCTAGAGGTCAATACAAAACAGGCGCCGTGGCGTAGAGCCATTTTACGCGGTGATGAAACCATTACCCTCTCTGAGGTGTCTGTTAATCCAAATGGTAAAGAATTCCGTGTGCAGTTGCGCGGAGCTGATGATTAATTTCCACGAGTTGGAAATGTAAGCAAGACTAAGGAAACAAAATGAAAAAGAGTATTATTGCTTTGTTGGGTTTAGCTGTCATTCTTGGCGGTTGTTCAAATAAAGTCAGCTATGGCGATGCACAGGCAACTGAAACAACGACCATCGATTTCGGTTCGACTGATCTGCAAAAAATTGCAGGGGATATGGTTGATAGCATGTTGATGTCGGGCTCTGTAGCGGCAATCACTCGCGACAGCCGTCCAATCGTGTTTGTTGAGCGCATTAAGAATAAAACCACAGAGCACATTGATACTGAGTCGATTACTGACACAATCAGTACCAAGATGCTTAACTCAGGCAAATTCCGTTTCGTGGATATGGATCGCGTAGAGTCTGTGCGTGAGCAGCTCAACTTCCAAAATAACGACGAGCTTGTGAACCAAAGCACTGCGATTCAATTTGGTCAAATGGTGGGCGCACAGTACATGCTTTACGGCAACTTGAGCAGCATCGTTAAAGAGGCGGGCAGTGACAAAGACGTCTACTACAAAATGACGATGCGTCTTATGGATCTAGAAACTGGCCTGATTGAGTGGGCTGACGAGACCGAGATTCGTAAACAAGAGTCTCGCTCGGTATTGGGTCTGTAATGCCGATATTACAGAGTTAATGATGCAGCCATGGAAGCAAGCGCTGCAATCAGCGCCCAATCTTGCGGCCATCCCCTCTCTGATTAATGAAGTGCCCCTCGGGGCACTTCCTCTTTCTGGAGGGCTAACCAATCGTTGTTGGCGCGTTCTTACATCGAATTATGGTTGGTTAGTCTGGCGAGCGGGTAGTGAGCATTGCCAAGTATTCGATATTGATCGCCGCAATGAAGCCAATGCGTTATTGAGCGTTGAAGGGTATCTTTCAGTCAATCGTGTTGTGGCGCAGGGTGAGCAGGGGCTGTTGGTCACTTGGTGCGAAGGGAAACCTATTTCGGCAGATCATCCGGCCGATGCTTTATTGAGTGAGTTAGCCAAGATCCACGAGATCAAACCGTCCTTATCAATACGTAATTTTGATCTCACCGCCAAACTCGACCATTACTGGGCGCATATTCACGATAATGTCTTAAAACGGCGTTATAAGTCACTGTATGAGAAATACCGCCAGTTACCCAAGCTTCATTGCAAAGACAACGTGCTTTGCCATTTCGATTTTGGTCACCACAACATACTAAGCGCCAAAGATCAGCTTGTGGTGATAGATTGGGAATATGCGGCGATGGCTTCCCCTACGCTCGATTTAGTCCTGACGTTGGATATGTTGGGGCTAGATTACCAGACGGGACTTAATCTTTATCAGCAATATCGTTATATCGACAATGCCGCTGAGTGGCTAGATGATATGCGCAGTTGGCAGCCTCACTCTGAAATTATGGCCATGCTTTGGTATGTACTCGCCGCAGAGCAATGGGAAAATCCAGAGTTTTTAGTTGCTGCTGAGCAAATTTATCAGCGAAATTGTTGAATGGATCACTGTTTATCAGTTCCATCATCGTAAAACGCGTTTAACCCCTTTGAAGTTATGGCTTTCATGTTAGATTTAAGGAAAGCGTACCATTACAGGAATGATCGAGAGGTACTATGATTATCTATCTTCACGGCTTTGACTCAACAAGCCCAGGCAACCATGAAAAGGTGCTTCAGTTGCAATTCATCGACGAAGACGTGCGCTTCGTTAACTACAGCACACTCCATCCCAAACATGACATGCAGTTTCTTCTCAAAGAGGTCAACAAGTTAGTTCAGGAGTCTTCTGATACTAATCCATTGATTTGTGGTGTTGGACTCGGTGGCTATTGGTCTGAGCGAATCGGTTTTTTGTGTGGCATTAAACAGGTAGTTTTTAACCCAAACCTTCATCCAGAGATCAACATGCAAGGACGTATCGACCGTCCTGAAGAGTACGAAGACATCGCCACCAAGTGTGTCGAGAAGTTCCGTACTAAGAATGCGAAGCAATGTATGGTTGTTCTATCTCGTGAAGATGAGATCCGTGACAATCACGAAACGGCTGATGCATTAAGTGATTATTATGACGTGACATGGGATGAGACTCAGACTCATAAGTTCAAGAAGATTTCTCAGCATTTACAGGCGATGAAAGCTTTTAAAAATGCATGATATCTAAAGAATTCTCCAGGTTTTAGCCTGTAAACGGTCCTCTAAGTAGGGCCGTTTTTTTGTTGTGCCGGTAATTGCTGCTTTAATCACCATTTAATTTACCAAGCAAAAATAATCCCACGGAATAGTTGCGGACATTGATTTGCTCTATATAATAAAACCATTCTACAAATTTTGATAAATATCAAAAAAAATTGAGAGCAAGAAGAAAACTTGCCCAAAGGTCGCAAAATTAGACGATTTTGTGCCGATATGTGAAGTGAAACCGGATTTGTAACGCGTTAGGGGCACTCTGTACTCATGCAAGTTAACGCAGAATGACAAGAATTTTTGTGCTTGGACTTTGTCGGGGCACGTTCAATTTTTAAATTTTCACTTTTTAGGAGAGCCATTGTGACTAATATTGTCGTAGTAGGTGGTGGCGCAGGCGGATTAGAGCTTGCAACCAAATTAGGCCGTACACTGGGACGTAAAGGGCGCGCCAATATTACCCTAGTTGATCGTAAAGCCAGCCATTTATGGAAGCCGTTGCTGCATGAAGTAGCGACAGGTTCGCTGGATGAAGGTGTGGATGCATTGAGCTATCGTGCGCATGCAAAAAACCACCATTTCGATTTCCAAATGGGCAGCCTCCAAGAGATTGACCGTGAAAGCAAGCACATCACGCTCAGTGAGCTGAAGGATGAGCAGGGTGAACTGCTAATGCCTAGCCGTAATATCGACTATGATATTCTTGTTTTGGCTATTGGCTCTACGTCTAATGACTTCAATACTCCAGGCGTTCGTGATAACTGTATCTTCCTGGATAGCCCAGAGCAGGCACACCGTTTCCGTACTGAGATGAACAATGAGTTCTTGAAGTTACATGCGAAAAACGGTCAGGGTACGGTAGATATTGCTATCGTAGGTGCGGGCGCGACGGGTGTTGAGCTCTCTGCTGAACTGCACAATGCGGTTAAAGAACTTCGTACATACGGGTTTGGTGATCTGGACTCGAGCAAGCTTAACGTGAACTTGGTAGAAGCCGGTGAGCGTATTTTGCCAGCACTTCCGCCACGTATCTCAAGCGCAGCACACTCTGAGCTTACAAAACTTGGCGTGACAGTTCGTACAGCGACTATGGTGACGCAAGCGGATGCAACCGGTCTAACTACGAAAGATGGCGAGCATATCCCAGCACAAATCATGGTATGGGCTGCGGGCATTAAAGCGCCGGACTTCATGAAAGACATTGCTGGTCTTGAGACGAACCGTATCAATCAGCTCGTAGTAAAAGACACGCTGCAAACCACTCGTGATGACGATATTTTCGTCATTGGTGACCTTGCACAGTGTACTCAAGCGGATGGTAAATTTGTGCCGCCACGCGCTCAAGCAGCTCATCAAATGTCGAGCCGCGCTTTTGGAAACATCGTAGCTAAGCTAAACGACCGTGAGCTAAAACCTTATGTTTACAACGACCATGGCTCTTTGGTGTCTCTAAGCCGCTTCTCAACGGTCGGCAGTCTAATGGGTAACCTTACTAAGGGCTCGATGATGGTTGAAGGTAGAATCGCACGTGTGGTGTATATTTCATTGTATCGCATGCACCAAATGGCACTTCATGGCGTGTTAAAGACCGGCTTGATGATGTTGGTCGGTCGCATCAACCGTGTGCTGCGTCCAAACCTTAAGCTTCATTAATCCTGATAGCGAATGAATACAAAGGCCCCAATCAAGATAACTTGGTTGGGGCTTTTTAATATTGGTCGCTCACCATTTTAATTACATGGCGAGACTTGGAGAGTAGTCACCACTTTTAATGGCTTTGGTGACGTCGTCAGCTTGTTTTTGCAATCGCTTGTAAGTGCTATCACTTAAGTTGAACATTAATCGAAGTTCATTCTCCGATGCGATAGGGATATCAAACTGAGTTGCAACCATCGCCCACAGGTAAGACTGCTCTGGCTGGTCAAGACTCTGCGTGACGCTGGCTAGCGCTTGGATCACATCATTGTTTACTGAACTAACCCCTTCAGACAACAACAAAGAACGATTGAGCAGTTGATAAGTTTTGGTCTTATCACGGGAAATGTAGTACGTCGCCAAGGCGTACTGGAGCTGTGGTGTGTCTAGCTGAGGCGACCCTTCCATTGCGAGAAAGCGCCTTCTTGCTGCGTGGTCTCCCGTTTCACTCCACAAGAAGTATAAAGTGTCAGGTGAAGTGGTTGCACTCAGTGACTGCGTCACACGCTCTTGTTCGTTGATCGTAAACATAAGCGCATTGAATCGACGCGCTTTAAGATCAGCTTGCTCGATAGGCTGTATCTGTGAAGCAAGTTCCAAGCACTTACGATACTCCTTGAGCAGATAATAATCTTGGACAGTATTTGCTTCAGTTGGTGCACTTAGCATATCGTAGCGATGCCAAATTAGGTTGGTTCTTGGGATCCGACATTGGCCATCTGACGTATTCATTACTGCACAATTCAATGCGGGTTCTTGTTCGCACAATTGATCTGTATTCTTGCGTGTTTCAAAACAGCCGCTTAAAAGAGACGCACTTAAAAGAACGAGCAAAGAGTGGGGTAAATTCATGTTACTACTTGTGATCGAATACACTGATTTATCTAGCTTAACTTGACTCAGTGTACCATCAGGTTATGGTTCGAGTAATGAATTAACCTCTCAGAACCGCAAAATTGCGGGGCTGTTATCTTTAGAACAAGAAGGTTTATTATGGATGTAGAGCAATTATTAGCTGCAATGACACCAGATGTATACGAAAGGCTACTTTACGCCACAGAAACAGGCCGCTGGCCAGAGGGCAGTCGTCTTTCTGATGAACAACGCTCTTCTTGTATGCAGGCCGTTATGCTGTATCAGTCAAAGCATAATGTTGATCCGCAACACATGTCGGTGGCTGCTGGTGGAGACATTACTTTCAAAAGTAAAGCTGACCTTAAAAACCAGTTCGCTGACAATTCCAATGAAATAGCGCGAGTGAAAGTCGCCCAATAAGATTGAGCGCTAGTACTTGCAAACTATAGTTGGTAGAGCACCAGATAGTTGGCAAATGATAGATAGCAAAAAGGGGTGTCGCCACCCCTTTTCATCGTGCCTGCTGATTAACCAGCAAGTACATCTGTTGCAACTTTATAGCTTGGATCTTCTTTCACGTTGATCTCCACTAAGCTACCTGCTTTATCGAGTAGCTTGCGGCAATCTGGGCTGAGGTGACGCAGGTGTAGGGTTTTGCCTACAGCTGAATAGCGCTCAGCCACCGTCTCAATCGCTTCAATGGCAGAGTGGTCAGTTACTCGTGAGTTAGCAAAGTCTACAATAACATCCTGAGGATCGTTTGGTGCATCAAACAGCTCTAGGAAGTTAGCGGCAGAGCCAAAGAAAATCGGACCATTCACCATATACTCTTTTGAGCCTTCGTCATTAATGCGGCTGCTCGCATAAATGTGTTTAGCGTGTTCCCAAGCAAACATAAGTGCCGATACTACAACACCCACAGCAACAGCGACAGCAAGGTCAGTCAATACAGTAACTACAGTTACTAGAACAATAACAAAGAAGTCTTTCTTAGGTACGCGACGTGCAAGTTTGAATGTAGCCCATTCAAAGGTGCCAATTACCACCATGAACATTACACCAACAAGCGCAGCAAGCGGGATCATTTCAATCAGTGCTGCGGCGAACAGAATGAACATCAGTAGCGCAACGGCAGCGACGATGCCTGATAGACGACCACGACCACCTGAGTTTACGTTAATCATCGACTGACCAATCATCGCACAGCCACCCATTGCACCGAATACGGAACACGTTACGTTTGCTAGACCTTGACCTACACATTCACGGTTTGATTGACCGCGAGTGTTCGTCATTTCATCCAAAACGGTAAGCGTCAGTAGCGACTCAATAAGACCGATAGCCGCAAGGATGATTGCGTAAGGAAGAATAATTTGCAGCGTTTCCCACGTTAGTGGTACCGCTGGGATTGAGAATGATGGTAGCGAGCCTGCAAGCGTCGCAGCTTCATCACCAGACATTGAGCGTAGGAAATCTACAACCGTGCGCGTATCAAGACCTAAACCTTGAACCAGCAGAGTGACAGTCACAATCGCAACTAGAGAAGAAGGTACCGCTGTCGTGATCTTTGGTAGGAAGTGGATGATACCCATAGTCAGTGCGACTAAGCCTAGCATTAGCATCATTTGGTCTTGTGGTAGCCAAGTGAGTGCACCGGATAGGTCAGGCGCTTTAAACTGACCAAGCTGAGCAAGGAAGATGACAATGGCGAGACCGTTTACGAAGCCAATCATCACTGGATGAGGCACCATGCGGATAAACTTACCGAGCTTGAAAAGGCCTGCACTAATTTGCAGCAAACCAGCAAGCATGATGGCTGCAAAGAGGTATTGGACGCCGTGAGTCGCTACCAAGCTAACCATGACCACAGCCATCGCGCCGGTTGCACCGGAAATCATACCCGGGCGGCCGCCAAAGATAGAGGTGACCAAACCAACGATAAACGCAGCGTAAAGGCCAACCATAGGGTCAACACCAGCTACGAAGGCAAATGCCACCGCTTCTGGTACCAGTGCTAGAGCCACTGTAAGACCTGACAAAACGTCATTCTTTACAGAGTGTTTAGAAAACTGTGGGAATTCAAACATGAAATTAATCGTACTTATGTTGTTGGGTTAACATCCATTTCATCCAGCACACATTCGACATTTAAACTGTTTCAACTGTATTAACAGCGAGCAAAAAAGAGTAAGTGAGCGTCATGAGCTATGAGTGTTAACTCATAGGTGAGGTGCATTGCTAATGAAATAATCAAAGTCGGGCATGCTACCTAATTGTCTCCAGAAGTTCAATATTGAAACAAATTGTTATGCATAAATAGTGTCGAGATTAGGAAGCACCGAATAATACACTGGTTGGAATGAAGAATAAAAAAAGGGCTACCAGTTGGTAGCCCTTTCGTTGTTGTCAATTTCTAACCGCAAAGGGTTAGTAATTTGGTTTGGTCATCACCGCTGAAGCAGCGTTAGACGCAGCTTGACTGCCAGCGCCTTTTGGCTGGTAACGCTCTGCTTTAGCAGGCGCTGCGTTGATGATGATTTCACCAAGCTCTTGCTTGCCTTCCGCTTTAGCCATTGGTGCACTTGCGTGACCTTTAACCGTTGTTTTCGCAGGAGCCGCTTGCTTAGGCTTTGCAGCTTCAACCGGCGCTTCTGCAGCAGGAGCTACCGCTTCGATTGCAGGCTCTGCAGAAACTTCAGTTTCAGCGACGGGTGCTGGAGTGCTTTCTGGAGCAGCTTCAATAGCTTTCGGAGCTTCTACAACGACAGCTTCAGCAACAGCAGGTGCTTCAGTTGTTACCGCTTCAACGACTGCAGTTTCTACTGGCTCTGGCGCAACGACGGGCTCTGGCTTACGCATAACGATGACTTTACCCATCGCCATTTCTGGCATTGCCATACCTGTTACAGCTAGTACTGGTGTTTCAGCTACTTCTTCTTGAGGTTTCGCTTTCGGTTTTGGTTTCACAATACCGTAGCTTGGCATCACTTTACCCATTGCCATCTCTGGTGATGCAACACCACCTTTGCGCAGGCGGAATGGGTTAGGGCGACGATCACGACCGCGACGACGACGCTGACCACTTGCACGTAAGTGACGTGGTGAACGACGGTTACGACGTTGCTTGCCTTCCTCTTTAGCACCTGCTTCGTTTGACGCTTCTGGAGCTTGCGGTTTTTCTACCGGAGCTTGGGCGACAACAGCGGCTTCTTGTTGCGTTTCGAGTTCTTTTTGCTTCGCGTTTTGATCTTTCACACGAACTTGCTTAGTGAGTTTACGACGCTGACGACGTTCTTTCACTTTCGCTGTTTTCTCTTCCGCACGAGGTGCTTTCTTCTCAGCTTGAACATCAGCAGCGATTTGCTTGCCTTGCTCCTCTACCTTCGAGTTGTTAGCTGCTTCGTCACGCTTCTTGTTGCGACGGTCTTGCTGCTTGTTACGACGGTTTTGAGGTTTGCGCGGCTCTTGTTCGTTACTTTGCGTTTCTTTTTCTTCATCGCGGTCACGGTTAGGCTTGTTACGACGATTCTTGTTGCGATCGTTGTCACGAGTCTCTTTGTTGTTGCGACGACGCTGGTCGTTGTTGCGGTTACGGCGTGAACGATTGTTGCGATTCTTGTTGTTGTCTTCTTTCTTCTCTGGCTCTTTCTTTTCAGGTTCTGGAGACGCGAATAGTGAGCTAATTGCAGAAAGAATACGTGAGAACAGACCAGGTTTCTCAACCTTTGGCTCAACCACTGGTTTCTTCTCTGGCGTCTTAGGCGCTGGAGTTGAAGATGTAGATGGAGATGGAGCACTTTGCGTTGGTGTCGCGAAGCCTTGCAGTGCTGGTTGTTCTATTTTACGTGGCTTAACCTCTGACTCGCCGGCTTCTTTTGCTTCTGCTTCACGCAGTGCTTCAAGCTTCTTAGGCAGTAGGTAAGACAATAGATCTTGCTCTTCGCCTTCACGAACACGGATCACCTCAAAGTGTGGTGTTTCCATGTCTGAATCAGGGACGATAGTGATCTTCACTTCTTGAACACGCTCGATGTGGTTAATTGAGCGGCGCTTCTCATTGAGTAGGTAAGAGGCGATAGGCACAGGAACAATCGCTAAAGCCTGCGATGTGTTGTCCTTAAGCGCTTCTTCTTCAATCAGACGCAATACAGAAAGTGCAAGTGATTCGTTGTCACGAACCACACCAGTACCGCTACAACGCGGACAGATGTGGTGGCTAGCTTCAGCCAACGATGGGCTTAGACGCTGGCGCGACATCTCTAGTAGACCAAAGCGAGAGATACGACCGATTTGAACACGGGCGCGGTCAATACGAACCGCTTCGCGTAGACGGTTTTCTACTTCACGTTGGTGACGAACTGGCGTCATATCAATGAAGTCGATAACCACTAGACCGCCTAGGTCACGAAGACGCAATTGACGTGCAATTTCATCTGCTGCTTCTAGGTTGGTATTCAGTGCCGTCTCTTCGATATCGCTGCCTTTGGTTGCGCGCGCTGAGTTGATATCGATAGAGGTAAGTGCCTCTGTTGGGTCGATAACAATTGAACCACCTGAAGGTAGGCGCACTTCGCGTTGGAATGCAGATTCAATTTGGCTTTCAATTTGGTAGTGGCTGAACAATGGTATTTCGCTGTCGTACTTTTTAACACGATTAACGAAGTCTGGGCGTACCAATTGGATATGCTGGCGAGCACGCTCATAGATAGTGTTGCTATCAATAAGGATTTCACCGATATCGCGACGTAGATAGTCACGCAGAGCGCGCACAATCACGTTACTTTCTTGGTGGATCAAAAATGGTGCAGGGTTTTGGTCTGCAGCACCTTTGATGTTTTCCCAGTTGTTCAGTAGGAAACGTAAGTCCCACTCAAGTTCCTCTGCACTCTTACCAACGCCTGCAGTACGGACAATAAGACCCATACCTTGTGGCAGTTCAAGAGTACTCAGTGCAGCTTTTAGTTCAGTACGCTCTTCACCTTCGATGCGACGAGAAATACCGCCGGCGCGAGGGTTGTTTGGCATTAGAACTAAGTAGCTACCTGCTAGAGAGATGTACGTTGTCAGAGCAGCGCCTTTGCTGCCACGCTCTTCTTTTTCAACTTGCACGATCACTTCTTGGCCTTCGCTCAATACATCTTTGATGCTTGGGCGACCTTGATAGGTATAACCTTCTGGGAAGTATTCTTTTGCAATTTCTTTAAGAGGGAGGAAACCGTGGCGTTCGGCACCGTAGTCAACGAAAGCGGCCTCTAGGCTAGGCTCAACTCGAGTGATACGTCCTTTGTAGATATTTGCTTTTTTTGACTCATGACCAGGACTTTCGATATCAAGATCGAAAAGCTTTTGGCCGTCAACCAAAGCAACACGCAACTCTTCTTTTTGAGTTGCGTTAATTAACATTCTTTTCATTACAGAAATTCTCGTTGTATTTTCTTTGTTTTCATCATTGCTCTTGTCACAGGTTTCGTAACTCGCGGTGCCTGATCCCATGGCTTTATTTAATGCAACCTCCCGGCTGGAAGGGATGCTCGTGGGCACTACAGTCATCACACAAGGCTGAGGCTGTGTGATCCGCGTATCTAGCGGTATTACTCAAACACGAGTACGTGAGTAGGTGACAAGGAAGACTTAGCTTTCAACGTCTTATGCCAGTTGCTGCGTTTCAATACTAAGCGATCTACTCAAGATATAATTGCTCAAGGATAATAGCGATAAATGGTAAATCGATTCTAATTACCCTGTGCAGCTGTGAACTATAGCAGCGCAACGAATTATCAGCAATCAGCTTTATTGTAAACCACAGAAAAAAACCAAGCTTTTGCGCGGTCTGTACGGTTAATGTACTGATTTTAATCGTCAAAATTAGAGGGTTGTGAAAATGGCTCCAATCGTGGTTAAAATTTATCCACAACTTGTCCAGCCAGTACCACTTGACCTGTTTTGGCACAGTTCACAAGTTTCCGAATTGGATACGGAAAATAGAAAGCGTTCTTTTCTTGATACTTTGAGTGTTATAATAGCGAAATGAGTGAAATTAGAACAAAAGTCCAATTCGTCGACATCGATGACGATATGGCTGGTCAACGCATCGATAACTTTTTGCGTAACCAACTTAAAAACATCCCAAAAAGTGTTGTGTATCGAATCGTGCGCAAGGGCGAAGTGCGAGTCAACAAAAAGCGCGTTAAGGCCGAATACAAGCTGCAAGCGGGTGACTTGGTGCGCATTCCGCCGGTAACTCTGGAAGAAAAAGAGCAAGAAGCGCCGCTCAATACCAACCTAAATCGTGTCGCTGAGCTGGAATCGAAGATCATCTATGAAGATGACCACATGCTCATCCTTAATAAACCTTCGGGTCTGGCCGTACACGGTGGCAGCGGCCTTAAGTTTGGTGCTATTGAAGCGTTACGCGCTTTGAGACCACAAGCGCGCTTTCTTGAGCTTGTGCACCGCATCGACCGTGATACGTCCGGTATTTTGTTGGTAGCGAAAAAGCGCTCAGCGCTGCGCCACTTGCAAGCTCAGTTCCGAGAGAAAACCGTTCAGAAATATTATTATGCTTTGGTAATGGGCAAGTGGAAGCCGAGCTGCAAGGTCGTCAAAGCACCACTTCTTAAAAACGAAGTGAACAGTATTGTCAGAGTGAACCCTAACGGCAAGCCATCAGAAACACGTTTCAAAGTGCTGACGTCTTTTGAGCAAGCGACGTTAATTCAGGCAAGTCCGATTACCGGGCGTACTCACCAGATACGAGTGCACACTCAATATACCGGTCATCCTATTGCGTGGGACGACCGTTACGGTGATCGCCGCTTTGATGCTTACACGGCCAAAGCAGGATTGGATCGTTTATTCCTACATGCTGCAAACATTATTTTCACCCACCCGGGTAAAGAAGAGCGAATGGAAATCCACGCCGAAATGGAGCCTAAGCTTCAAAAAGCATTGGACAAGCTTAAGACGATGTCTTGAGGTTAGTTTGTTCTATTGATGAGCGAAGCCGAGTTGGCTTCGCTTTTTTGATCTCTTAGAAAGAATAGCGCTGAAACTAGCCTAAAGGTGAGAGCCCGTGTTTATCGAGCATAGTTACTAGATCGATTAAAGGCAGACCCACTAATGTGTTTGGATCTTTTCCTTCCAATGCACTAAATAGGCTAATGCCAAGTCCTTCACTTTTGAAACTGCCGGCACAGTAATAGGGCTGCTCGAGATCAACGTAGCGCTCAATCTGCGCTTGGTTTAGCGTTCTAAAGGTAACATCGAAGGTATCGACGGTGACGTCACACTCCTTTGTGTTGGTGTTGACGACAGCGAGGCCTGTATAGAATCGAATGGTTTTGCCACTCTGCTGGCTAAGCTGAGCAATAGCTGTTTCGCGATCAAGAGGCTTACCAATAATTTGGCCGTTGATAACACAAACTTGGTCACTGCCAATAACAAGCGCGTCGGGCTCATTTTGCAGTGCACGTGCTTTTTGTTCTGCTAGTCGTTGAACCAGCTGCGTAGCTGACTCATCAGAATGGACGGTTTCATCAACTTGTGGGGCGATGGCCTCAAAGGGTAGACCTAACTTCGCCAATAGCTCGGCACGATAAGGAGAAGTTGAGGCTAAAATGAGTCTTATGGATTTCATTTTCGGTTCAGTTTTTCTATTATAATTGCAGTTTCTAGACATATTGATAGATTCTTAATCTGTAGGCAAAAAAAGTACAACTTTTTCGCCTTTTTCTTTGACTAAATCCGTTTTGGAAGATAATATTCGCGCCCTATGCAAAAGGTAAAAATACCGCGAAGTGTTGACCCGGGTAAGACGGCACAAAAAAGACTCGACTACGATGGCATCATCCAAGTCAGCCTTTTTAAGCGTTTGCACGAGTCAGTTAGTAGCGTAAAACGCGATGCTGAAGTGACATTGTCCTTTGGGCATGATGAACAGCGACTTGTTGTTATCTCTGGTAAAGCTAACATCGAAGTTGATTTGGAATGTCAGCGTTGTAATGAGATTTTCACACACTTGTGTGAAGTCCAATTCACTTATACTCCTTATTATAGTGAGAAGAGTGAAGAGGAAGCTCCGGAAGATTATGATTTGGTAGATCTTAATGAGTACGGTGAGGTTGATCTCATACAACTAGTTGAAGACGAGTTCATCTTAAACCTGCCTCAAGTCGCAATGCACGATATAGCAGACTGTAGCGTTGACTCAAACAACATGGTGTTTGGAGATATTCCGGAAGAGATTCCAGAAGAAAAGCCAAATCCATTTGATGTTTTAAAGAGCTTAAAGCGTGAGTAACTAAAGTTACTGACGTTTAAATTACTAACATAGGAGTAGGGTCCATGGCCGTACAAAAAAGCAAGAAGTCACGTTCTATGCGTGGCATGCGTCGTTCACATGATGCGCTAACTTCAGCTGCACTATCTGTAGACGCAACTTCAGGTGAAACTCACCTACGTCACAATGTGACTGCTGACGGTTACTACCGTGGCAAAAAGGTTATCAACAAGTAAGGTTGACCTTTGCATAATATAACCGTTGCACTTGATGCAATGGGCGGGGACTTCGGTCCTTCCGTAACAGTGCCTGCCGCCGTGCAGGCACTGTCGCATTTCCCAGAGCTAAAAGTGGTGCTTGTTGGCGACACGCCGTCAATAAACACGCAACTCAAACATTTAGGTTACCAACGCAGCCCTCGCCTTGAGGTGATGCATAGTGACCGAGTCATTTCGAATTCCGAAAAGCCTTCCTTCGCCTTAAGAAACAGTCACGATACGTCGATGCGTATTGCCTTGGATTTAGTTGAATCTGAGCACGCTGACGCATGTGTTAGTGGCGGAAATACTGGCGCATTGATGGCGTTGTCACGATATCGTCTCAAACTTCTCCCAGGCATTGATAGACCCGCTTTAGTTACGGCACTGCCAACCCAATCCGGTGCAAAAACCTGGATGCTCGACTTGGGCGCAAACGCGTCGGTTGATGCAGACTCTCTATTTCAGTTCGCTGTCATGGGTAGTGCACTTGCACAGCAACATTTGGGACGCAGCCCTCGCGTTGCCATTCTCAATATTGGTGCCGAAGAAATTAAGGGTAATGATTTGGTCAAACGTTGCTCAGAAATGCTGACACAATGCCCATCCATTAACTATATTGGATTCGTTGAGGGTAATGAGTTATTGAGTGACTGTGCTGATGTTATCGTTTGCGATGGATTTGTTGGTAATACCACATTGAAAGCGTGCGAAGGAACTGCGCAGTTTGTTTTGGACAAACTTAAAGCGAAGTTGGCTACGTCAACCATCAAAGGATGGTTAGCCAGATTACTGTTTTCTGACATGTTAAGTGAAGTAAAAGCACTGAACCCCGACCAGTATAACGGAGCAAGTTTGTTAGGATTGCGCGGCATTGTCATAAAAAGCCACGGAAGCGCTGATATTTCGGCGCTTGTTAATGCAATAGGCGAAGCGGTTCACGAGGTTAAGCGCCAAGTGCCAAACCAAATAAGCGATCGTCTAGAAGCAGTGTTACTCGAGAGGCAGTATTAGTCTTCATGTATAGCAAAATTTTAGGTACGGGCAGCTACCTGCCATCTCAGATCCGCACCAATGCCGATCTAGAGAAAATGGTAGACACGACAGATGAATGGATTGTCACTCGCACAGGCATTAAAGAGCGTCGCATTGCCGCCGAAGACGAAACCGTCGCGGATATGGGCTATGAAGCGTCGCTAAAAGCGATTGAAATGGCAGGTATCGATAAAAACGATATCGATCTGATCATTGTTGCAACGACAAGTAGCAGCCACGCGTTTCCGTCGTCTGCATGTCAAGTTCAAGCAAAACTTGGTATTCAAGGTTGTCCTGCATTCGATATGGCGGCAGCATGTACTGGTTTTGTTTATGCGTTATCAGTTGCCGATCAGCATATCCGCTCAGGTATGTGTAAAAACGTATTGGTGATCGGTTCAGATTGTCTATCAAAAACTGTTGAAGAGATTGATCGCTCTACTATTATTTTGTTTGGCGATGCTGCAGGCGCCGTGGTTCTTGGTGCAAGCGAAGAACCAGGAATTATCTCGACACATCTTTATGCAGATGGCCGTTTTGGCGATTTGCTTAGCCTTGAAATGCCAGTTCGTGGTGGTGAGCTAGATAAATGGCTCAACATGTCAGGCAACGAAGTCTTTAAGGTAGCGGTAACCCAGCTATCTAAATTGGTGAAAGACACACTAGCAGCCAATGGGATGAGTAAAGAAGATCTCGATTGGCTAGTGCCTCATCAAGCGAACTATCGCATTATTGCCGCGACAGCGAAGAAACTTGGTATGTCGATGGATCAAGTCGTATTGACACTTGATCGTCACGGTAATACGTCAGCCGCTACGGTACCGACTGCACTCGATGAAGCAGTGCGTGATGGCCGAATTAAGCGTGGACAAAACCTGTTATTAGAAGCGTTTGGTGGTGGGTTTACTTGGGGTTCGGCGCTCGTTCGCTTCTAACTCTGCCCAAACCAAACGGTATAAAAGTCATAGATTGCGTTGTTTAAGGAAATAACGATGAGTAATTTTGCAATCGTGTTCCCAGGTCAGGGTTCACAAACAGTTGGCATGCTTGCAGAGCTTGGCGAGCAACATGAGATCGTGAAAGCGACATTTGCAGAAGCATCAGATGCACTAGGTTACGACCTTTGGGCATTGGTTCAAAATGGACCTGCTGAAGATCTTAATCAGACACATCGTACACAGCCAGCTTTGCTAGCTTCCTCTGTCGCTATCTGGCGTGTATGGCAAGAGCAAGGCCTTGCTCAGCCAGTGCTCGTCGCAGGCCACAGCTTAGGTGAATACTCTGCACTAGTTTGTGCAGGTGTGATTGACTTCAAAGAAGCCATTAAGCTTGTTCAGCTGCGCGGTCAGCTAATGCAAGAAGCCGTACCAGCTGGTGTTGGCGCTATGTACGCGATCATCGGTCTAGATGATGAATCTATTGCTAAAGCGTGTGAAGAAGCAGCGCAAGGTGAAGTGGTTTCTCCAGTAAACTTCAATTCACCTGGTCAAGTCGTGATTGCCGGTAACAAAGCGGCAGTTGAGCGTGCTGGTGTATTGTGTAAAGAAGCGGGTGCGAAACGTGCACTTCCTCTTCCTGTGTCGGTACCTTCTCACTGTGCGCTGATGAAGCCAGCAGCAGAGAAGCTAGCCGTTGCTCTAGAGGCGATTGAATTCAACGCACCATTTGTTCCAGTAATCAATAACGTTGATGTGGCAGCAGAGACTGATCCTGCAAAAATTAAAGACGCACTTGTGCGTCAGCTACACAGCCCAGTTCGCTGGACTGAAGGTGTAGAGAAGATGAGCGAGCAAGGTGTAGAGAAACTGCTAGAATTTGGCCCAGGTAAGGTTCTAACGGGTCTAACTAAGCGTATCGTTAAGACATTAAGTGCTGCAGCAGTAAACGACGCTGCGTCACTTGAAGCTGCAAAATAAAAGGAATCCAATAATGATGAACCTTGAAGGCAAAATTGCCCTAGTAACAGGTGCAAGCCGTGGTATTGGTCGCTCAATCGCTGAGCTACTTGTAGAGCGCGGTGCAAAGGTAATTGGTACAGCTACGTCAGAGAACGGCGCAGCAGCAATCAGTGAATATCTAGGTGATAACGGTAAGGGTCTAGCTCTTAACGTGACAGATACCGACTCAATCGAAGCTGTTCTAAAGCAAATTAACGAAGAATTCGGTGCTATCGACATTCTGGTAAACAATGCAGGCATCACTCGTGACAACCTTCTAATGCGTATGAAGGACGATGAGTGGACGGATATCATGGACACGAACCTTACGTCTATCTTCCGCCTATCTAAAGCGGTACTGCGTGGCATGATGAAGAAACGTCAAGGCCGTATTATCAACGTAGGCTCTGTTGTGGGCACTATGGGTAACGCAGGTCAAACAAACTACGCAGCAGCAAAAGCAGGCGTTATCGGCTTTACCAAGTCTATGGCACGTGAAGTAGCTTCACGTGGTGTAACAGTCAACACAGTGGCTCCTGGTTTTATTGAAACAGACATGACAAAAGCACTGAATGATGAGCAACGAGCTGCTACACTAGCGAACGTGCCTGCTGGCCGTTTAGGTGACCCTCGTGAAATCGCTTCGGCTGTTGCATTTCTTGCATCGCCAGAAGCGGCATACATCACAGGTGAGACTCTTCACGTAAATGGTGGCATGTACATGGTTTGATCTGTGCAACATTTGTGCATGATTTAAGTCAAAAATGTGCTGAATTTCGGTTAAATTCGCTAAAATTGTGGTTTGACCAGCAAGGACCCCCTTGCAACTTTCAACAGTTCGAATAAACTACGGAAACATCGCATAGAGCGAAATCTGTAAAGGAAAATTAAAATGAGCAACATCGAAGAACGCGTAAAGAAAATCATTGTTGAACAGCTAGGTGTAGACGAAGCAGAAGTTAAAAACGAAGCTTCTTTCGTTGACGATCTAGGTGCTGACTCTCTAGACACAGTTGAGCTAGTAATGGCTCTAGAAGAGGAATTCGACACTGAGATTCCTGATGAAGAAGCTGAGAAGATCACTACTGTTCAAGCTGCTATCGACTACGTAAACAGCGCTCAGTAATATCTCTTTCTAGGCGGCCACCATGGCCGCCTGTGTTTTTTTTAAACGTCTTCTATCCTTTCAAATAGAATCACAAATATCCCGGAGAAAAAATCGTGTCCAAGCGTCGTGTTGTTGTCACTGGCATGGGTATGTTGTCACCGGTAGGCAACACCGTAGAATCTTCATGGAAAGCCCTTCTTGAGGGCAAGAGTGGTATCGTAAATATTGAACATTTCGATACAACCGATTTCTCAACTCGTTTCGCAGGCTTAGTTAAAGACTTTGACGGCAGTGAGTACGTGTCTAAAAAAGATGCCAAGAAAATGGATTTGTTTATCCAATACGGCATTGTGGCAGGTATGCACGCTCTTAAAGATTCTGGTCTAGACGTCACGCCAGATAACCAACACCGTATCGGTGTTGCGATCGGTTCTGGTATTGGCGGTCTTGATCTCATCGAAGCGGGTCATCAAGCGTTGGTATCGAAAGGCCCTCGTCGCGTAAGTCCTTTCTTTGTCCCTTCGACTATTGTAAACATGGTTGCTGGTCAACTTTCTATTCTCGCTGGGTTACGTGGTCCTAACATTGCCATCTCAACAGCTTGTACTACTGGCTTACACAACATTGGTCATGCGGCTCGTATGATCGCATACGGTGACGCTGAAGCTATGGTTGCAGGCGGTTCTGAGAAAGCGTCTACACCACTTGGTATGGCAGGTTTTGGTGCTGCGAAAGCTCTGTCAACTCGTAATGACGAACCTCAGAAAGCATCTCGTCCTTGGGATGTGGATCGTGACGGCTTTGTACTTGGTGATGGTGCCGGAGTGATCGTACTTGAAGAGTACGAACACGCTAAAGCGCGCGGTGCTAAGATCTATGCTGAGCTTGTTGGTTTCGGTATGAGCGGTGACGCTTATCACATGACATCTCCAAGCGAAGATGGTTCTGGTGGCGCACTAGCAATGGAAGCGGCACTTCGTGATGCAGGCCTTACTGGCGCGCAAATCGGTTATGTAAACGCACACGGTACGTCAACACCTGCGGGTGACGTAGCTGAAATCAAAGGCATTAAACGTGCACTTGGTGAAGAAGGCTCGAAGAAAGTATTGGTATCGTCTACAAAATCGATGACAGGTCACCTTCTTGGTGCTGCAGGCTCAGCTGAAGCAATTATCACAATCATGTCTTTGGTTGACCAAATCGTGCCACCAACGATTAACCTCGATAATCCAGACCCAGAGTGCGATGTGGATCTAGTACCACATACAGCACGTAAAGTGGAAATGGAATACGCATTGTGTAACTCGTTCGGTTTTGGCGGGACAAACGGCTCACTAATCTTCAAAAAGATGTAATATCTACTCGTTGAGATAAGAGACTTGTATTTAAACGGCTTGATGCTTAGCATTGAGCCGTTTTGTTATTTTAAGGGAACAGTATGCATTGGCGTGATGGTCAGCCTATCGAAAGGATTTCGGTAAGTGACAGAAGTTTTCAATACGGTGACGGCTGCTTTACAACGATCTTGACGCGAGATGGCAAACTTCAACTGTGGGCGCAGCACGTGAAGCGTATGGAACAGGCGCTCGAAGCATTGCGTATTGAACCCGTGGATTGGCACGCTTTGCGTGACGATATTGAAAGCCTAGCTCTGCCCGATGCCCAAGCAGGCATCAAGCTACACGTAAGTCGAGGAGAAGGCGGTCGAGGCTACAGTGCCAAGGTCAACCATGGCCCTTTCGTAACGGTAAGCTGCTTTGAATATCCGGAAAAATATAACGAACTTCGACAAAATGGCATCGAAATGACGGTTTCAGACGTTGTGTTGGGGCACAGTCCATTATTGGCCGGTTTGAAACACAATAACCGACTCGAACAAATTCTAGCGAAATCCAATGTAGAAGATGCGGGCTATCTAGATGGCATCGTCCTCGATTTGGAGGCCAATGTCATAGAAACCACAATGGCGAATCTGTTTTGGGTTAAGTCTCAGCAACTGTTTACTGCTGATCTTTCGCTTGCGGGTGTTTCCGGCGTTATGCGTGAACAAGTGCTTGAAGCGATGAGCTCACTTGGCTACTCAGTGACCGTGGGTCAGTTTCGTCTCGAGACGGTTCTAGATGCCGATGAGGTTTTCGTTACCAATTGTATTTTAGGGGTTGCGCCCGTCATAAAAATTAGGGAAGTTGAGTTTGTCAAAGGCTCACTAACAAAACAGATCCAGGAGAAGTTAAGTCTGTGCTAAAGAAGTTTGTATTACTCGTCATCGTGCTATGTGCGATAGCCGCTGGCGGCTTTGTATATGTGAAGAACAGTGTTGAAACATTTATCACTCAACCGCTCAATATAGAACAGCCTGAGTTGGTGACTGTTCAGCGTGGGAATAGTCTCAATACGATAATAGGTAAATTCGTCACCAACCAATGGATAAAACCAACAGATTTTGAGCCATTGATCCGTCGTTTTCACCCTGAGCTTACCAAGATTAAAGTTGGAACATTTGAGCTTAGACCGGGCATGAGTTTCGAACAGGCGATAAGCGAAATCATCCATGGTCAAGAGTATCAACTCGCTATTACCTTTATCGAGGGCTCAACGTTTAAAGAATGGCGCCAGCAATTTACAACTGCTGAGCATTTAAAGCATGCGACAGAGGAAATGACAGAGGCTGAAATTGCCAAGGCTCTGGGTATTGAACATGAAAAGCTTGAAGGCTTGTTCCTTGCAGAAACCTATCATTATTCGGTTGGTGATAGCGATCTAGATATCTTAAAACGTGCTAACAGTAAGCTAGAAAAAATACTCAACGCGAGCTGGGAGCAGAAACAAGAGAAACTGCCGTTAAATAATCAGTACGAAGCCTTAATTTTAGCCTCAATCATTGAAAAAGAGACCTCTGTTCCGTCTGAACGTGAACGTGTCGCATCAGTGTTTGTGAACCGTTTGAACAAAGGTATGCGCCTTCAAACTGACCCAACTGTAATTTACGGCATGGGCGATAGATATGATGGTAATATTCGTAAGAAAGATCTTCGTGAGCGCACGCCTTACAATACCTATGTTATCAATGGGCTGCCACCAACGCCGATTGCAATGCCAGGCAAAGCATCTATCATGGCGGCAGTGAATCCAGAAGACAGCAACTATCTCTATTTTGTTGCTAGTGGCACTGGCGGCCATGTGTTTTCTAAGAACTTACGCGACCACAATCGTGCGGTCCAACAGTATTTAAAACAGTTAAGAAGTCGAAAATGAACCAAGGTAAATTCATTCCTCAAGGCAAATTCATAGTTATTGAGGGCCTGGAAGGCGCAGGTAAAAGCTCTGCGATTAATGTTCTTCGTGAAGAACTCGACGCTGCCGGTATTGAACACGTAGAGAACACGCGTGAGCCTGGCGGTACTTTGTTGGCAGAGAAAATGCGTGCCTTGGTTAAAGAAGAACAGCCAGGTGAAGCGCTGCAAGATCGCTCAGAGCTTCTATTGATGTATGCCGCTCGTATTCAGCTTGTAGAAACCGTGATTAAGCCAGCGCTGCAAAAGGGCGCTTGGGTGATAGGGGATCGTCATGATCTTTCATCGCAGGCGTATCAGGGCGGCGGTCGTCAAATTGATGCCGATACTATGTCGTCGTTAAAGCAGATCGCGCTTGGTAGCTTTAAGCCAGACTTTACTTTGTATTTAGACATTGAGCCACGTCTCGGTCTTGAGCGTGCTCGTGGCCGTGGTGAATTGGATCGCATTGAAAAAATGGACATTAGCTTTTTTGAGCGCACTCGCGAACGATACTTGAATTTAGCGAGTGAGGATTCGAGCATTGTGACTATTGATGCCAGCCAAGATATCGATTCGGTTCAAACGGATATTCGCCAAGCGGTTAAAGCTTGGTTAGCACAGCAATAGGGAAGGTTATGTACGCGTATCCTTGGCACACGACCACTTGGCAGCAACTTAAGTCCAACTTAGAACGAGCTCACATCCCGGGGGCGATGCTATTGCAGGCTAAACCGGGTCTTGCACCTCAAGCATTGATTGATCGCTATGTTAGTGGGCTGATGTGCGAGAATGATGCGTCTGAGCCGTGTGGATTTTGTCATGCCTGTAGCTTAATCCGTTCAGAATCACATCCTGACGTGCATATGGTGCTGCCTGAGAAGGATAAAAAGACGCTTTCTGTTGAACAAATTCGCCAAGCTAATAAGTGGGCACTAGAGTCCTCCCAATTTGGGGGCTACCGAGTGATTGTGATTCCACAAGCAGAGCGTATGAATGCCTCTGCAGCTAATGCTTTGTTAAAAACGCTCGAAGAGCCATCAAGCTCCTGTGTGTTTATTCTGTCAACGGACAACGCACAACGTTTGCTGCCGACGATAAGAAGTCGTTGTGAGGCTTGGCCAATTGCTGCTCCGACACAGCAAGCTGCTTGTGAGTGGGTGAGTCAGCAACTTAATAAAGACGTATCACCTCAGGTTGCCTACCTCTGTCAGAGCGAGCCTTTAGTGATGAAGGCTTTTATAGAGCAAGGTCATGAGAACGTCTTTAATGGTCTGCTTGACTCCTTTATCCAAGTCGTGATTAGTGGTCAAACGGACGTGTCGTCATTGATGACGAGCTTAGTAAAGAGCGATGTGGCTGTCGACGTTCAGCTTTCTTGGCTTTGGCTCGTGTTGGTGAGTGCGCAAAAACAGGCGCTTGGTGTAACCGATGACACGACAATATCAGAGGCGAAGCGGTTAGCGGCACATTTCGACTATCAAACCTTGTTTCAACAGGCGGAGGCTCTCGCTGAGCTAAAGCAGCAGCTGTCGATCTCTAGTGGCCTCAATACTGAACTCTTGATGACGAACTGGTTATACCGTTTTTAGTTGCTTAATTTTCGTCTCGTTCTAACCTTAAACACGGTCTTGGTCTACCCTATGGGTTAGGCCAAACCGATTGTCTAACTCCATACCAGCTCCGTATTCCTCAAATTTTTCATAGTTAATTAAGTAAATTATTATGTTTGTAGATTCACATTGTCATCTTGATAAGCTCAACTACGACGAGCTACACGATGGTATTCAAGACGTACTGAATAAAGCCAAAGCAGCGAACGTCGAACAGCTCTTATCCGTAGGTGTTACGTTAGATTCTTTTCCAGCGATGATGGAGCTTATCAAGCCATACCCGCAAATTATGGCATCTTGTGGCGTTCATCCTCTGGACGTAGAAAGTAATTTTTCGCTAGAACAATTTAAACGTTATGTGGCTCACGAACGTGTTGTGGCTGTTGGTGAAACTGGGCTGGACTATCACTACCAACCAGACACAGCAGAGCTTCAGAAACGTCGCTTTGAGCAGCAAGTTGACGTTGCGGTTGACGTGAATAAACCGCTCATCATTCATACTCGCAACGCACGTCAAGACACTCTTGATATACTAAAAAATGGTCATGCAGAGCGTTGTGGTGGCGTGATCCATTGCTTTACTGAGGACTTGCCTTTCGCGAAAGCGGCTATGGAGCTGGGCTTTTATATCTCGATTTCAGGTATTGTTACCTTCAGACAAGCAAAAGAACTCAAAGAAGTCGTGAAACAATTACCGTTAGAACGCCTGCTTATTGAGACGGACTCTCCGTATCTTGCGCCTATTCCGCACCGCGGAAAAGAGAACCAACCAGCGTATGTTGTCGAAGTTGCAGCCTATATCGCGCAGCTCAAAGGGGTGTCATTGTCTGAGGTCGCTGAAAAAACCAGCAAAAATTACCGTGATCTTTTTTTGAGCTAGGAAATAACAACTTTGACACATGTGGTTACTAAGGGCGCAATTTGCGCCTTTTTTGTCGAAAAAAATTGAAAAGTTCAAATAAATTTAATGTTAACGATTTCTGTTGAGAAAAAAGAGGTGATTCTGCACAAACTGTAATTATGTTACGTAAAATAACTTAGAGGCCTATTTTATTCACTCAGTGAAATTAATTGATATAATTATAATTCCTCCGCATTTCAATAAGTTAAGGTGACTGAAAACCATTACACAAGGTGATTCGAAACGTGATCCATGCGTAGTTTTGAAACTAAATTTCGTAAGTGTGTAGAAACCTTGAGTGCCATCAAGATATATTTAGAGGCAGAAAATATAATTCGAATCGTGGTTACATTTTCTATGGGTGCTAACATTTAGGCTACGGGGGTGTGCCGTTAGAGCCCATAAATACTAATAACTTTATCAGGAGCATAAACATGTTTAAGAACCTTTTTGCTAACCTGCAAAAAGTTGGTAAGTCTCTGATGCTGCCAGTATCGGTACTACCAGTTGCAGGTATTCTTCTTGGGGTAGGTGCTGCCAACCTTGGCTTCATTCCAGAAGTAGTTTCTAACCTTATGGAACAAGCTGGTGGCTCAGTATTCGGCCAAATGGCATTGCTATTCGCTGTAGGTGTAGCACTTGGCTTTACTAACAACGACGGTGTTGCAGGTCTAGCTGCTATCGTTGGTTACGGCATCATGACTGCAACGCTAAGCGTTATGGCTGGTGTTATGGGCGTTGAGAAAATCGATACAGGTGTACTAGGTGGTATCCTTGTCGGTGGTGTGGCTGCTTGGGCATTCAACCGTTTCTTCAAAATCCAACTTCCAGAGTACCTTGGCTTCTTCGCTGGTAAGCGTGCTGTGCCAATCATCACTGGTTTCACTGCGATTGCACTAGGTATCGTCCTATCTATCGTATGGCCACCAATCGGTGCTGCTATCGGTGCATTCTCTCACTGGGCTGCAGAGCAAAACCCACAACTAGCATTCGGTATCTACGGTGTTGTTGAGCGTTCTCTAATCCCATTCGGTCTACACCACGTTTGGAACGTACCGTTCTTCTTCGAAGCAGGTACTTGTGTTAACGCTGCAGGCGAAACTCAAAACGGCGTACTAACTTGTTACCTAGTTGCAGACGAAGCGTCTCGTGCTGCTGGTAATGGCTTCGGTCAGCTAGCGGGTGGTTACATGTTCAAGATGTTCGGTCTACCAGCTGCTGCAATCGCTATTGCACACTGTGCTAAGCCTGAGAACCGCGCTAAAGTTATGGGTATCATGGCTTCTGCTGCTCTAACATCGTTCCTAACAGGTATCACTGAGCCAATCGAATTCTCGTTCCTATTCGTAGCTCCATTACTATACGGAATCCACGCTCTACTAGCTGGTTCTGCATACGTTGTTGCAAACACTCTAGGTTTTGTACACGGTACTTCATTCTCACACGGTCTAATTGACTTCCTAGTTCTGTCTGGTAACTCTCAGAAACTTGGTCTAATGATTGGTGTTGGTCTAGTATACGCAGCAATCTACTACTTCGTATTCCGCACAGTAATCACTGCAATGGACCTTAAGACTCCAGGCCGTGAAGACGAAACTGAAGAAGCTGGTGTAGCGGTTTCTGGTAACGAAATGGCTGGTGAACTAGTTGCAGCGTTCGGCGGTAAAGCGAACATCACAGGTCTAGATGCATGTATCACACGTCTACGTGTTGCTGTAGCAGACACTGAAATCGTTGACCAAGACAAGCTTAAGCAACTTGGTGCTGCAGGTGTAGTTGTAGTATCTGGTGGTGTTCAAGCTATCTTCGGTACCAAGTCTGACAACCTGAAAACAGACATGGATGAGTGGATTCGCAACCACGGCTAATCAGCTCAATCCAAAATGAACGAAAAAAGGAAGCGTAAGCTTCCTTTTTTTTTGTTTCGAATCTGACCCGTTAGATAAGATGCTAATTGAAGTTGGCTCTATACCCTGCGCGTGTTTGGTGTAATCGAGTAGACCATTCCTGCTTTCGGCTTGCCGTTAAAGATGTAGCGATTCTGCGCGACACATTCGAAGGTTGCCCCCAAACGCTCTGCAAGATGGTGACTAGGCGAGTTGTCCGGGTCACAGACAATCTCTAAGCGCGTTAGGAGTAGGTGAGCAAAGGCAAATTCAATAATCGCATCCATCGCCTCCAGGGCGTAGCCTTGGTGCTGCGCCGAATCCTTAAGCCAGTAGCCTAGGCTTCCCATGTTGAAGGTATGATAAAACTCATTGAATGCGGCCATACCGAGAAACTCGTCACTATCGCGACTAAACAGTGCAAAGCCAAATGCCGATGCTTTTACCCAATTGAGCCGCGTGGCACTAATAAACTCCAATGCTTCTTCTTCGGTGTAATTGGAGTGGCACCAATCAATCCACTGATGAAGTGACGGTGAGGTTTGGATCGCGTTTGCAAACTGCGGTACATGGTCTGGTGTTAGCAGACGTAAGCATAAGCGCTTGGTGTATATGGTGTAATTGACGTTCATAGCCAAAGTATAAACGTTTATGCGAGTGAGTTCACAGCTCTATTGGCTTTTTGAGAGTTGGGGAAATGAAATAAAAAAAGACTCGCAATGCGAGTCTTTAGAAGAGGGTGTATCTAGAAGACTGTGTATCGACTAGTTTTGAACACGTCGTACTTGAATGATCATTCCCATTAATGGGTGATCGAGATAGTGAGTTTCACTACTGCGCATACGACGTTTCTGATCCAGGCGATAGTCTTTCAAGAAGGTCAATGTTTCACGTTGTGGCTCAATGGCTTCGAGATTACCAGCGATAACATTACTGTCTGGCTGCGCGGCATCGGTGGTTGTTTCTGTGTTTGTAATTTCTATTGGAGCTTCGCTTAATGGTGCTTCAACAACTACTTGTTTGGTACTTGGTGATTTAAGGTCAAGTTGCGCCTCTGCATAGAGGTAGTGCTGAACATAAATCTGCAGTTTTCCATCAAGCTCATACAGTGGTTTATCGATGGCTTGCTCAGTTACGCCTTCAACGGGTGATGATGTGTTGCTTAGACTGCCTTTTTCAGAGCCGTCAGAGTAAAACTCAGTGGAGTAGTCTTTACCTGCTCGAAGATGGAAGATAGGTGCAGAGCCTTTACCATTGTCGCCTTGGCGCCAGGCTTTATGAAGCAATACAGTGTAACCCGCATGATTCTTAAGCTTATTGGCTTCTTCATTTAACTGAAAAGAGGCTGTCGGCAACACGGTGACATTTTTTGACGCGCGATAACTCGCATCGTTAAGAGAGCCGGCGCGACTAAAGTCAATGTCTGCCACATCGTTTGGCCATGACTCATTCACTTTTTCAGGATTGATGGCGCGCTTAAAAACGATCACTTCTATGTCAAATTGTCTCTGTGCCAAGCTTGGCATAGAGACCAATAGGAGTAGCAGTGGGATCAGTTTTTTCATTGTTTCTCCATTGATGGCCACTGTCGGTGAGTGGGATCCAGTATATCAATTAATACAAAGTGTTGCCGAAACAATTTGTGCCATTCATCAGCTTTATGTTTCGGCAAGGCTCTACTTGTGTCGTTTAGGCCGGTAGTCGATTGGCTTCAAACTCATCAAGCATGCTGTTTAAATAGTTCAAGCGCTTACGGCGATCGGTCAATGACTCCATAAACTTAAACTTGGTTGGCCCTTCCATCGCAAACTTGGTCGGTTGAGCTTGCAGTAGTTTAACTAAGAAGGCTGGGTTAATGTCAGCGTCTGGATAAAACTCAATATAGCCGCCTTTCTCATGCGCTTCTACTTTCTTCACTTTCAGCGACCCGCCACGAAGCTTCATTTTGGCTACTTCCAGTAGGTGTTTCGCTGCATCAGGAAGTAGACCAAAGCGGTCGATAAGCTCGACCTTAAGTTCGTTAAGTTGATCTTCATTGCCCACACTCGCAATGCGTTTATACATCGACAAGCGGGTGTTAATGTCTGGAATGTAATCATCTGGGAGTAGCGCAGGGATCCGCAGCTCAACTTCGGTTTGCTCACGCAGCAGATCGTCTAGCGAAGGTTCTCGACCTTCTTTAAGCGCTTCAACTGCCTGTTCAAGCATTTCCATATACAGTGAGAAGCCAACAGACTGAATTTGGCCACTTTGTTCATCACCCAGTAATTCACCCGCACCACGTATTTCTAAATCGTGTGTGGCAAGCGTGAAACCAGCGCCCAAGTCTTCGAGTGAAGCGATAGCATCTAAACGCTTGATAGCATCCTTGGTCATGGCTTTAGGATGCGGAGTGAGCATATATGCATAAGCTTGGTGGTGCGAACGACCCACACGGCCACGAAGTTGGTGCAGCTGCGCAAGACCCAAGTTATCGGCTCTATCCATAATGATGGTGTTAGCCGTTGGAACATCGATGCCAGTTTCTATAATGGTGGTACACACTAGCAAATTGAACCGCTGATGATAAAAGTCGTTCATCACGCGCTCTAGTTCGCGTTCCCGCATTTGACCGTGAGCGACCGTGACGCGGGCTTCTGGAACCAGTTTTTCAAGATCAGCGGCCACTTTCTCGATGGTTTCTACTTGGTTGTGTAGGAAGTAGACTTGACCACCACGCATGATCTCACGAAGAATCGCTTCCCTAACCACGCTATCTTCGCTTTGACGTACAAACGTTTTAATCGCAAGTCGTCTGGCTGGTGGTGTAGCGATGATAGACAAGTCTCGCATACCACTCATGGCCATATTCAACGTTCTTGGAATAGGGGTTGCAGTCAGCGTCAGAATATCGACATCCGCTCGCATCGCTTTTACTTTCTCTTTCTGACGAACACCAAAGCGGTGTTCTTCGTCTACGATCAGCAGACCCAAATCTTTGAATCGAATATCACTGGACAGCAGCTTGTGGGTACCCACCACGATATCGACTTTGCCATCTGCGACATCTTGTAGAATCGCTTTTTGCTCTTTGGCCGACTTAAAGCGCGAGAGTACTTCCACTCGGATTGGCAGGTTGGCAAAGCGATCGCGGAAGTTCTCAAAGTGTTGCTGAGCGAGTAGGGTAGTCGGGACTAAAACCGCAACCTGTTTGCCATTGTCCGTGGAGACAAAGGCTGCTCGCATGGCGACTTCTGTTTTACCAAAACCTACGTCACCACAAACTAGGCGATCCATCGCTTTTGGTTGGCACATGTCCGACATGACCGCATTTATCGCCTGAGCTTGATCGTCCGTTTCTTCGAATGGGAAACCAGCTTTAAAGGTAGCGTATTGGTCACGGTCTAGCTTGAATTTGTAGCCAGGCTTGAGTTCACGTTTGGCATAGACATCAAGCAGTTCTGCGGCTACGTCACGGACTTTTTCTGCCGCTTTACGGCGCGCTTTCGCCCAAGCCTCGCCACCAAGTTTGTGCAGCGGTGCGGACTCTTCTGCGCCGCCAGAATAGCGACCAATAAGGTTAAGTGACGCAACAGGTACGTAGAGCTTGGCGTCGTTTTGATACTCAAGCGTTACGTATTCTGTGGTCATGCCACCGGCTTCAAGCGTCTGTAAACCGACATAGCGGCCAATACCGTGGTCGATGTGTACCACAGGTTGTCCTGGTTTTAGCTCGGCGAGGTTTCGAATTACCGTGTCGCTGTTTATGGAGCGTTTTTCTTTCTTGCGGCGTTGGATAACACGGTCACCCAACATGTCACTTTCACAGATAAGTGCAAAGCTGTCTTGGTAGCGAAATCCATGCTCGCATTGGCCGATGATCAGAGTGAAGCGTTCATTACTGGCAAGGGCTTCAGACAGATTGCTCTGCTCAACTGGGCGAAGCTTAATGCGATGCAGTAGCTCAAGTAGTGCTTCTCGGCGACCTTCAGATTCGACCGAAAAGACAATATTGCCGCTAAACTGCTCGGTGAATTGACGGATCTGCGCCATCGGCTCTTTAAGCTGATGCTGCACTGTAATGTCTGGTAGCGCCTCAACAGGGGCGTTGTTGCGTCCTGCTTTCTCTTCGATCGCATCCGTATGGTATTGCAGCTGTGGATACTGCTTAAGGCGGCTAAAGAACTCATCTTTTTCTAGCCATAGCTCTGTGGGTGCTAACAATGGTCGAAGTGGGTCGACTTTACGCTGCTCGTAACGGCTATCGACATCGGCAAGGAAATTATCGACGGCGGTTTCTACTTCTCCCACCATGATGACCTGTGCGTCATCACTGACATAATCAAATAAGGTTTCCGTGTGATCAAAAAATAGCGGTTGCCAATATTCGATACCCGCAGGCCAAGTCCCTTTCGTGACTTGCATGTAGATGGATTCAGGTTCTCGTCTGGCATCAAACTGCTGACGCCAACGAGTTCGAAACTCTTCGATGGCCTCTTTGGTGGTCGGAAATTCGTGCGCTGGGAGTAGGCGGATCTCTGAAATGTCCTCAATTGAGCGCTGATTTTCAGGATCAAAGGTGCGAATAGTGTCGATTTCATCATCGAAAAAATCGATGCGATACGGTGCAGAGCTGCCCATTGGGTAGAGATCTAAAATCGATCCGCGGCTAGCGTATTCACCTGGTCCAAACACTTGGTCAACATGACGATAGCCTGAGTTTTCTAGCTGTACTCTGAGCTTATCGAGAGAGAACAGATCGCCCGTTTTCACCATCAAGGTGTGCTGCATCAGATAGTCGCGTGGGCTTTGGCGCTGTAGCAAGGTGCTCACGGGCACTATGGTGATGCCGTTGGCTTGTTGCGGCAGGGCGTACAGTCTGGCGATACGATCGGAGATGATATCTTGATGTGGCGAGAAATTGTCATAAGGCAGTGTTTCCCAATCCGGGAAAAGAGCAACATCACCCGAGTAGAACTGCTCTAACTCACCTTGAAGTTTCAGCGCCAACTGCGGATCCGGCACTACCAGTAAGGTGTGCTGGTTATGGGCTAACGCGTGTTCACCGATAGATAGCGCAAGTGCGCCACCAATCAGATTTCCGAGATGTTTTTTATCACCTTTGCCTTGCGGGGCATTCAGTGGAAGTAGTGGAGAATGACTCATAATGGATTAATTGTTTTCTCTATCTAATGAGCGCTGACGAAGCAGTTTTTGTTGCTGATGTAAGGCTGCCTTAATAAGAAGGTCTTGATGCTCTTCCAAAATACGAACAAAGGAAAGCGTGATGAGGAAACCGTCGTCTTGCGGCTCTACTTGAGTAACTTCAGCATAACAATAGACGCCAGAAGGCGGATGATCTAAAAACAGTTTCAGTTTGGCGTATTGTCCAACCTGCAAGGCGTCGCTATTAACGTAGCTTAACTGGCTGGCGCCAAAGCTTTTGGTGATATAACGGAGCTCCGGCTCGTCTTGCTGTGCGATCATGTAGTTGAGCAGCAAATTGAGCTTGCTATTTTGTTGTTCAAGCAGCTCTGCGACATGTTTCAGATTGTGCTGGTTAAGCTCATGCTGAGCGGCATCCGTTTTTTGATCAAGCTGGCTGAACTCGCTTGACGCGACGAATGAAGGCGGGATCTCCGCGATATAGTCCGTTAATTCAGGAAGCTGTGAGCCAATAGCGAGTGGTTCAATGTTTGCTTTCAGCGGTCCGTTTACGGTAAAGAAGTCGTTGTGCTGCATAGTTTTTCCCTAAATCAACATCTGTTAATTATCTCTGTGTATCCGTGAGTTATCAAGAAAACGGCCGATGAATTCGGCAAAAGTCGGTAATTTAAAAGGAAAATGACATCCAGGGCTACAACCCTGACAGTTTTCTGGTTACATTAGCTAGTAGTTATCTTTCTATGGCGAACACTATGTTTCACCCCTTGCCAATTTTTATTGGGTTGCGTTATCTCAGAGGCCGTTCCGGCGACCGATTCAGTCGATTTGTCTCTTACATGTCTACCGCAGGTATCACGATTGGTGTGTTATCTCTGGTAACGGTGTTGTCGGTGATGAATGGCTTTGAAGCCCAGCTTAAAGGCCGGATTTTGGGCGTCTTGCCACAGGCGGTCATCAGTCACGACTCTGGCCGAATTTCTATCGATGAAGAGCCCGTTGAATTGCTCTCTCAATACGGCAGCAGTCAATCTGCTGTCCCTATTGTTCGAAGTGAAGCGGTATTACAAAGTCACCAAGGACTTGCTGCAGCAATGATGATCGGTATTGAGCCTGACAGTGATGACCCGATTCGCTCTCGCATAGTCAGTGGCAGTTTAGAAAGGCTAAGCGCAGGCAAGTATCAAGTTTTGCTTGGTCATAGCTTAGCGCGTGAGCTAGACGTTCGTGTGGGTGATAAAGTTCGTTTAATGGTTACGAGCGCCAGCCAGTACACACCATTAGGCCGGATCCCAAGTCAGCGTATGTTTACTGTTGCTGGACTCTATAGTACGGGCTCTGATGTAGATAGCCAACTCGTGGTTACCCATATTGCCGACGCCGGCAAGCTCATGCGTTACAAAGCAGGTCAGGCCAGTGGCTGGCGACTGTTCTTTGACGACCCGTTTATTGTTTCGGAGCTGAGTAGTCAGCCGCTTCCAGAGGACTGGCGTTGGAGTGATTGGCGTGAGCAAAGAGGCGAGTTGTTCCAAGCTGTGCGCATGGAAAAGAACATGATGGGGCTAATGCTTGGACTCATTATTGGTGTCGCTGCATTCAATATTATCTCTGCGCTTATTATGGTGGTGATGGAGAAGCAGTCTGAGGTGGCTATCCTGAAAACGCAAGGGATGAGTGACCGACAGGTGCTGGCTATCTTTATGGTTCAAGGCGCGAGCAGTGGCGTCGTGGGAGCCGTCGTTGGTGGCCTACTGGGCGTGTTACTTGCCACGAATCTTAATAGCCTCTTAGATGCGATGGGCGTCGCCCTGTTTAGTTTTGGTGGTCAATTGCCAGTGGTGATTAACCCATATCAAATTATTGTTGTTGTGGTTGGCGCAGTGTTGCTCAGCTTAGTCGCAACCTTATTTCCTTCTTATCGAGCATCGTCAGTAAAACCCGCAGAGGCCCTTAGATATGAGTAATCCATTAATCGCGTGTCGTAATATTCGTAAAACTTACCACGACGGCGCAGTTGATACGGAAGTGCTAAAAGGGGTGAGCTTCGACATTGAAAAAGGTGAGTTGGTGTCGATTATTGGTTCGTCTGGCTCGGGTAAATCGACCCTATTGCATGTGTTAGGTGCGCTCGATGAAGCAAGCGAAGGAAGTGTAGAGTTTCTCGGTCAGTCTTTGCTTGATATGGGGGGGAACCAACAAGCCAAATTACGTAACCAACACTTGGGTTTTGTGTATCAATTCCATCATCTGTTGAGTGACTTTACTGCTGTCGAAAATGTGGCGATGCCGCTATTGATTGGTGGTGTTAAGGTGAGTCAGGCACATCAAGAGGCGAGCGATCTTTTGGAGCGTGTGGGGCTTGGACATCGATTAAAACATCGTCCTTCTGAGCTATCTGGTGGTGAGCGTCAACGTGTTGCTATTGCCAGGGCTTTGGTGAACAAGCCAGACTTGGTGCTGGCTGATGAGCCGACGGGTAACTTAGACTATGCAACAGCGCTGTCGATTTATGACCTGATGCGCACCTTGAATCGAGAGTATGGTACGGCATTTTTGGTGGTCACCCATGATAATGAACTGGCCGCTAAAATGGACAAACAGCTGCACATGCAAGACGGCCTTCTGGTCGACGCAGTAACAAATGCTGCGACAGTTGGCGCATAGATAAGGAGCAGTCGTGTCATTATCGTTTTTTATAGGTAAACGCTTTAGTAAAGCCAAGCAGCGCAACAAAATGGTATCGTTTATTTCCATGTCATCCATCGTTGGAATAGCGGTGGGGGTTGCGGTCATTGTTATCGGTCTATCAGCGATGAACGGCTTTGAGCGAGAGCTTAAAAACCGAGTGCTGTCGGTTATTGCCCATGGTGAGTTTGAAGGTGTCAACGCGCCCATTAGTGGCTGGCAAAATGTCGTTGACGCGTCGCTCAGTCACTCGCGGGTCGAAGGGGCTGCGCCTTATGTGCGTTTAACGGCGCTGGTGGAAAAAGGCGCTCAGCTAAAAGCGGTAGAGCTCAGGGGCGTATCGCCGGAGCTTGAGAGTCAAGTCTCGACACTGCCAAGCTTTGTTTCGCAAGCTGCGTGGGCTGAGTTCAAAGCGGGTGAACAGCAAGTCATTTTAGGTCAAGGTGTTGCGCAGCAAGTGGGCGTGGATGTCGGAGACTATGTCACATTAATGATCCCAACCAGTGGCGATGCTAGCAAAGTACAATCACCAAGACGTGTCCGAGTAAAAGTAACCGGATTACTGGAGCTCAACGGTCAGATTGACCATAGCTTGGCTATCGTGCCTTTAGAAGATGCACAAAGTTATGCGCGACTGGGTGACAGAGTCACTGGTGTATCAATAAAAGTGGATAACGTGTTTGATGCGCCATTGGTAGTACGTGAAGTCGGCAATACACTGAACGAGTATGTGTATCTTCGTAGTTGGAAACAAAAGTATGGCTTCTTGTATCGTGACATTCAGTTAGTTAGAACCATTATGTACCTTGTGATGGTTCTGGTTATTGGGGTTGCGTGTTTTAACATAGTATCGACGCTCATGATGGCGGTGAAAGATCGTGCCTCTGAAATTGCGATTCTGCGCACCATGGGTGCGACGGACGGTTTGATCAAACGAATCTTTGTCTGGCAGGGCGTATTTTCCGGAGTGGTGGGGAGTGTTGTCGGTGGCATCGTCGGCAGTGTTGTTGCGCTTAATTTAACGCCAATTATTTCCTCTTTGGAGGATCTGCTTGGTCACAAGTTCCTATCTGGGGATATTTACTTTGTTGACTTTTTGCCATCACAACTGGTTTGGAATGACGTGTTACTGGTAGCGGGTACTGCAACTTTGCTCAGTCTTATCGCGACGTGGTATCCGGCGACGAAAGCCAGCCAACTCAATCCGGCTACGGTACTCAGTGCTAAGTAGTTGTCTCAAGCGGACGGTGAGTTTATCACTGACTTGTTTTTATCACAGACTGAAACACAAAAAGGACCACATAATGTGGTCCTTTTTCATTGCCATCTGTTTTTCGTTACGTTTTGTCTTTAGTGACTATTTGTCTGTAGTTACTGTCTGACTTGTCAGTTTCAACGATACTTTGTCTGGCTCACAGAGTCAGTGAGATTCGTTGTACTTGGAGAGCTATCCAATTAACGTGTTGAGCGCTGTTGCCAACTGCGTACAACTGAATAGCGCCAAAGACCTCGAATACCGAAATAACCAGCAAGTGCACTAACGACACCACAAATCGTGCAGCCGAGTAGGAATGGAGGTCCAATGGTTGCCATTTGTTCTGAGAGGTACTGCCACGATAATTCGAAGTGGAACGGCTGTGGCGGTGTATTCATGCAGAATGCGCCAACTTTATATGCGAAGTAGAACAGCACCGGCATTGTCACGGGGTTACTGATCCAAACGAGAGCAACAGAAAGAGGTAAGTTCACCCCAAATAGAATCGCAAGGCCGGCAGCCATGATCATTTGACTTGGTAGTGGTACAAACGCCATAAACAGGCCAACCGCAAACGCGCCAGCCGCAGAGCGACGGTTTAGGCACCATAAGTTCGGGTTGTAGAGGACATTGCCGAACACTTTCAATGCCTTTTGTTTTTTGATCATCTCGTGATCAGGCATGAAACGTTTAATAAACTTTCTTGGCATAGGAAAACATGGCTCTGTTAACAAGCATCGCAGTTCCACTTTGCTATTCATTAGTACTGATTAGCGCCGTCTGGTGGCCTGTGATGCCAAGTACGGTTTGGTCGATCCCGGCGTCCTTAGTGAGTATCGCTTGCTTAATAACACGTCGCTGGATCCTTTCTGCGGCGTTTATTGCAATGTCCTTAGCGTTGATACAAGGGAACCTTTACAAGTACCAATCTAGGGTACTTTTTCAATTTGGCACAGATATTACCATAAAAGCGCGAGTTGACAGCTATTTTAAGAAAATAACTCATGGCTATGAAGTTCAAGCCACTGTGCTTACGATTAATGATCAGAAAATCTCGTTGTTTTTACGACCTAAAGTGCTGTTAAAATCCCAGTCTGCGCTAGCTCCTGGCACTTTTGTTACTGCGTCAGTGTCCGCAAGTCGTATCTCAGGCACGCTCAATAACGCAGGATTTGACCGAGAAAAGCATCTATTTTCACAAGGTATCGTCGCTAAAGTCACTCTGCCCGCCAAAAATCACACTATTGTGGTTAGTCGTCCCCATTGGCGAGCGACCTTTCACGATGCCGTTCGCCATGCAACCCAGAAAAGCCGATTTCAGGGACTCTACCTCGCTCTGATATTTGGAGATCGCAGTGAGCTTGCTGATGAGATGCGGCGTCAGCTTCAGTATAGTGGCCTTTCTCATCTTATTGCGATTTCTGGATTACATGTTGGTATCGTGTTTGCTTTGGGGTATGCGATAGCAAGTATAGTTTTTACTCTCACTAAAGTTCTGCTTCGCCCGAAAGCAAGAGCTTGGTTGACGCTTTATGGCTTGCCGCTAAGTTTGCTTAGTGGCTTTCTTATCGCTCTGCTCTATTGCGCCTTGGGCTATTTTGCGATTTCAACGGTACGGGCGTTGATTATGTTGGTCGTCATAAGCGGTTTGCTATTTTGGCAAGCAAGAGTTCATCGCTTAACGATCATCCTTTTAGCCTCGTCAACGGTATTAACCCTAGTTCCATTTTCCGCTGCAAGCCTTAGTTTCTGGCTTTCATTCTCTGCCGTTACGCTACTCGTGATGACCCACGCATGGTTGGCAACAAGGCAAAACGTTGTCGTAAAAGTGCTCTCACTCCACTTAGCGCTGTCGCTGTGCTTCATTCCGATTATTGGCTATCTATTCCAAGGTTTGTCATTGATTGGGGCGCTCTACAACGTCTTATTTGTCGCATGGTTTAGTGTGTGTATTGTGCCGCTATCTTTGTTTGCTGCATTGCTAGCTTCGGTGACGACAGGTTTCGATTGGCTATGGAAGATGCTCGATATTGCGTTGACGCCACTAGAATTTGCCATTGGATTCGCCCCTTTGTTTTGGTTGGATATTGGCGTTGGAGATCTTGGGTTTTTGCTGCCGTTGATTGTTTTGGTGCTGCTCTATAGATGGCTGTCTCGACAAGCGCTGTATACCCTGACGCTACTAACGATATTGATAAGGCTTGGCCTGGAGCGAGAGTCTGACGTTTCAGTGCAGTTTTTTGATGTGGGGCATGGTTTAGCGGTGGCCATTATTCAAGGAGATGAAGCAGTTATCTATGATACTGGAAGCGCCAATGACAACTTTTCAATGGTAGACACGGTTGTAACACCAAACTTGATTGCCGCTGGGGTAACACATGTAGATGGACTGATTCTTAGTCATGGTGACAATGATCATGCGGGTGGAGAATTGGCACTGCAAAAGCGCTGGAATCCAAAATGGATTCGCCGTCCAGAGGGAGACACAACGGATACACGATGCGTTCAAGGTACTCACTGGCGTTGGAAGGCACTGGAGTTTTCGGCGCTTTGGCCACCGAAGCGAGTTCCTCGGGCTTATAACCCCCATTCTTGTGTCGTGCTGGTTACCTTTGAAAAAGGTAATCAATCTAAGCGACTGTTATTGACGGGCGATATAGAAAAAGTGAGTGAGATATTGTTGGCAAGACGCCTAGAGCCTCTGTCAATCGATGTCATGAGTGTGCCTCATCATGGCAGTAGTACATCCTCCTCCTCTTTTCTGCATAGAACGATTGACGCAAAAAACGTCGTGGCCTCGACTCGATTTAATTCAAGATGGGCGTTGCCGAGTCCAGAGGTTAGAGCACAGTATCAACAAAATGGCAGCACTTGGTTTGAAACGGGTGTAGATGGGCATGTCATATTTGACTTTTCTGGTCAAGAAATCATCGTTTCCACAACGAGGTCCGAATACCTCGACCCTTGGTATAGGCAGATGTTACGAAGCAGAGTAGAATGAAAGGATAGTAAAAAGAAACGATAAAGAATTATGTCGCAAAATCAAGACGAAACTACGCTACAAACGTTTAAGCGATTGTGGACGTATATCCGTGAATACAAGACAGGTTTAGTAGTGGCGGTGATCGCATTGGTCATCAACGCAGCCGCAGATACCTACATGCTTTCGTTGCTGAAACCCCTCCTTGATGAAGGATTTGGTGATGTTGAATCTAATTTCCTAAAAATCCTTCCGCTGATCATTATAGCCATGATGTTGATTCGAGGTTTGTCCGGGTTTGTTTCCACCTACTGTTTGAGCTGGGTATCGGGCAAAGTGGTTATGCACCTTCGAAGAGGCATCTTCAATCATTTCATGCATATGCCAGTCTCGTTTTTTGATAAAGAATCGACGGGTGGGCTACTGTCTCGAATTACCTATGACTCAGAGCAAGTAGCCGGGGCTACGAGCCGCTCGCTGGTCAGCATTGTTCGTGAAGGGGCAAGTATTTTAGGCCTATTGTTCCTGATGTTTTGGAGCAGTTGGCAGCTTTCACTGGTTCTACTGGTTGTAGCGCCGGTTGTCGCCTGGGCAATTCGCTTCGTTTCTAAGCGTTTTCGCAAGATTTCTCATAGTATGCAGACGTCGATGGGTCATATGACTACCTCGGCAGAGCAGATGCTGAAAGGCCATAAAGTGGTGTTGAGTTATGGCGGTCAACAGGTTGAAAAGGCGCGATTTGATGAAATGAGTAATCAAATGCGCCAGCAGACTATGAAGATGGTTGCTGCATCTGCGATTGCGAACCCTGTGATTCAAATGATCGCGTCTCTTGCGCTTGTCGCCGTATTGTATCTAGCGAGCTTTGATGAAGTTCGTGAACAGCTTACCGCAGGTACCTTTACGGTCATTTTCTCTGCTATGTTCTCATTGATGCGTCCACTCAAAGCACTAACTGGTGTGACGGCAGAATTCCAGCGCGGTATGGCAGCGAGTCATACCTTGTTTAGCCTTATGGATCTCGAAGTAGAGCGCGATAATGGCAAGGTCGAAATTGAGAAGGCAAAAGGCGATCTAGCAGTGAAAGACATCACTTTCACGTACGCAGGCACTGAGAAGCCCGCGCTTCGCAACGTGAGTTTTGATTTGCCGGCAGGAAAGACCATTGCGCTAGTGGGACGTTCGGGTTCAGGAAAAAGCACCATCGCTAACTTGTTTACACGCTTTTACGACATTGATAGCGGCAGTATTGAGCTTGATGGTTACAAAATTGAAGACATTAAACTGACCAACCTGCGTAAGCATTTTGCGCTGGTATCGCAAAATGTACACTTGTTCAACGATACCATTGCCAACAATATTGCGTATGCGACAGATGGCCAATTCTCTCGAGAGCAGATTGAGCACGCGGCTAAGTTGGCGCACGCAATGGAGTTTATCAGCAACCTAGATCAAGGTTTGGATACCGTCATTGGTGAGAATGGCGCAAGTCTTTCCGGTGGCCAGCGTCAACGCATTGCGATTGCCAGAGCTCTGCTCCGAGATGCACCTATCTTGATTTTAGATGAAGCAACCTCGGCACTAGACACTGAATCGGAACGTGCTATCCAAGCCGCACTCGATGAGTTACAAAAAGACAAAACAGTATTAGTGATTGCACATCGTCTGTCGACAATTGAAGAAGCGGACGAAATATTAGTCGTCGATGATGGCGAGATCATCGAACGTGGAGATCACAAGACTCTGCTAGATCACCAAGGTGCTTATGCTCAGCTACACAAAATTCAGTTTGGTGAGCACTAGTGATAGAGCAGATCTGGTTTGGTAGACATCCGCTGGGATTGCTGTTGTGGCCTCTGCTGTGGCCACTGAGCAGACTGTATCGCTTTATCTCAGCCAAACGTCGTAAAGCGTATTCATCGGGTGACAAACCAAGCTATCGTTCCCACGTACCTGTGATCGTTGTAGGCAACATTACAGCGGGCGGCAACGGTAAAACTCCGATGGTGGTGTGGCTCGTTGAACAGCTTCTAAATCAGGGTAAAAAACCGGGCGTGGTTTCTCGTGGTTACGGCGGAAAAGCGAGTGCTTACCCGCTACTGGTTACTTCAGACACTGCCGCAAGCGAATGTGGTGACGAGCCTAAGCTTATTTTCGAAAGAACGCAGGTTCCGGTCTGTGTGGATCCGGTTCGAGCCAATGCGGTTAAGCATTTAGAATTACTTGGGGCTGATGTCATCATTACCGATGACGGCTTGCAGCATTATGCCCTCGAGCGAGCTTATGAAATCGTGGTGATTGATGGTGTGAGGCGGTTTGGTAATCAGCAGCCTATTCCACTCGGCCCTCTGAGAGAGCCACTATCTAGGCTTGATGAAGTCAACCTGCTAGTCGTTAATGGTGGGGACGTTGAGGCTAATGAACGCGAAAAGCGATTCACGCTTGCTCCGAATGTGGCGATCAATTTGAACAACGGTCAAACTGCTTCGGTAGAACAACTGGGTACCTTGGCTGCATTTGCCGGGATAGGGCACCCTCCGCGCTTTTTCGACACCTTAAGTCAACTCGGAGCAAACCTTGTAAAAACGCAAGGGTTTGCTGACCACCAAGCGTTTGATGAGACTAAGCTAGCAGAATTTAGTCATGGCGTGGAAAACGTCATTATGACCGAGAAAGATGCGGTAAAATGCCGCTCATTTTCAAAGGATAATTGGTGGTATTTGCCAGTCTCGGCACAGTTTAATCGCCAAGATGGTGAGCAAATACTACAAGAAATCAACAAGGTAATAGAGAGTTATGGATCATAGATTACTTGAGATCGTCGCATGCCCAGTATGCAAAGGAAAGCTAACCTTCGATAAAGATAAACAAGAGCTTATTTGTAAGCTAGACCGCCTTGCTTACCCTATCAAAGAGGGTATTCCGGTGTTACTCGAACCTGAAGCGCGCCAAATGAGCATGGAAGAGGGTCGCTAAATGGCATTCACGGTTATCATTCCTGCTCGTTACAACTCATCGCGTCTGCCGGGCAAGCCTTTGGCTGACATCGGTGGTAAACCTATGGTGCAACACGTCTATGAGCGCGCGAAACAATCGGGCGCAGAGCGTGTTGTCGTTGCTACGGACGATGTGCGTGTTGAAGCGGCAGTGCAAGCCTTTGGTGGTGAAGTGTGCATGACGTCACCCGATCATGAATCAGGTACAGAGCGCTTGGCCGAAGTGGTTAAGCTGATGGGTATCGATGATGATCACACCATTGTTAATGTACAAGGGGATGAGCCGTTGATTCCAGCGAGCATCATTGCTCAGGTAGCGGAAAATCTTCAATCAAGCCAAGCTCCAATGGCGACACTTGGCGTGGCGATTGAGCATGAAGCCGAAGTGTTCAATCCAAACGCAGTTAAAGTGGTCACGGATCAAAATGGATTTGCGCTCTATTTTAGCCGAGCTACTATCCCATGGGATCGTGATGCGTACGCAAATGAACCTAAATTAGCGGCCAAGCAACCCTTGATGCGCCACATTGGTATCTATGCTTACCGAGCGGGCTTTATTAATACGTATATTAATTGGGCACCTAGCGCACTTGAGAAAATTGAGTCATTAGAGCAGCTAAGAGTGCTTTGGTATGGCGAGCGTATACACGTGGCGCTTGCTATCGACGCACCACCTGCGGGTGTTGATACCCCTGAAGATCTCGAGCAAGTTCGAGCGTTACTGGCCAACTAATTTCTAACCACCGACCACTTAGGTCGGTGGTTTTGTTTTGGGCTCTGTTTGTTAAAAGCTCTGTTTTTTAAAACAAGTCTGTCGCCGGAATTTCACGCCACTCTCCGGGCTGAAGGGCGTCTAGCGCATACTTACCCATACTAGCGCGAATCAAGCGCAACGTCGGAAAGCCAATGTTGGCTGTCATACGGCGCACCTGACGGTTTCGTCCTTCGATAATGGTAATACTCAACCAGGTCGTTGGAATATTGGCACGAAAGCGCACAGGAGGCTCTCTGTCCCATACGCTCGGCTCTTGCATGCGCTCAATTTTGGCGGGCAATGTCGGGCCATCTTTGAGTTCGACGCCATTGCGCAGTTTATCTAAATCAGACTCTGTTGGTTCGCCATCAACTTGAACCCAGTATGTCTTTTCTGACTTCGATTGGGGCTGAGTGAGTCTAGCCTGTAACACGCCGTCATTGGTAAGCACCATTAGACCTTCGCTATCGCGATCGAGTCGACCGGCTGCGTAGACATCTTTGATTGGGATATAGTCTGCCAGCGTTTTTCTTCCCTCTCCGTCGGTGAACTGGCTCAGCGTATCGTAGGGCTTATTAAACAAAATGACTTTGCGATCGCCTGGCGCCGGGCGCTTTTTCTCTGGTTTTGAAGTAACTCCAGGCTTACGTCTTCTGGTCTGTCCAGTTTTCTGGTGTTTTTGTTGGCTTTTTTGTTTGAATTGACCTGATGATGAGCGATTGGGGCGAGGGGAACCTTTACGCGCTGTTTTAATTGTCATGTTAACTACCTTGCAAAAATGTAAACAAACTGTGTGGTTTAGTTTTGTCTACGAGTGTTTTGAGCTATCATGAGCGCGCTCAAAAACAGGAATAACGCACAAGATAATAGACTAATTGACCAATTTTGTTTAATTATAAGTGCTTAGGATTTCGTTCGACTGAGTAAATTTACACCAAATCCTTGGGTTTTCATCTGAAACTGTCTTAGATTTGCCCGCAGTTTGGTGTCCAGTCGCAACGTTTACGCTATCTAAAAGATGGCGTTAATTGATAAGGGTGCTCAGCCCGATTAGAACGATAGGGAAATTTCATGCCTACAGAAAAGCCGACAATCATCTATACCATTACTGATGAAGCGCCAGCGCTGGCAACATATTCATTGCTACCGATCATTCAGTCTTTCACCGCGTCTTCAGGTATTGATGTTGATACACGAGATATTTCACTAGCAGGGCGTATCATTGCTAACTTCCCTGACTACCTAAAAGAAGAGCAGCGCATCGGTGATGCATTGACCGAGCTCGGTGAATTGGCGAAAACGCCAGAAGCAAACATCATTAAACTTCCAAACATTTCTGCTTCAATTCCTCAGCTACAAGCGGCTATCAAAGAGCTGCAAGCGAATGGTTATGCTCTTCCAAATTATCCAGAAGAACCTGCGAATGCAGAGCAAGAAGCGGTAAAAGCGACATACGACAAAATTAAAGGCAGTGCAGTAAACCCAGTGTTGCGTGAAGGTAACTCTGACCGTCGTGCTCCTTTGTCTGTTAAGAATTACGCGAAGAAAAACCCACACTCAATGGGGGCGTGGTCTAAAGATTCTAAGTCACACGTTTCTAGCATGTCTGGTAATGACTTCTTTGGCAGCGAGAAATCGGTGACAACAGAAAGCGCAACAGACGTGCAGATCCGATTCACATCGGCGTCAGGCGAAACTAAAGTTCTTAAAGACAAAGTTGCGCTCCAAGCAGGTGAAATCATTGATGCGTCAGTGATGAACAAAAACGCACTGGTTACTTTCTTCGAAGAGCAGATTGAAGAAGCGAAGAAGCAAGATGTATTGTTGTCGCTGCACATGAAAGCGACCATGATGAAGGTCTCTGACCCGGTTATCTTTGGTCATGCAGTAAAAGTTTACTACAAAACTGTCTTTGACAAATACGCTGCGCTGTTTGATGAACTAGGTGTAGACGTTAACAACGGTATTGGTGACGTATACGCGAAAATTGCTTCGCTACCAGCGGCGCAAAAAGGCGAAATTGAAGCTGATCTAGCGGCCGTGTACGAGACGCAACCACCACTTGCGATGGTTGATTCTGACCGTGGTATCACTAACCTGCACGTACCAAGCGACATCATTGTTGATGCGTCTATGCCAGCAATGCTGCGCTCTTCTGGTCAAATGTGGGGACCAGACGGTAAGCAAAAAGACACTAAAGCAATGATCCCTGATCGCAGCTACGCGAGCATCTATCAAGCTGTGATTGATTTTTGTAAGCAGCACGGTGCATTTGATCCGACGACAATGGGCAGCGTGCCTAACGTCGGTCTGATGGCGCAAAAAGCTGAAGAGTATGGTTCACACGATAAGACATTTATCTTGGATGCTGACGGTACGGTCTCAGTTGTTGACGCTGAAGGCAATGTGCTTATTGAGCAGCAGGTTGAGGAAGGTGATATCTTCCGTATGTGTCAGGTGAAAGATGCGCCAATTCAAGATTGGGTGAAATTGGCAGTGACTCGTGCACGTGCCTCTAGCACACCAGCTGTATTTTGGTTGGATGAAAACCGTGCACACGATGCTGAGCTTATTAAGAAGGTTAACCAGTACCTACCTGAGTACGACACCGCTGGCCTTGAAATTCATATCAAGTCGCCATTAGAAGCTACGCTATTCTCGCTAGAGCGCATCAAAGAAGGTCTAGATACTATTTCTGTCACAGGTAACGTACTTCGTGATTACCTGACGGATCTATTTCCGATTCTTGAGCTTGGTACTTCTGCGAAGATGCTGTCTATCGTACCGCTTATGAACGGCGGCGGTCTATTTGAAACTGGTGCTGGTGGTTCCGCTCCTAAGCACGTTCAACAGGTTCAAAAAGAAAACCACCTACGTTGGGATTCTTTAGGTGAATTCTTGGCTCTTGCTGCTTCTCTGGAGCATCTAGCGGTTGTTTCTGGTAAAGAGAAAGCGAATGTACTGGCGAAAGCACTGGATGCTGCGACAGGCAAGTTCCTAGATAACAACAAGTCGCCATCGCGCAAAGTGGGTGAGCTTGATAACCGCGGTTCTCACTACTACCTAGCGCTATACTGGGCTCAGGCTCTAGCAGTGCAAACTGAAGATGCAGCATTGGCAGAAGAGTTCGCTCCAATTGCAGAGCAGTTGGCATCCAATGAGAGCATCATCGTATCTGAGCTAAACAATGCTCAAGGTGTGGCAGGTGACCTTGGTGGCTACTATCAGCCAAGTGACGCGAAAGCTTCTACGTTGATGCGCCCAAGCGCAACGCTAAATAGCATCATTGGCTAATAGCATTTAGATATAAAAAAACCACCTAGCGGTGGTTTTTTTATATCTTACGGTCAGTATTTTCGGGTAATTCGTATTGATTAGTAAATGACAACTACTTCGCTAGATCACCTTCTACCGGTGTTACTACGCTGGCATGATAGCCCTTTGGACCTTCTTCTACTTCGTAGTTCACTTGCTGGCCAGCCTTTAGAGTGCGGTAGCCGTCCATTTTGATTGTCGAGTAGTGAGCAAAAATGTCGCCGTCTTCACCTTCTGGACAAATAAAGCCAAATCCTTTGGCATTGTTAAACCATTTTACTGTACCTATCGCCATGCTATACATCCCTCATGCATTTTGTAACTGAAGTTGCGGTAGAAGATACTGACCGTTGGTAAATCTACTTACTTCATTGAGACTATTTGTTGTGAACCTACGTACCTTAAACTGAGGACTTTCCAACTTTGTCATCCTCATGAGAGAGCGGAGAGCTCAAACAGAGGCATGTGGTTGTGAGAAAATTCCCATTCCCTGGGGCATAGTGATTCATAACTTGTTAAATTTTAGTCACTAGTTAACCACTCTAGTCAAACATTGAGCGTAGTCAATAGGAAAAAGGCATAAATAACTACATATTCTATACATATGCGCTTTGGTTTTAACAAATGTGCAATGGAAAGCTTTTGTTTACATGCTCTTAATGTATGCTAGGCAAAAGGAGGAATAAGTTTTTTCAACTTGGCTCATATGTGACACACTCTAATAGCATTGTTTTGTTTGCAGCGATACAATTGGTGCATTAGTCTCTTTATAAGAGATGTTTTTCGAGTGACAGACACCGAGAGCACGTTAGCTCTAGCTAAGCCTCCTTTGACTGACACAGTGTTTTGACTTTTAAAGAAAACTCTCAAACATTTGGCCATGAGTAAAAATTTTGAATGGGTGACTCCAGACTCAGACTTATTGGAGAAAGAAAAAACTAAGGTTGAGCCACCGGCGTTGTACAACGTTATCCTCAATAACGATGATTACACTCCGATGGACTTTGTTGTAGAAATCTTGGAACGCTTTTTTTCACTCAACGAAGATAGAGCAACGCAGGTGATGTTGGCTGTGCACTACGAAGGCAAAGCTGTTTGTGGCACATTCACCGCCGAAGTTGCTGAAACGAAAGTTGCTCAAGTGACCATGTATTCAAGGGAACATGAACACCCACTATTGTGTACCATGGAAAAAGCCTAATTTTCGCTTGAATGGCGTTTGCCATTCCTTAGGAGGTACTTATGCTGAACAAAGAACTAGAATCGAGTCTGAACGGCGCATTCGCTCGTGCCCGTGACAAAAGACATGAATTCATGACCGTAGAGCATCTCCTTTTAGCTTTGTTGGAAAATGACTCGGCTAAAGAGGCCCTTACTGCTTGTAACGCTAATCTTGAAACGCTGCGCAATGAGCTTGATATTTTCATCGACCAAACGACGCCGCTTATTCCCGACTCTGACGACACACGTGAAACTCAACCTACGTTGAGTTTCCAACGAGTGCTTCAGCGCGCTGTTTTCCATGTTCAGTCTTCTGGCCGCAGTGAAGTCACTGGTGCTAACGTGCTTGTTGCTATTTTCAGTGAACAAGAATCTCATGCCGCTTACCTCCTCAAAAAGAACGACATTAGCCGCCTAGATATCGTTAACTTTATTTCCCATGGCATTACTAAAAATGCAGGGCCTTCAGGTGATGAACCGTCAAGTGGTTCACTAGGTGGAAGCAGCGAGAGCATTGAAGAAGCGAATGGTGAAGACCGTTTAGAAAGCTTTGCGACTAACCTTAACCAAGTTGCGAAAGCCGGTAACATCGACCCGCTAATCGGTCGTGATAAAGAGCTTGAGAGAACCATTCAAGTACTTTGCCGTCGCCGCAAAAACAATCCACTGCTAGTTGGCGAAGCTGGCGTCGGTAAAACGGCCATCGCTGAAGGCTTGGCGTGGAGAATTGTTGAAGGCCAGGTGCCAGAAGTTATTAGCAATAGCATAATTTACTCGCTTGATATCGGCTCACTGCTAGCGGGTACTAAGTATCGTGGTGACTTCGAGAAACGCTTTAAAACGATTCTTAAGCAACTTGAAAAAGAAGATGACGCCATCCTGTTTATCGATGAAATCCATACCATCATCGGTGCGGGTGCCGCTTCCGGTGGCCAAGTAGACGCCGCTAACCTTATCAAGCCGCTATTGAGCAGCGGTAAGCTTCGCTGTATTGGTTCAACAACCTACCAAGAGTACAGCAACATCTTTGATAAAGAGCGTGCGCTGTCTCGTCGATTCCAAAAAATCGACGTGGTTGAGCCATCTCTTGATGACACGACGAAGATCCTTATGGGTCTGAAACCGAAATACGAAGAACATCACGAAGTCCGCTATACCAATAAAGCACTTCGTGCGGCGGTTGAGCTATCGGCTAAATACATCAATGAGCGTCACTTGCCAGATAAAGCTATTGACGTGATTGATGAAGCGGGCGCACGCAGCCGATTGGTACCAGCAAGCCGCCGTAAGAAAACGGTAGGTGTTGCCGATATCGAAGCTATGGTGGCTAAGATGGCTCGTATCCCAGAAAAATCTGTCTCATCGTCTGATAAAGATATTCTTCAGAACCTTGATGAGAAGATGAAGATGCTGGTGTTTGGTCAAGACCAAGCCATTGATGTCTTGTCTGAGGCTATCAAGATGACTCGTGCAGGTCTCGGCAATGATGATAGGCCTGTTGGTTCTTTCTTGTTTGCAGGTCCTACCGGTGTCGGTAAGACGGAGGTTACGGTTCAGCTATCGAAACTGCTTGGTATTGAGCTTCTTCGTTTTGATATGTCCGAATACGGTGAGCGCCACTCGGTCAGTCGCCTAATTGGTGCGCCTCCAGGTTACGTAGGGTATGACCAGGGTGGTCTGCTTACTGATGCTGTGATTAAGCATCCTCATTCCGTGGTTCTTCTTGATGAAATTGAGAAAGCACACCCAGATATCTTTAACTTGCTCCTACAGGTTATGGATAACGGTACGTTAACGGACAACAACGGCCGTAAAGCCGATTTCCGCAATGTTATCCTAGTCATGACCAGTAACGCTGGTGTGACAGAAACTGAGAAGAAATCGATCGGCCTGATCCAACAAGATCACAAGCCGGATGCGATGGGCGCTATCAAGCGTGTGTTCACGCCAGAGTTCCGCAACCGTCTTGACGGAATTATCTGGTTCAATAGCCTAGATGATGTTGTTATCCACCAAGTGGTTGATAAGTTCATTGTGGAGCTTCAAGCTCAGCTTGATACGCGTGGCGTATCGCTGGAGGTTTCTGATGAGGCGCGTGATTGGCTTGCGGTTAAGGGTTATGACAAAACCATGGGTGCACGTCCAATGGGTCGCGTTATTCAAGACAAGCTTAAGAAGCCACTGGCCAACGAGCTTCTGTTTGGTAGTCTGGTTGACGGTGGGACGGTAAGCGTATCGCTTAAAGATGATGATCTCGTGTTCGACTACGTCGGAGCGAAAGAAGCAGCTGAAGTTCATCACTGATAGGCTTTAGATATCCATAAAAACGTGCGAGTAATCGCACGTTTTTTTTTGCTCTACGGTTTAGCTAACTCTATATAATATTTATAGTTTTTTAGCTAAGTGGATTTATGATATTCAATAGTGTAGTGAAAAGACAAATATGGGCTGCTCTGGGGCTTTTGGTAAGTATTCTGGGGTGCACAGAGAATACTATCGACGTCGAGACCTCTCAGCTTCGGTTTGAAAAGGTCATTAATAAAGTCGTTGATGGTGATGCAAACAATCTGCATAGTTTGTTGGTGTGGCAAGATGGCAAGCGTGTGTTTGAACTCTATCGCCAGGGTTCCGGTCAAGATGGGATGAGAATTACATCGCGCGTGCCTGTTGGAATAAATGAAGTACATAACCTTCATTCGGTCACTAAATCGTTTGTCGCTACGTTGGTGTTTATTGCCATCGATGAGGGCAAAATTGGTAGCCTGAATGATTCAGTATTTGGTTACTTTCCCGATTATCAGCAACCAGACAGGGTAGCTAAAGAAAAAATCACCATCAAAAACATGCTCGATATGTCTACAGGGTATGCGTTGAATGAGCTGAGTGTCCCTTACACTAGTTATGCGAATCCTAATCGCCGGCACGTTAATGCCAAAGATCTCCGCAAAGTGTTCCTAAACGAGAGGCTAGCCTTTGAGCCTGGTAGTAAGTTTGTCTATAGTGGGATGTCCACTGTTGGGCTTTCAAAGGTCATTGAAGCTGTTTATGACATGCCTTTTGCGAAGGTCATGAAAGAAAAATTGTTTAATCCGTTAGGAATTACAGATTACCAATGGATACCTCAATATGGCAGTGGTGAGCCGGGTGCCGATTGGGGGTTGAGATTAAGCTCGCGAGATATGGAAAAGTTTGGTCGTATGTGGCTGAATAAAGGGATGTTTAATGACCAGCAGATTGTCGCCAAACATTGGTTGCGTGAGGTTCGTAAAAGTGAATTTCCGGGCTACAAAACCAGCTACGGAATGCATTTTTGGCACTTAAATGAAGCCAGTAATGCTCTTGCCGCATTTGGTCATGGAGAGCAGTATATTGTCGTGCTGCCGCAAAAGAATGCTGTGATTGTCACCACAGCGGGCAATTACCATATACAAGGACAACCCACGCTAGAGTTGGTGACGGAAATCGCCAACAACCTCTAGACCCTGAACTCAGACAAAGCGCAATAAAAAACGGAGCGACAGGCTCCGTTTTTTATTGCATTCGGCAATCGTAGATTAACGAGCGCGGAAGACGATGCGGCCTTTAGACAGGTCGTATGGAGTCATCTCTACAGTTACTTTGTCACCAGTAAGGATACGGATGTAGTTTTTGCGCATCTTACCAGAGATGTGTGCAGTTACTACGTGACCGTTTTCTAGTTCAACACGGAACATTGTGTTTGGTAGAGTATCAAGGACAGTGCCTTGCATCTCAATTACGTCTTCTTTAGCCATTTAATCCTCTTTCGAAATGTGGCGCTTTTAACGGCGCGCATTGTGCCGTTAAAATCTTAATAAGTAAAGTTGCGGTGTATTCTACCCTTGCCAACGCTGATTTACTAGCCTTTGATGACGTCCAAAGCGGGTTTTGTAGTTCATCGCTGCACAATCATCGATTTGATAACCGAGATAAAGCCACTGCTTTTGATATTGCTGACAGTAATCAAGCTGACACAGTACGGCGAAGGTACCTAGCGAGAGTGCATAATCTGGGTCAAAAAAGGTATAGAAAGCACTCGCGCTATTGTCTAGAACATCGGTAATTGCGATTGCAATCAAGGTATCGCCATCAAAGATGTGTAGGTAGTGCATGGTTAGCCATTGGCACTGCGCAAAATCAAAAAACTCCGTTTCTCGAGGTGGGTACATCGATCCGCTTGAGTGTCGTGCTTCAATGTACTTAGTGTAAAGCGAGAACCAATTCTCATCGAGCTCTGTTCGTATTTCCCAGCGTAGATGCTTGCCTTTAGAACGCAAGCGCTTTTGGCTTTGCGTTGGTTTAAAGTCGGGTACTGAGACACGCAGAGCTTGGCATGCCTGACATGTGTCGCACTGTGGTTTGTACAAGGTATTACCGCTGCGACGAAACCCATTAGCGAGCAGCATTTCGAAATTGTCTCTGTTGTGCATCTCTTTCTCAAGCACGATAGCGACCCGCTCTTCCTTGGATTTAATGTAACTGCAAGGCTGTTTGCGGCTAAGCCCAATTCGGATTTGTTGCACGGCCATTGTCATTGATTCTCACCTCCGTCTAAAGCCAATGATAGCGTTTGCGGTGAAAAACAGGAAAGTTCCAAGGCAGATTGTTGATGTTGCTGCAAACGTGATAGGAAGTCATCGCGACTCATTTCTATCGCGCCGAGGGACTCCAAATGCGGGTTCATAACTTGGCAGTCAATCAGCTTCCCTCCTGACTGGGTAAAATGATGGCAGAAGTACCATAGGGCGATCTTTGACGCATTGGGGGCAAGGGAGAACATGGATTCACCACAGAAAACTTGGCCAATTGAAAGTCCATATAGTCCGCCTATGAGTTCGTCGTCTCGCCATACCTCTACAGAGTGGCAATAGCCCATCTTGGCCAGTTGGATATAGGCAGCGCGCATGTCAGCGTTGAGCCATGTTTCCTCAAGTGGACGGGTGCTTGAGCAATAACCAATAACTGCTTGAGTTCTGTGATTGATAGTGACGCGATACTGGTGCTTGCGTTGAAACTTTTTAAGGCTTTTTGATGGCTTGTAGATTTGAGGTTCAAATACAGCGCGCGGAGACGGGCTCCACCAAAGAAGTGGCTCATTGGGTCCAAACCACGGAAATACACCATGCTTATAAGCACTGATTAGACGCTCTGGACGCAAATCACCGCCAAAGGCAAGCAGTCCGTTGGGTTCCTCTAATGCTTCATATGGAGAGGGGAAGCTTAAGTCTTCTACATCCAACTCTGGAAGATAAATGGTCATACGAAAGTGGCTCTGTGTTCTCGGTTTTTGCGGTGTACTAGTTAACTAGTATTTGTTTGGTTGTTTTTTGACCCGCAATGGCATGATTAGGGGTAGCGCTTGGTCACTATTTTCGATAGTCTGCCAGTACGAAGAATTATAGAGGATACTTCACGTTAGGATCGAAGTATCGACAAAGGATTAAACACCCCAATGGAAAGCTTAACATTACAACCTATTCAGAAAGTATCGGGAACCGTTAATCTTCCTGGTTCGAAAAGCGTTTCCAACCGTGCCTTGCTTCTTGCAGCACTCGCTGAGGGCACGACAACACTGACTAACTTACTTGATAGTGATGACATTCGTCATATGCTTAACGCGCTTACTCAACTTGGCGTTGAGTATCAGTTATCTGACGACAAAACTCAATGTGTGGTCAAAGGTTTAGGTAAGGCGTTTACCGTAGATGCAGCGACTGAGTTGTTTTTAGGTAATGCGGGAACCGCTATGCGTCCGCTCGCTGCTGCGCTTTGTCTAGGTCAAGGTGAGTTTGTACTCACTGGCGAGCCTCGCATGAAAGAGCGACCAATTGGTCATCTTGTCGATGCACTTGTCGAAGCGGGCGCGGATATTACCTATCTTGAAAACGAGCACTACCCACCATTAAAAATTAACGGCACCGGCTTGAAAGGTGGTCACGTTAAAATCGATGGTTCAATCTCAAGCCAGTTCCTGACAGCTTTTTTGATGTCGGCGCCTCTTGCGAAAGCGGATGTGACGATTGAGATTGTTGGTGACTTAGTGTCTAAGCCATACATTGATATTACTCTGCACATCATGAAGCAGTTTGGCGTTGAAGTTGAAAACCAAAACTATCAGCAATTTGTTGTGAAAAGTGGTCAACAATACCGCTCACCGGGTCAGTTCTTGGTGGAAGGTGATGCATCATCGGCCTCTTACTTTCTTGCTGCTGCGGCAATCAAAGGCGGTGAAATTAAAGTCACAGGCATTGGTAAAAACAGCATCCAAGGTGATATTCACTTCGCTGACGCGCTGGAGAAAATGGGCGCAGACATTGAGTGGGGTGATGATTACATTTTGTGCCGTAAAGGTGAGTTAGTCGGCATTGATATGGACTATAACCATATCCCTGATGCTGCGATGACTATAGCGACAACAGCGCTATTTGCAAAAGGCACCACGGCGATTCGTAATGTTTACAACTGGCGCGTAAAAGAAACCGATCGACTCGCTGCGATGGCGACAGAACTACGTAAAGTAGGTGCCAAAGTCGAAGAAGGGGAAGACTATATTATTGTCGAACCAACATCGGTTCTTAAACACGCAGCCATTGATACTTATGATGATCACCGTATGGCGATGTGTTTCTCGCTGGTCGCATTGAGCGATACACCGGTGACGATCAATGACCCTAAATGTACGTCAAAAACCTTCCCGGATTACTTTGACAAACTAGCCGGACTTAGCCAGTAATTTTTAAAGCGCCTTATCGAAAGATAGGGCGCTTTGATTTTTGAAAACCTAGATTTTGAAGACCTAGATTTTGAAGACGTTGTTTTCAAAGACGTAGCTTTCAAAGAATTCGTTTTTACAGATTTCGACAATTATTTGAGCGTGAACTCTTTAGAAAGGTGGTGAGCTAGGTATTTGAACATATTAAAAACTGCGGTCGTTTTTTCTGTCGGTAAACCATTGTCATCCAAAAAATAGTTACCTTTAAAGACCAACACTCCGTCTTTCTCTTCCACGCTATCTGCGCGCATGCCATCTAGGTAGTCGTCATGCTCTTGGATGACTTGGTTGGCAATTAACAATAGGTCGAATGGCGAGATAGGCGTTTTTTGTGACATATTGATGTCCTCTATATATATGGCTTTGCCGTAGTGTATGAGCGACAGCACATTTTGCAAGGGTAAATATCTCAGCTATAGTTAGCAGCAATTTGTGATTTGCGACAAACTTTGCTTAATGTTGCTGGTCAAGCTGGGTAAATGAAGTTTAATATTGCGCCATTTTTCAAATAGCGAGCCTGTTTCGATCGGACATTTGTCGACCAATTAGCTTCTGATTGTAAAAAAACAGGTTGATCTTCTTTTGTTCTCGCTCAATAGTAAAAAAAGAAGCATACATTTCGAACATCGTGCGATTAAATCTCGCAATGTGATATAGGACGTTAGTGTCATTATGGGAAAGTCACTAGTTATAGTGGAGTCACCTGCTAAAGCTAAAACCATTAATAAGTACCTCGGTAAAGACTTTATTGTTAAGTCGAGTGTGGGTCACGTGCGTGATTTGCCAACTGCCGGTCAGAGTACAGGTAAAAAAGCGGCTGCGGTGTCTACCAAAGGCTTAAGTGCTGAAGAAAAAGCACGCATTAAAAAAGAAAAAGACCGTAAGGCACTCATCAAAAAGATGGGCATCAACCCATTCGACGACTGGGCAGCAAACTATCAAGTGCTACCTGGTAAAGAAAAGGTAGTTGCAGAGCTGCAAAAGCTTGCCAAAGACGCTGACCACGTTTATCTCGCAACCGATTTGGACCGCGAAGGAGAAGCTATCGCATGGCACCTTCGTGAGATCATCGGTGGAGATGAAGAGCGATACAAGCGTGTGGTCTTTAACGAGATTACTAAAAATGCTATCCAACAAGCGTTCCAGGATCCTGGTGAGCTGAATATGGATGGTGTTAATGCTCAGCAGGCGCGTCGTTTCCTCGACCGAGTTGTGGGCTTTATGGTGTCTCCGCTACTTTGGAAAAAAGTAGCCAGGGGCTTGTCTGCTGGCCGCGTACAGTCGGTGGCAGTAAAGCTGTTGGTAGAGCGTGAGCGTGAAATCAATGCATTTATTCCAGAAGAGTTCTGGGATATTCATGCAGACACTAAAACAACAGATAAAACCGACTTCCGTTTACTTGTTGCTCAGAAGCAAGGTAAGGCGTTTAAGCCTGTTAACGAGGCGGAAGCGAAAGCAGCGGTCGCAACACTAGATAAGGCCGTGTACGAAGTTTGCAAACGTGAAGACAGACCAACACAGAGCAAACCGTCGGCGCCATATATCACGTCAACACTGCAGCAGGCGGCAAGTACACGTCTAGGCTATGGTGTGAAAAAGACCATGATGCTCGCTCAAAGGCTCTATGAGGCGGGTTACATCACTTATATGCGTACTGACTCGACTAACCTCAGTGCAGAAGCTGTGGATGCGTTACGTGGCTTTATTGATAGTGAATTCGGTGACGCTTACCTACCGGCTAAGCCAAACTTCTACGGTAGCAAGGAAGGGGCGCAAGAAGCGCACGAAGCGATTCGTCCATCAGACGTGAATGTTAAAGTTGACGATCTGAAGGGGATGGAAGCGGACGCTCATAAACTGTATGCGTTGATTTGGAATCAATTTGTTGCGTGTCAAATGACGCCAGCGAAATACGATTCGACGACCATCAGTGTTAAAGCGGATGACTACACGCTAAAAGCGAAAGGCCGTATTCTTAAGTTTGATGGTTGGACTCGCGTACAGCGTCCAATGGGCAAAAATGAAGATGCAATTCTTCCAGCCGTTCAGTTGGGCGATAAGCTCGACTTAGTCGCACTGGATCCAAAACAGCACTTCACTAAGCCGCCAGCGCGCTTCACTGAAGCTGCATTGGTTAAAGAGCTTGAGAAACGTGGCATTGGCCGTCCGTCGACCTATGCTTCTATCATCTCTACGATCCAAGATCGCGGGTACGTGAAAGTGGAACAGCGTCGTTTCTACGCAGAGAAGATGGGCGAGATCGTTACTGACCGTCTAGATGACAGCTTTACCGATTTGATGAACTATGACTTTACCGCTCGTATGGAGCAGAAGCTAGACCAAATCGCCGAAGGTGAGACGAACTGGAAGCAAGTTCTGAATGACTTCTTTGCCGAGTTCACCACCGATCTTGGTAAAGCGGAGCTTGATGAAGACCATGGCGGTATGAAGCCAAATCATATCGTTGAAACTGACATCGAGTGTCCAACCTGTGGTCGCCCAATGGGCATCCGCACAGCGTCAACAGGTGTATTCCTGGGTTGTTCTGGTTATGCGCTGCCGCCGAAAGAGCGTTGCAAAACGACCATCAACCTTGGTGATGAAGAAGGCATTATCAATGTTCTAGAAGAAGACGTTGAAACCGCTGCACTTCGTGCTAAGAAGCGTTGTCCAATCTGTGAAACGGCAATGGACGCGTACTTGATTGATGACAAGCGTAAGCTTCACGTGTGTGGTAACAACCCGAACTGTGAGGGTTATGTGGTTGAGCACGGCGAGTTCAAGGTGAAAGGCTATGATGGCCCAACCGTTGAATGTGATAAATGTGGTTCTGAGATGGTGCTGAAAAACGGCCGTTTTGGTAAGTACATGGATTGCACCAGCGAAACCTGTAAGAACACGCGTAAGATCCTTAAGAACGGTGAAATCGCACCGCCTAAAGAAGATCCTGTGCATTTCCCTGAGTTACCTTGTGAAAACTCAGATGCTTACTTTGTACTGCGCGACGGTGCTTCTGGCCTGTTTATGGCCGCAAGTAACTTCCCTAAATCACGTGAAACACGTGCGCCATTGGTCAGTGAGCTTGCTCGCTTTAAAGAGCGCTTATCACCTAAGTTTGTTTACTTAGCCGATGCGCCAACAGAAGACCCTGATGGTCGTCCAACCGTCGTTCGCTTCAGTCGTAAGACCAAAGAGAACTACATTCGTTCAGAGATCGATGGCAAGCCGTCTGGCTGGACTGGTCTTTATGTTGATGGTAAGTGGGAAATCACTGACAAACGCAAGAAGCCAAAAGAGTCAAAGGCGTAACAGCGCTTAGTGACTCTAAAGTGACAAAAAACCTGATGTGTCGTTTGATACATCAGGTTTTTTATTGGTTTGAAAACATCCTGCTATACAGAACACAAAAAGCAAAAGAGCCGCATCACTGCGGCTCTTAAATGTCTTTCGCTTGCCCTGTCTTTCGAGCAGAGTTACTTGTCTTCTGACAAACCAACAAGCGCCGACTGAGTTTCCATAATATGAGCATCGATATCGCTAGTATTGCTGATACCTAGTTGCTCACGAGCCTCATCTTCACTGATTCCCAAGTGGCAGCACAGCAAATCGATGGCCATCTGAAAGTTGTTGTTCTCTACCATGGTGGTTTCCTTTTCCTATGGGCTTTGGGACTGATAGGGACTTTATCTCGTCAGTGCTAGAGTCACAATAAGACTAAAGTCTAAGACTTTTCCCAAGCATCTCCTCATACAACCATTCCGCATTAAGTGACTTGTGCAGCACGCAGTGGATGTGCCTATAATAGCCTCACTATTTCAATACGTTATTCTTTATAAAGTAGTCAAAAGATTAATGCTTTGTTGCAATTTAAAGCTTAACCTTGAATTTCAAATCCACGACACTATGTATATATTGAATGTGAAAAATGCCACTTGGATCTCAAAGTAGTGTTGATACTGCGAGCAAGATAACAATCACCAAGAGAAAAACACAAAGGCATGATGCTCAAGTAACATTGAGTAGATAGAAAATAGCTTCTTAATCTGGAGAAATGTAAATGAAGCGAGTAGCACTCTTTTTAGCGACTAACCTTGCTGTAGTTTTGGTATTGAGTATTGTCCTCAATATCGTCTACGCGGTGACAGGTATGCAGCCTGGCAGCCTATCAGGGTTACTCATTATGGCTGCAGTATTTGGCTTTGGTGGCTCGTTTATCTCTTTGATGATGTCAAAGAGCATGGCGCTGCGCTCAGTAGGCGGAATGGTGATTGAAAGCCCACGCAACGAGACAGAGCACTGGCTATTAGAAACAGTGAGCCGTCAATCACAGCAAGCGGGTATTGGTATGCCAACGGTTGCTATTTATGACTCGCCTGACATCAACGCATTTGCGACGGGCGCAAAACGTGATGATTCACTAGTCGCGGTATCTTCAGGTCTGCTGCACAACATGACTCGTGATGAAGCAGAAGCGGTTCTTGCGCACGAAGTGAGCCACATCGCCAATGGTGACATGGTCACCATGACACTGATGCAAGGTGTGGTTAACACGTTTGTTATCTTCCTATCGCGTTTTATTGCCAATATCGTCGCTTCAAACAACTCGGATGAAGAAGGCGAGGGGGGCAGCAACATGATGGTTTACTTCGGCGTCTCGTTTGTTCTTGAAATGGTGTTCGGCTTCCTAGCGAGCTTTATCACCATGTGGTATAGCCGTCATCGTGAGTTCCATGCTGATGCTGGAGCGGCAAGCCTAGTCGGTAAGCAGAAGATGATTGCGGCGCTTGAGCGTCTTAAAATGAGCCAAGAATCTCAGCTTGAGGGGTCAATGATGGCATTTGGTATCAATGGTAAGCGTTCTATCACAGAGCTATTGATGAGCCACCCACCGCTAGAAAAACGCATTAACGCACTACGTAGCGAACAGTACTAGTACTGAACCCCAAACAACTCGAACCTATTAAAAAGCTTGGAAAATTTTCCAAGCTTTTTTTTGATCCTTTCAAAATTGCGACCCGTAATAGTTATACAAAAAATTGGAAACGTAAAAACTTGTATAAGTTTTGGGGTGTACTAACGTGTACAGTAGGAACAAATGTATAACTAACAAAGGGTTGTTATGAATATCGAAGCCGTCAGCGAGGTTTACGGAAAACTGAGCAAAGACAACCTGTATTTGCTCGAAGACATTTATCACAAGGACGTGGTGTTTGAGGACTCTGCTCACCGTTTCGAAGGCTGGGATCAGCTCTCTGCGTATTTCGACTCTCTTTATACCAACGTCATTCAATGCGACTTTCACATCCGTCATCACCAACAAGTAGAAGACACGGGTTTTCTTACTTGGACGATGAAGCTTAAGCACCCAAAACTCAACGGCGGGCAGCCTGTTGAGGTTAACGGGGTCAGTCAGATCCGCTTTAGCGGAGACCGCGTGATTTACCATCGCGATTATTTCGATTTAGGCGAAATGCTGTATGAGAACATACCGCTGCTTGGTGTGGTCATTAGAAATATTAAGCAAAGGTTAGGGAAGTAACGTTATGGAGCATCAGTCGGTATTCATCACAGGCGCTTCCTCAGGCATAGGACGGCAGTTGGCTGAAGACTATGCCGCAACGGGTATACATGTCTACGCGTGCGGTCGTTCGGAAATAAAACTAGAAGAAGTGAAAGCAGGCCGAGACAACATTACTACTCTGAGCTTCGACGTTACTGACATAGAGCAGGTTAACCAAGCCATCAGCGCTCTAACAGAGCCACCGACGCTTTGGATAGTGAACGCTGGGGACTGTGAATATATTGATAATGGCGCGCTTGATGCTGCGCTGATTGCGCGAGTGATGAACGTCAACGTCAACGGCAGCGTGAATGTGTTAGCGGCTATCCAAGACAGACTCGATGAACGTCACCACGTTGTTGTAGTGAGCTCTATTGCAGGTGAATTGGCTTTGCCACGCGCTGAAGCCTATGGTGCATCAAAAGCCGCAATTACTTATCTAACCAGAACATTGCAGCTTGATTGGCAGCACAAAGGCGTATTGGTGAGTTGTGTGTTTCCTGGCTTTGTAAAAACACCACTCACCGACAAAAACGATTTTGACATGCCAATGATAGTCTCGTCAGAAGACGCATCAGTGGCAATACGTGAAGGCATTGATAAGCGCCGAGCGACGATTTACTTCCCGAAAAAGTTTACCTCTATTCTTAGGGCAATTGCAGCTTTGCCCTATCGTTGGCAAACCAAAATAGTGGCTAAACTTCTATAAAAGAAATTAAGGATAATAATAATGAAGATTGCAATTGTAGGAACTGGAATATCAGGCCTAACGTGCGGGCATTATCTACATAAAGACCACGAAGTAACGTTATACGAGGCCAACGACTATATAGGGGGTCACACAGCGACCATTGATGTTGAACACGAGGGTAAGCAGTACGCTGTTGACACTGGCTTTATCGTCTACAACGACCGCACTTATCCAAATTTCATCAAAATGATGAACGAAGTTGGGGTGAAAGGTAACCCAACTCAAATGAGCTTTAGTGTAAAGAATGAGGCGAATGGGCTCGAATATAACGGCCATACTATTCCGACTCTATTTGCTCAAAAACGTAATCTATTCAACCCGACCTTCTACCGCTTCATCTTCGAGATTTTAAGGTTTAACAAACTTGCAAAGGCGTCTGCCGATGACGACAGCTTAGTAGAGCAAACTCTGGGAGAGTTTTTACAATCGAACGGCTTTTCGGATTACTTCACTCAAAACTATATCTTGCCTATGGGCGCAGCGATCTGGTCGTCGACGTTGGCAGACATGCGTGCGTTCCCGTTACGCTTCTTCCTGCGCTTTTTCTTGAACCACGGCTTACTTGACGTGGTGGATCGCCCGCAATGGTATGTGATTGAGGGTGGCTCACGCGCATATATTAAACCTTTGACTCGAGGCTTTGCACAGTGCATTCGATTGAACTCGCCAGTCAGCCGTGTTGAACGTCATGATAACGGCGTCAGTGTCACATCAAACGGCGAGACTGAACGTTTTGACAGGGTCATCTTTGCCTGTCATAGCGACCAAGCTTTGGCGATGATTGATGATGTTTCAGATGAAGAGCGCGATATTCTGGGCGCAATGGCATATCAAAATAATGAAGTGGTGCTGCATTGCGACACTAGCGTATTGCCGAAGCGCCAAGCGGCGTGGGCTTCATGGAATTACGCATTAGATGGTGGTGAGGGCGAGCAGCAACGCTTACCGACATTAACGTACAACATGAACATCTTGCAGCACATCGAATCAAAAATCACCTTCTGCGTGTCACTGAACTCAGCAGACAAGATACAGCAAGACAAAATACTGCGTACCTTCAATTACAGCCACCCAGTCTTTACTACCGAGAGCATTGCCGCTCAGCAGCGACGAGAGGAGTTATGGGGCAAGCGTAACACTTGGTTCTGTGGTGCCTACTGGTACAACGGTTTCCATGAGGATGGCGTTCGCAGCGCACTAGATGTGGTGAAAGGAATCGAACAAGAGGCTTCGCAAACAGCGCCTGTTGCACAAACGCTGGCGCGAGGAGCGGCGTAATGTCTGTTTCAAGCCGCTTGATGATTGGTGAGGTCGGACATCGGCGGTTTACACCGACTAAGCACCACCTCTCTTATCCGCTGTTTATGCCCGCTATCGATCTTGATGAGGTCGATACCCTCCAACGACGAGTGTGGGGTTTTGGACGTCGCTGGTGGCATTGGGCTCGGTTTAAGCGTGAGGATTACATTGGTGATGGCGACTTAAAGTTAGCGGTTCAAGACAAAGTCCTTGAACTGACCGGCGAAAAGGTTAGCGGCAAAGTCATAGCAGTATGTCACCTTCGTTACATGGGTTTGTATTTTAGCCCAGTCAACTTCTACTATTTATATGATGAGAAGAACCAATGGCGATATTTACTGGCAGAGGTGAGTAATACACCTTGGAATGAAAGACATTATTATGCCATAGCCGCTGAAGCTGGTGACGAAAACGTCAATTGGCAGCATGACAAAGCGTTTCATGTGTCACCGTTTAATCCGGTTGACCAACGTTACCACTGGAAGCTTAAACCTTTGAACGAACGGCTATTTGTCCACTTGGAGTGTCATAAACCCAACAAAGTCTTCGACGCGACACTTCAAATGAAAGCGCAGCCGTTCACGTCATCTTCTTTACTAAAACAATTGGTCAAAACACCCATAATGGCCGTAAAAGTTGTGGCTGGAATATATTGGCACGCCTTTAAGCTATGGCGAAAGGGGGTACCAATATACGACCATCCAGGAAAAAACAATAAAGAATTTTCGCAGCAATCGAATTCTAAGAATTAGGGAGAATTCCAATGTTACAAACTACGTCCCTAGACGTGCCAAAGACGCTCACAGGCTTACAGAAAACCGCGAAAGGTGTTGCCTTTGGGTGTTTGCAGAAATTGGAAATTGGTACGTTAACTATCATCGAGAGCTTTTATAGCGACGGTGCGAGTACACGCCAAGTGGAAGAGCGCTTTGGCTCACCACGATCAAATGAACCAGCGGCCGTCATCGAAGTGAAGCATCCTGAATTTTACCGACGCTTGCTTCAAGGTGGGAGTATTGCCGCTGGTGAGGCGTATATGGATGATTGGTGGGATAGCCCAGATCTTTCTGCGTTAATGGAGCTGATGGCACTTAACCTTGCCGCCTTGGATTCGATTGAAGATAAATCGAGCTTGCTGACCCGAATCATGTACAAGCTGGGTCACTGGGTGAATCGTAACACGGTTACTAAATCGAAAGAGAACATCGAGGCGCACTATGACCTAGGGAACAGCCTTTATGAAACTTTCCTCGATGACCGAATGCTGTACTCATCAGGCGTCTATCAACAAGACACAGACACCTTAGAGCAAGCGCAGATCAATAAAATGGATCGTTTGTGCCAGCAACTGAAACTGCAACCGAGCGACCATGTGATGGAAATTGGCACAGGTTGGGGCGGCATGGCGATTTACATGGCGAAGCATTATGGCTGCCGTGTCACAACCACCACTATCTCTGAAGAGCAGTATGCGTATGCGCAGCAGAGGGTTGCCGAAGAGGGGCTGACAGATAAAATTATCCTGCTTAAACAAGATTATCGTCTGCTTGAGGGGCAATTCGATAAGTTAGTTTCAATTGAAATGATTGAGGCAGTGGGTAAGCAGTTTTTAGTTTCCTACCTTAAGAAGTGCCAATCGCTACTGAAACCAAAAGGCTTGATGGCGATACAAGCGATTACTATCGCCGACCAGCGCTATGATTATTACTCTGACAACGTCGACTTTATCCAGAAATACATTTTCCCTGGTGGCTTCTTGCCTTCCATTACCGCGCTAACATCAAACACCACTAAGCACACCGATTTGATCGTCCGCGACTTATTCGACATTGGCCAGGATTACGCGAAAACCTTAGTGGACTGGCGCCTTCGTTTTGAAGCGGCGTTAACACGCGTGCGTGAGCTCGGATACGACGAACGTTTTATCCGTATGTGGCGTTATTACTTCTGCTACTGCGAAGGTGGCTTTAGAGCGAAGAGCATCAGTACTGTCCATGTCACGTTTCAGCGCGGCCAGTAGTATCAGCTAAATGGAGTAGAGCGATCATGAGTCGTGGATGGAAGTTGTTGATAGTGAGTACTTGGTTCCAACTGATGTGGGCGCTATCCGTATTGGGTCAGGAGCGTTTTCAATGGCTCGCACTTGCCATCGCAGCGATCACCGTTGTGACTACCTTCAAACAGCTCAACCTGTCACTGCCTATCTGGGGAGCTATTGTTGGACTGGGTTTAGTCGTGGATAGTGCGAACGCACTGACTGGTGTGTTGGTCTTTGATTCGACGTTGATTCCTATATGGCTAGTGGCTCTATGGCTTATTTTTTCTTGGTATGCGAACTTTCTTGCTAGTTTTCTGACATCTTATCCGATTTTCATCGTAGTAATAGTGGGTGGTGTGGGAGGAGCGCTAAGTTACTTCGCAGGGTTCAAACTCGGCGCTGTGGATACACACCTTTCTATTTTTACGATGATGGCGCTACTTTTTTTGCAATGGGTTGCCATCGTGTTCGTTGTTCTTCGATTGAGCACATACTCGGAGCGGAAGGTGAGTCATGAAAGCTAAAGGGTTACTTGGATTAGGTTTAGCGTTGGCAGTGGGCAGCGCCTCTGCAACCAGCGACAGACCCGTGAGTTATGAAGGTTGGGGACAGTGGAAAGTCGTCGGAGAGGCTCAGCTCTCATGGCTGTTCTTTGATATATACCGCTCACAGCTGCTTGCGCCGCAAGGCACTTATGCGTTGGGAAGCGATGTGTCTCCTCATCCTATCGCGCTGCGCATTGAGTACCAGCGTGATATTAGCCGAGACCAGTTACTGGAAGCGACGCTCGATCAATGGGAGAAAATGGGCATCGATAAAGAGACACGAAGTCGTTGGATTGCCAAGCTGTATGACATTTTTCCAAGTGTCGCCGATGGCCATCAGCTGATATACGTGACCGACGGTGCTTCGGGCAATTTCTACTATTTAAACCGCGACAAACCGATGCAGAACGTGGGCCGTATTGAAGATGAGTCTCTCAATGACGGTTTTCTGTCGATTTGGTTGGGCAATAATACTCAGTACCCTAAGCTACGCGCTCAGCTGATAGGCATGAATCGACAATAAGGAATAATAATGAAACGTATGCGTTGGTTGGCTTCATTCTTGGTGCTTCCTCTCGTCCTACTGCTCAGTGCTTGCAGTGCTGATTTGAAGGACTATCAAGGTTCTACTCCCGAGTTTAATTTATTTGAGTACTTTGAAGGCGAAACAAAGGCTTGGGGCATGGTGCAAGATTACACCGACAAACAAACCCGTCGCTTTGAAGTCGTTATTGTTGGCACTGTACAGGGAGATCAGATCACACTGGTTGAAGACTTCGTGTTCGACGATGGCGAATTGGATCAGCGTATTTGGACAATAGAGCGACTGGCTGATGGAACATACCAAGGCCGAGCTGACGATATCATCGGTGAAGCCAAAGGCGAGGTGGTTGGTAACGCGCTTCGTTGGCAGTATGACTTTGAATTGGAAGTCGACGGTTCAACGTACACGGTAGCGTTTGATGATTGGATGTACCGGCAGGATGACAAACATCTGTTCAACCTAACTAGCATCCGCAAGTTCGGTATGGAAGTTGGAACAATTACCCTGTTTTTTCAAAAGCAGTAGGGGCTCCCAAAGCAGCAGCTCTGCCGCTACAGGGACTTGGTACACAGACGTAAAAACGGCGGCGATATCATTATCGCCGCCGTTTTATTTTGCACTCAAACTAGCGCTATCGCTAAGTAGAGTCGTCCAGCCTTACAGCTTATCAGTTAGCTCGATAGCTTGACCGATGTAGTTCGCTGGTGTCATTTGTTTTAGACGCTCTTTTTCGTCTTCTGGAAGCTCTAGGCCGTCGATGAAGTTACGCATCGCTTCACCGTCAACACGCTTACCACGAGTCAGCTCTTTTAGCTTCTCGTATGGCTTCTCGATGCCGTAACGACGCATTACTGTTTGTACAGGCTCTGCCAATACTTCCCAGTTTTTGTCTAGTTCAGCAAGAAGCGCTTCACGGTTTACTTCTAGCTTGCTGATACCTTTAAGCGTAGACGTGTAAGCGATGATCGCGTAGCCACAGCCAACACCTAGGTTACGAAGTACTGTTGAGTCAGTAAGGTCACGCTGCCAGCGAGAAACAGGCAGTTTTTGTGCTAGGTGAGCGAAAACTGCGTTTGCTAGACCTAGGTTACCTTCTGAGTTTTCAAAGTCGATTGGGTTAACTTTGTGAGGCATAGTTGAAGAGCCGATTTCGCCAGCGATTGTCTTCTGCTTGAAGTGACCAAGAGCAATGTAACCCCAAACGTCGCGATCGAAGTCGATAAGAATCGTGTTGAAACGTGCAATCGCATCGAATAGCTCAGCAATGTAGTCGTGTGGTTCGATCTGAGTTGTGTATGGGTTCCAAGTTACGCCAAGAGATTCAGTGATGAACTCTTCGCTGAACTTGTGCCAGTCTAGCTCAGGGTATGCAGAAAGGTGAGCGTTGTAGTTACCTACTGCGCCGTTGATCTTACCTAGGATTTCTACAGACTCGATTTGCTTGTATTGACGTTCCATACGGTAAGCAACGTTCGCCATCTCTTTACCCATTGTAGTAGGGGAAGCTGGCTGGCCGTGCGTACGAGAAAGTAGTGGAATATCACGGTACTCTTCAGCCAGTTTGCTGATAGCGTCGATGATGTTACGGATTTCAGGAAGAACAACCGTGTCACGAGCTTCTTTAAGCATTAACGCGTGAGACGTGTTGTTGATGTCTTCAGAAGTACAAGCGAAGTGGATGAACTCGTTTACAGCGTGAAGCTCTGGTACACCCGCTACTTTTTCTTTTAGGAAGTACTCAACCGCTTTAACGTCGTGGTTAGTTGTACGTTCGATTTCTTTAATGCGAGCCGCGTCTTCTTCGCTGAAGTTAGCCGCTAGTTCATCAAGAAACTGGTTCGCTTCTGCACTGAATGCTGGAACTTCTTTGATTGCATCCGTAGCTGCTAGTTTTTGCAACCAACGAATTTCAACGATAGAGCGGTACTTTAGTAGGCCAAACTCACTAAAGATGCTGCGAAGTGCAGTTGTCTTACTACCGTAACGGCCGTCTACTGGTGAAACAGCAGTCAATGCTGACAGTTCCATGATGTTCTCCTGAATTGGGTTTCTAAATTTCGTGAGCTTTATACCAATAACTGCGGCATTTGTCACGAACATTGCGCAAACGTTTGCGCTAAATGTATTTTGGTAGAAAAAGTAAACTCGCACAGGGTGCGAGTTTGTATTCGATGCCGCTAGCAGAGCATCCTTAAAGCGTGCACCAAGCCTTGAGCAGATTCCTGCCTGCGCGGGAATGACCGTAGTCTAGAGTTTTACTAACCCCAATCAGTCGTCACCCCTGCGAAGGCAGGGGTCTACTTAAAGCGAATACTTGTTCTGAATTGATGCGAATCTACGTAGTAAAAGCTCCTAGAAGCTTAATGGCAACGCATTGTTGAATTACATTCGAGCAAGCAGAATCTGTGCTTGTTCAATCATTTTCTTGCGTCCGAACACTAAGTGTCTACGCTTACCACCTACTTGTCGCCATAAAACAGCACTACGAATACCAGACAGTAGCAGAGCGCGTACTTTCTGCTGCGTAGAGGTTTGCTGAAGTACTGCTGGAGTCCCCGTCACTTGAATGCGAGGTCCAATTGGGCTGATGACGTCTAAGTAAACGCTAGCGAGGTTGCTGATCATTTGCTCATCGAGTAGCTCATAGTGATCAAGTTGACGCTCAACCATTTGCAAGCGGTCACCAAGCTGCGCCATAGCGTCATTGCGAGAGTTTAGTTTACGTTCTAGAGCCATCAAGCTAATGATATAGCGGGTGATTTCGCTACCCGTAGGGGTGCTGTCGATCCCATTCACTAGGCACTCGAGTCCGATTTTTAGATCAGACTCGATACCGAACACGTCAAGTGTATTCGACGGGTTCATGTTAGTGATCGCTTTGATTGAGGTTTCAAACGCGTCTGAATCACAGTAACCGTCTTTAGCAACACGTTGAACGAGGGCAACGGCTTGGCAAATCCCTGCAAACGCTATAGTACGGTCATAAAGTGTATTAGCCACGTAGTTCTCCTAAGAAAATAATCTGCGAATTGTGTTTAGATGCGCTCTTCGATGATGCCGCCACCAAGACAAACATTGCCGCTGTAGAATACCGCAGATTGACCTGGGGTGACTGCGACTTGTGGCTCATCAAAGATCACTTTAATGTTTTCATCGTCGATAGGAATGATAGTACAAGGGATATCCTGTTGACGATAACGGGTTTTCACTGTGCATTGTAACGGCTGCGTGATCGCTTGGCGATCAACCCAGTGCAGTTGCGAAGCGCGAAGTCCATTAGATTTTAGCAGTGGGTGGTCAGCACCTTGTACCGCGATAAGGACATTGCGTTTCAGATCTTTCTCTGCAACGTACCAAGGGTCTTCGTTGCCACCACCGCCTTTTTGGCCGCCAATATGCAGACCTTTACGTTGACCGAGCGTGTGGTACATAAGACCTTGGTGTTCACCGATTTCTTTGCCTTCAGGCGTCTCAATTTTACCCGGTTGTGCTGGCAAATAGCGAGACAAGAAGTCTGTAAATTTGCGCTCACCGATAAAACAAATACCGGTTGAGTCTTTTTTCTTGGCCGTAATCAGACCTTGCTCTTCAGCAATGCGTCGTACTTCTGGCTTCTCAAGTTCACCCACTGGGAACAAGCTGCGCGCAACTTGGTCGTGGCTTAACGTATAAAGGAAGTAGCTTTGGTCTTTATTGCTGTCTAGGCCACGTAACATTTGTGGCGCTTCACCGTTCTCAGGGAAAGTGCGGCTTACATAGTGCCCCATGGCAATATAATCAGCATCTAGCACTTCATCTGCAAACTCTAAGAACGCTTTAAACTTGATTTCTTTGTTACAAAGAATGTCTGGGTTTGGCGTACGACCTGCTTTGTATTCTGCAAGGAAGTATTCGAAAACATTGTCCCAGTACTCAGCCGCAAAGTTGATCGTATGCAGGTGGATACCTAGCTTGTCACAAACCGCTTGTGCGTCGGCAAGATCTTCCGCTGCTGTGCAGTATTCCTCGTTATCATCTTCTTCCCAGTTCTTCATGAACAGGCCTTCTACTTGGTAGCCTTGCTGTTTCAGAAGATAGGCAGAAACAGAGGAGTCTACACCGCCGGACATCCCGACAATCACTTTCTTTTGGCTGTTATCAGACATGTATAAATACCACCTAATTAAATTGGACGCCGATTCTAGCAGAAACCAAACCAGCAATACAGTTCCGCGAGATGAATCACACTTTTCTAACCCCCTCAAATGCGTCCTAATAGGGAGAAAAACAAGGCTTATAACAAAAAAATTGATACGTAAACGTTTGCTAAAATTGCGTATGTTGCCGAGGTAATCTATACAGAGGTAGAATCGCCGCCCTTAACCCTTCTTATTTACTTATGACGAAGACAACCGTATGAAATTCCCAGGCCAAAGAAAGTCAAAGCACTACTTCCCTGTTCATGAGCGAGACCTGCTCGTTAGCCAATCGCAAATCAGCAAGAAGATGTCACGTACGCACATCATTGGTATTGACCAAACCTTGGTGGACATTGAAGCAAAAGTTGACAGCAGTGTGATCGATAAGTTTGGCCTAAGTAAAGGGCACTCGTTGGTTATTGATGACCAAGCGGCGGAAGCTTTATATAACGAGTTGAAGGATAAAGAGCTGATCACCAATGAATACGCTGGTGGCACGATTGGTAATACGTTGCACAACTACTCTGTATTAGCGGACGATAAATCGGTTCTGCTTGGTGTTATGAGTGCTGATATTAAGATTGGTAGCTATGGTTACCGCTATCTGTGTAATACGTCTAGCCGAATGGATCTTAATTATCTTCAAGGTGTAGAAGGTGCAATTGGCCGCTGCTTTACCTTGATTACCGAAGATGGTGAGCGTACTTTCGCAATCAGTGAAGGGCAGATGAACCAACTTCGTGCGGATAGTATTCCTGAAAAAATCTTCAAAAAAGCGTCGGCTTTGGTTTTAACCGCGTATTTGGTGCGTTGTAAAGATGGCGACCCAATGCCAGAAGCAACAATGCAAGCAATCGAATACGCCAAGAAATATAATGTTCCAGTTGTATTAACGCTCGGTACGCGCTTCGTGATTCAGGACGACCCTGAATATTGGCGCGACTTCTTGAAACAGCATGTTTCTGTTGTTGCAATGAATGAAGATGAAGCGGAAGCACTCACTGGAGAAAAAGATCCATTAGCAGCTTCAGATAAAGCGCTTGATTGGGTTGATTTGGTGCTTTGTACTGCTGGCCCTGTCGGTTTGTACATGGCGGGTTATACAGAAGATGCATCTAAACGTGAAACGAGTTTACCTCTATTACCTGGTTGTATTGCTGAATTCAATCGTTTTGAATTTAGTCGACCAGCGGTAAAAGACGCCTGTGATAATCCTATTAAAGTCTATTCACATATTGCGCCTTATATGGGCGGCCCAGAAAAGATTAAGAATACCAATGGCGCGGGTGATGCGGCGTTGTCTGCGTTGTTACATGATATGGCGGCAAATAAATACCATAAAGAAAATGTACCTAACTCAAGCAAACACCAGCATACTTTCTTGACGTATTCATCATTCTCACAAGTGTGTAAGTACTCGAACCGAGCAAGTTATGAGGTATTGGTTCAGCATTCACCTCGTCTTTCTAGAGGTTTACCTGAAAGAGAAGATAGCCTTGAAGAGGCTTATTGGGAAAGATAAAAAGAAAGCGCCAGTTATTGGCGCTTTTTTTATAAATGACTAAAGGAGTTTGAATTAAATTTCAAACTCTTCTAGAGATTTGCCTGCGTCTAGTGCTGCTTGGATAACAGAAGGTGTACGACCTTGACCTGTCCAAGTTTTTTCTGCGCCAGTTGCATCTACATATTTGTATTTTGCAGGACGTGGAGCGCGCTTAGCCTTTGCTTTACCTTTAGATTCACCAGAAAGCGCAGCAATAAGGTCTTCAACGTCAATGCCGTCTTGAGCGATCATCTGCGCATATTCAGTTAGCTTAGCTTCACGAGCTTGTTTCGCTTCACGCTCTTCTGCTTCTGCTTCTTGTCTTTCACCAACAACAGTTGTTAGCTTTTCTAGTGCTTCTTCCAGTTGCTCAAGAGTAAGTTCACGAGCAAATGCACGCAGGCTACGAATATTAAGTAGAGTTTTAGTTAATTCAGACATGACATTCCCATGAGTTATTTATTTGGTTTCGATTAATAATAAACATCAAATTTAAAATTGACAATATTTTCATTGGGTGAAAACAATAAAAATAAGAATTCTTACAAAAACTTGATAATTGAAGATGATAAACGTGCTCAAAACCTGACGCTCAGGAAAGATTGACGCAATATTGATTCAATTGTGAATCTTTCTTCATAAAAGACGCTACAATTTTGGATTTTGTTGCATATTGTACTAGGAGCCTGTTTTGTAGAGCGAATCAATAGAGATAAAGTAATTATTCAAATTACTATTGATGTATTTATAACCGCAATGTCGTGAAAGAGTTTATAAAACAATATGGAATACGTCGCATAAATCGCTAAAAATGTGATTTTCTTTACTAAAAAGCGTCGAGATAGCTTTGAGACTATGATGTTTACAAGGTGAGTCAATTCTTTACCAAGTTGCAACATCATTCATGTTGCAATTGACGATTTCATAAGTACAATGGCTCGCACCTAATGCAAGAGAAAGCACATTCTTTTATTTTGGCCGCTCTGGCTAGTGAATGATTTCTCTTGATGTAGAGGCGCGATAATGATCAGTAACCATCGTTGGGGTGATACCTATGAACGATGATGAAAGGCATTGTCGCCGAAGTGAGAAAAGACCATCAATCTTCCTCGCTGGGGTTGTCTTCGAAAGGAACAACACTGCCATAGTCTATTATATTGTTAAACTATGGAGCGCTACTGTAGGGTTGGGTGAAGTGTTCGCTTCCCTTTCGCTTAGTTCAACGTTTGCGTCTGGACTTCTCGTCTATTGACGCATGTCTGCAGTAGATCTCTGACCATAATAAAAACTGGTTTTTGAAGATCATGAATTTAATCGATTTTGCTACATCACCATTATCACTGCTACCGCCGATCGTAGCATTGACTCTGGCTATTATTACCCGTCGCGTTTTACTATCGCTGGGTGTTGGTATCGTTTTAGGTGCCTTCTTACTTAATGATTATTCTGCAGTAAACGCCGCAGGTTACGTGTTCGACACCGTTTCGGGTGTGGTTATTGAAGATGGCGGCCTAAATACTTGGAACATGAGTATTGTTGGCTTCTTGTTGCTATTGGGCATGATGACTGCGTTGCTGACGCTGTCTGGCGGCACCAAAGCTTTTGCTGAATGGGCGCAGGCTCGAGTGAAAAGCAAGCGTGGTTCAAAGCTACTGGCAGCATTTCTAGGCGTATTTATTTTCGTTGATGATTACTTTAACAGCCTAGCAGTCGGTGCGATCTCTCGTCCTGTTACTGACCGTTTCTACGTATCACGCGCGAAACTAGCCTATATTCTTGACTCTACCGCTGCGCCAATGTGTGTGCTAATGCCAGCGTCAAGCTGGGGTGCATACATCATGACTATCGTTAGCGGTATCTTGGTTGCTCATGGCATTACAGAATACTCTGCAATTGGTGCTTACGTTCGCCTTATTCCAATGAACTTCTACGCTGTATTTGCTCTTTTGATGGTGTTTGCCGTTGCCTGGTTCCAACTTGATGTGGGTCCAATGCGCAAGCATGAGCTGAACGCGAAACAAGGTCTAGGCTTCGATAAAGACAAAGAGAACGACGCGAAAGAAGCGCATGAGCTGAATGAAGAGTTGGATATTAAAGAAAGCGATTTTGGTTCTGTTTCCGACCTAGTGCTTCCTATCTTAGTTCTTATCGGCGCTATGATTGCTGCGATGATTTACACCGGTGGTCAAGCTCTGGCTGCGGATGATATTGCATTTAACCTACTTGGCGCGTTTGAAAATACTGATGTAGGCACTTCGCTTATTTACGGTGGCTCTGCAGGTCTTCTAACGGCAGTATTTACAGTTGTTAAACAAAAGCTGTCTGCAGCTGATATCGCAACGACGATGTGGATTGGTGCGAAATCTATGTTCGGCGCCATTCTTATTCTATTCTTTGCATGGTCCATCGGCTCTGTTATCGGAGACATGAAGACGGGGGCGTACCTTTCTTCAACCGTTCAAGGCAACATTAATGTACATTGGCTACCAGTCATCCTGTTCCTGCTGTCAGGCCTAATGGCGTTCTCTACTGGTACATCTTGGGGTACGTTTGGCATCATGCTACCAATCGCAGGTGACATGGCGGGTGCAACGGATATCGCTATGATGCTGCCAATGCTAGGCGCAGTACTAGCGGGTTCAGTGTTCGGTGACCACTGCTCTCCAATTTCAGATACGACGATTCTCTCTTCTACAGGTGCACGTTGTAATCACATTGACCACGTCTCTACGCAGTTGCCATATGCGCTTTCTGTTGCGTTGGTGTCTTGTGTTGGCTTTATTACGCTTGGTATGACAACTTCAGTCGCGATTTCTTTTGCGGCGGCTACAGTGACGTTTATCGCAGTGTGTTTCGTACTGTCCGCGCTTTCTAAGGCTAGAATGGCCAAGGAAGCGAGTGTATAAATAAATCATTTGATTTATCGAGGAGCCCATGAAATGGGCTCCTTTTTTTTGTTTGTTGCTAAAGGAGCAACTAGTAAGTGCAGTTATTTCCATACTAATTAGCTAGTACGAAAAAAAATTAGCCCGATCTGTAAAATAGGGGTTGAAAATCGGCATGAGCTTAGTTAGTGTGAGGGTACAGATACAAAGGAACCCAGTAATAAGTATGCAAAATTTTGATATGAACATTCATCATCATTACCATCACCCAGCTTAGTCTTTCGGGAGATGTCTGCATACCCGAGAGCTAGGTAAAACTCTCGGAGGTTCGATTTAAGATTTAAAGAATGAAACCCTCGGGAGACCAAAGCTCCCGAGGGTTTTTTCGTTTTATAATTTCAAAATCAATAATTTGCACAGGGATACAGCAATGCAAACACAACGCCTAAGAATTGCGATTCAGAAAAAGGGTCGCCTAAGTAAAGAGAGCCAAGACCTACTGAAAAAGTGTGGTGTTAAGTTCAACGTAATGGGTGAGCGTCTTGTTGTACACTCACTAAATATGCCAATCGATCTTCTGCTTGTTCGAGATGATGACATCCCTGGCTTGATTATGGATGGTGTTGTCGATCTTGGCTTCATTGGTGAGAACGAGCTGGAAGAAGTGCGCCTTGACCGTAAAGCACTGGGAGAGGCAAACGAGTTCAAAACGCTTCGTCGTCTAGATTTCGGTGGTTGCCGTCTGTCTATCGCCATTGATAAAGACGAAACATACAACGGCCCTCAAGATCTTGCTGGTAAACGTATCGCGACCACCTACCCACAACTTCTTAAAGCGTACATGGATGAGCAAGGTGTCGACTTTAGTGCATGTATGCTAACTGGCTCTGTTGAGGTTGCGCCGCGTGCAGGTCTTGCTGACGCAATCGCAGACTTAGTTTCAACAGGTGCGACGCTTGAAGCGAATGGTCTAAAAGAAGCTGAAGTCATTTTCCGCTCGAAAGCGACGCTTATTCAACGTATGGGTGAGTTTGATGCCGACAAACTTGCACTTATCGACAAGCTTCTTACTCGCATGCAAGGTGTTCAACAGGCGAAAGAATCTAAATACATCATGCTGCACGCACCAGTTGAGAAACTAGAGCAAATTAAATCATTGCTTCCCGGTGCAGAAGACCCAACCGTTTTGCCACTATCGACAGACAAAGAGCGCGTAGCGGTTCACCTAGTGAGCACTGAGAACCTATTCTGGGAAACGATGGAACAGCTTAAAGAACTGGGTGCAAGCTCTATTCTTGTCCTTCCAATTGAGAAGATGATGGGGTAATCGATGAGAACGGTAGTTTGGCAACACTTAAGTCAATCTCAGCAAGAATCCGTACTTGAGCGCCCGGCAATTACTGAAGGCGCAAACATTACGACAGCAGTGACTGAGGTTATAAATCAAGTTCGCAGTGAAGGTGACAAGGGTCTTCTTGACTTAACCGAGAAGTTTGATCGTGTACGCCCTGAATCGATTCGCGTTTCTGCTGATGAGATTGAAGCTGCTTCTGGTCGCTTGTCTGAAAAAATGAAGCAAGCACTTGAGCAAGCGTATTCCAATATTGCTAAGTTTCACAAAGCGCAGCGTCCTGAAGCTCTGCGTGTGGAAACACAACCTGGTGTGGTTTGTGAGCAGGTAACGCGACCTATCAATAAAGTCGGTCTGTATATTCCAGGTGGCAGTGCACCGCTTCCATCTACCGTTTTGATGCTTGGTGTACCAGCGCAGATTGCAGGATGTCGCAAAGTGGTACTTTGTTCGCCTCCGCCCATTGCTGATGAGATTTTGTACGTTGCGAAGCTGTGTAAAATCGATGAAGTATATAACGTTGGTGGTGGCCAAGCGGTCGCAGCTATGGCATACGGTACAGAAACTGTATCTAAAGTAGATAAGATCTTTGGCCCTGGTAACGCATACGTAACTGAAGCGAAGCGCCAAGTGAGTAACGATTTCCGTGGTGCGGCGATTGACATGCCGGCTGGCCCTTCTGAAGTTCTTGTTATTGCCGATGAAACGGCAGATGCAGATTTCGTAGCATCGGATCTACTGAGTCAAGCTGAGCACGGGCCAGATTCTCAAGTGGTACTGGTGACACCATCACCAATCATTGCAGATCAGGTAACAGAAGCAGTGAAGCGCCAACTGAAACAGCTATCTCGTGCTGATATTGCTGAAAAAGCGTTGGGCTCTAGTTTAATTATTATTGCTGAGTCGTTGACGCAATGCGTTTCGATTTCCAATTACTATGGCCCAGAGCACCTGATTGTTCAGACTAAGAGCCCACGTGAACTTCTGCCTTTGTTGGATAATGCAGGATCTATTTTCTTGGGTGATTGGTCACCTGAGTCAGCGGGGGATTACGCATCAGGTACCAACCACGTTTTGCCGACCTATGGTTACACTCGCACTTATTCAAGTCTAGGTTTGGCGGACTTTTCAAAGCGCATGACGGTTCAAGAGTTAACGGCAGATGGCTTATTAGGTTTGGCACCTACCGTTGTGACTATGGCGGAAGCTGAAGGCCTAGACGCCCACAAACGTGCTGTGACGATTCGTGTAGAGAAGCTCAACGCACAAAAAGCGTAGATGGGAGAGTGAATGATGGAAAAATTAGCTCGTAAGCAAGTTCAACAACTGACGCCTTATTTGTCTGCGCGTCGAATCGGCGGTAGCGGTGATATTTGGCTAAATGCCAATGAATCACCATTCAATAATGAATACAAAACCGACTTTGCTCGCCTTAATCGCTACAGCGAATGTCAGCCAAAGCAGCTTATTGAAGCCTATGCCAATTATGCAGGTGTTAAGCCAGAACAAACGTTAACATCACGTGGCGCCGATGAAGGTATTGAATTGCTGATTCGCGCTTTCTGTGAGCCAGGTGAAGACAGCATTCTCTATTGTCCGCCAACCTATGGCATGTATGCCATCAGTGCAGAAACGATTGGTGTAGAGCGTAAAACCGTACCGTTAACCGCAGATTGGCAGCTTAATCTTCCAGAGATAGAAGCCAAGTTAGATGGCGTTAAGTTGGTGTTCGTTTGTAGCCCAAATAACCCGACCGGCAACTTAGTTAACCGAGAAGATATTGTGTCTCTTCTTGAGATGACAAAAGACAAAGCCATCGTGGTTATGGACGAAGCGTATATTGATTTTTGTCCTGAAGCGTCAACGGTTGACCTTTTGGCTCAATATCCAAACCTAGCGATTCTGCGCACACTGTCTAAAGCGTTTGCGCTAGCGGGTCTTCGCTGCGGTTTCACTTTGGCAAATGAAGAGCTCATCAACGTGCTGCTTAAAGTAATTGCACCTTACCCAGTGCCAATTCCTGTCGCGGAAATTGCCCAGCAAGCGCTCTCTGAACAAGGCCTAGCCCGCGCTAAGTTCCAAGTTTTAGATCTCAATGCCAATCGCGCGTATTTGCAGGCAGGTCTATCAACGATTCCGGGCGTGACGGTATTTGAGGGCTGGGGCAACTACTTGCTGGTCAAATTTGAAAATGGTGATGCGTTGTTTAAAGCAGCATGGGACACCGGCATTATTTTGCGTAATTCACCCATCGAAAATTGTGTGCGCATCAGTGTAGGGAATCGCGACGAGTGTGAAAAAACTCTGGCATTCATCCGCAACCAATTAGAACAAAGTGCCGCATAAGCACTGGTGCAATAGAAAAAGGATTTATAGAGTGAGCAACCAACAGAAAATTTTATTTATTGACCGCGACGGTACGTTAATTGTCGAGCCGCCAGTGGACTTTCAAGTTGACCGTCTAGACAAGTTGAAGCTTGAACCATACGTCATCCCAAGCCTGCTAGCACTGCAAGATGCAGGCTACCGCCTAGTGATGGTGACGAACCAAGATGGCCTAGGCACTGACAGCTACCCGCAAGCCGACTTTGATGCCCCGCATAACATGATGATGGAGATCTTTGAGTCTCAGGGCGTAAAGTTTGATGATGTGCTGATTTGCCCTCACTTTGACGAAGACAACTGCTCGTGCCGCAAGCCTAAACTGGGTCTTGTGAAAGAGTACCTACAAAGCGGCAAAGTGGACTTTAAAACCTCAGCAGTGATTGGCGATCGTCACACCGATCTACAACTTGCTGAAAACATGGCGATTCGCGGTATTCAGTACAACCCTGAAACGATGAGCTGGAAGCAGATCTTAAAAGATCTCACGGTGAAAGCGCGCACAGCTGAAGTGGTAAGAACCACGAAAGAAACCGACATTAAAGTTTTCGTAAACCTCGATGAAGCAGGCGGCAACGAAATTTCTACCGGTATGGGCTTCTTTGATCACATGCTGGATCAAATCGCAACGCACGGTGGCTTCCAGATGAAGTGTCTCGTTAAAGGCGATTTGCACATTGATGATCATCACACCATTGAAGATACGGCACTGGCACTAGGTCAAGCGCTAAAAGAGGCGCTTGGTGATAAACGCGGTATTGGCCGCTTTGGTTTCAGCCTGCCAATGGATGAGTGTCTTGCGCAATGTGGTTTGGATCTTTCAGGCCGCCCTTACCTTAAGTTTGATGCACAGTTCTCTCGTGAGCAAGTGGGTGACCTGTCGACAGAAATGGTGGTGCACTTCTTCCGTTCACTGACAGATACGCTAGCGTGTACGCTGCACCTATCTTCTTCTGGTGACAATGATCACCACATCATTGAAAGCCTCTTTAAAGCGTTTGGTCGCACACTTCGCCAAGCAATTAAAGTGGAAGGCAATGAGCTACCAAGTAGTAAAGGAGTCTTGTAATGACCACCCAAAATGTTGTCATTATCGATACAGGCTGCGCTAATGTTTCTTCGGTGAAGTTCGCGATTGAGCGTCTTGGCTATCAAGTGGTTATCTCTAAAGAGCCAGAAGTGGTTTTAGCCGCAGACAAACTGTTTCTACCAGGTGTTGGCACGGCTAGTGAAGCGATGAAAAATCTAGAAGAGCGGAACCTCATCGAGCTAGTTAAGCAGGTTGAAAAGCCCGTGCTTGGGATTTGTCTTGGGATGCAGCTACTTGGTAAGCTTTCTCAAGAGAAAGGCCAAAAGGCAGATGAGCTTGTTGAGTGTCTAGGTCTATGTGAAGGTGAAGTAAGACGTTTAGAAACGGGTGATTTGCCACTACCTCACATGGGCTGGAATACCGTGAAAGCGGCTCCAGGCAATCCACTTTTTGCCGGAATTGAAGAGGGTGAGTACTTCTATTTTGTACACAGCTTCGGTATGCCAGTGGGCGACTACACAATTGCAGAGTGTGACTACGGGAAGCCGTTTAGCGCAGCAATTCAAAGCGGTAATTACTATGGCGTGCAGTTCCACCCGGAGCGCTCTTCGAAAGCGGGTTCAAAGCTGATTCAGAACTTCTTAGAACTGGTATAACCGCCGTTTTGCCAAGCTCGAGCTAGGCACTAAATAGAACAGACACATTATCGCCTCACAAGGTAGTGGGGCAGAAGGATTGAAACGTGATTATTCCTGCATTAGACCTTATTGAAGGACAAGTAGTACGTCTTTACCAAGGCGACTATGGTCAAGTGACCGAGTACAAAGTGGATCCTGTTGATCAGTTCAACTTGTACCACCAAGCTGGTGCAAACTGGCTGCACCTTGTTGATCTGACAGGGGCTAAAGATACGACGGCACGCCAGCTCGATCTTATCGCTAAATTGCTCGCGGGTACGCCGGCTAACATTCAAATTGGCGGCGGCGTTCGCAGTGAACAAGATGTAGTAGACCTGCTAGAAGCGGGTGCACAGCGTGTCGTGGTTGGCTCTACGGCCGTTAAGCAGCCTGAGCTAGTAAAAGGCTGGATGGAAAAATACGGCGCTGAGCGTATTGTGCTTGCGCTGGATATTAATATCGATGAGAACGGCACTCGAAAAGTAGCGATTTCTGGTTGGCAAGAAGACTCTGGCGTCACCATCGAAGCATTGATTGATGATTACCTAACAGTGGGTCTTAAGCACGTATTGTGCACGGATATTTCTCGTGATGGCACGCTAGCAGGCAGCAATGTTGAGCTGTATGTTGACCTATGTAAGCAATACCCACAGGTTCAATTCCAATCATCGGGTGGCATTGGCAGTCTAGCGGATATTGAAGCGCTGAAAGGCACTGGCGTGTCTGGCGTGATTGTTGGCCGTGCATTATTGGATGGTAAATTTACCGCAGAGGAGGCATTCCAATGCTGGCAAAGCGAATAATTCCTTGTTTGGATGTCCGTGATGGACAAGTGGTTAAAGGTGTTCAATTTCGCAACCACGAGATCATTGGTGACATCGTACCTTTAGCCGCTCGCTATGCGGAAGAGGGTGCTGATGAGCTGGTCTTTTATGACATCACTGCATCTAGTGATGGCCGTGTTGTTGATAAAAGCTGGGTCGCGCGTGTTGCAGAAGTGATTGATATCCCTTTCTGCGTTGCTGGTGGTATTAAATCAGCAGAAGACGCGGCGCGCATTCTTGAGTTTGGTGCAGATAAAGTGTCTATCAACTCACCTGCGCTTGCCAACCCTGAGCTTATCACCGATCTGGCGGATAAGTTTGGCGTGCAGTGTATCGTTGTGGGTATCGACTCGTACTTTGACAAAGAGACGGGTAAGTATCAGGTTTACCAGTTTACGGGCGATGAAGCGCGCACTAAAGCGACCAAATGGGAAACCCGTGATTGGGTGCAGGAAGTGCAAAAGCGCGGTGCAGGTGAAATCGTTCTGAATATGATGAACCAAGATGGCGTCCGCAATGGCTACGATATTGAGCAGCTCAATATGGTGCGCGAAGTGTGTAACGTACCGCTTATCGCATCAGGTGGTGCGGGGGCTATGGAGCACTTTGCCGAAGCCTACCAGAAAACTAACGTTGATGGCGCACTCGCGGCATCGGTATTCCACAAGCAGATCATCAATATTGGTGAGCTAAAGCAGTATTTGAAACAACAAGGTGTGGAGATCAGATTATGAGCCAAACAGCCGCCGATTTAACACAGCGTATCGACTGGGAAAAAGTAGACGGTATGGTTCCAGCGATCGTCCAAGACTTTCAATCTAGCCAAGTATTGATGATGGGTTACATGAACCCTGCCGCGCTTGAAAAAACGTTAGATACCGAACAAGTCACTTTCCTTTCACGTACCAAATCTCGCCTTTGGACTAAAGGTGAAACGTCAGGAAATGTCCTTCAGCTTAAGAACATCTCTTTGGATTGTGACAATGACACCTTACTTGTTAAGGTCGATCCAATCGGTCCTACGTGTCACACCGGTACAACAACGTGCTTTGATGGCGATCCTCAAGAGGAGTCGCAAATGGTGTGGCTTCATCAGCTTGAGCAACTTCTTGCCGCTCGAAAAGATGCGGATCCGGAATCTTCTTATACCGCGAGCCTCTACGCCCGCGGCACCAAACGTATATCGCAAAAAGTGGGCGAAGAAGGTGTTGAAGTCGCGCTTGCGGCAACGTCGGGTGACAAGGATGAACTAGTTTGTGAATCTGCCGATCTTATCTATCACTTGATGGTGCTGTTGCAAGACCAAGGCTTATCGATGAATGATGTAGTGAACAAGCTCAAAGAGCGTCATAAGTAACGATTCATCGCTGCAAAAAAGCCTGCTTGGTATGGTCTATCAAGCAGGCTTTTTTACAACGGCTTACTAGCGATGATTGTAGCTCTTCAAAATTTGACACTCAAACCTAGATTCGTTTGCACCTGATTCATCCAATTTGTATTAAAGGCAATGAAGCAGCTCTGATCTTCAGTAGGAAGATTACAGATGGAAACGGAATCGTTACTTACAACAGTACCTTGCCAGCGGAGCTGTCCGTTGATTGCTAGATTCTTGGTTAGGTAATATTCAACCCCACCAAAAATGCTGGCGGCAAAGCCTGTGTGAGATTTCGTCCACTGGCCTGACGTATGAGAGGCGCCTAATCCTGCACCGATATAAGTCTGAGTACTTTCTCCGATTTGATACTCGGCACTGCTCTGAAACTGAAGGTATTGGATTGTAGTATCAAGGTTTAGGTTATCGAGAGAGGAATCTTGTCTTGAATAAAAAGCACCCATTCTTCCATTTCGAAACGGGAATTCGATAGCCAATGCCAAATTTGCGGAAGGAGAAATATCATAGTTGGTACCGTCTGCGGTCTCAGCTCCGCCACCCAAAGAGTAACCAATAAATGGGGTCACTATGATGGTTGCATTGCAGTGAACGCTAATAAAAACCGCAGTGGTGATGGCGATCACACGAGTCAGTGTTTTGGTGGCTCCAGTAGTAGGGTATGAACGCATTTCTTACTCCTAAACAGAATATCTGTTTTTCAAATCACATTTCTTCTACTAGTTTTAATCATAGTGTGACTCTAACGCCATAATTTTTAGGTGGTTATTTTAAGATTGTAAATGTGTGTCACAATGGTAACTGAAATGTTACAAAAGGAGAGGTTATGGAGTACGATCTAAAGTTAGCACTCACAATCACAACTATTGCGTTTAGTACGATTATTGCTTTTGGTGCTATCGCTATCTTGTCAGTTTAGACAACGATATGGCGAACGCAGGCTTAGTAACCAATGCCCGCACCGTCATCGACTATCAACAATTTGGTAAATATGTAGACGGGAAAACGGCGTTAGTGGCACAAGGTGGAGGTCAACGTGGCATCTTCACATCAGGTGTGCTCGACGCCTTTTTATTGTCTAATTTCGACCCCTTTGATGAGTTTTACGGCACATCAGCAGGGGCCTTAAACATTTGCGCATTCCTTTCCCGTCAAGCTGAGCTTGGTAAGTCATTTATCCTAGATTTAACTACGGATCCTGAGTTTTTTCATTTATTTCGCTTTATGCGTCGCAAGCAATATCTCAACCTTAAATGGGCGCTGGATAAGATTTGTGATTATCCATACAAACTCGATATCGATATGGGGCGACGAGTAGTGGGGCATCGGCGCGCTTTTGCGGCGACCACCGACGTGAATACGTTAAAAGATCATTACCTGCCTATGCTGCAAGAGGATTGGTATCAAGTATTGATGGCCACTAGCGCCATCCCTACATTGTTTGAAGGCACCGTTGCCCATCAAGGAAATGAGTTTATTGATGGAGGAGTCTCGGCTTCCATCCCTGTTCAGCAAGCGTGGCGACAAGAGTGTCGGAGTATTATCGTTATTCGAACCGAGCAGTATGTTACCGAAGAACCCAAGCTTGTAGAGGATGAACCCGTCGCGACAGAATCACCCACTTGGCTAAGAGATTCGTTAAACAACTTGCAGTTGCAATGGCAAGATAAAGTCGATCAGTGGTCAAATGACTGGGGCTCTTTTTTTGAAAGTCGTCAGGCAAAGGCTGACACATTAAAGCACGCTGAGCACCTTAAGCTGATCAATGGTGGACGGTGGCTGTTTGGCGCTGGAGATATCTATCGCCTTAGTCACTTATTTGGAGAACGTTTTGATTCTGGACTTGCCGACATGTTAATGGTGCACTATCAGACGTATTCGCTGACCAGTGAATTTTTAAAGACTCCACCGGATGATTGTTTCATTTGGCAAATAGCGCCTGATCAGCCACTTAAGACATCGTCGCTACTTAGTGATGTCGACGACATTTTACACGACTATCAAGTTGGTTTAGACGCCGGTTTCCGTTTTGTTGAAAGCTATAATTTTGCAAAACGACACAAAGCACTATTTAGTAGCAATACCGATCTCTGGCAACCCCACCAAGCCAGCTAACCTCTTAGAGTATTGACAAATTCGCAAGTTATTAATTGGTGCTAAATAAGTGCCATATAACGTAACAAGTCATTAAAAACAGGTGGTTAATAATCGAACAGTTATACCGCAAACTGTGACAGACCCTATGAGCGTAACTTGATACGTGCCCCAAAGATCCATCTATATGCGTGATATTTGTCACGGCAATCTTATAAACTGCTTCACAATTACTTCGCAAAGTAAAAAAATTAACAGGTTGTTGTTTTTTGGAGTTCAAAATGTACATGGCTCAACCCGGGCACATTGATCATATCAAGCAGATCAATGCTGGTCGTGTGTATAAACTGATAGACCAATTTGGGCCTATTTCGCGTATCGACCTATCTAAATTAAGTGATTTAGCACCTGCTAGTATCACAAAAATTACGCGAGAACTCATTCAAGCACATCTAATTCATGAGACGGCGGTTCAAGAAGCAACCAGCCGAGGCCGCCCTGCGGTTGGTTTACAGACCAATAATCAAGGTTGGCAATTCCTCTCTATGCGTCTAGGTCGTGGTTACCTATCTATTGCGCTGCACGAGCTTGGCGGCGATGTTCTTATTGATACCAAAATTGAAATTCATGAAATGGATCAAGAAGACGTGCTCGCTCGTTTGTTGTATGAGATTGAAGACTTTTTCGAAAGCTACAGCGAGCAGCTCGATCGTGTCACCAGCATCGCGCTTACGCTTCCGGGGTTAGTGAACTCTGACAAGGGCATCGTTCTGCAGATGCCTCATTACAATGTTAAGAACCTTAATGTTGCTGAAGAAATATTCAAAGTAACTGGATTGCCAGTCTTTGTGGCGAACGACACCCGAGCTTGGGCTCTGGCTGAGAACTTATTTGGGCATTCTCAGGACTGTGATAACTCTGTACTGATTTCCATTCACCATGGTCTTGGTGCGGGTATCATCCTAGATGGTCGAGTATTGCAAGGGCGCCACGGTAACATTGGCGAACTAGGTCATATCCAGATTAATCGCCAAGGCAAGGATTGTCATTGTGGCAATACTGGGTGCCTTGAGACGGTCGCGAGCTCTCAGGCAATCCGCGACGAAGTCACTCAGCGACTGGCAAAAGGTGAAGCATCGATACTATCCGAATGCGAAGAGATATCGGTAGAAGCGATTTGCGAAGCGGCAGTAAAAGGTGATGCTCTTGCTATCAATGTGATTGAAAAACTTGGCGAGCACCTTGGCAGTGCGATTGCGATTGTGATTAACCTGTTCAACCCAGAGAAGGTACTGATTGGTGGCGTCATCAACCAAGCCAAAGACATACTTTATCCTGCGATCGAGCGCTGTATTGCCAGTCAAAGTTTGCCGGTTTATACCGAAGATCTTAAATTGGTCGAGTCACGCTTTTATAAGCAAGCGACGATGCCAGGTGCAGCCTTGGTCAAACAAGCCCTATATGATGGCCTGTTGTTAATGAAAGTTATTGAAGGATAACGCTTTTCACACTCTTTGCTGACGGTCATATTTTTGCTTGTTCAGACAGTAAACTTCTTGTGCTTCCTGCCGATAACATGAGATAAGAAATTGTTATAGTTTTTGCCAAGGAAGCCTCATGTCGAGTGTATTGAGTTCTGTTGACCAGCGTACCCAATTGGTGGGTGAAAATAGACTTGAGCTGTTGATGTTCACGCTGAACAGTCGCCAGACTTTTGCTATCAATGTTTTTAAGGTTAAAGAGGTGCTTAAGTTGCCTCCTTTAACTCAGCTTCCTGGTTCACATCCCAGCATCCGTGGTGTCGCCTCCCTTCGTGGTGAATCCCTGCCGGTCATTGATCTGCGTCGTGCCATTGGTTTTCCTACCTTGCAGGAAGAAGCCGTACAAAACCTTATTATCACCGAATACAATCGCACCGTTCAGGGCTTCCTAGTCGGTGAAGTGAAGAATATCGTTAATACCGCTTGGACTGAGATCCAACCGCCGCCACGCACTGTCGGACGTTCTAATTACCTCACCGCTATCACTAAAGTTGAAGAAGCGGATGGCGTGAGTCTGGTTGAAATCATTGATGTTGAAAAAGTTTTGGCTGAGATCATCGACTACGACATTGCCATTTCCGAAGAAACCTTAGATCGCGCTCTATTGCCTCACTTGGCTGGTAAGAAAATATTGATTGTTGATGACTCATCAACGGCTCGTCATCAGGTCAAAGCGACGCTTGCTCAGCTTGGTGTGGAAATCATCGAGTGTTTTGATGGTTTAATGGCACTGAACTTGCTCAAGCAGTGGAGTGATGAAGGTATTGATGTGTGTAGCGAACTTCTGATGATGATCACCGACGCCGAAATGCCAGAAATGGATGGCTACAAACTCACACATGAAGTGAGAAGCGATCCGCGTATGAAAGATCTGTTTATCACTTTAAATACTTCTCTTAGTGGTAGCTTCAACGATGCAATGGTAGAGAAAGTTGGGTGCGATCGTTTCATTTCTAAATTTCAGCCTGACTTGTTGGTAGATGTGGTTCAGCAGCGTATTCGTCGCGATTTATAATTTTGCGTTGCAAAATAATGTACGACATACGGTAAGGTTTGGTCTATAATTAAACGATATCTAATGAGAGTTACTCTTAGATACGCGCAATATAATTTACTATCAGCTAAAGGTTGTTCCATCAGAATGATATGGTTAACGTCGAAGGTCTTAATGACTTTGAGTTTACTCATCTACAAGGAATGGAAGAAAAGACGTACGGAAGCGGCAGTAAAAATGGATGTATAATCCAAGCGATTTAAAAAAGCGGGAACGTCGGTTCCCGCTTTTGTATTTTTGCTTTCAGTAAAAAGTGCAGGATTAGTGAAACTCACGAGACTGTACTTTCAGCTCACTTAACTGCTCTGTCATGTCAATAAGCCGACCTGCAATGACATGCGTTACCTCGCCTTCACGTTCTAATATGCCTTTCACCTTGAGGATCTTTGAGGTGAGATAAGCTTGCTTTTGTGCCCTAGCGGTGGCTTGCCATACTACGACGTTAATATTCCCAGTGTCGTCTTCTAATGTGAAGAAGGTGACTCCAGCTGCCGTTCCCGGAGATTGCTTACCTGTGACCATACCCACTACCGTGACCAGGGATTGATGCTCTTTAGTTATCAACTCTGTCATTCGGGTGAAGCGACCAAGTTTGCCTGCTTCATCGAGCAGGGCAATAGGGTGCTTGTTAAGTGATACATTCATGGATGAAAAATCTTCAAGCATATCTTCAATGGCAGAAGGCTTGTAAGGTAACGGATCCGCAGCTGCTGATGGTGCTTGAGCACTGTGCTGAAAGAGTGGCAAATCATCTAAGTTGTCCATCATTGCCCAGCGTGTGGCGTAGCGATCTCCTGAAATACACTGGAGAGCATTGGCTGAGGCCAGAGTTTCCAGTTCACGTCGATTGAGCCCTAGTTGCTTGATTTGCGTTGGGGTTCGAAAGCCCTCTGGTGGCCTATGCTGCAGAAGCTTTTGAATGCTCTGCTCACTTAATCCATTGACCTGCCTAAACCCCAACTGAAGTGTTAGCCCTTTGGCATTTTTTCTTAGATAGTGATGATACGTCGAGCGATTGACACAGACAGGCGCGATATCGACCTGATGTCGTTTAGCGTCTTGAATCAATTGTGAAGCGCTATAGAAGCCCATAGGAAGGCTATTCAGCAGTGAGGTGTAAAAGGCCTCAGGATAGTAATACTTCAGCCAAGCACTGCAGTAGGCCAGCACTGCAAATGACGCAGAATGACTTTCTGGAAAGCCATACTCACCAAAGCCACAGATCTGATCAAACAACCGCTCGGCAAAGTCGATTTGATAGCCGTTTTTCTGCATGCCGTCGATTAATTTATGGCGAAATTTGGCCAAGTTACCATTCTTCTTCCAGGCTGCCATCGCGCGGCGCAGCTTATCAGCCTCACCACCGGTAAACCCTGCTGCGACCATCGCCAGTTTGATGACTTGCTCTTGGAAAATCGGCACGCCTAATGTGCGTGAGAGTACGGCTTTTACTTCTTCTGAGGGATAAGAGACGGGCTCTTCACCATTACGACGTTTAAGAAACGGATGCACCATATCACCCTGAATGGGACCCGGCCTAACGATGGCAATTTGAATGACAAGATCGTAATAGGTTGCCGGTTTTAGACGTGGCAACATGCTCATTTGCGCGCGAGATTCAATCTGAAACACGCCCACAGTATCAGCACGTTGCAGCATGCCGTAGACATTGGGGTCGTCTTGAAGTCGCGTAATGTCGGCGATGCTCAGCTTTCGCCCATAATGCTTTTCAACCAATTGAAAACATTTACGAATCGCTGTGAGCATCCCTAAAGCGAGCACATCGACTTTAAGTAGCCCTAAGCTTTCCAAGTCATCTTTATCCCACTGAATGACGGTGCGCTCAGCCATTGCAGCGTTCTCTACCGGCACAAGCTCGTACAAAGGGCCTGAGGCAATCACAAAGCCACCGACATGTTGAGATAAATGTCTAGGGAAGCCTGTGATGTCGTTGACGAGCTCAATAAATTGCTGCCCTTTTAGGGAGTCCGGCTTTAGTCCGAGTTCGACCAATTGCGCTTGCCACCCTTGTGTGCGGTCGCGGCGGTTGATGTTTTTGATAAAGTAATCAAGCTGAGTCTCACTAACGCCTAGCGCTTTACCCACATCGCGTACCGCACTTTTAAAGCGGTAAGAGATCACCGTAGCCGCTAGCGCTGCGCGTTCACGACCATATTTTTGATAGATATATTGAATCACTTCTTCGCGACGTTCGTGTTCAAAGTCGACATCAATATCAGGCGGTTCATTGCGTTCTTTACTAATAAAGCGCTCAAAAAGTACCGAGATCTGTCTTGGATCGACAGAGGTAATTTCGAGACAATAACAGACCACCGAGTTAGCCGCAGAGCCACGACCTTGATAAAGGATCCCTTGTCGCTTAGCGAACATGACGATGTCATGAATGGTCAAAAAATAGAAAGGGTACTTAAGATCCTCAATAAGAAATAACTCTTTCTCGATCGTTTGCTCAACCTCCGCAGACACCCCTTCAGGGAAGCGCAGTCGTTTACCGTGCTCGACCAGCTCTCTTAAATAGCCCATTGGTGTTTTGCCATTGGGGATCAGCTCGCTAGGGTATTCATATTGGAGCTCTTTTAAGTTGAACTTACATAGGCTGGCAATGTAGATACTCTCTTCTAGCCATTCTTCACGATACAGCTTAATCAGCTTGGCCTTAGGACGTAAGCTGCGCTCAGTATTTACCAGTAAGTGACCACATACTTTATCGATAGACGTGTTGAGCTTAATAGCGGTTAAGGTGTGCTGTAGTGGCAAGCGTGTTGCGGTGTGCATCAATACACCACCACAGGCAGTGATAGGGCGCTGCAGTTCTACGGCCAGTGATTCACAATGAGTAAGGTATTTATGCTCATGAGAATTAAGGTGACGCTGTACACCAATCCAAAGCCTATGGGCGTGGTATTGCTCAAGCCAGCGTCCCCATCTGAGGTCGCACTCATCACCACAAGGCAGCCAAATGACCAGACAGTGACGCAGCGACATTACGTCCCATTCCGAGAGTTGGTAGTCGCCTTTCTCACAGCGACGCCTTGCGTTAGTAATGATACGGCACAGCTCAGCGTACGCCTCGCGACTTGGGCATAGCAACAGAAATTGGCACTCACTATTGAGCCAAAACATGCTGCCGACAATCTGCTTAATCGATAAGTCGTGCTGCTTAATGGCTGTGTGAGCGCGCACCACTCCGGCAACTGAACATTCATCGGTTATTGCGATGGCGCTGTATTGTAAAAAATCGGCCTGAAGCACCAGCTCCTCAGCATGGGAGGCGCCGGTAAGAAAGGAAAAATTGCTCTGACAAAAAAGCTCAGCGTACTTCATGGTTAACGGTCTACTGATCAACGAATTAAGGATTAACTAAATTGCCCGTGGATGAACCACTGTTTGTCTTCGGTGCGAAACACCCACAGCCATTGGTCTTGCTCGCTGCGTGCCACATAGTAATCACGCTTTACTGGGTTGCCATCCCACCAGCCGCTGACAATACGCTCAGGGCCAACGACGATACTGACTTTTTGCTCCAGTGGCATTGGCGAGCTAAACAGCAGACTTGGACGCAGCTTAATAGGTAAGTGAGCATTTACCTTAGGCGAGTCCGTCGCGGTTGGGGCGCTCGGTTGGGTTGCGTATTCAGGTCTTGGATCGTCGGTGAGCTTCAATGAGGTGACACTGTGTTGCCCAAGCTTTGCTTGTAGTGTGGAGATAAGCTCTAGCGCCGTTTGACGACCTTTTACTCCGCTAAACAGATCGTGTTCATGCACTTGCACTTCATCGGCACGTACTATGCTCAGAGTTAACCCACTCACCGCACCGTCTAATTGAATATTTTCTAAAGTAAGAGCTGATAAGGCCTGCCATTTTTCGGCAAGATAGTCCCCTTGCGCCGAGTGAAAGCTCACCGATTTATCACCGTGATCACGTTGATGCAGCGTCAGTGACAGTTCAAATGCGACCTTGTCTCTTAGCTTAAGAAACACTTCCAATTGCCGGAACAAGCGTGTTAAGGGTTTCTGCAACCAGTCGATGTTCTCGATATCAAACAACAGCTCCAAGTACTGACGAAAATGTTCTGGCGGATGATAGAAATCAACGGGATGTTTAAATTGCCCAGTAAGTCTGCCGGTATAATTGACTAAGTCGATATCAAAGCGCTTGGCAATGTCAGGGAGTGGCAGCCCGAGTAGATCTTGGATGGTTTGGATTCCTACGCGCTGCAATTTTTCGACTTGCTTGGTTGGCAGCTCAGAGCAAGTCAGTGGATAGCGTGCGAGCGACTCATTGAGCTTATCTCGGTTGGATTCTACCCAGTTTCGGCCTTGTTTTGCCATGAGCATCGCCGCATAGGGCGAAACGCCAGTTGAGTAGTGCGTTTGTACCTCTAAATGCGCGAGGTGCGTCTGTAGAGCGTTCCAATAGTTCTCAATACCGTCGTAAAGTGACAGCATATTGGTGACTTTAAGCAGTAGGCCATTGGGAGGACACAGACAGATATCCGACGTGATCATATAGAGCCACTGCGCAATGTCTTGCAGGCGGCGAGCTTCAACATCGCTGTCATAAGGGTGCACTTGTAGATCTTGGCAAAGCGCAGCGGCGCTACCAAGCCCCATCCCTAATGTAACGCCTTGTTCCAATGCGTGCGTATTGGCTTGTACAACACTATGCCGACGACCATCGACAATAGCGACGGCGAGCGCTTCTTGTTGTTTATCCGTCGCATCAGGCTGCGCCTGTTTAAATGACGCGAACAAAGTATCGAGCTGTAAGGTCGGAAAATGTAGGTATAACCACAACAACATCGATTATCCTTGCTGACGCATTGGGAACGCGACCACAGTTGAGGAGCTAGATTGATGAGTACGAGTAAGTTCTGGCCAGCGGTCATGCATATTAATCACGAATTGGTCGCGTACAAATCCGCCCTTACGCTTCGTAATGGAGACCGACAGTCCCATATCGTGAGGTGCGAGAGTCAGACTGAGCGATACGGGTAAAGAAAATACCTGTGAGTCACCTTGATTGAGTTCCGGCTTAAACAGAAACTGCAGACAGTGGCCAATATCACTTGCCACTTGAAGACGCTTCGCTTGATGGATTTCAATCCCGCTATGCCATAGACAAACGCCGCAACATGCGCCACTTTTTAAGCATTGCTCTGCAGCCCAAAGCGCGTGTTGAGGAGAGTCTGGATAGATCAAAAGTACTTGCGACGGAGCGATGCCCTGAGCATAAAGATACTCGGCACACAAATAGCCCGGTGGATTAATCAGTACGAACAGTCGTTGTGCCGCGTGTTTTTGTACATAAGGCATCAATAATCTAAGCTCGCCAATACCTTGCTGTGATTGGATATCAATAACGCCAGAAGTAGGAAAGCCCCCACCAAGGCGTTGGTCGAGTTCGGGAAAGCCGGTTGCTTGATACTCACCGGGAGAGTCAACTCGATTTCCTTTCCAAATCAGTTGCTTGCTTTGTAAATCACTAATCAATTCATGCATAATAAAATACCTGTATATACATACAGTATATAAGAATTCATCGTCGCCGCAAGCCTTGATGAAGAGACAATGACACTGTTTGATTACAGAGCGAGCAGAAACAAAAGGTTAGTGACAAATAAGAAATAAGAGTGAACAAAAAAACAGTGTAAACAGTAGAGCAAATATTTTAATCTCAACCTATGGCGACCGTTTATGGCCGAATGTAGCGGAGAAGTAGAACGTGGAGAAAGCTGGCGTGTTCAATCAACAAAAAAAATACTCGCTGATAGTACAAGGTGGCGGACAGAAAGGTGCATTTGCCTCTGGTGTCCTAGATAAGTTTATCGATGCCGATTTCGATCCATTCTCACTCTACATTGGCACCTCGGCAGGGGCATTGAATGTCTCTTCGTTTGTTGCGAAACAGCGCGGAATAGGCCTGGATTTTATCCTCAACTACACCACCCGTGAGCGCTTTTTCGATATGAACAAGTTCTTGCAAAAGCAGCAGCCGATGGACTTGGATTGGGCATTTGAATTCGTTAATAGCGGCGAGTTTCCTCTCGATTTGGAAAGAGGAAAGCAAAATCTAGGTGATGAGCGTGTTGCACTTGCTTGTATTACCGATGTAGAAGAGCTTAAAGATTACTACTATCCCATTTTTGCTGACAATTGGTTTGATGTGCTGCGCGCAACCTGTGCGATCCCAATGCTCTATTATCATGATATTGAATTTGATGGTAAAAAGTGGGTGGATGGCGGCGTATCGGCGACGATTCCAGTAGAAGAGTCCTATCGTCGTGGCATTAATAATATGGTCGTGATCAGCACCATTCCAGAGCCAAAACAGCCCGTCACATCCATGTCACCGGTACGCGAATCACTGGAAAAGTGGAAAAAAGAGCTAGAAGCTGGTCTTGAGACGCATATTCGCCATCTTAAAGTGTCTGGCACCAAGGAGAAGCTGACTGACTTTCAAAAGCAGTTTTCGGATAAGGTTGCCAATATGAAAGCCGACTATCAGCGCCTAACCGAGTCTCGACTGGCGTCTTATCGAGAGCAATATCAATTGATGGCAGGGGAAAAACTGAATCTAAAGCAATGGATCCAAGATAACGAAAAACTGGCTCAGTTGATCGATATTCAGAACAAACGCACCCCGTTTAGTCGCAGTAGTACTAGTCACCTTGATATGTTGGTTTCACACTATGCTAACCATGCTGAAGTCGAGCAGTTTTTATTATCCCCGCCGGAAGATGTCAATCTTTGGCACATTCAACCAAAACACGAACTCTCTTCGAAAGGGCTGTTGAGCCAAAAAGACCAAATATTGGAAGACTACGAACACGGCAGTGCTGTTGCTGCCGACTTTTTAGCACAGCATCATTTCACTCGCTCATAACGAACTCAGGCCGCCGTTGAATTGGATAGTAACCAAAACTAGTGAAAATTGAACGGCGATCCAAATACTTAACGTTACTCATATGATTTTAGTTGAGTATTTGTTTGCTGCGGCTTGGGTCACAGATATTCTTTTTCGCTTCTCATACACTCGCGATAAATTTCGAACGAGCATTAATTTGCTCGTTCGAGCGTTGTTGTTATATCGCTCAATAATGAGGTAGCTATGTTCGGAATATTTAAGCCCAAGGCACATATCGAACGTTTAGCGGGCGCCCAAGTCGACCGCACCTATTCACGTCTAAGATGGCAGTTGTTTCTCGGTATATTTGTTGGTTACGCCGGTTACTACCTAGTCCGTAAAAACTTTAGCTTGGCCATGCCATATTTGATCGACCAAGGGTATAGCCGTGGTGATCTTGGTGTGGCGTTGGCGGCCGTATCGATTGCCTACGGACTTTCTAAGTTTCTTATGGGCAGCGTATCAGATCGCTCAAATCCGAGATATTTCTTGAGTGCTGGCTTGTTGATGTCGGCGATCGTGATGTTCTGTTTCGGCTTTATGCCCTGGGCGACGGGCAGCATCACTGCCATGTTTATTCTGTTGTTCCTCAATGGCTGGTTTCAAGGCATGGGGTGGCCTGCTTGCGGGCGTACTATGGTGCACTGGTGGTCACGCAAAGAGCGGGGTGAAATCGTCTCGGTGTGGAATGTGGCGCATAATGTAGGCGGTGGATTAATTGGCCCACTGTTTATTCTTGGCCTATGGGCGTTTAACGATGACTGGCGCACCGCTTTTTATGTTCCTGCTTTTTTTGCCGCTCTCGTTGCTGTCTTTATCTGGTTTACCTTGCGTGATACGCCGCAGTCATGTGGCTTGCCGCCTATTGAAGAGTACAAGCAAGACTACCCGGATGACTATGACAATTCACACGAGAAGGAGATGACGGCGAAAGAAATCTTCTTTAAATATGTATTTTCTAACAAGCTTTTGTGGTCGATAGCGATTGCCAACGCCTTTGTCTATTTGATTCGCTACGGAGTGCTCGACTGGGCTCCGGTTTACCTGAAAGAAGCCAAAGACTTCTCGGTGGACAAATCATCTTGGGCGTATTTTTTGTATGAGTGGGCGGGTATCCCAGGAACACTTTTGTGTGGTTGGATATCGGATAAACTATTTAAAGGCCGACGTGCTCCAGCGGGCATCTTATTCATGGCACTCGTCACCGTTGCAGTCATGGTTTACTGGTTTAACCCAGCAGGAAATCCAGCGGTAGATATGATGGCGCTTGTTGCGATTGGATTTTTGATTTATGGCCCAGTAATGCTCATTGGTCTTTATGCTCTAGAACTGGCACCTAAAAAGGCAGCAGGCACGGCAGCAGGCCTGACAGGGCTATTCGGTTATCTAGGTGGCGCAGTGGCAGCCAATGCCGTGCTTGGTTATACCGTGGATCACTTCGGGTGGGATGGTGGTTTCATCTTGCTGATTGGCTCGTGCGTTGTTTCCATCATCTGCTTAACGTACGCATTATTGGGCGAAAAAGCGCACCATGAGGCTAAGCTTAAGGAGTCGCAGCAACAGGATGCAAAACTGGAAGAAAAACAGGCGCTGTCATAAGACTAAAAAGGAGTTTTGATGAAAACCAATACGTTTATTGTCTCTGCCGCTGCGCTTTGTTTCTCGATAAGCGCGGTGGCGAAACCTTTGGTGATCGCCCATCGAGGCGCATCAGGCTATTTGCCCGAGCATACGTTAGAAGCCAAGGCGCTCGCTTATGCGATGAAACCGGACTATATCGAACAAGACGTCGTGATGACCAAGGATGATCGTTTAGTGGTATTGCATGATCACTATTTAGATCGTGTCACCGATGTGGCCACTCGTTTTCCGGATCGGGCAAGAAGTGATGGGCGCTATTACGCGATAGACTTTACTCTGGCCGAGATCAAAACCTTGCGGGTTACAGAAGGTTTTAAGATTGATGAGCAAGGTAACAAAGTTGCGGGTTATCCGGATCGATTTCCAATGTGGAAGTCAGACTTTACCGTGCCAACGCTTGAAGAAGAAATTGAGCTGATTCAAGGGCTCAATAAAACCTTGGGCTACGACATTGGCATCTATCCTGAGATCAAAGCACCTTGGTTTCATCGCTATGAGGGTAAAGATATCTCAATAGCGGTGCTCAATGTACTCAAGCAATACGGTTATGACTCAGTCGACGACAAGGTGTACTTGCAGTGCTTTGATGCGTTAGAGCTTAAACGTATCAATGATCAATTACTTCCGAAGATGAACATGGATCTGAAACTGGTGCAGCTCATTGCTTACACCAACTGGAACGAAACCATGGTTTATCAAGGTGATGTGAAGCAGCCCTATAGCTATGATTGGATGTTCGAACCCGATGGGATGGAGCAGGTAGCCATTTATGCTGATGGGATTGGCCCTTGGAAGCCTATGCTGGTGGACTCGTCATCAACACGCGATAACATCATTGTTAAGCCATTGATGGCGAGTGCGAAAAAGGCCGGCTTAGAGGTGCATCCCTATACCTTTCGAGCCGATAAAGGACGTATTCCCGCCTATGCAAAAGACTTTAATGACATGATGGACATTTTCTATCATCAAGTGAAAGTCGATGGTTTGTTTACCGACTTTCCTGATAAAGCGGTAGAGTTTCTAAACCGCCATTGAGTGAGTTGGAAATGTAAGATCAAATGATGATAAAAAAGCGGTGCACCCGATGTCTCTTACTAGAGATAACTATGAGGTGCACCGCTTTTTCAGTTTATATTGGTCTTGGCTATTGGGAGTTAGCGCTTAGGCTGTGCGTCAATACACTGACCGTTGACATTCGTTACGCTTGGATCCATAAGGTGCAGATAAAGCGGCATAATATCCAGTGGCGTTTTCAGTGTGTTGGCATCCTCGCCAGGGTAGGCTTTTTCACGCATACGAGTACGTGTCGCACCAGGGTTAATCGCATTGACGCGAACAGCGGTATCGCTTAGTTCGTCAGCCAGGATTTGCATCATACCTTCGACCGCGAACTTGGAGATTGCATAGGTACCCCAGAACGCACGGCCTGAATGGCCAACGGTTGAAGAGGTAAAGACGATGCGAGCCGCGTCTGCTTTTTTCAGAATTGGTAGCAAAGCCTGCGTCATCAGAAATTCCGCCTTGACGTTGATTTGCATAACGTCATCAAACGTCTCTTCATCGATTTGGTCGAATGGGCTCAGCGTGCCAAGTACGCCAGCGTTGTGCAGAACGCCATCGAGTTGACCGAATTGACTTTCAATCGTTTCTGCCATATCGACATAGTTTTGTTTGGTTGCGCCTTTTAAATCGAGCGGGATGATAGCGGGTTGAGGGCAGCCACGCTTCTCGATTTCATCGTAAACCAACTCTAGGTTGTTAACGTTGCGGCCTAGCAAAATTACCGTGGCGCCATGTTCTGCATAGCTTAATGCGGCCTGGCGACCAATACCGGCACCCGCGCCGGTAACCAAAATCACTTTGCCTTGCAAAGCGTTAGGAGCGGTTGAATATTCCACGTGACACTTCCTTGGGTATAATTCTTGTTGGTAATCGTGACAAGTTGGTTACAATACACTAATTCGTCGTACAGGGGATAAGACATTGGAATTTTTATTAGACTACGGATTATTTTTAGCCAAGATCGTGACAGTGGTCGTCGCGATTGTGGCATTAATCATTGTTGCCAAATCAGTGGGTGGGCGTTCAGGCGCCGCGAAGGGCGAGCTTGAGGTTACTAACCTTACCGAGCAGCGTAAACACACCGTTGAACATCTAGAGCATCACCTTCACGATGACGCGTTCCTTAAAGCACGTAACAAAGCGGAAAAGAAAGCGCAAAAAGAGAAAGACAAGCAGCGTGAAAAAGAGGTGAAGAAAGCCGCAAAAGATGGCGAGCTTGAAAGCCAACGCGAACCGCATCTGTTTGTACTGGACTTTGTTGGCAGTATTGATGCCAAAGAAGTGGCTTCGCTACGTGAAGAAGTGAGTGCTATTTTGGCGGTTGCTAAAGAGGGTGATGAAGTACTGGTGCGCCTTGAGTCTGGTGGCGGTATGGTTCATGCCTACGGTTTAGCATCTTCTCAGCTCGATCGCATCAAAGCGGCGAATCTGCCACTGACCATTGCGGTGGATAAAGTGGCGGCGAGTGGTGGCTATATGATGGCTTGTATTGCCGATAAAATTGTCTCAGCACCGTTTGCGGTTGTTGGTTCTATTGGCGTGATTGCTCAACTACCAAACTTTAATAAGCTTCTGAAAAAGAATGATATTGAGTTTGAACAGCTAACCGCAGGTGAGTACAAGCGTACACTGACTATGTTTGGTGAAAACACCGATAAGGCGCGAGATAAATTTAAGCAGGAGCTGGAAGAGACTCACGGTTTGTTCAAAGACTTCATTCGTGAGCACAGACCTGAACTTGATCTTGATAAAGTGGCGACTGGCGAACACTGGTTCGGTACTCAAGCTAAAGAGCTTGGCCTTGTTGATGAGATCAAAGCATCAGATGACATCGTAATCGAAGCGTGCAAAGACAAAACCGTATTGGCTATTTCTTATGTTCAAAAGAAAAAGCTTACCGATAAGCTATCGGGTGTCGCGGGCGATGCGGCTGATAATGTACTGATGAAGCTGATTAACCGAGGTCAACGCCCGATTGTCTAACTAAGGCATGGCAGTACAATTGGTTAGCAATTGAAAGCGAGAATGAAAAACAGCGACGATGACGTCGCTGTTTTTGTTTGTGCTCTGAAATGAACGTGTTCTGGGGTTATCGTGTGTAGTTAGCATCCAAGCTGACAAACCAACGCGCCAGCTGTCCATTGCCTTTATCTGCCCATACATCGTTATGAAATTGATGAACACGACCACGCAGTGAAATATGGATTGTTTGACCGCCAGTGACCGTGACTTTAGCAAATTGATCTGAAGTGACCAAGAACGGCGCTTTCTCATCAACAGGGCGCTCTCCGGCGACAATGAAGTAGGCGAACTTGCTGTTGGCATCAGGATCGGTGGATAACACACGATAAGCCTGAACCGTAAACTCATCACTGAGTGTAACGATATTGGTTTGAGGACCAAGACGTTCATGGTTGGGAATGAAAACCCAGGCGAGTAGGGCGATAAGAGCAGCAAGTAGTGCTGTCACAGATAAAAATATTTTCTTCATACTAATCGTAAATGAGTGAACCTAGTTGTTACCTTCGCCTTTATATCACGTATACTTAAGCTCAGGCCGAAAAAATTAAGCGGATTACTGCAAGGCAGTAATCCGCTTAGGCTCAGGTCACGTCCTAAGGGGAATAAGGGGTTACCTGATTCGTTAAATACTGGCGTTATATGGCTCCCGTTTAGGGCATGTCGCCAATATTTCTCGTCGGCCTGAATCTTTCACTTCTTCCAAAATCACGTCAAAGCCCCACAAACGGTATAAGTGTTTCAACACCTCTTCGTGCCCCTTATCGAGAGGAATGCGGTTATGTGGAACGTGCTGTAAAGTGAGAGAACGGTCACCTCGAACATCGACATTGTAAACTTGGATGTTCGGCTCTAAGTTGCTTAAGTTGTATTGTGCAGCGAGTTTTTCTCGAATCTGTCGATAGCCCATTTCGTCATGAATCGCGGACACTTCAACGAAGTTTTTACGATCATCATCAAGTATCGAGAAGAACTTAAACTCACGCATCAAACGAGGTGATAGGTACTGGCTAATAAAACTCTCGTCTTTGAAGTTGTGCATCGCAAAGTGCACCGCCTCTAACCAGTCGCTTCCTGCGAGCTCTGGGAACCACTCTTTGTCTTCGTCAGTCGGATCTTCACAAATACGTTTAATGTCCTGGAACATGGCAAAGCCAAGCGCATAAGGGTTAATACCGCTAAAGTATGGACTGTTGTACGCAGGTTGTGCGACAACACTTGTGTGGCTATGCAGAAACTCTAGGATGAACTTATCCGAAACCAAACCTTCATCGTAGAGATGATTCAAAATGGTGTAATGCCAGAATGTCGCCCAGCCTTCGTTCATCACTTGGGTCTGCTTTTGTGGATAGAAGTATTGGCTTACCTTACGCACAATGCGTACGATTTCTCGTTGCCAAGGCTCCAGTAATGGTGCATTTTTTTCAATGAAATAGAGAATGTTTTCTTGAGGCTCTGAAGGGAAGCGTACCTTCTGTGTTTCCTCTTTGGTGCGATTTTTAGGTACGGTTTTCCAAAGCTCATTGACCTGAGATTGCAAGTAGGATTCGCGCTCTTCTTGACGGGCTTTCTCTTCCGCGATGGAGATCTTCTCAGGTCGCTTATAACGATCCACGCCAAAATTCATCAGAGCGTGACAAGAATCGAGAGTCTGTTCTACCTCTTCAACGCCATACTTTTGCTCGCAATCTGCAATGTACTTTTTGGCAAACAGCAAGTAGTCGATGATCGAACTGGCATCTGTCCAGGTTTGGAACAAGTAATTGCCTTTAAAGAATGAGTTATGCCCATAACAAGCGTGTGCCATAACGAGCGCTTGCATAGTGACCGAGTTTTCTTCCATTAGGTAGGCTATACAAGGGTCTGAGTTAATGACGATTTCATACGCCAGACCCATTTGACCGTGTTTGTAGCCTTGTTCGGTTTGGATAAACTTCTTACCAAACGACCAGTGATTGTAGTTAATGGGCATGCCTATGCTGGAATAGGCATCCATCATTTGCTCCGAGGTGATAACCTCGATTTGATTTGGATAGGTGTCCAATCTGTAATGCTTAGCAACACGTTTGATCTCAACGTGATAACGCTCAAGCATATCAAAGGTCCAATCTGGACCATCGGGCAGCACCTTAGAATTTGTCTTAGTCTCTGTGGTCATAGCACGTCTCCCTATGCTGTCTCTTTTTGAAACAACTCCCTAAACACAGGGAATATGTCGTCTACCGAACGAATATTCTTCATCGCAAAGTTGTCAAAATCATTTTCGAGCTTCTCGTACTCATGCCATAACGTTTGGTGAGTTCGACGAGTGATCTCGATGTATGAATAGTACTGACAAGCTGGCAGCAGTTTGTTGACCAGTAAGTCGCGACAACGCGGTGAATCGTCGGCCCAGTTATCGCCATCGGATGCCTGCGCAGCATAGATGTTCCACTCTCCGGTTGGGTAGCGGTCTTCTACGATTTCTTTCATGAGTTTTAATGCGCTAGAAACGATGGTGCCACCGGTTTCTTGGGAATAGAAAAACTCATGTTCGTCGACTTCTTTGGCTTGAGTATGGTGGCGAATGAACACCACTTCGACGTTTTCATAGGTTCGTGTTAAGAACAAGTACAGCAAGACATAGAAGCGTTTAGCGATGTCTTTTGTTGCTTGATCCATAGAGCCTGATACATCCATCAAACAGAACATAACTGCTTGGCTGGATGGGACAGGACGTTTTTCGTAGTTTTTGAAGCGTAGGTCGAAGGTGTCGATAAACGGCACACTGTCGATTTTTTTGCGAAGCGATGCGATCTCTTCTTTGAGTCGCTTCTCTTCCATGGGTTGAGCAGGCTCGCTGATTTTAATCTCATCAAGCTGCCTGTTGAGCTCATCAAGCATCTTACGCTTGCCAGCGGTCATCGCCGTTCGACGCGCGAGTGATTGCTGTAGTGAGCGCACAATAGCGATATTAGAGGGCATACCCGCTGTTTGGTAACCAGCGCGATGAGTTTTCCACTCTTTGATTTTGTTGATTTGGTTTTTCTTTAGATTAGGCAGAGCGAGATCTTCGAACAAAATATCGAGATATTCGTCTTTCGAAATCTGGAATACAAATTCGTCTTCACCCTCACCATCAGGACTGGCTTCGCCTTGACCCGCACCACCTCCTTGACCGCCTTTAGGTGGACGTTCAATTTTATCACCGGTAATAAATTGGTCGTTACCAGGATGGACGCGCTCTTTTACGCCTCCTTGCCCTTGATGAAAAATAGGCTCGTTGAGGTCTTTGCTTGGAATAGAAACGTCTTCACCCGTTTCCGTGTTCGTGATCGAGCGACGATTGACGGCATCGGTCACTGACTCTTTGATTTTCTGCTTATGTCTGCGCAGAAAACGCTGTCTGTTAACGGCGCTTTTGTTCTTGCCGTTTAAGCGTCTATCAATAAATTGTGCCATGAGTAACTCCCTGTCTTCCCCTCACCATACAGCACCCGAGCACGCGCTCGGGGCTGCAACTTATCAGTCAGGTGGGGCTATGAGGATTTACGAACTCTCAAGTACCACTCAGACAGCAATCTGACTTGCTTCTCGGTGTAGCCTTTTTCCATCATGCGATTGACGAAATCATCGTGTTTGCGCTGGTCTTCTGAAGACGTTTTCGCGTTGAACGAGATAACAGGAAGCAGCTCTTCAGTGTTCGAGAACATTTTCTTCTCGATAACGGTACGTAGCTTCTCATAGCTCGTCCAAACCGGGTTAGAGCCATTGTTATTCGCACGCGCACGTAGCACGAAGTTCACAATCTCATTACGGAAATCTTTCGGGTTACTGATCCCTGCTGTCTTCTCGATCTTCTCTAGCTCTTCGTTAAGAGAAGCACGATCAAATAGCTGGCCTGTTTCTGGATCTCGATACTCTTGGTCTTGGATCCAGAAGTCAGCGTAGGTGACGTAGCGGTCAAAGATGTTTTGGCCGTACTCAGAGTATGACTCTAAGTAAGCGGTCTGAATTTCTTTACCGATGAACTCAACATAGCGAGGTACTAAGTAACCTTTCAAGAACTCAAGGTATTTCTCACCCACTTCTTGTGGGAACTGTTCGCGTTCGATTTGTTGCTCAACGACATAGAACAGGTGAACCGGGTTTGCGGCAACTTCTGTTTGATCGAAGTTGAAGACGCGAGACAAGATCTTAAATGCGAAACGGGTAGAGAGACCGGACATGCCTTCATCCACACCCGCATAGTCGCGGTACTCTTGATAGCTCTTCGCTTTCGGATCGGTATCTTTCAGCGTTTCACCATCATAAACGCGCATTTTCGAGAATAATGATGAGTTTTCTGGCTCTTTCAAGCGAGAAAGGACACTGAACTGACCAAGTAACTCTAAAGTACTTGGTGAGCAAGGTGCTTTAGATAGCTCACTGTTTTCAAGGAGTTTTTGGTAGATTTTGACTTCTTCTGAGACTCGCAAACAATAAGGTACTTTAACGATGTAAACACGGTCTAAGAACGCCTCGTTGTTTTTGTTGTTACGGAACGTCTGCCACTCGGACTCATTCGAGTGAGCGAGGATCATGCCATCAAATGGTAGGGCAGATAGACCTTCGGTACCGTTGTAGTTGCCTTCTTGAGTCGCGGTTAGAAGCGGGTGTAATACTTTGATTGGCGCTTTGAACATCTCAACGAATTCCATCAAGCCTTGGTTGGCTCGACAAAGTGCACCGGAATAACTGTAGGCGTCTGGATCGTCTTGAGAGTAGTGCTCTAGTTGGCGAATATCGACTTTACCAACTAATGCTGAGATATCTTGGTTGTTTTCATCGCCCGGCTCAGTTTTGGCTATGGCGACTTGGTCTAGAATTGATGGTCGTACCTTCACTACTTTAAACTTAGTAATGTCACCACCGAATTCATGTAGACGTTTTGCTGCCCACGGCGACATGATAGAGCGCAAGTAGCGCTTCTCGATGCCATACTCGCTTTTCAGTAGGTCACCGTCTTCGTTTACATCGAATAGACAGAATGGGTGATCACTGACTGGACTGCGTTCTCCGTTTGCAGAAAGCACATAGATTGGCATCTTCTGCATGAGCGCTTTAAGTTTCTCGGCGAGAGATGATTTACCACCACCCACAGGGCCGAGTAAGTATAGAATTTGTTTGCGTTCTTCAAGACCTTGCGCAGCGTGTTTTAGATACGACACAATTTGCTCAATGGCGTCTTCCATGCCATAAAAGTCTTCAAAGGTTTTGTAACGAGAGATAATACGATTTGAGAAGATACGACTTAAGCGTGGATCTTGCGCCGTGTCGATGACTTCAGGCTCGCCGATAGCGAGTAGAAGACGTTCGGCAGCGTTGGCATAAGCACTTTTATCGTCTTTACATAGAGCTAAGAATTCCTGAATTGATAACTCTTCATCTTTTGCGGCTTCATAACGCGTTTGATAATGATCGAAAATACTCATAGCTGATTCCCCTTAACCTGCAAAGCTGACTGTCAACACATATACAATGCGACTCCATGTCAATTTAAAGACTAGTAGGGTTTTCAGATTAATGCTTAACAATTATGCATTTATTTACAAAGTCCCTTGGTAATTGCAGGAAAAATCACCCCAGTCTCACTAATAGTACGTAAGTCCTAACTATGGGAGATGACCGTGTGATTAGAAAAAAAATCTCAAAAAAATACCCGCTCATAATGGCGGGTATTTTTCATAAAATACGACTTAAGTCGCTTCAAAAACGTCTTAAGCGTTAAAAATCTGACGGAATTCTGCGCTTGATAGGTGATATTGACGTGGGCAGTTTCTCCACGTAACCAGCATACGACGGTATTTGTCGAGCATAGGAACATGGCTGTTAAAGTGGTGGTCACCCTTGTCGAACTGAGGGTATAGGCCTTCAGAGTCAACTAGGAATCGAACATAGTTCACTAGTTGTGCTTCTGTTGCGATATCGAAGCCTAAGAACTGCAGACGACGCTGGTCTACATCTTTACGGTCTTCTTCAGAAAGCATTTTGTTTGATTCTTGCATCGCGTGGTACATTTCCATGATGTCTATAACTTCACGACATTCATCTTCAACAAGGCAGCCGAACTCTTTGTTCATCTCGCGCATTTGCAGCTCATAGCCACGTTCTACAATGGTTTGAAGGCGATGGTACTTCGCCGCATTCTCAGGCGTTAGTTTCGCCATCAGGTAGTATTGGTTAGATAGGATTAGACGTTGAGCGTTTGTCATTTCCATGTTGAGAGCCTCACTAAATTCTTTCTAATAAGTTTATGTATGAATACGAATTATCGACAGATTAACAGTATATGTATGACTTATAACATGATCTCAACACATATTTATGACAAAAAACGCGCCTTCTAGCGCGTTTTTTTCGTGTCAAAGCCTTACAGGTAAACGCGTGGCGCGTTTGGGTTCAGATTAGTATTTGACGGTGTCTGTGTACTGAAGCAGGATACTTTGAATTTCATCCATCACTTCTTTTTTCGGTGGCTGTACACCTTCCAATGGGTAATCAAAACCAAGCGCTTCCCACTTGTGCGCACCGAGTTTATGGTACGGCAAAAGCTCAACCTTCTCGATGTTGTCCATGTCTTTGATGAATTCACCCAGCATGTGAGCCGCTTCAGGATCGTCGGTGTAGCCAGGTACAACCACATAACGGATCCACGTTTTTTGACCAATTTTGTGAAGGTAGCGAGCAAAGTCCAACACGCGGCGGTTTGATACGCCAATGAAATCTTGGTGGATTTCATCTTTCATGTGTTTTAGGTCAAGCATCACAAGATCGGTCGCTTCAAGGACTTCGTCTACGACATCGGTGTGTTTGCGGATATAGCCGTTAGTATCGAGACAGGTATGGATGCCTTCCGCTTGCGCTGCTCTAAAGAAGTCACGAACAAATTCTGGTTGAAGCATGGCTTCACCCCCAGAGCAAGTCACACCACCGCCAGATGCATTCATAAAGTGGCGGTAAGATTTCGCCTCTTTGATTAGCTCATCGACGTTGATTTCTTTGCCGTCATGCGTATCCCAAGTATCACGGTTATGGCAATACTTGCAGCGCATAAGACAGCCTTGCATAAAGACAATAAAACGAATACCCGGTCCATCGACAGTACCACAGGATTCGAATGAGTGAATGCGACCTGTTGTTGACATATGCTCTTCTCTACTAACTTATTTTTACCGGTCATTTTATTACAAAACCACACCCTACAACAGGAAAAGTGGACTCCCATTCATAGTCTGTATCGATCAATAAACGGCTTCTGTTGCTCATGGAGTGATAATGTTATAGCGTTGTTAATTATATTATTAATAAGTGGTACATAGATTGCTAGTTTGCTTAGTCTAGACCAATTTGATTGGTTGTGAATGCCGCCGTTTGTTTTGGTCGCTAGGCCAACACGCTTGTCGCTATAAGGGGTACACATGGAAGTTGCTTTATCACAAAAACAAAAAACCTTATTCTCGATGCTCACTCTGTGGTCAGGGTTCATCATTTTGGTGCTGTTTATCTTTAACTCGCTCGCCAGTTTAAATGACAAATTTACCACCAGTAGTGGAATGAATAGAGCCAGTGCACATCTTGCTTCGACTCAAGTTCTACTCATGGATACGGTCAATCGCCGCACGACCCTATCTGCTGAAGGAATGGACGCGTTTGAGAACAGTATGGATGAGCTAGAAACGAGTGCGGAGCAAGATTTAGCTGTGTTGCAAAGCGCGGGCTTACAAGCGGAAAGTGATACGATCTCTAGTTCGCTCGAGTCGTTTATCTTCAACTTGAGCCCTTGGTTAACCTTGAAGTCTGAGTTAGGTTTTTCGATTAATGATGGCTTGTTGGAACAGCTTCAGCAAAACAATGTCAAAATCGATGCGGCGATTAAAGAGACGGGCATGGTGACATTGACGTCGGACTTTCAAAAAGTCGTCACCAGTTTGCAAGAGTATCTAATCGACCCAAATGAGCAGAATGAGAAAGGTTTTAAGCGTGCATTGGCTGGGTTTGTTAACGCTTCAAATACCTATGCCATGCTTGAGTTGTACGAGAGAGAAGTCAAAGCCTTAGAGCTTGGCTTTACTCGAGTTGTTGAACTCTCGGGTACTTTAGTTGGCCTTGAAACTAAGCTCGATCAAGCACAAGCTACGACGTTAGCTGCATTTGACAGTGCCGCATTAGCGCTCAATCAACAAGCTCAGACGTTAAACCAAGAGGCGAACCAGGTTTCAAGCATGACCCAAATCTCGGTGGGTATTGCCTGTGCGCTCCTAGCACTATTTACTACAGCGATCTTTTTAACGATGAATGTATCTTTAGCTCGCTCTTTAAAGCAGACGTTGAATGCGCTCAAGAAGGTAGAGAAGGGCGACCTATCAACGCGACTTCCGGTCAGCAGTAATAGTCGCGATGAGTTTAATCAATTGAAGAAAGCGATTAACGTTAGCTGTGAAAATCTAGGTACCTTGGTCGATGGAGTGAAGGTCAATAGTCAGCAGTTGTCTAACAACTCGGGAGAGCTGGATACTGGCATTAATCAATTACGCCAGCATCAGAGCCAAGTTATTGAGCAAACCCAACTGCTTGCTTCTGCAACCGAAGAAGTGAGTGTCACAACGCAAGAAATCTCGGGGTCACTAGAATACGTGGCAAGCATTAGTAAAACGTCGGCTGAGTCCGCTCAGGCGGGTGGTGAGATTATCGTGGATACGATTGCCTCCTTTGAGCAAGTAGGCGCCATTTTAGAAGATGCGGCCACTCATATTGAGCAGCTAGAGCAGGCATCGCAAAAGATTGACTCAGTAATGGAAATCATTAATGGCATTGCAGAGCAAACCAACTTGCTGGCGTTGAATGCAGCGATAGAAGCGGCAAGGGCTGGGGAGCAAGGCCGTGGTTTTGCCGTTGTTGCGGATGAAGTGCGAAGTCTTGCTGTAAGAACGGTTCAAGCGGTGGAAGAGATATCTGGCACCATAGACACTATGAAGCAAGAGAGCACGCAGGTGATACAGTTCATTGCTCAATCCGATTCCTCGATGCAATCAGGAAGAGAGCAAGGCAACCAAGCGAAAGCTGCGCTTGAAGAGATCATGAATAAAGCGCAAGAAGCGAGCGCCCAGACGGAAGTGATTTTTTCCTCGGTGAAAGAGTTAGCGACTACATCTCAATCAATGGCGAGCAACATGTCTCAAATCAATGAGTCTATGGGTGAGCTGGAGACAAGTAGCCAAAGCCTAAAACAAACTAGTGATGGTGTTGATAAGCGATCGACGGAGCTTTATCAAGAGTGCGAACGCTTCAAGACTGTTTAGGTGAACATAAACAGCAAAAAGGGCATACATGTGGATGTATGCCCAACTGATGAGAATGACAAAACGGAGTGCATAAAGATATTAAGACTAACTTAAGTCTGTGGTCATACTAACGATTGAAAAAATAACACCCCAGCAAAGTAGATCATCACCCCACCTGCTAGTCGATTGACCCAGCGACCGAATCCCGAACTTTTGATATTACCGGTCATTTTTAAAACTATTCGTGAAAGCAGATAGAACCAAGTAAGTAGCATGAAACCATGTATGGCGACTAAGGTATACGCTTCAAGGTAAGAGAAGTTATCAAAATTTAGAAATTGAGGAAATGCTGCCAAATAAAACAGTATTCCTTTCGGGTTTGAAAACTGAGTGATAAACCCTTCGAAAAGCGACTTTCGCCTTTTCGGAGGCGCGTAATGTTTAAGGTGTGTTGGCAATTCGGTGTCAACGGTTCGAAAAGACCCGATAAGCATTTTTGAACCAATATATAGAAAGTACCCACCGCCGATATACCTTAACGTATCAAAGACGATGGGGGCGCTCATCAAAATGGCGGAAATCCCAAACACTCCCAAGCTCGCTTGCAAAGACATGGCTAAAATGAAGCCGAAAATAGTAAAAAGTGCTGGTTGTTGTCCATACAACGACGTTGTTCGGAGGATTAGTACACCGTTAGGGCCGGGTGACATCACTAACAGGGCAACGATCAACGTAAATGCTAAGATATCTGGCATGAACCCTCGTATTTCTTATTTTCTTGGGTTAACTCAGTGTAAAGTGTTTTTCATAACGATTACAAATGTTAAATAGTTGTTTTGCGTATGACACAGTTCTACTAATACCTAGTATCTGAGCATAAAATTTCCTGCAGTATTAAAAAAACGCAAACATTGAAATCCCACCGTTGCCATACAGTGATTTCGACGCTTCTTTGTACTCGGCGGATTTCGCTCCTGCAAAGACGTTTACCCCTACATAGGCGTTATACCATGTTGCACCTAACACAGCTTCGCTTTGAATTGGTTGAAGTGTCACGTCATAGGCATCACTTGGTTCTGGTATACCAGGACGGTCACCCTCGATAGTAATATCATTGAATCGATAACGGGCTTTCACGCCGAAGTAAGTAAACCAACCGCGGTTCGAAGCACCGATCATACCGGCTTTAAATGGGTTTTCTGTACCGATGTTTGCCGCACCGAAGTTGCCACCAAGCTCTGAACCAAATCGAACCATCATCCCAGTTGAAACATCGCTTCTAAAATTACCCAAGTTGGCTTCGGTGACATTCGAGACTTCCCAGCTAGTATTACCAAACAAAGGATCTCGCTTTAAGTTTAGGTGTGTTAGATAACCGACACTGCCAACGACTCTATCTTCAATTTGATATGCCCAACCTTTCGGCTCCTTCGAGCCTACAAGGGAGTGGACTAACTGCTGAGCTCTTCTTGCAAAAGAGCCTTCACCAGTACTACCTAAAGTCACGTTAAATCGCTGTGCCTGCTGCGGGTGCAAGCTAATGTAATTTAACTCACCATGAAAATAGCCAGCGTAAGGGCGGTCGTTAGCGATGGGAACCTCTGATTCTATATCGGAAGGTGTCCACATCTTGTGACCAAGCTGGAATTCAACTTTATCAAGTGAAGCAGCCCCCCAATAGGAGAGACTTAGGGGTTTAAAAATCGACCAGGGCGTGATGGCACCACTGGTATAGGAAAGGAAAATTCCGTTAGTGTAGTCTTCATCGGTACCCCAAATTCCATCGTTGTCTAGAGAAAATGAAAGGGTAGATCGCTCAGAAGCAAGCACACAGCTGCTGGCGAGAAGCACAGGCAAAGCGATTAAGATTTTCATGATGTGTCGACTCTCTTCAAATACGGCTAGTAGAGATGTAGTTATGTAAAGTAATTGTGACACGTTTAGAAATGAGACGTCAGTGATCTATGAGTCATAAAGGTCTAACAACGTCGATTATTTGTAACGAATTCTTAGTGGGTAAGAATGGATGTAAATGATATACGAGGGGCATAAAAAAACCTCGCCGAAGCGAGGTTTTTATCTCAATCAGTATAATCGGGGATTATAGAGATTCAGTGAACGTACGTGCGATTACGTCAGCTTGCTGCTCTGTAGTTAGAGAGTTAAAGCGTACAGCGTAACCAGATACACGGATTGTTAGCTGAGGGTACTTCTCAGGGTGCTTAACTGCGTCTTCTAGAGTTTCACGGTTAAGAACGTTCACGTTTAGGTGTTGACCACCTTCAACGCCAGTTTCGTGGTGGAAGTAACCATCCATTAGACCAGCAAGGTTAGAACGTTGTGAATCTTCTTCTTTACCTAGTGCGTTTGGAACGATAGAGAAGGTGTACGAGATACCATCTTTAGCGTCAGCAAACGGTAGTTTACCTACAGAAGTAAGAGAAGCTACAGCACCTTTCTCGTCGCGACCGTGCATTGGGTTTGCACCTGGAGCGAATGGAGCGCCTGCTTTACGACCGTCTGGAGTAGTACCAGTTTTCTTACCATAAACCACGTTTGAAGTGATAGTAAGGATAGACTGTGTAGGTACTGCGTCACGGTAAGTCTTAAGCTTACGGATCTTGTTCATGAAGCTAGTTACTAGCTCACAAGCCATGTCATCAACACGTGCGTCGTTGTTACCAAATTTAGGGTAGTCGCCAGAGATGTCGAAGTCGATTGCGATACCGTCTTCGTCACGGATAGGCTTAACTTGGCCGTATTTGATAGCAGATAGAGAGTCAGCTGCAACAGATAGACCAGCAATACCACATGCCATAGTACGACGTACGTCACGGTCATGAAGTGCCATTAGAGCTGCTTCGTAGCTGTACTTGTCGTGTGAGTAGTGGATAGCGTTCAGTGCAGTCACGTATTGTGTTGCTAGCCAATCCATGAAGTTGTCTAGACCAGCCCAAACTTTGTCGAAGTCTAGAACTTCGTCAGTCATTGCTTCAGTCTTAGGACCAACTTGGATCTTAAGCTTCTCATCTACACCGCCGTTGATAACGTATAGAAGAGTTTTAGCTAGGTTTGCACGAGCGCCAAAGAACTGCATGTGCTTACCGATAACCATTGGCGATACACAACAAGCGATAGCGTAGTCATCGTTGTCGAAATCTGGACGCATTAGGTCATCGTTCTCGTACTGGATAGAAGAAGTATCGATAGATACCTTCGCACAGAACTTCTTGAAGCCAACAGGCAGCTGCTCAGACCAAAGTACAGTGATGTTTGGCTCTGGAGAAGGACCCATAGTGTATAGCGTGTTTAGGAAACGGAAGTTTGTACGCGTAACAAGCGTACGACCGTCAACACCCATACCACCCATAGATTCTGTTGCCCAGATTGGGTCGCCAGAGAATAGCTCATCGTACTCAGGAGTACGTAGGAAGCGAACCATACGTAGCTTCATTACGAAGTGGTCGATCATTTCCTGAGCTTGTTCTTCAGTGATAAGACCTGCAGCGATATCACGCTCAACGTAAACGTCTAGGAAAGTCGAAGTACGACCTAGAGACATTGCCGCGCCGTTTTGAGATTTAACAGCAGCTAGGTAACCGAAGTAAGTCCACTGGATTGCTTCTTGTGCAGTCGTCGCAGGACCAGAAATGTCGAAGCCGTAAGAAGCTGCCATTTCTTTTAGTTGACCTAGTGCGCGGTGTTGCTCTTGAAGCTCTTCACGCAACTGCATAGTCATTTGTAGATCGTCGCCAGCTTCTAGTTTCTCTTGAGTAGAGTGGAACTGAGCAACTTTGTCCTTCATTAGGAAGTCTACACCGTACAGTGCTACACGACGGTAGTCACCGATGATACGACCACGGCCATATGCATCTGGAAGACCAGTCAAAACGCCAGACTTACGACATTTTAGGATGTCAGGAGAGTAAACATCGAAAACACCTTGGTTGTGTGTTTTACGGTACTCTGAGTAGATTTTAGATACTTGTGGGTCAAGCGTACGACCGTATGCTTTACAAGAACCTTCGATCATGCGCACGCCGCCGTTAGGCATGATTGCACGCTTAAGAGGCGCTTCAGTTTGTAGACCAACGATTGTTTCTAGGTCTTTGTTGATGTAGCCCGCATCATGTGAAGTGATGGTAGAGATAACAGAAGTATCAAAATCAACAGGAGCGTGAGTGCTGTTTTCCTGCTTGATACCTTCCATTACTTTAGCCCAAAGCGTGTTAGTCGCTTCAGTACCTTCAGAAACTAGGAAAGACTCGTCGCCTTCATAAGGAGCGTAGTTCTTCTGAATGAAGTCACGTACGTTTACTTCGTTTTGCCAGTCACCTGCAGCAAAACCTTCCCAAGCTTTAGCAAATTGCTCTGCCATGACATACCTACCTTTTTAGTAGAAAAAACACGTACTGTGCGTTTTATACGCATGCCCTTCAGAGGAAGAGCCAGTACCATTGAATAAAAATATCGTATAACCACTTATGGTTAGTATGGTTATAGATATTGTCATTCCTGACGTTAAAATCAAGCCTACACTAAAAATAAATTGTAAAACTTAAACTAAATCAATAAACCTTAAAAAACTGTGATAAAAATTTGGGCAGTGAATGTCACTGCCCAAATAATCAACTAGATATTATAGGAAAGCTGGAATACCGTACTGGCCTTCTAGCATACCTACAGCAAGCATTGCTACTAGACAGATTACAAATACACCGACTGGGATGACAATCTTATCTACAAAAGATAGACGAGAAGCACGCTCTTTGTCACCGATCAGGCCATTATTATCTAGGAACATGGTCAGAGCCCATGCTAGTACTGGGTTTGCAACTACCGATGCAAAGATACAGATACCCGCAGCTTGAGAATCTTTAGTCTCTTTAACCATCTGCATGCCCGCTTCTAGTAGCGGAAGGAATACACCTACCAGTAGAGCAATACGCATTACTGGTGGCCATACCGCAACGTCCATTGGGAAACCAAGGATTGCCACGATGATACATAGTGAACCAAGAAGGATCGCACCGCCTGGAATAGGACGCTTAGCGATAGCAGCTGGGATCATGTAAGTACCCCAAGAAGACGTGATGTTACCACCACCCACTGCCGTACCAACCATCTGACGCACAGAACACATAGTCATAGTGTCATCAACGTCCATAAGAACTTTTTCAGTCTTACGTGGGTAGTTCAGCTCTTGGAAGATACGGTGACCTAGGAAGTCAGGAGACCACATCGCTACAGCAAGAATCGCAAACGGTAGAGAGGCAATGAAGTGTTGTAGGTTAGGAAGACCTAGCATCCAACCTTCTTCTGTGCTGCCCCACCAGTAAACTGGGTTAAGGTTAGGTAGACCCATTTCCGTTTCAAACGTCAAGTCGAAGCCTGCACCTAAACCAAGTGCAAGAAGTAGACCTGTTACCGCACATACTGGGATTGCCAACCAACGCATGTTGATTTTTGCAAGGTATGCGTAAACAGCAATGTTGATGCCTAATACGATTAGACCAATGTAACCCATGCTGCCAGCTTCAATGTCCGCAGACTGAAGACTTACCGCCCACTCTTGGATTGAACCGATTTGGCTCATAGTACCGGTAAAGCCTAGGAAGATTAAGAGGCCACCTGCAGTACCTTGAGAGGTGAGGTTAACCAGCTTAGAACCACCTTTAAAGTAGCTAAGTAGCAGACCGAACACACCAAGAAGAATAGCAAGAGCAAGAGGGTGAGCACCGGCAAGCGCGATAGAACCGATAAGCGGAATCATCGGGCCATGGTTACCTGCAAGGTTGGCACGTGGGTTGATGAAACCTGATGCGAGAATACAGAACAATAACGCTGGGATTAGCATTTCAACACGAGCTACCTCGATGGCAAATTCTTTGCCAAGGTTTACGTGATCCCAAGCGGCGGTTAGACCGTCTGCCCATGACATCATTACCGCTGAGTACATTGCGATAATGCCGATAGTACCAGCTAGAGCAGGTACCAAATCTTCGAGTTCAAAGCGGAAGTCGCGGCCTGGTAGGTTAAGACCAAAGCGGCGCGGTTTCATGATTTGAAGTTCGTGGTCTAGGTATTCAGAGCGGCTGGCAAACTCAGATGCTGGACGGTGAAGCTCTTGATAGCTCTTAGTCTCGATATCCGAATCAGAATGCGCTTTGTTAACTGCGTCTGACATAGATTCCTCATTTATATATAAAGTTAGTCGTTTGGCTTGATATGCGAACTCAATTCACCGTTCGCCTCGGCTAGGAGGTGCACGTGGTTAACGTGCTAAGGATAGACAACATTCTAAAAGTCGGGTGAATAATTCGTGCTATATCAATGCTGCCGAGTCTAACAAGCAACACTAACGCCTTGATTGATCTTGATCACTTTAAGAAAAAATGTGAAAGAAAACTACAACAGTTGTTTGAATTGGCGCACTTTATTAACAATCTCCGTAACTGACTTTCAGTAACTTTCCCTACATTCCAATTACATTCATAAAGTGAATTGCACGTTTTATCGTCGCTAGAAAAACTTGGCACAGAGTTTGCGACACTGACAGCATATGAGAGAGAGTGGCAACACTTTGCCGCCAGGATATGAATTAGGAATGTAACTATGAAAAAAGCAGTAATGTTGCCACTCGTCGCAGCAATTTCAGGAGCCATGGTTGGCTGTGGTGGTGGCGGTGGTGGTGGTAGTTCAGCACCTGCTCCCACGGTCTATACGATATCTTTTGTAAAATTAGAGAGAGATCTAGGAAAAAACATCCCTTCTAATTGCGCAATCTATGGTGAATACGAGCAGCCGGGTATAGTGAGTAGTATGCTAACTGCGATGAACGCTGTTGATGAAAAAACTTATGTATACGGAGTGGTGGCCGATAGTAACTTCAATATCCTAATTCATGACGAAAATGGCAACATTACAGATTCAACAAGCTATCGCCCAAATGGTAATGGTCAAATTAGCTTAAACATGTCTAAAGTTCCCACCAATGGATTCCTTACAATTGAGGAAGAGAGTGGCACTACTGTAGAAGACCTGTCTGTCCACTCTTTATCAGTTCATAGAGACTTGCTGCAGAACATGACAATAGCGGTTCGCAATAATCAAGCTTCATCTAATCGATGTGTTACTGGTAGCGGTGATGATTTGTTCCGTTCAGCGGATCTAGATGATACAGCAGCAACCAGCGTGGTCGTTGTTGGAGCTACGCAAGGTTATTTAGCGAATGGTTCGCGCTTAGGCGAGATTACAAGCCATACAGATTCTGCTCGTGATATTCCTGTTGTATCTAAGAACCCAAACAGTCAAAAGGTTCTTTTGACCGCGTATGCGCAAAGTACACAATCTAGTTCTGGTAACGGGACTTCTTCAAGCTTGAAAGGTATGAATGGTTTTGCATTTGTTGATTCGAAATCTATTTATTTTAACGGTAACTCTTCTGGTGCAACTCCCGTAACATTAGATGAAGTAGGTGCTCCTAGTGTCAGCTTTAGTCACAGCGGTTTAACAGCTTTCGAAGGTGGTCAAGTCGTCGTTCAAAATGATGGTGACCTGTATAAGTGGCAACCAATCTACGGTGATTCTTCGTCGTATGCTTATGCTGATATCGCTCCTATTCAAAAATGGGCATTAGATGTCGAAGGCACTACAACGAGCAACTGGAACTTTAACGGACTTTACAATATTGATGGCACAGCAATTAATTTCAGTGCACCGTCACATGGAAGTAGTTCAGCACTTACAATAAGTTCATGTAGCAATACGGGATTTGGCTATTGTTTCTCCCAAGCTAGCTTTGATTCGACATACAAGTTGGCTAGATATCAAGTAAGAACATACACTACAACGTCTATCCCAAGGCCATTTTCACAGACTATCTACGCGATGGCAGGCACACAACAACCAATGATGAAGCCTTCTAATAATAATGTAGACATTAACTTCACTGCTGCTACGGATATCGTAGAGGTTTCATTGTTAGCTTCTACAGTTGACTCTAAAGACGCAGGTCAGTTCTTTATGACTAATCATTCTGACTACGCGAAAATGACTGATCTGTACGACTTCCAAGCTGATGAGTTCGTAGATTACACGGGGGTAGTTCCTGTGTTTAGCCGGGTTGTACAGTCATATTCAAATGTTATGGGTGGAAATGTAAGTCAAGTTCAAGGCAGTACACGCTAAACAAAGTTAATAAAGCGACAAGCCCTCTCACCACGAGAGGGCTTTTTTTGATCTAACTATCAAAAAACTCAACTAGACCATTCTATGTGCTAATGGTCTATTAGTTAGGCTAATAAACTACTTGGCTTCACTTAGTTGGATGATCCATCTGTTTTAGGCTTCTTGTCCGTAACAAAGATGCAATAAAACGCACAAAAGAACAAAAAATCACCAGTGACTAAATGTGCAGCATTCAGTAAACTTTATTCACATTTTCCAGCGATAAAAACTTCAATTTGCATAATTTGTCAGATACAATGCCTGCGTAGTCAACAAATACAGGTTAATAGTTTGTTGCAAGTTATACTTTCTAGTGCTAGCTTGTATCGAATAAATAAAAGGTCGGAGTACCTTTGCCTAGCAAATAGGCTTAGCAGTCAATAATATACAGGGAGCACAAGCGCATGAATGAAGTACCCGCGCTGGACATAAAAGAACTGCACAAGACCTTTGGTCAAAATGAAGTTTTAAAAGGGATTTCCCTTGCTGCACATAAAGGTGATGTCATCTCAATTATTGGCTCATCAGGCTCCGGGAAGAGCACCTTTCTACGTTGTATCAACCTACTGGAAACGCCAACAGAGGGTGAAATTTGGGTTAATGGTGAATTGATCCAAATGAAGAAAAACCGTCAGGGCGAGTCACTTCCTGCTAATGAAAAACAAGTTCAGCGAATCCGTTCTCGCTTGGCGATGGTTTTTCAGGGTTTCAATCTTTGGTCGCACATGACCGTTCTTGAGAACATCATTGAAGCGCCAATCCACGTTTTGGGTGTACCAAAAGCGCAAGCTATCGAAAATGCAGAACTACTTCTGAAGAAAGTAGGGCTTTATGAGCGCCGTGATTACTATCCAGGACACCTTTCAGGCGGTCAGCAGCAACGTGCAGCGATTGCGCGCGCATTGGCGGTGGAGCCAGAAGTAATGCTGTTCGATGAGCCAACCTCGGCTCTTGACCCTGAATTGGTCGGTGAAGTCTTAGGCGTTATGCAAGATCTGGCGGAAGAAGGCAGAACCATGCTCGTAGTAACACACGAAATGGCGTTTGCTCGTGACGTATCTAACCACGTGATGTTCTTGCACCAAGGCCGAGTAGAAGAGCAGGGCGACCCAGCAAAACTGTTCACCAACCCAGAATCAGAGCGTCTACAACAATTTATTTCATCTATCTACTAATATAGAAGATGGCCTTCTGGGCTAAGACCCAGAAAAATCGATAAAAACACAACACAAAAACAAAAATTTCAATCACAGGAGTATGGAAATGAAAAAGTGGTTAATGGTAGCAGCACTGGCTGCAACAGCTGCAACTGGAGTAGCACAAGCTAAGGAATGGAAAACTGTGCGCTTTGGTATCGAAGGTGCGTATCCTCCATTTAGCTGGACTGAAGCCGATGGTTCTTTAAAAGGTTTCGACGTTGATATGGCTAACGCGCTTTGTGAAGAGCTAAAAGCGAAGTGTGTTATCGTTCCTCAAGATTGGGATGGCATCATTCCTTCACTACTTGCTCGTAAATACGACGCAATCATTGCTGCGATGTCTATTACTGAAGAGCGTAAGAAGAAAATTGACTTCACTGGTAAATACGCTCAAATCCCGAACAAATTCATTGCTAAAAAAGGCGCAGGTCTTAACTTCGACAACCTTAGCGGCGCGAAAATTGGTGTACAACGTGCAACAACGCACGACAAGTACCTAACAGACAACTATGGCGATCAAGTAGAAATCGTACGTTACGGTTCATTTGACGAAGCTTACCTAGACCTTGCTAACGGTCGTATCGTCGCGGTACTGGGTGACGCCTCTGCTCTAGAAGAAGGCGTGATCAACAAAGATGGCGGTGAAGCTTATGAGTTCGTAGGTCCATCTCTAACTGACGCTAAGTGGTTCGGTGAAGGTATGGGTATTGCGGTACGTAAGCAAGACAAAGACCTAACGAAGCAACTTGACGCTGCAATCACTTCTCTACGCGCTAGCGGTAAGTACGACGAGATTGCATCTAAGTACTTCAACTACGATGTTTACGGTCAATAATCAGACTGTTTAACAAAAGACGAGGGCTTGAGCTAGTCTCAAGCCCTTTTTACTAAAGGGCGAGTCACAGGCCTTTTGGTAAGACTGACCAACAATTTTGCTGTGCTGTTGGAAGGAACTATGCTCGATTTACAAGGATATGAAGCCTCAATACTAAAAGGGGCCGTACTCACCATAGAAGTGGCATTATTGTCACTGATTCTCGCTATGGTGCTGGGTATGTTAGGTGCGCTTGCTAAGATGGCACCTTACAAATGGGCGCGTGCGATTGCGACCCTTTACACGACTATCATCCGAGGCATTCCAGACCTCGTACTTATGATGCTGATTTTCTTCGGCGGACAAATTCTTCTCAACAACAGTTTGTATGCGACAAACGAGTGGTTGAATGAGTGGTTTGCTTCAAGCGACCCTAACCATGAGTGGACATCGTATCTTCCAGATTATATTGATGTGTCGCCTTTCATCGCCGGCGTTCTGACTATTGGCTTCATTTTTGGCGCCTACATGGCAGAAACCTTCCGCGGTGCGATCATGGCTGTGGACAAAGGTGAACTGGAAGCAGCAAAAGCCTATGGCATGAGCTCCACACTGGCCTTTCGACGCATTCTACTGCCGCAGATGATTCGCCATGCCTTACCAGGTTTTGGTAACAACTGGCTGGTACTACTTAAAACCACAGCGCTAGTCTCGATCATTGGTCTTGAAGACATGGTGCGTGTGAGTTCGCTCGCGGCCGGTACCACGAAGATGCCGTTTACGTTCTACATGGCCGTTGCCATCATCTTCTTAATCTTCACAAGTGTCTCTACCGGATTTCTAAAATTGGTTGAGCGCAAATTTAGTATTCACGTGAGGTAGGCTATGGACTTTTCTCTGATTATCGACAGCTTGCCTATCTATTTTGATGGCCTTTGGACCACAGTTTGGCTGGTGCTATCAGCACTTGTCATTGGCTTGTGTGTTGCCATCCCACTTGCGATAGCACGTAACAGCGACAATTACTTGTTAAGTTTGCCTTCATGGGGCTTTATCTACTTCTTCCGTGGCACGCCGCTGCTGGTTCAGCTTTACCTGATTTATTATGGTATGGACCAATTCTTCCCAGTGAAAGATACCCTTTGGGAACATGCTTGGTTCTGTGCGCTGGTGGCATTTGTTCTTAATACCTCTGCTTACACGGCGGAAATTATCCGTGGTGCCATTAACGGCTTACCACGTGGTGAAGTTGAAGCGGCAAAAGCGTATGGCATGAGCAGTTGGAAAACATATCGCCGCATCATTTTGCCATCGGCATTAAGACGTGCACTTCCTGCTTACAGTAACGAAGTGATCTTCATGCTTCACGGCTCGGCCGTGGCGGGTATTGTGACAATCATGGATCTTACCGGCGCTGCTCGCTTGGTAAACTCTCGTTACTACGCGCCATTTGAGTCGTTCTTGGCGGCGGGAATGTTCTACATGGCACTGACGTTTATTATTCTTTGGTGCTTTAAGAAAGCAGAGAAGCGTTTTTTAGCGTACTTGAGACCGCTTTCGTCTTAATGACTGAACATGGAATATGTTGGCATCGTAGAACCCTCAGTGGGTGCTAACGCAATAACTAGTTTTTTTTGTGCCATCAACCTAGCATTAGGTTTATAGGCTAGAGAAAGAAAGAGCGCCTTTTAGGCGCTCTTTACGTTTAACAAATCTAGTTAGGCAATTCCAAAATCGCCGTCAAACGAAGCGTCTGTGTAGATGATCACCTCTTTACCTCCCCCCTTGGTAAAGGTGTACGCGGTAATCGCTTCAGTTCCATCTAACCCGAGCTTTTCGAGCATGTCATCATCTAGCGAGGCCGCTACTCCGACACCAACTTGACTATAACCTTGATTATGTAAATTTATATTCTCGACACCAATCGCATAGAACTCAGCTTGATTATCACTACCTTTTGCTCGTTCACCTTCTAAATCCCAGTTCTGATTAAAGGTTTTTCCAAGTGATAGGGACAATGTGTCTTCGCCTGTGGTTCCTATGACAGCCTCAATGCCATTGATACTTTCTCCTTTGGTCATATCAATGTTGACGCCCTCAGGCTCGGCATCGCTAGGGTCTCCGAGCATATCTTTGTCACTGGCGACGAGAACGTCAAATCCCTTGCCACCATGAATTAGGGTATCGTTCGCATCATAAGCGATAGTGTCGTTGCCAGCACCGCCGCGGATTTCATCTGCGCCACCACCGCCAACAATGACGTCGTCACCCTTACCACCTTTGAGAACATCGGCACCATCGCCACCATCTAACCAATCGTCGCCTTTGCCGCCTTTTAGAAGCTCTTGTGCTGGGGAGGATGTGATTTTAACTAACACATCATTAAAGTCTTGGTCTGTGTAGCCTGAGCCTGGATGGGAGTTGTCATTCCAGAATTGGTGTACGACGTTTTCGTTGGCTCCGCTAGTTGCTTTGACTGTACCATCATCAAGGTGGCGGACGGAGTCGGAGATTTTACCAATAGCCGCACTAACACCCGCTGTGGTTGTATCGATTAGTCCATCGTTATTGTCACCATTGGTAGTAAAAGTATCCACATCTCCGACCAAAAGATCCCCTTGTTGGACAGCGTTGTTATTTCCACCGTCCGGAATAATGAAGAACCCGATGGTATGATCGCCGCAGCCAGAGTCGACATTGATCGTCGCATCGCTTACTCCATTGTCTTGAGCGGTTTTTACGCTCTTAACAAGCACCTCTGCTTTTATTAAGTTACCGTCACTGTCTAAGCTAAAGTAACCAAATGAGCTATCCCAGCCAGCAGAAGCGTTTGTGCCATCAAGGGTGTTGACGATATCTAAATCCAACGTGCCAGTAAAACCACTGACATCATAGGTACCATTCCCTGAGTTGTAGGTAATGTGATCGTTGTTGTCACCGCCCAAAATAACATCGTCTCCGCGGCCGCCATAAAGCATATCGGTGCCGTCGCCGGTTAATCCATCAGTTGTAACGGAAGTCACGTAATAGTCGCTGGAGTCGGCGTTTTCGTTCCCTCCTTTGTCATATGCCGGACCAACAGCAGTAAATTGAAGCTCATCAAATGCTTTAAAGCCAGTATCATTCGGGCCTATGTTCAGATAGCCACTGTTGTTGTCATTATCCAACAAATCACTAGCGGTAAAATCACCCTCAGCGACCAGTATGCCTTCTCTAAATGCTGCCCAATGACCGGTCTCATCGACACCATTATCACCCTCATTCAAGTACAGATTAGAAATACCAACCTTAGCCACCATTGAGTGTTCATCTAAGCAAACAGAGAACATCTCCGATGAACCTTGGCCAGTATTGCTGTCATAACTGAAGCCTATCTGGGCAAGAACTCCACTTTCCCCAGCCCCTTCTACGCCATAGCCAGTGCCTCCCGATTTGGCATTGCCAGTATCAACGTCGCCGAAACTACCATCTGGATTGTAGGCGGTCGAATCTGTTGATAGATCGACGGAGGTTGTTGGCTCTGCTAATTCAAATTGACCATCGTCTTCATTGAACGAAAGCGCCTCAAAGTTATCACCTATGATAACGTCTGCGCCTTTCCCTCCACGAATGATGTCATTCCCGGCAGACTCCGGGTCTGGACCATTATCGCCGATCAAGACATCGTTGGTTAAATATTGTTTGAGCGAAACGTTATCAATTAATGCACCAAAGGTATCTTGGTCTCCTGTTGCCTTAAAACTTAGAACGTGGTCGCCTTCACCAAGGTCTAGGGTGAGGGATGCGGTTTCCCAGCTGGTAGAAGTATTGTCGCTGTCATAAACAACTTCATCGTCAATAAGAACTTGGAATGGACTTGTGTCGTTAGTTTCACCTTTAAGTCTATTAGCAAAGCTGAACGCTAAAAGAAAAGTTCCGGCCTCTGATAGGGTTACCGTTTGTGAAACGGTCGAATTAGAATTGGCGCCATGAGAGTCAAGTTCTAGAAAATTGCCATCTGCAACTTCCCCCCCATATCCATCGGAGGGCACGCCTCCGTGTAATTGTTCCTGTATTTCGATGCTTCCCACTTCGGCTTCCCAGCCATCGATAGCACTGTACGTTGCCCATGAGCCTGGACCGTCAGCAGGAGCACTAAAATCGCCATTTTGAATCAGCTCATCGCCGAACTCATGTTGCCCCTTTGCTCTATCACCATAAATGATGTCGTTGTTCGCTCCGCCTTCGACGTAATCATTGCCAGCTCCGGCGACAACAATATCGTCAACACAGTCTTCACCGAGGGCATCGACATCTTTTTGTCTCGCTGCGCTTGTATCACGATTTGTACCTACTTCATCTCCGGCATCAAGTGTATGATTCCAAGCTTCGATTACATCATTACCTGCGCCAGCTTTGATGGTGTCAGAGCCGCGACCGGCGGCAATAAAATCGTCACCAGAGCCAACTTCGACTATGTCGTCACCTTTACCTGCTCGAACTTCTAGATTATTCGTGCCGATTTCCGTTAGATTATTATCTACGTCTCGTGAACCATTGCTTTGGGTAGGTCCATCAACAAGTGTGCCCGCGGTATCAGCAGTGGTGTTTGTTACATTTACGTCTGCCATTATTTTTTCCTCATATATCATTCGATACATAGAGGTAGCCCAGCCATCTCTGGATCATCCATGAGACCTGCAGCTTTCCGTCCTTACCTCACGATAAGTTTGGCTTTGTCATCCAAAGATTGTTGCTAACTGTGTCGTTGTTAATAACGTTCCTATTTCTTTATCTGTCTCCTATCGTTAACCTACATTTCGCGCATAGCGTTGTATGAAGTTACCGCCAACGGATTGACTAAATAATCCAAGGGGGTTTGTTCTGATAGCAAGATCATGACCTCAGCGGGCATGCCGGGGTAGAGCACGACATCGGCACTTAGTCTTTCCAAGTCGGACTGATTCAAGGTGACTCTTGCTAAATAAGCAGAGGAGCCCGTTGCTTGATCACTAATGCGATCCGCAGAAATATGAATGAGTTTCCCTGAAATTGGAGGCGTTTTTCTAAAACTATACGCAGTGAGTCTGATTTGCGTATCGAGACCGATGTGTAACGCTTCTATATCTTCAGGTTTCACGAGAGCCTCGACGATTAACTCGTCTTCCTGTGGAACGATTTCCATCAGAGTTTCACCAGCTGGGACAATAGCGTTGTTGGAGACGACGGTTAGTCCAACGACAACGCCGCCCTGAGGCGCCCGTATTTCTACCCGCTCTAATACATCTTGGGCATTGATCATTGCCTCTCTGGTTTCATTAAGCTTTTGCTGCAGATCTTGTATTTCTTCGCCGAGAGTTTTGGCATAGGTATAGTCAAAGTTGGTCAGTTCCATACTTGCCTCAGAAATCCGCCTGTTTGAGCGTCCAATCTGAGAGCGTAACTCCGCTGTTTGTCCTTTTAATTGAGACAGCTCTCTCTGTAAGTCAAGGTAGCGAGATTTTGAAGTGTTACCTGACTCGAGTAGTTGTTGGTGCATGGTAACTTGTTCGGTTAAATAGACGAGACTAGAGCGCCCGGCCTGGTAACGCTGTTCCAAACCTTGCTTTTCTAATTTGGCTTGCTCCACCTTTTCTTGAAGAATATCTATTTCACCTTGTCGTAGGGCGAGGCGCTTTTCAAATAGACGGATTTGGGTCTGGAGTATGGTTGCTATTTCATCGGTTTGAGCCCTGGAAAGCAGTCTTTGGTCGAACTGGATTTCAGGATGGGACGCAAGCTCTGATTGTAAACGGTTGAGACGGGCTAGATCGCTCTGCCACTGAGCTCGTAGTCGATAAAGGGATGCTTCTGCTCGTGTTGGGCTTAACGTAATGAGTAAATCGCCAGTTTTTACTGAATCCCCATCTCGCACGTGGACTTCTTCAACGATTCCGCCTTCGAAGTGCTGCACTGGCTTTCGCTTTGATTCAACAATAACCACGCCCGGTGCGATGGCAGCTGAACTTAAAGGTGACAAGGCTGCCCAAGCAAAAAAACCACCGAGCATAACAACAAGGGTGAGTGTGGCGAGGCTGATGATTGTTGAAGTGCTTAATGACAGAGAGCGACCGTCTTCATAGGTAATGCGATGTTGAGTGAATGGCGTGTTAGACATTGGACGCCTCCTGTTTTTTAGCCGTGTTCACGTTCATCATCGAACGCAGTGCTTTGCTTGCTTCTGAGGCGCTAGCAATTTGTCCATTGTTTAGCTCAACAACCCAGTCAACATGGCGCAGTAAATGGGGCTGATGCGTAACCATTACCACGGCAACGTCATTTTCAGGGCAGCGTGAAAGGGTGTGAACCAAGAACTCTTCACCCTCTTTGTCCATATGTGAATTAGGTTCGTCAAGCACTAAAAGCTTAGGATTGAAACATAGGGCTCTAGCCAAGGCCAATTTTTGAGCTTGGCCACCAGACAATGCATGCCCATTATCTCCAATGACTGTTTCATAACTGTTTGGCATTTTGAGAATGCTATCGTGTATGCCTGCTTTCATGGCAGCCTTGACGACCTGTGTGTCTGTGGCGTTGGCATCAAAGTGGGCGATGTTCTGTTTGATAGTACCGCGTAAGAACTGGATCTGCTGTGGTAGGTATCCGACCGTGTGTTTAAATTGGTCACTGTTCCAATGCAGAACGTTTAAGTTGTCGATGCAAACTCGCCCGGAAATAGGTTCATGAATGGCAGCGATAAGCTGACACAATGTGGTTTTCCCTGAACCACTAGGCCCTATGATAGCGACACGGTTACCTGGCTCTAATCGTAGTTTTATCTGTTTTAAAAGAGGCTCTCCGTGATGCTGAGCAGGTGCCCAACTTACGTTGTCGAATTGTAACTGTCCTGTGATGTTCGGAAGCGTTGTGCGCTCCAGCGCTTGAGTTGAATGAATGAATACGTCTTTAAGTCTTTTGTTCGCGGCGAGTCCAGTTTTCCAACCAAGTAAACCAGAGGTTAGCTGTTCAATAGGTTGTAATGCTCTTGCCATTAAAATCGAACCAGCGATCATTCCACCAGCGCTCATAGCATTGTTAATAACGAGCGCTGCACCAATACCCATAATCGCAAGTTGAAGGGCCATGCGAACCAGTTTCGTAATGGATGTTAGGTTGATGGCGGTTTGGTCAAGCTTGTTTCGAAACCAGAGCTTTTCTGCCAACACTGGTAGAAAGACGCTTTCAAGACCTGAACCAGCGTGTTGAGAGAGAATGGTGTTTTGTTTGACGACCATTTCGTCCACTTTTTGATTGGTCGCTAATTGCGTTAAGTGAGCATTGTCGAAGTGTTTCTTCTTTAACCAATAAGACAACAACGCTACACACAGAATGGTGATAACTGCAACGAGGCCAACCAACCCTATGACGGGGTGGAGGAAAAACATAACCAGTAAAAATAGAGGTGTCCAAGGCAAATCAAAAATTACAAAATAGGCAGGAGACATAAGAAGAGCCCTGACTTCAGCAATGTCGTTGAACGTATATCGCGACATGCTTTGTCGAGTTCCGACCCCTGACGAATACAAAAGCTGGGTGCTTTCACTTTCAAAAATGAGTGCTTTTTTTTGCGAGTATTTTTGTCGGAGTGCGTCCAGTAAAGCTTGGGATACAAGTAGAAATATGGCGATACCAGTGAGGAGGATGAGCGTATCGACACTCCTACTTGAGAGTACGCGATCAAATACTTGTAGGCTGTATATAGGTACGACCAGCATAAGTACGTTTATCGCGGCGCTGACGATTGTCATGGGCCCCAAAATTCGAACCGAAAAGGGGCTGATCGACTTCCATGTTTTAGTTCGTTCCATTGCTTACTGCTGACTGAATTGATTGAATTGTCAGTATAGGCGACGAGACGAAACCCGATGTCTCATCAATGAGACATCGGGTTTAAGTTTAGATTATGAGATACTAATGTAGTCTAGTAATAAACCGCTCAATATCCAAGTTAATGACTAAAATCAACAATATTCAGCAGTTAGAAAGGGGGTCACTTAAACGTAGACCAAATCGGCGCGTGATCAGACGGCTTTTCAATGCCGCGTAGCTCGTAATCGATGTCCGCTTCCACACACTTTGCTGCAAGGCTTGGTGTTGCTAAAACTACATCAATGCGAAGACCGCGATTGTCATCAAAGCCGCGAGAGCGGTAATCAAACCATGAGAACTTGTCGTCTGCATCTGGGTGAAGTTGACGGAAGGTGTCCACGAAGCCCCAATCAAGTAGCGTTTTTAGCCACTCACGCTCTTCCGGTTGGAATGAACACTTGCCTGTTTTCAGCCAACGCTTACGGTTAGGCTCACCGATACCAATATCAAGGTCGATTGGGCTGATGTTAATGTCACCCATCACGATGACTTGCTCATCGTTGTTGTGGTACTCGTTCAGGTATTTCATAAGATCTTGGTAGAACTCACGCTTGTAAGGGTACTTAGTCTCGTGAGCGATGTTATCGCCTTGAGGGAAGTAGCCGTTAAGTACCGTGACTTTCTCACCATTCTCATCCTCAAACGTCGCCATGATCATACGCTTCTGATGGTCTTCGTTATCGGTTGGAAAACCTTTTTGCACCGAAATAGGCTCTTTCTTGCAAAGCATAGCCACACCGTAGTGTGCTTTTTGACCGTGAAAGTAAACTTTGTAGCCCATCTCTTCAACGGCTTCGACTGGGAAGGCTTCATCGTGAACTTTGATTTCTTGAAGACCGATGACATCTGGCTGATGCTTGTCAATTAGGGCTTGCAGTTGATGCAGTCTTGCGCGCAGACCATTGATATTAAAGCTGATGACTTTCATTTCTCACTAATCCTGTGATTTTTGAATCGAAAGCAAAATACTAGCATTCTGGCTCAAACACATCCATCGAATTACTTTAAAGACAGCAATATCTAGGTTGAGCTAAAGATGTAAAAATGATGTAATAAAACGCTCAATAAATAAGACCGTTGGTCGATATAAAAACAATACATGCCCCCCGTTTGCAAAAAGGATGTACTATGCGAACTCTCTCCGTGCAGTGGAAAATCACGGTACTAGCAGGCTTATGCTTGCTGTTCACCTCTATCGCCTTAATTGGCTTTTCACTTTATAACGCCGTTAATAGCCAGCAGTCGATTCAAGCTATGAGCTCACAGTCAGTTTCTGAGAAATCGCAGGCACTGTTAGAAGCGCAAGCTGAGATCAACGCTCGCGAGGTTAAAGCCTACTTCGATGAAGCGGTCTACCGAGCCGAAATGCTCATTGCGAACGCCAAGTTTCAAAAGTTCAACGCTGAAGAGAACTTCTTGCCAAGTGAAGACTTGCGAGTGGCACTGGATGAGATGGTACGTCAGGCCGTGATTCAGTTTTCCTCCATACAAGGCGCGTACTTGGTATTTAAGCCAAATCAACTCGACGGCGAGGACAGCAACTATGAGGGAGCCGATTACGTAGGTTCCAACGAAATCGGTCAGTTTGCGACGTATTGGCAAATTGCTGCAACGGGTGAAAACGCAGTCCGTACGGTGCTAACTAAACAGATTCAAAACGCGATGGAAAATGCCGAGCGTTTTTACTGCCCATTAGCAAGTGGCGCTGCGTGTGTGAGCACACCTAGGCTTACCCAAGTGGGTGAAGCCCAGCATCTGACTTCTTCTTTGTCACTGCCTATTGACGTTGATAACCAAGTGATTGGCTTTTTGGGTATTGATTTGCAGCTAACACAGCTGGCGAAAACGGTGCTTGATTCGGATTCTAGCCTGTTCAATGGCAGTGGGCATGTCAACATTATCAGTTTGGATGAAAGCGTCATTGCCAGTGATAATACGGATGTAGCCGTAGGCTCGCGTTACCAAAGCCAGGTGCTAAGCGCAGATCAAATTACTGACCTAATGTTTGGTGAGCAAGCTGAGACACTGTGGAGTGCGGACAATCAATGGTTGACCGTATTTAGCCCGGTGAGTATTGCCAACCAAACTTGGGGCGTTTTCTTTGATATGCCACGTGATAGTGTGCTTTACGATGCGATTACACTCGATAGTATTATTTCTCAGCAGTTAAGTGATGGCATTGTATTTGAGGTCATAGTAGGGGCAGGTTTCGTCCTCATCGGTCTTATTATCATCAGCGTGATGTCATCGCGTCTGGTGAAACCGATCCGCGAAGTGGTTACTCGTCTAGAGGATATTGCCAGCGGTGAAGGCGATCTTACCCAACGTTTGGATGTGAAATCACAAGACGAAATTGGCCAACTAGCGAAACAATTCAATGCGTTTCTAGCCAAACTGCAAACCACAATCCAGCAAGTGGCCGTGACCACGGAGAAAATCAGTGGCACTGCTGAATCAGCGAACCAAACCGCAATCGCAACAAGAGAGAGCAGCGAAGCTCAGTTCCGCGAAGTAGACCTAGTCGCAACCGCATCAGAAGAGATGACGCAAACAGCCGCGTTGGTGGTCCAAAATGCGGAAGTGGCGGTAGAAGCGGCATCAACAGCCAACGAATCGGCAAGTCAAGGTCAAGAAGTGGCGGAGCTATCAGCGAGCGAAATGGTTCGTTTGGTTGAGCAGATGAAAGTGACTGTGCCAGTAGTGGAAGAGCTTGCCAAAAATAACGCCAATATCACCGAGATTTTGGCGGTGATTGAAGGCATTTCTGAACAAACCAACCTACTTGCACTTAATGCTGCTATCGAAGCTGCACGTGCTGGTGAGCAGGGGCGTGGTTTTGCTGTTGTTGCTGATGAGGTTCGTAGCCTTGCAAGTCGTACCCAAGACTCGGTAGGCGAAATTCAGCAAGTCATCGAGCGCGTTCAAAAAGGCACGGCAGATGTGGTTGCTGCGATGCAAGAGAGCTCCAACCTTGCTGACTCAACATCCAATCATGTACAGCAAGCGGTATCTGCACTGAGCCGCATTTTCGAGTCGATCTCTGCCATCAACGACATGAACTCACAAATCGTTCGCGCTGCGGAAGAGCAGCAATCGGTATCGAGTGAGGTTAACCAAAACGTAAGTAACATTCGTGATTTGAGTGCTAAGATCCTTGAAAACGCCGGTGAAGCGGAAAAGGTTGGACAAGAGATCAATACGCTGTCGGATACACAGCAATCATTGATGAATCAGTTCAAAGTGTAAATACAGCCTGTGACAGGATAATCTGTCTCGTCCTAAAATAAGCAAAACATAAAAGGCGCACTTCTTTAGGAGTGCGCCTTTTTTATGATTGAGAGTAGGGGCGTCAATTAGCTTGTTGTGGTTATGCCGCTTTCTCTGCTTGGGTGTTCACCTTGCCAAATCGTTCACGCATACGCTGAAGCATGACCCACACAACAGGCACAACCAAGCAGCCTAGTACCGTTGCCGCCAGCATGCCGCCAAAAGTACTGTAGCCGACCGCACGGCGAGCACCGTCACCAGCGCCTGTCGCAATCACCAAAGGCACGACACCTAAAATGAATGAGAAGGCTGTCATCAACACCGCACGAAAACGCAGTTTAGTCGCAGAGACGGCAGCATGGACAATCGATACTCCCTTAGTTTCACGTAGCTCTTTGGCAAATTCGACAATCAATATCGCATTTCGACTTGCCATACCAACCATGAGTACTAAGCCTACTTGGGTGTAGATATTGATGTCACCGCCCATAATCCAAGTGTGGAACAGAGCGCCAAAAACGGCGGTCGGCACACAAAGAATAATCGCGAGTGGCGTCACCCACGACTCATATTGCGCCACCAAGAACAGGAAGGTAAACAGCATCGCCATACCAAACATAATCGGTGCTGCGTTGCCTGCTTTTTGCTCTTGATAGGTTAAGCCGGACCAATCGTACTTGTAACCACTAGGTAAGGAGCTATCCGCAATACTTGCCATTGCCGCCACTGCCTGACCTGAGCTGTATCCTGGCGCTGCGACGCCATTAATCATCATTGAACTGTAGAGGTTGAAACGCTCTACCGCTTCAGCACCTAGCACATTGCTGATCTCGATAAGCGAGTTGAGCGGCACCATTTTTCCATCGTTTGAGCGCACGTAGTAGCTAGAGATGTCACTGCTGTCTGAGCGGCTTTGTGCTTCCGACTGCAAGAACACCTTATAGTTACGACCAAACTCAGTGAAATCGTTCACATACAAACCACCAAGGTAGGTTTGAAGCGTCATGTAGACTGATTGCAAATCCACATTGGTCGATTTGATTTTGTCTCGTTTCAGCTTTACCTCAACTTGTGGCGTGTTAGCGCGGAACATGGTGTAAGTAAAATCAATAGCTGGATGTGCCATCGCTTTCGCCATTAATTCATCGCCTACAGCGGCAAGCTCTGCAGGAGAGCGCCCCAAGGTATCTTCAAGGCGCATTTCGAAGCCAGAGTTCATACCAAGCGCGGGAATTGGCGGCGCGAAGAAGCTAATGATATCGGCATTTTTGATTTGGTTGAGCTTGTCCTGTACTCGTCCCATGATGGCTTTCATGTGCAAGTTGGCATCGGTACGCTCAGACCAGTGGTCGAGGTTAACGATCATCATTGCAGAGTTCGAAGCCGCTGCGTTGCCAAGCAAGCTAAAGCCCGGCGCAGATACCACGCTTGCTACGCCTTGTTCTTGAAGAACCATCTCAATGGCATCACGGGTGATCTGCTCGGTACGCGCCAGTGAAGCTGCTTGAGGCAGCTCAATATTGACAAAGAAGTTGCCGGAGTCCTCATCGGGTAAGAAGCCGCTTGGCATCTTATAGCCCATAAGCACAATGGCAATGATCATTACGCCAAAGCCAATCATGCTAAGTGTGAGTCGCTTAATCATCAGCGTGACGCTGTTACCAAGCCCTGTCGTTGCCTTATCTAAATATTTGTTGAAGGCTTGCAACCATTTGCCCGGTTTAGGACCGCCCGGACGCATCAAAATTGCGGCAAGTGCAGGCGTCAACGTAAGAGCGTTGACAGTAGAAATCGCAATCGAGACCGAAAGCGTAATACCAAACTGCTGATAAAGCTGACCAGTCAGTCCTGGCATCATAGTCACGGGACCAAATACCGCGAACAGCACTAAGGCAGAGGCCAGGATAGGCCCTGTGACTTCTTGCATCGCTTTGATAGTGGCATCCATGGCAGAAAGATCTTCTTCTGCCATCAAGCGCTCAACGTTTTCCACGACGATGATCGCAGCATCCACCACTGCACCAATAGAAAGTACCAAGCCCAGCAGTGTTAGCATGTTCATTGACATGCCCATCGCTTGCATAACCGCAAATGTCGCAATAACCGAAACAGGAATGGCAATCACAGGGATGATAGTCGTACGCCAATCTTGTAGAAAAATGTAAGTCACTGCGGTCACCAAGATAATGGCAATCACAAGCGTTTCCATAACTTCGGCGATGGATACTTTAACAAACTCGGTTTGGTTATATGGAATTTGGTAATCAATACCTTGGGGGAAGCGCGATTTGAGCTCTTCCATCTTGGCGTAAATGCCTTCCGATATCTCTAGTGCGTTGGCGCCAGGCGCTTGATAGATGGCGAGTAAGGCAGCATCTGACTGGTCGTACATGGCTTTTACAATGTACTGCTGTGAGCCAAGCTCTACGCGTCCAAGGTCGGAGATGCGAACCAGCTTACCTGAGGTATCGGCTTTGACGACAATGTCTTCAAATTGCTGTTTATGGCGAAGGCGGCCTTCTGTGCGCACCACCATTTGGAACGGTGAAGTTTCAGTGGCGTAAGGCGCTGCGCCAACGCTACCTGCAGGGCGAATCACGTTTTGCTCACCAATCGCACTAGCGACGTCTTCTGGCACAATGCCAAGACTTGCCATCTTCATTGGATCGAGCCAAATACGCATTGCGTATTCCATGTCACCAATATTGCGAACCTTAGACACGCCATTAACACGTGCCAGCTCGTCTTTGATGTTCATGTTGGCGTAGTTGTTGAGGAACAGGCCATCTTTGGATTGGTCAGGTGAGTGCACCATCACAGCCATCATGATGTTAGACGCGGTCTTTTCAACTTTAACACCAGAGCGTTTCACTTCCTCCGGAAGTTTTGCCATAGCGCGGTTAACGCGGTTCTGAACTAGAATTTGCGCTTTGTCAGCATCAAAGCCCACTTCGAACGCAACTGTGAGAATGTAGTTTCCATCACTGGCAGATTTAGAGCGCATGTATATCATGCCCTCTACACCGTTGACTTCTTTCTCAATTTCAGTTGCAACCGTGTCACGCAGTACTTCGGCGTTTGCTCCGGTAAATTCGGTGGAGACTTCGATCTCCGGTGGGGCAACGTTAGGGTACTGTTCGACCGGTGCCTTGAGCAGCGCAATTAGACCAATAATGGTCATGATGATGCTCAGTACAATGGCAAACTTAGGGCGACGAATGAAATACTCAACCATGCGTTAGCCCTCAGTTGTTGCGCTAGCTACAGTCGAGCTATCAGTAATGTTGGTAGATACGCTTGAGCCAGGTTTTATTTTTTGCAAACCTTCGCTTACAACCTGCTCTCCCGCTTCGACACCAGATTCTACAAGGAAAACTGCGTCTAGTTGCTGGTACCACTTGATATAGCGCTTTTCGATAAGGTTTTTGCTATCGACAACATAGACAAAGTGACCTCCTTGGTCGAACTGAACCGATTCGCTTGGTACGGACAGTGGCGTGAGTGAGTCATCGACGACTTCAACAGTGACGTATTGGCCTGGCAGTAGCAGTAAGTCCGGGTTCGGGAAATTAAGGCGAACCGTGATGGTGCCGGTTTCAACGTCCACACGGTTATCGACGAAGCCGACTTGGCCAAGGTATGGATAGGTTGCACCGTTCGCGAGTTTCAAGTGCACTTCAAAGTCGCTAGCGTGTTTTTCATCAAGTAGCATGGCTTCTTGAAACTCAGCAAGACCCGAGGTTTCGTTTACTGCGATATTCACCCAAGTGGTATCGAGCTTAACCACGGTCGTCAGTGGTTGGCCTTCTGGTGTCACAATGTCACCGATGCTGTAAACAGAATTGCTGACACGGCCATCGATAGGGCTGTAGATCTTGGTCCAGTTCAGTTCAAGCTGCGCGTTATCGAACTCAGATTTAGCGATCTCAAATGCAGCAATGGAAGTGGTTTCTTCTAGCTCGACTTCTTCGAACTCAAGAGGAGAAAGAGAGCCTTCTTTATAAAGCTTGACGGCGCGCTGCAGTGTGCGCTGCGCCTGGAGCATTTTCGCTTTTGTTATAGCAAGTTCGGCTTTGGCGGCATTTAAACGTACTTGAAATGGCTGTGGGTCGAGTTCGTATAAAAGCTCACCTTTTTTCACGTCCGCACCTTCCGCGACCGCTTTTGTGATCAATCGACCAGAAACCAATGGGCGAATTTGTACATCTTCAGGAGCACGAGTTCGGCCAACATATTCAGTCGTTGGAAACACATCGCTGTGAGTGACAGCGACGGTGCTGACTTCAACAGAAGACGGCAGTAAATCGGTATTTTGTTCAGCACCACATCCAGAAAGAAAAAGAAGTGAAAGCGAGAGGGCGGTGCTTATTGCGGTTTTGGTCATAAAGATCTCCGACGTGCAAACCCGGGGCAGTAAAAGTGGGCGATTGATGAGCACCGCTTTTGGCTATAGCCCCCGAAGTTTGCGAAACAGTGATGGTTTTATTGCATCATTTAGGCGCGAGCATCCTAGACGCAAAGACCTAAGCCACTGAGTGAAATGATACAAATATCAATTTATATCGAAAAAACGTCACGACACGGATGTTAAGGAGATACGCAGTACTAAAACAGTCTAATTGTTAGTTAAGTATCTGAATTGTCGTGGTAATGTCGTTGCGATGAGAGGTTTTATAAAAGCTGGAATTGAAGTGGTGAATGTGAATGGTTTTGGTATTTTTGACTTAATTTGGCTAACTAACTGAATTCATTGATTTATATTTCTATTTGAATTGTTTGGAATAGTTTTGAGGGGGCGAATAGAAAGTGTGAGCTTGATCGCCAGGGTTTAGAAGTGGCTAATGTTTTAGGACAAGGTTTTTGATAGCACTTTATAGAAAAAACAAAGCGCTCAGGGTGAGGAGCGCTTTGTAGATGCTTTCAGATTGACGAGCAGATTGACGAGTTCGTTTAAGCGTCTTCGGCGTGACCGAACATTTTCGCTGCGTACTCGACACGTTCTTCTGGACTAGGATATTCAAAGGGATTTGGCGTACCCAATGACTCGATGTGCTGTAGCCTTGGCAAAATACCACAGCCGTTAGCAATTTGAATCGCAAGTCCTGGACGCGCGTTAAGCTCAAGTACCATTGGACCTTCTTCTTTATCGAGAACCATGTCCGTTCCCATGTAACCTAGGCCTGTCATTTCATACGCGCTAGAGGCAAGCGTGAGCAGTCGTTTCCAATGAGGAACGGCGAGTGTTGCAAGCTCTTTGCCTGTATCAGGGTGAAGGGTGACAGGGCGGTCAAACTGTACCGCACGCACTGCTTTACCGGTCGCAATGTCGATACCTACACCGACAGCGCCTTGGTGAAGGTTCGCTTTGCCGTCAGAGGCTGAAGTAGACAAACGCATCATCGCCATAACAGGGTAGCCCTGGAATACAATAATACGAACGTCTGGCACACCTTCATAACTAAAGCCATCAAAGCAGTCGTCAAACTTAATCAGGTTTTCAACCACGGCAACATCGTTCTTACCACCAAGTGAGAACAGACCTGCAAGAGTGTTACTGATATGACGCTCTACATCTTCTTTGTTAATAGTCGCACCAGAGGGCTTAGTGTAAACGCCATCCTTGTGGCTCACTATCACCAAAATGCCTTTACCACCACTGCCTTGCGCTGGCTTAATCACAAAGCCGGGCCAATCTTTAACCATAGCATGGATGTGTTTTGCTTCCGCTTGGTTGTTAACGACGCCGATTAGAGCTGGCGTTGTCGCGCCAGCTTTCTCTGCAATGATTTTGGTTTTTAGCTTGTCATCCACAAGTGGATACTTTGAGCGGTCGTTGTATTTACCGATATAACCATGGTTACGTTGGTTCATACCCATGATGCCGCGATCACGAAGCTTAAAAGGACTGGTTAGCTTTCCAAGCATAGATTAGTCCTCCGTCAGTGGTTTAAAGCGACGCAGTTCAGTGAGTCGGTAACCTGTGTAAGTACCTAGTAGCAAGATACCGCCAAGGATAACCAGCTGCAGACCGATAAAGTTAAACGTTAGGTGCTGAATGTAAGGGTTGGTCATCGCTAGGTAGACAAGTACCGCTGTGAGTAGCGAACCACCACCTTGCAACACAACTTCCTTCGCTCCCTCTTCTTCCCAAAGGATAGACATACGTTCGATTGTCCAAGAAAGGATAATCATTGGGAAGAAGGTAATGGATAGACCTTCTGTCAGACCAATCTTAAATGCGACAACCGTAAAGACAGAGATAATCAAGATTACGGTAATGATTACCGCGGATATCCGAGCGACGAGCAACAGATTGAGCTTGGATAGATAGCTACGAATTACCAGACCCGTACCGACAATCAATAGGAAACCAACAATACCGGTTACTAGCTGAGTTTGTACGAACGCCACCGCAATCAGTACCGGCATGAAGGTACCAGAGGTCTTTAGACCAATCAGAATACGTAGGAACACGACAATCAGCGCGCCGATTGGAATCAGCATGATGGTTTTAAACATGGCTTGCTCTTCAAGAGGCAGGCTATGAATTGAGAAGTTCAACAGACCGTCAGAATCCACTTTACTGTTCGTTGCTTCTTGAGGAGATACCTCTTGAGCGATCATAGTGAAGTGAACTTTACTGTCTTTACCGCCAACAACATCAAGTAGCGATACGTTAGATTCGTCCCAAACAAGCAGATTGGCTTGTTTTTTACCTTCTGTGGATTCTGGAGAGAAGATTTGCCACTTAGCACCGTCCCACACACTCAACATTTGTTGAATAGATTGACGTCGACGACCATCTTCCAGTTCGATAACGCCCACAACCTTGCTTGGTACTTCAGCAAACGCCAGCAGTTTTGCAGCGGCTTGAAGTTTGGTCATGTTGTTAAGAATAAGTGCAGAGTTTTGGCTATCACCATCGTTCAGTGCTTTGATAAGCTCGCGTGTGAAGGTGATGTTGTCAGAGGAGCGAGATTGAGCGCGATCCATCAGGGCAACAGCTGCAGCTTCTTCTGGGCCATCAAAGGTTGGCTTAATCACGTCTTCCGCTGGAGGAGTAGAGCTTGCCAGCGCTTGGTCGTCCACAAGAAATTGGGTTTTGTAGTAGATGGTTTGCGGACCTTGTGCCTCGCGGATTGACCACTCTGCACGGCGACCTGCATCAGAATCGACATAAGAGACACCGTAACCTGGAGAAGAGGCTGATTCACCAATAAGTGTGAATCCTTCTTGAGTGTATGGTGCCGCGAGTGAAACCTTGGCCGGTTTACCAATTGCATTAAACTCGACACGAGCCTCAATGTCCCAAACTTGGCGAGTTTCGCCTGGAGTCCATGGTACGCCGTAGGTATCGTGTCTGATGACACTCAGCGCGATACCCGCTGCAATGAGTAATCCTACAGATAGGAAAAATGGAATACGTGAAGTCATAAACAACCTTATTATTGTAATTGCTTCCCTGAAGGAGGTGTTATTTTAAAGAAAACTACTTGTTAGATGAAAGTATATATTGCTGACTTACATCAACTAAAGCAATATCTTTGATAAATTCTCTTCCTAGTAATATAGGGTGGGTCATTTGTGAGCGATCTGCCAGTGTAAATTGAGCTTTTTCATGGATTTTTCCAACACGGATCCAAAGTTCAACCACCGCTCTACGTTCCATTTTCTCACTGGTTGACTGACGAATTTTCACATATCGAATTACTGGCGCTTCTATCCAGCGATCATTTTCTTTGCGGGACTTATCATCAAGAAGTTTGAATTTTACCCACTGCTTACCATCTCTTTCGAATGCTTGAATATCCGATGCACTGAGTGAAGAAGTCACCGCGCCGGTATCCACACGCGCATCAAAACTGCGGTCGAGTATATCGAGGTGGACTTGTTCGACGGAGCCTAAAACAACAGGAGTAGAAGAGGAGGATTTAGGAGCGATAATTGGCAGTGGCTTATTTTGCTTTTCAGCTTGGTCTTCGCCAAGTTGTGCTTGCTTCAAAGCTTCGACTTCTTTAGTGAGTGCGATGACTTCGGTTTCTAAGCTATCAATGTAGTCAGCGTTGTTGCTTAACTGCAGTGTAAGGTTAGTCAGTTTGTTGTCGAGGCGCGCTTCAGATTCTTGAATTGCGCTGATGGTGTTTTGATGAAGTTCTTGGTGATTGACTGTAGAACAACCCGAAAGTAGGCCGATGGCGACAAGAGATGCCAAGCGTTTATACATCTTAAACCCTAAAAAACAATAAAATGGAACTGGAAGGCTAGGGATTTTATCGTAACCAATAGGGAGTGCGATACTCCCTATTGTCAGAGCTGCGTCAGACTTATAAAAGCTCGGTCAAAGTTGCTGTATTTGGCAACAATTTCTCAAAGATTGAGACTATTTGTTTGGGTTTTCAGCGACTAACACAGCACGTCTAGGTGCTGGATACCCTTCGACAGTTTTGCTTGGGTCGTTAGGATCTAAGTATTCAGGGAGTGAATTATGTGTCATCCAACCTGTGGTGCGTTGCTCCTCTGTAGAGGTAACGTTTTCATCTACAATACGAACATTCACAAAGCCAACTTTTTCTAACCATACTTTTAGCGCGCGCGCAGATGGGAAGAAGTACACATTACGCATTTGCGCGTAGCGATCGACGGGGACAAGCACGGCATTTTCATCACCGTCGATAACTAAGGTCTCTAATACGAGCTCACCGCCCGCGACCAACTGGTTCTTCAATTGGATCAGATGATCAAGAGGAGAGCGGCGGTGGTACAAAACACCCATGCTAAATACCGTATCAAAGGCTTGAAGTTCCGGAAGCTGCTCGATACCTAATGGTAAAAGGTGCGCACGCTGGTCGTCGCCCATCAGCTTACGAATTGCTTCAAATTGCACTAGGAATAGATGTGAAGGGTCGATACCCACACAAAGACGCGCGCCTTCACCTAGCATGCGCCACATGTGGTAACCATTGCCGCAGCCTACATCCAATACTGAACGGTTTTTAAGTGGGGAAATGTGCGGTAATACGCGATCCCACTTCCAGTCAGAGCGCCACTCGGTGTCGATATGAATATCGTGAACGCGATACGGGCCTTTACGCCACGGGTGGAAGGTGCGCAGCAGGTTTTCTAGCTTCTTCATTTCACCCATCGCAAGCGGTTCATTGTTCGCGAGTGACACTTCCGATTTCAGTTCAACATTATCAGGTTGACCGGTTGGAATCTTCGCGAGCGCACGCAACCAGCGGTCAAAATCACCGTGCTCGGCATTCTGCCAGTCGGTGAGTTGCTGTGGCAGGATGTTAAGCCAAGGCTGAAGTTTGGTATCTTGAGCGATGAGCTGATAAAAGTTAGCAAAGTTAAACATGAAACTCTCAACAATAATGGGTGACAATAGCTAGGGTAAAAATAGTATGCAGGTTATTTATAGATTGCAGACTACTTAATGGCGAACATAGATCCGAAGTTAAAGCATTGGAACCAGACTTCGTAGCTGGTGAAACCGATCTCTTTAAAGCGCTCTTTGTGCATTGTGATTGAATCAGGACGCATCACATTTTCAATCGCACTGCGTTTTTGACTGATTTCCAGTTCGCTGTAGCCGTTGGCGCGTTTGAAGTCATGATGCAGGTCGATAAGGAGCTCGTTTGAGTTCTCATCTTCAAACACATACTTCTCAGACAGAATTAGAATGCCGCCCGGGCGCAAACCGGCGTAGATTTTTTCAAGCAGCGTCCGGCGATCGTCTGGCGATAGAAACTGTAGGGTAAAGTTAAGTACCACAACAGAGGCATCTTTGATTTCAATATCGCGAATGTCTGCCTCGACAACAGCAACTGGCGTGTCTGAGCGGTAGGCGTTGACGTGCAACTTACAGCGCTCAACCATCGCTGATGAGTTATCAACGGCAATGATCTGGCAGCCTTCTTGGCTGATATTACGGCGCATGGATAGCGTTGCCGCGCCAAGTGAACAACCCAAATCGTAAATAGTGGAGTGTGGCTTAGCAAAGCGCTCTGCCAACATACCAATTGCAGAAATAATGTTGCTGTAGCCAGGTACGCTACGCTGGATCATATCTGGAAAGACTTCTGCTACTCGCTCATCAAAGGTGAAATCACCAATTCTGTCGATAGGAGCAGAGAAAATAGTATCTTTATTCTGCATGTTAAGATTCCCCATTGCCGATTCGGACGGACGCAATAAAAAAGGCGCGCATTTTACGTCATTTAACCTGAAATGTCATTATTGCTTTTACAGGCGGTGTCGTAGGGTTTTAGAGCGACTAAAACATGGAGATTTGATGATCATCTCGAAGACAAGGAAAGGTCGGTTTATCGCTTAAAGTAATGTTGCCGGCTAGTGATGCTTTGAGCTCCTTATATAGCTTGATTGCCAGTTCCGGTGCTTCCACATTGTCAGGCGTGTGGATCATCAAATAGGGCTGCTTACCTTGTTCAATCCACTGTTCCAGTTTCTTCTCCCAGGGTTTAAAAAACGCTAAGTTAGCTTCCATATCAGGGTGGCCAATAAAGCGGATCATTGGATGATCCGCTGTGGCAATGGCATGCACTGGTACTTTGGGCTTTTTGTCGTGAGCATCAATAACCGCTGCGGTGGTAGGCGCCGCGGCAAAAACGGGGCGAGAGTCCATAATAATGCGGTCGATGTGATGCTCCATGAGCCATTGGTTGAAGACTCGCTCTTGTTCGGATTTATTGAAAAAGCCTAAATGCCTCACTTCAACCCCAAGTTTCATCTCAGATGGAAACTTGGCGCAGAACGCTTGCAGGGCAGGGAGATCGGCAGGTGAAAACTTACTTGGCAGTTGAATGGTCCACATACCCACTTTGTGGTGCAAAGGTGCCATGACCTGCAAGAACGCAGTAAGCTCATCTTGGCATTGGTTGAGCATTCGTTCATGAGTAATCGATTTAGGAAGTTTAAAGGTAAAGCGGAAAGCATCAGAGGTAGAATCATTCCAACTGGTGACAGTCTTCGCGCTTGGTGTGGCGTAAAACGTTGTGTTGCCTTCGACCGTATCAAATACAGACGCGTAGCGCTCTAAGCGTTCCCCAGGTTTAGTACCTTTTCCGTAGAAAGAGTGCTGCCAGTCATTGTGAGACCACATGGTTAATCCAAGTCGCAATGTCGGTTCACTCATTTCTCATCCTTTCTATGCAAGTCAACAAAAGCCAATAAGGAATAGGATTTGTTGATATTTTGTCCGTTTCAAGTGTTCTAGCTTAGCAACAGGCAATTAAACACAACAATTCTATCAAATTAGGTCGATTTTAGACGATTTTCCGAGTATAAATGAACCTTTGATTTTGTGGGTGGATTTAGTATTGGCGACTTTTCATGCCATCACCCACAATATAGATTTCATATAAACGTTTTCATATAAACAATCGGAAATTGGGAAATTCATTATGCGTAGCCATTACTGTGGTCACCTGAACAAGTCCCTTGCAGGACAAACTGTAGAACTGTGCGGCTGGGTAAACCGTCGTCGTGATTTAGGCGGTCTTATCTTTATCGATATGCGAGATCGTGAAGGTATCGTTCAGGTTGTTGTTGATCCAGATATGGCGGATGCTTATGAAGTAGCGAACCAACTTCGTAACGAATTCTGCATCAAGCTAACTGGTGAAGTTCGTGTACGTCCAGAGAGCCAAGTAAACAAAGACATGGCAACAGGTGAAGTTGAGATCCTTGCAAAAGGTCTTGAAATCATCAACCGTAGCGACGTGCTACCTCTAGACTTCAACCAAACGAACACTGAAGAGCAACGTCTGAAGTACCGTTATATCGATCTACGTCGCCCAGAGATGAGCGATCGTATTAAACTGCGCGCTAAAGCATCAAGCTTTGTTCGTCGTTTCCTAGATGACAACGGCTTCCTAGACATCGAAACGCCAGTACTAACGAAAGCGACGCCAGAAGGTGCTCGTGACTACCTAGTACCAAGCCGCGTGCACAAAGGTTCGTTCTACGCACTTCCACAGTCTCCACAGCTATTCAAACAGCTGCTGATGATGTCTGGCTTTGATCGTTACTACCAAATCGTTAAGTGTTTCCGTGATGAAGACTTGCGTGCTGACCGTCAACCAGAATTCACTCAGATCGATATCGAAACATCATTCATGTCGGCTGACCAAGTACGTGAAGTAACTGAAAAAATGGTTCGCGACATGTGGCAAGAGCTACTGAACGTAGACCTAGGTCAGTTCCCAGTGATGCCATTCTCTGAAGCGATTCGTCGTTTCGGTAGCGACAAGCCAGATCTACGTAACCCACTAGAGCTAGTGGACGTTGCTGATCTTTTGAAAGACGTTGAGTTCAAAGTGTTCTCAGGTCCTGCAAACGACGAGAAAGGTCGCGTAGCGGTTATCCGTGTACCAGGCGGCGCTAAACTGACTCGTAAGCAAATCGACAGCTATGCTGAGTACGTAGGTATCTACGGCGCGAAAGGTCTAGCATGGATGAAGGTTAACGACCGTGCTGCTGGCATGGAAGGTATCCAATCTCCAGTCGCTAAGTTCCTAAACATCGATGTGATCAATGGTATTCTTGAGCGTACGGACGCAGAATCTGGCGACATCATCCTATTCGGTGCAGACAAAGCAAACACAGTTGCAGAAGCAATGGGCGCGCTACGTCTTAAGATTGGTAAAGATCTTGAGCTTACGGACGAGTCTATGTGGGCTCCACTATGGGTTGTTGACTTCCCAATGTTCGAAGAAGATGGCGAGGGTAACCTGCACGCAATGCACCACCCATTCACGTCTCCTCTTGGCATGACGGCGGAAGAGCTAAAAGCGAATCCAGCAGCTGCAAACTCTAACGCATACGACATGGTTCTAAACGGCTATGAAGTCGGCGGCGGCAGCGTTCGTATCCACAACGCAGAAATGCAAGCAGCGGTATTCGAGATTCTTGGTATCGATGTAGAAGAGCAACGTGAGAAGTTCGGATTCCTACTAGACGCACTGAAGTTCGGTACACCACCGCACGCAGGTCTAGCATTTGGTCTTGACCGTCTAGTGATGCTACTTTGTGGTACAGAGAACATCCGTGACGTTATCGCATTCCCGAAAACAACCGCAGCAGCATGTCTACTAACAGACGCACCAAGCGCAGCAAACCCAGCAGCACTTGAAGAGCTAGCGATTGCAGTAACGGCAGCGAAAGAGAAGAAAGACGCTTAATCTTTCTCGTGTGTTGCGGCGATGCGCAGCGAGCCTTTAGCTCCTCCCCTTTATAAGGGGAGGCTGGGAGGGGTGCTCTTTTCTTGCTTATTGATTGAAATAAAGCAAGAAGATCAAGAGCACCCCCTCTAACTCCCCCTTATTAAGGGGGAGAACATCAGGCTCGTTACTACGTAACATCGCCGAGCGACGCGCAGCGAGCTTTTTAGCTCCTCCCCTTTATAAGGGGAGGCTGGGAGGGGTGCTCTTTTTCCTGCTAATCAATTGAAATAAAGCAGTAAGATCAAGAGCACCCCCTCTAACTCCCCCTTATTAAGGGGGAGAACAAAACAGGCTCGTTACTGCGTAACATCGCAAAGCCCAACACACAACAAAAACTCCCGCATTCGCGGGAGTTTTTGTTTCTAAATTCTGTATAGTTATACCACCCTATAAAAGTCCAAATTCATAGAACTCAAAGGATTAACCATGGCAGGTCACAGTAAATGGGCGAACATTCGTCATCGTAAAGCCGCGCAGGACGCTAAGCGTGGCAAAATCTTCACTAAGCTAATTCGCGAAATCGTCGTTGCCGCAAAAGAGGGTGGAGGCGATATTGACAACAATCCAAGACTTCGCGCCGCAATCGATAAAGCACTGTCTAACAACATGACTCGCGACACAGTAAACCGCGCGGTGTCTCGTGGTGCTGGTGGTGAAGGTGATGACAACATGGAGACCGTCATCTACGAAGGTTACGGGCCTGGTGGCACAGCTGTGATGGTGGAGTGTATGACGGACAACCGCAATCGTACCGTTTCTGGTGTTCGTCACGCGTTCTCAAAAGCGGGTGGTAACCTAGGTACTGATGGCAGTGTTAACTATCTGTTCGATAAGAAAGGGGTTATCTCATACGCACCGGGTCTAGATGAAGACGAGGTTATGGAAGTCGCTCTCGAAGGCGGTGCCGATGATATCGAAACCGGTGAAGATGGCGCGATCGATGTATACACCGATCCTACCGAATTTGGCTCGGTTAAAGACGCACTGGACGAAGCTGGGTTTGACGCGTCAAACGCGGAAGTAACCCTAGTGCCTTCAACGAAAGCAGATCTAGATGAGTCTACAGCACCAAAATTGTTGCGACTTATTGACGCATTGGAAGATCTCGATGACGTCCAAGAGGTATACCACAACGGTGATATCTCTGATGAAGTTGCAGCGACGTTAGAGTAAATAGCGAGAAACAATGTCTATTATTTTAGGAATTGACCCAGGCTCACGAATCACAGGCTACGGCGTGATTCGTCAGCAGGGTCGACATTTGCAGTATTTGGGGAGCGGCTGTATCCGCACCTCAGAAAAAGAATTACCCGGTCGACTAAAACAGATATACGCTGGTGTCAGTGAAATCATTACTCAGTTTCAGCCGGATGTGTTCGCTATTGAGCAGGTCTTCATGGCCAAAAATGCCGACTCAGCGCTGAAGTTGGGTCAAGCAAGAGGCAGTGCGATTGTCGCTGCGGTAAACCACGATTTACCCGTTTACGAGTATGCGGCAAGGCTTATTAAGCAGGCAGTCGTGGGTACCGGCGCCGCAGACAAAGCCCAGGTGCAGCACATGGTGATGGCGATGTTGAAGTTGCCTTCTAAGCCACAAGCAGACGCAGCCGATGCGCTCGGCGTTGCTATCTGTCATGCCAACACCAACAAAACGCTCGTCGCGCTTGCTGGTAAAGCGAGTGGTGCAAAGAAAGGGCGCTATCGTTAATCTTGAGGATCGTCTCTTTAAGGCGTTACCGTCTTGGATACCGATAGTTTTAACGATAACCAGCCCACAGTTTTAGAGCTTTTTACCTAGTGCGCCTTGTTAATTATTTGTTAACTTTCTAAGATTGGTCTGATGAGTGAGTCAAAGGACCAATAATAAGGAAAACAAAGGCATGTGGCACAACTTAATAAATAACGCTCAAAGTCTCTCCCGTAATACTCTTCGCAAAGCTGAAATCACCGCTGTATTTACTGTTGTCGCGCTGATCGTTGGTCTGTACAGCGCTATTAAGTGGCAATCTAACGGACATGCATTGCTGTTTTTAACGTCGGTACTGCTTATTGCAATCGAAGTTATTGGCTTGGTGGTGTTGCGATTTACCAAGCAAATCACGCTAGCGCTCAATATCGGCTTCCTTGGGATGGTGGTTCATGCAGTGAACATCATTTATCAAAGCGGCGGCATCGTAGATTCTACTCAGGCATTTTGGGCCCCTTTGCTCATTGTCGCTTTCTACCTCTCGGCTTCTAGAGCGATGGCGCTGACTTGGAGTGTCGGTATTCTGCTGGTCGCGGGCGTTATGACTTACCTTCACACTAGTGGCTTTTCATTCCCAACGATTTCACTATCGGCCTCTAAGCAAAATGTAGAAATTTGGTCTGGCATGCTGCTGCCACTTTGCGTGATTTGTTTTGCCCAGAGCTTTACCGCGAAGCAAAAAGAGAGTGCAATTCATCGTGCAGAAAAAGCGATGAAAGAGAGCAAACTGCAAGCCGAAAAAGCCTCGCAAGGTGAAAAGCGCATGGATGGCATGTTAGTGACCGTAAACGCCAGTGTGAAAGAGCTCGATGAAGTGATACATCAGGTAAATACGCAATCGTCGCAGCTAAACTCAAACGTACAGTCGCTTGGCATGAACAGTGCTTCACAGGCGAGCGCTGCAGAAGAAATGAGCCAGCAACTAGAACAGTTGTCTTCGTTTACTCAAGAGTCTGTGAACTTCATGGAGCAAGTTATTGGTCAAACCGACGCAATCAAGCAGCAAGCGGAAAGCAGCTCGGAAATGCTTAGTGCGTCCACTGAGGCGATTGCCAATATCGATAGTAGTAACCAAAAAGTCGTGTCTGTCATTGAGCTAATCACCTCAGTGGCTGAACAAACCAATTTGCTGGCACTCAATGCAGCCATTGAAGCTGCGCGAGCGGGTGACCATGGCCGCGGCTTTGCGGTCGTTGCTGAGCAGGTGAGGGAGCTCTCTTCGAAAACCAGTAACTCAGTTGAGGAAATTCGCACCCTAATCAGCAACAGTCAGCAGCAGATTGACTCAGGGCAACAGACAATCCAGACCACAGTGAAAGAGCTCAGCCAGATGATTGAGCAAGTCCAAGTCATTTCAACTGAAATCACCGACCTCAGTCACTTAGTTACCCAGCAAAACCAAGCAATAGGCGAGCTAGATCAAGCGAGTAGCGATGTGGCACGCTCGGTAACAGGGAGCAAAGCAATTGCTGAGGATATTCAAACCATCAGTGACGAGCTCAATCAACAGATAGCAGAAGGCACTGAGCTCTCCGAGCGACTGCGCTCGGCTATGAGCTAAAATGTGAAGAGAATAACTGGATACCCATCCAGTTATTCTATATCCTAAGCCCTATTGCAACGAACAATGAGACATAGACTGTGATAGGACGACTGCGTGGCACGCTAATCGAAAAACAACCTCCTGAACTACTGATTGAAGTTGGTGGCGTAGGGTACGAAGTTCAAATGCCAATGAGCTGTTTTTACGAGCTGCCAGAAATTGGTCAAGAAGCCATTATTTACACCCATTTTGTCGTTCGTGAAGACGCACAGCTTCTTTACGGATTCAATACCGTGCGAGAGCGCGCTTTGTTCCGCGAAGTGATCAAAGCCAACGGTGTCGGTCCTAAGTTGGGTTTGGGTATCCTATCTGGTATGTCTGCCAGCCAATTTGTCTCGTGCGTTGAGCGCGAAGATATCTCCACCCTTGTTAAACTGCCTGGCGTGGGTAAGAAAACCGCTGAACGTCTCGTCGTTGAAATGAAGGATCGCCTTAAAGGTTGGGGCGCTGGTGACCTGTTTACGCCAGCGACGGACGCTGCGCCGATGGACAGTGCTGGTGCGATGTCTAGCGAAAGTGCCGAAGAAGAAGCGGTAAGCGCGCTGCTTGCACTGGGTTACAAACCAACGCAAGCATCGAAAGTGGTTTCTCAAGTAGCGAAGCCAGACATGACCAGTGAAGCGCTGATCCGTGAAGCACTGCGTACTATGGTTTAATGACCAAGCGGTATTTTTAGAGAGACAGTTAGATGATTGAAGCCGATCGCTTAATCGCCCCAGAAAACCCAGTTTTCCGTGATGAAGACGTCATCGATAGAGCTATTCGTCCTAAGAAGTTGGCTGACTATGAAGGTCAGGATCACGTTAGTGACCAGATGGAAATTTTCATCAAGGCCGCACAGCTACGTAACGAAGCGCTCGATCATTTATTGATATTCGGACCTCCTGGTTTGGGTAAGACCACGTTGGCGAATATCGTTGCCAACGAGATGGAAGTAAACATCCGTACCACTTCTGGCCCAGTGCTTGAAAAAGCTGGCGACCTTGCTGCGCTGTTGACCAATCTTGAAGAAAACGATGTTCTGTTCATCGACGAGATCCACCGTTTAAGCCCAATGGTGGAAGAGGTGCTGTATCCGGCGATGGAAGATTATCAGCTGGATATCATGATTGGTGAAGGGCCTGCGGCTCGCTCAATCAAGATTGATTTGCCGCCGTTTACGCTCATTGGTGCAACGACGCGCGCGGGCTCATTGACGTCACCGCTTCGTGACCGATTTGGTATCGTCCAGCGTCTTGAGTACTACAAGATTGCCGACCTTCAAAATATCGTGCAGCGCAGTGCTCGTTGCTTGGGCTTGTCGATGGATCCAGAAGGGGCGCTAGAAATTGCCCGTCGAGCTCGTGGTACACCTCGTATTGCTAACCGACTGCTACGCCGTGTGCGTGACTATGCAGAGGTGAAAGGTAACGGGCATATCTGTGCTGACATTGCAGACAAAGCTCTGAACATGCTAGATGTCGATAACCAAGGTTTCGATTACATGGATAGAAAACTGCTGCTCGCCATCATGGAGAAGTTCTCTGGTGGCCCTGTCGGGTTAGATAACCTAGCGGCAGCGATAGGTGAAGAGAAAGACACTATCGAAGATGTCATTGAACCTTATTTGATTCAGCAAGGCTATCTGCAACGAACCCCGCGTGGGCGTATTGCCTCAGATAGAGCCTACTTACACTTTGGAATCGATAAAGTTTAAAGCCGCGATGTAGGACTGTAATACGCAACTCATGTTCTACATCACAGTAATGAAATTTGCCAGACCAATTATTGAGCTGCATATTTGTAAAGTAATATTGCGAATATGCAGCTTTCTTTTATTTACATTTTCTATCACTAAAATCTATCAATTTCGTGATTTTCGTTCACACGGTTACGCACATTGTTTATAATCCCTTGCCACTAAAGGGGTATTAGCGGCTGCTAATTTTCTTTTTTTGCACACCACATCAAACTCTCTTTCCAAATAAATTTGATCTGAATCAGTGTGATTAAAGATCGTACAATTCACTTCTTCTATTTATTGACTTACATCAAAGCATTTTCCTGAATAAACCTTTTGAAACCGATTCAATTTCCCAGTAATATTAGCTCCAGCTATATTAGCGCAAGCTTAACAATTAACTAACCATTGAGGTACATTTTTGCAACAAGGATGCTGATTTGCTCAACAAGTTTAATTTCCATTAAACAAGTATCCTCGGCGCATAATGTAGAACGTGTCGTTCAGCCGACACAAAAGGAGTTATCATGATAGACGTTGTTGATCTGTCGAGATTGCAATTCGCAATTACGGCAATGTATCACTTCTTGTTCGTTCCATTGACTCTAGGTATGGCATTCTTACTTGCCATCATGGAGTCCCTCTACGTAATGACCAACAAGCAAATCTACAAGGACATGACCAAGTTCTGGGGTAAGCTATTTGGTATTAACTTCGCCCTAGGTGTGGCTACCGGCCTTACCATGGAATTCCAGTTTGGTACGAACTGGTCCTACTATTCCCATTACGTGGGTGATATTTTCGGTGCGCCGCTGGCGATCGAAGCCCTCGTTGCCTTCTTCCTCGAATCCACCTTTGTCGGACTCTTCTTCTTCGGATGGGATAGGCTTTCAAAACGTCAACACTTAGCCGTTACCTGGTTGGTTGCACTTGGTTCTAATTTCTCAGCACTTTGGATCCTAGTTGCGAACGGTTGGATGCAGCACCCTGTGGGCGCAGAGTTCAACTTCGAAACCATGCGTATGGAAATGGTTAGCTTCGCAGAAGTGGTACTCAACCCAGTTGCTCAAGTTAAGTTTGTTCACACAGTAGCGTCAGGCTATACCACAGGTGCGATGTTCGTTCTGGGTATCAGTGCGTACTACCTACTGAAAGGCCGTGATGTAGCGTTTGCTCGTCGTTCATTCGCGATTGCAGCGTCGTTCGGTATGGCTTCTATCCTTTCTGTTATCGTTCTTGGTGACGAATCTGGTTACGAGCTTGGTGACGTACAGAAAGTGAAACTTGCGGCTATCGAAGCAGAGTGGCATACAGAGCCAGCTCCAGCAGCGTTCACTGTGTTTGGTCTTCCAAACCAAGACAAGATGGAAACTGACTTTGCGCTTAAGATCCCATACGTAATGGGTATCATCGCAACACGTTCTATCGATACACCAGTTCAAGGTCTTCGTGACCTACGTGAAGAGCACGTGGATCGTATCCGTAACGGTATGTACGCTTACGAACTTCTAGAAAAACTGCGTGCAGGTGAACGTACAGACGCAAACATAGAAGCGTTTGATGATGTGAAGCAAGACCTTGGTTACGGTCTACTGCTTAAACGTTACACCGACAAAGTTGTTGATGCGACAGAAGATCAAATCCAAGCGGCTGCGGATGACTCTATCCCAACAGTTTGGCCACTATTCTGGTCGTTCCGTATCATGGTTGCGTGTGGCTTCATCATGCTATTCGTCTTCGGTGCGGCATTTATTCAGACATGTCGTCAGAAAATTGAACAGAAAAAATGGATCCTTAAAGCGGCACTATTTAGCATTCCACTACCATGGATTGCAGTAGAAGCCGGTTGGTTTGTTGCTGAATTTGGTCGTCAGCCATGGGCCGTAGGTGAAATCCTGCCTGTACACGTGGCAGCATCAGCACTGACAGCAAGTCAGATCTGGACATCACTATTCGCAATCATCGCTCTATACACGGTGTTCCTAATTGCAGAAGTTTACCTAATGGTGAAATTTGCACGCAAAGGCCCGAGTAGCTTGAAGACAGGTCGCTACCACTTCGAACAAAACGTCGAAACGGTAGAGAACAAAGTTAGTCGTCAAGTAGAAGCGTAAGCAAGGAGAAAAAGAATGTTTGATTACGAAGTCTTACGATTCATCTGGTGGATACTGATCGGCGTACTGTTTGCTGGTTTCGCTATCACCGATGGTTTTGATATGGGGGTAGGTGCACTTGTACCTATCCTAGGTAAAACGGACACTCAGCGCCGTGTAATGATTAACTCTATCGCCCCACACTGGGACGGTAACCAGGTTTGGCTAATCACCGCTGGTGGTGCGTTATTTGCTGCTTGGCCGCTAGTGTACGCAACGTCGTTCTCGGGTTTCTACCTAGCAATGATCCTTACTCTAGCAGCGCTTTGGCTACGTCCAATCGGTCTAGATTACCGCTCTAAGCTAGAAGACAAACAGTGGCGTAACGCTTGGGATATCGGTATCTCAATCAGTGGTTTCGTACCACCACTTATCTTTGGTGTGGCGTTTGGTAACCTACTACAAGGTGTACCATTCCAGTTAAGCGACTTTATGATGCCGACTTACCACGGTTCATTCTTCGGCCTGCTTAACCCATTCGCACTATTGTGTGGTCTGGTAAGCCTGTTCATGATCCTGCTTCAAGGTTCAACATGGCTACAAATGAAGACGACAGGTGATATCCATACTCGCGCTCGCAACACAGCGCAAATCATGGGTCTACTCACAGTAGTGGCATTTGTAGGTGCAGGTTTCTGGATCCAAGGTATCGATGGTTACCTAGTAGTAAGCAGTATCGATGGCAACGCGGCTTCAAACCCACTAGTTAAAGAAGTGGTTCGCGAAGCCGGTGCGTGGATGACGAACTTCGAGAAGTACCCACTACTATGGATTGCGCCAGCACTAGGTGTGGTTATGCCTCTACTAGCGGTTCTAGCGTCTCGTCTTGAGAAGTGCGCAATTTCATTTATTGCTTCTTCTCTGGCCAACGGTGGCATCATCTTTACTGCTGGTTTTGCAATGTTCCCATTCGTAATGCCAAGCAGCCTGAATCCAAACCACAGCTTGACTATGTGGGATGCGACGTCAAGTGAATTGACTCTGAATCTAATGACAGCGGTAGCGTTTGTTATGGTTCCAGTAATTCTTAGCTACACAGCTTGGACTTACTACAAAATGTTTGGTCGTCTTGATGACAAGTTCATCGAAGAAAACAAGAATTCACTTTACTAAGGAGCATTTAACATGTGGTATTTCGCTTGGATTTTAGGTGTTCTTTTGGCTTGTGCATTCGGTATCATCAATGCACTTTGGCTTGAACACAGTGAGATGATGGACGAAGACAGTGAGTAAGCTTAACCAACAGTTAGAGCAGATTCACAAGCCTATGGATAAGGTGCTACTTCGCGCCTTATCACTGGTGCTTGGTTTTGCCAACGCAGGTCTGTTTATGTGGAGTCCAGAGGGCTACGACGCAGCCATCGGTGGCTTTGCACCATGGTTAGGACTTGCGTTTGTATTGTCTCTCTGTTCAAGTATGGTCTACGGCATCGGCTTCAAACCTAGGTTTTGGCTGTGGCAACTGGTGTTTAGCCCGTACTTGTCACTAACTGTGTTGAGTTACTTAACGTTAATGTACGTTTTTTAGAATAAACCCGAGCCATTGCTCGGGTTTTTTACTTTTTGAAACAATGAAAAGCGAGTAATCGCTAATATCTTCATCAATTAAGTGTAAATTTTGGCACTTTAATCAAAAATTCTTGTCAGCACTTATAACAATCACAATGAGTTGCGTTATATTAATGCGTAGTTTTATTTAGGAAGTGATCAGTTTGTCTCAGTTATCATCGTATTTCGAATTTCCTGTGACCGTTTATTACGAAGACACGGACGCGGGAGGTGTCGTTTACCACTCGAACTACCTCAATTTCTTTGAACGTGCCCGCACCGAGCTACTTAGAAGCAAAGGTGTCAATCAGCGTGTGTTGCTAGAAGAGCATACTGGCTTTGTGGTTCGTCATATGGATATCGACTTTATCCGTGGTGCACGCTTGGATGACCAGCTCACCGTAAAAACCTATATTGAAGAATTTAAGAAAGCGTCGCTAACCTTTGCTCAAGAAATTGTCGACCAACAAGGTGTGACAATAGCGAAAGCACTGGTTAAAGTGGCATGTATAGATAATGTTAAAATGAAGCCGAAGGCCATTCCTTCGTCTATCGTAGTGGAGTTAAAACACAGTGACGGCTGATATTTCATTTGTAGACCTCATACTCGAGGCAAGCCTACTTGTTCAATTGGTCATGCTGATTCTGATGGGCATGTCAGTCGTATCTTGGGCGATGATCATCAAGCGCAGCAAAGTGCTAAAAGAAGCCACCAAAGAATCTGAGGCGTTTGAAGACCGTTTTTGGTCAGGCGCTGATCTTTCTCATATCTACCAAGATGTGAAAAAGCGCAAAGATGAGCTTTCAGGTACAGAAGAGATTTTCTACTCTGGTTTTTCCGAGTTTTTGCGCCTTCGTAAATCGAACGCCGACTCGCCAGCTTTCATTATGGAAGGGACTGGTCGCTCAATGCGCGTTGCTGTTTCCCGTGAAGTGGAAGAGCTAGAAACTAACTTACCATTCCTAGCGACCGTTGGCTCTATCAGCCCTTACATCGGTCTGTTTGGTACGGTTTGGGGTATCATGCATGCGTTTATCGCGCTTGGCGAAGTAAAACAAGCCACACTTGCTATGGTAGCGCCAGGTATCGCGGAAGCGTTGATTGCAACGGCGATGGGTCTATTTGCGGCAATTCCAGCCGTTATGGCATTTAACCGTTTGAGCAACAAAGTGAGTAAGCTAGAACATAATTACGCTACCTTCTCAGAAGAGTTCCACAGCATTTTGCACCGTCAAGCGATGGCCGCTAGGGAGCAATAATGGCTGGCTACCAACCGAAAAAACGCAAGCTGACCTGTGAGATTAACGTCGTACCTTATATCGACGTTATGCTGGTGTTACTTATTATTTTCATGGTGACGTCGCCTTTTGTTACTCAAGGGGTGGATGTTGAGCTGCCAAAGACCTCAACGGCACAACCCGCGTCTGAACTTGCCGGTGATACCGATGCGAGTTTTATCATTGTTGAAGTAGACCGTGACGGGAACTTAGGGCTAAGCGTTAACAATGAGGACGTGAAACGAGGTTTGAGTCTGCAAGACATTATTGTACGAGTTAAAGCTGAGCTTTCGATTAATCCTAACTCTCCAGTCGCAGTGGGTGGTGATGCGTCCACGCCATACGCAGAGGTGGTGTTACTGTTGGACGAGCTTAGCCAAGCCGGTATTCCAAAGGTTGGCCTACTCACGGATCTAAGGGAATAGTTGTCGCAGCCGTATGAAAAGCAATAAGCACACTAAAAACAGCTACGGAAAGCCAATTGCGATCTCTTTGCTTGCTCACGCATTGCTTGTCGCCGCATTACTGTGGGGTACCGACTTTAACATGGATAAAGCGGAGCCAACCGGAATGGTGCAAGCCGTGGTGATCGATCCAGCGCGCGTTCGTCAGCAAGCGGCAGAAATCCGCAAGCAGCGTGAAACCGCGGCTAAAAAAGAGCAAGACCGTCTTGATAAATTGCGTCGTGAAAGTGAACAGCTAGAACGTAACCGCAAAGCTGAGGAAGAGCGCATACGTAAGCTGAAAGAGCAGCAAGCGAAAGATGCTCAAGCCGCTCGCGAATCAGAAAAGCGTCGTAAGGTAGAAAAAGAGCGTGCCGAAAAAGCCGAAGCTGAGCGTAAAGCCAAAGAAGAGGCGATTCGCATAGCTGAGAAAAAACGCATAGCTGAAGAAGCCGCGATTGCTTTAGCCGCGCAGGAGCGTCTAGAACAAGAGCGAGCTGTAAAAGAAGCGCAAGAAAAAGCTCAGCGTGAACGTGAAGCCGCAGAGCGTGCCGAGCAAGAACGTATAGCCCAGGAAAAAGCCGCGGCTGAAGCAGCCGAAAAAGCGCGTATCGAGAAAGAGCGACTTGAGCAAATAGAGCGCGATCGAAAAGAGCAAGAGGCGGCGCTGAACGATATTTTTTCAGGACTAGAAAGTGAAGCCGCGAGTAACTCCGCGGCTCGTTCCAGTCAGGTCGATATCGAACTTGCCAAAATGGGTGAGATCTACAAGCAGCTTATCCAGCAGCACATTCTCACCGACTCCAGCTTTCGCGGTAAAGAATGCCGTGTAAACCTGCAATTGATTCCCGCTGGTAGCGGTGCGATTGCAGGGACAGTAAAAGTATTAGAGGGCGATGCTCGCTTGTGTAATGCCACCAAAAGTGCCATTTCACAGGTTCGTTCGTTTCCTCTCTCCGAATTTCCTGAAGTTAATGCTCAGCTAAAGAACATTAACTTGACATATAAGCCACAGTTATAAGGAAAAACCTGTGATTAAGCGAATATTACTAGGAATGGCAATGGTCATGAGTTTTGCTACTCAAACTGCCAACGCCGCGTTAGAACTTGTTATCACCGATGGTATTGACTCAGCAAGACCGATTGCCATTGTGCCTTTCAAATGGGAAGGTGAGGGCAAATTACCGCATGATGTCTCGGCGGTGATTGCTTCTGACTTGCAGCGCAGTGGTAAATTTAGCCCTGTTGCAACCAGCAAAATGCCGCAAACGCCTTATGATGCATCGGCAATTAATTTTGAAGCGTGGACTGGCCTTGGCGTTGATTCACTTCTTACCGGCACTATCGTTAAAAATGCTGAAGGCAATTATGAAGTGAGCTATCAGCTCGTTGATGTAGTTCGTGGTCAGCTCACCGGTGGACAGTCAAAAGCACTGAGCGACGATGGCCAATTAGTGCTATCTAACGACCATATTCTATTCAAGAAGAAAGCGACCGTTCCCGGTCCACGTCTTCGTGAATATGCACACCGCATTTCGGATCTTGTCTACGAAGAGCTTACAGGCGAGCGCGGTGCGTTTTTAACTCGCATCGCTTACGTAGTGGTTAACGACAAAGACGCGTACCCATACCAAATGCGTATCGCGGATTACGACGGCTACAACGAGAAGATGGTACTTCGCTCAAAGCAGCCGTTGATGTCTCCAGCTTGGTCACCAGATGGTAAGCAATTGGCTTACGTTAGCTTCCAAAATGGCCAAGCAGAAATCTTCATCATGAATATCTACACAGGTAAGCGTGAGAAGGTAACGTCATTCCCTCGTCACAATGGTGCGCCAAGATTCTCTCCGGATGGGAAGTCTCTCGCAATCACCTTGTCGAAGACTGGGCAACTGCATGTATATACGCTAAATCTGGAAACCAGAAAACTGCGCCAAATTACCCGCGGCCGATCAAATAATACAGAACCGTTCTGGAAACCAGACGGTAATTCCCTTATTTTTACGTCGGATAGGGGTGGTAACCCTCAGATTTATGAAGTAAATTTGTCTGATGGTAAAACCAATCGTATCACGTGGCAGGGTAGCCAAAACCTCGGTGGGCAGATCACCCCTGATGGTCGTTACCTCGTGATGGTGAATCGTTCCAACTCTGGATTCAATCTTGCAAAACAAGATCTAGAAACAGGCTCGGTACAGATCCTCACCAAAACACTGCTTGATGAATCACCAAGCATCGCACCAAATGGTGGCATGGTGATATACAGTTCCATCTATAACAAAACTAACGTCCTTTCGATGGTATCTATTGATGGGCGATTTAAAGCTAGATTACCGGCTACAAACGGGCGCGTAAGAGCTCCTGCATGGTCACCGTTTTTATAGCAATTAAATTTTTTAGGTTAAGGAAATAACAATGCAATTAAACAAAGTTTTTAAGGGGTTGCTAATCGCACTGCCAGTTCTTGCAATGACGGCGTGTAGCTCAAGCGACGACGCTGCGTCATCAACAGGTGCAGAGACGAACAACCAAACGCAACAAGAAACAACAACTGTTGCGACACCAATTGATGAGAATGCACAGCTAACTGAACAAGAGCTAAAAGAAAAAGCACTTCGTGAAAACCAAACGATTTACTTTGCATTCGATAACTCTACTATCGCTGGTGACTACGAAGATATGCTTGCAGCACACGCAGCATACCTAAGCAAAGATGCATCACTACAAGTGACTATCGAAGGTCACGCAGATGAGCGCGGTACACCTGAGTACAACATCGCACTAGGCGAGCGTCGTGCACAAGCTGTTGCTAAGTACATCCAAGCTCTTGGCGTACAAGCAGACCAAATCTCTATCGTTAGCTACGGTGAAGAGAAACCACTAGTACTAGGTCAATCTGAAGACGCGTACGCGAAAAACCGTCGCGCAGTGCTAGTTTACTAATCCAATCTGCCCAAGATTGAACATGTTGCAGCGTTCGCGCTGCAACATTGTCGTTTTAGGGCTCGGCTATTAAGGATCCTACCTTTATGACAAGTAACATTAAGCGCGCTGTTACGCTTACGTTACTAGCCGGAATGGCAAGCTCAGCGCTTGCTGCGAAAGCACCGGTTACCGACTTGAGCGCAACATCTTCTTCGGCAACTGCTGCCTCTATTACAGCGGCATCTGCTGCTAACGAAACCGACGTTCAGCGCCTAGAGCGCCTATTGCAAAACCGCAACCGAGTGCAACTGCAAATGCAGCAGCAGCTCGATGAAATGACGCAAGAGATTGCCACCCTTCGCGGCCAGCTAGAACGCAATACTTATGACATGAACCAGATGGTTCAGCGTCAACGTGAACTGTTTATTGAAATCGACAAGCTTCGCTCACAACAAGGCGCAGCCGCCGTCGCAGTTCCTGTCGCGACAGACAAGGCGAAACCAGAAGGCAAGTTCACCACCAATGTCGACGAACAAACGGCATACCAAAATGCAGTCGACTTGATTTTGAAAAAGCGCGACTACACAGGCGCAATCACAGCCTTCAAACAGTTCCAGGCTGATTTCCCAGAATCGACTTTCATGCCAAACAGCCACTACTGGCTAGGCCAGCTTTATTTTGCTAAGCGCCAAGACGCAGAAGCAGAAAAGAGCTTTAAGGCTGTAATTGGTTTTGCAAAATCCAACAAACGAGCGGACGCTCTAGTGAAGTTGGGTGACATTGCCAAACGTGGCAACAAAACTGATGAAGCAAAGAAGTACTATGAACAAGTGATTAGCGAATACCCAGGCAGTTCTTCTGCCAAGGTTGCTAAGTCTAATTTACAGTAAAGCGATTTCGTGAGGCTAGGCGATGTGCTTAGCTCTCAACACGCTTTCAGTAGACCCCTGCCTGCGCAGGGGTGACGACTTCTTTGGATGAGAGGTCGCTAAAAGGTGATTTCAACACAACTGAAAGCCTCAAAAAGCCCGTTATTCCACTGGCCGAACGCCTACGCAGGCAGGAGTCTACTCATCACTAACTCAAAACCCAATTCAGAAACCAAACCCAGTTAAAATACAAATCGATTAATGCCACTTTAACCACGAATGCCAACCCAAAAGCTGTTATTCCACTGGCCGTGCGCCTACGCAGACAAGAATCCACTCACCGCAAGCAACAATCCCAAAAAACGCAAACTATCTCCTCGATAGCCTGTTCAGGCCACTTTCTATTCAACTTTGGTCGATTCCTGCCCTAGTGCCTTTGTTCTATCAATAATATCCGTGTACAATGCTCGGACTATTTGGAAGTAGCATAGAGCAACCGCTATGAGCCACATCTTAGACTCAATTGATACGGTATATCCGTTTCCCCCTAAGCCTGTTCCGTTATCTGATAACGAGAAGCAGCAGTACATCGCAAGTATCAAATCGCTACTAAAACAAAAAGACGCGGTTCTGATTGCACACTATTACACCGATCCAGAGATCCAAGCTCTTGCAGAAGAGACGGGTGGATTTGTGGGTGACTCGCTAGAAATGGCGAAATTCGGTAACCGTCACGACGCATCAACGCTGATCATTGCTGGCGTTCGCTTCATGGGTGAATCTGCGAAGATCTTAACGCCAGAAAAGCGCATCCTAATGCCAACACTGGAAGCAGAGTGCTCGCTTGATCTTGGCTGCCCAGCAGACAAGTTCTCAGAGTTCTGTGACGCGCACCCAGACCACACAGTTGTGGTTTATGCCAATACATCGGCAGCGGTGAAAGCACGCGCTGATTGGGTAGTAACATCAAGTATCGCGCTTGAAATTGTTGAAAGCCTAGATGCTGAAGACAAACCGATTATTTGGGGGCCAGACCGCCACCTAGGTTCGTACATTGCGAACCAAACCGGTGCCGACATGTTACTGTGGCAAGGTGAGTGTATCGTTCATGACGAATTCTCATCAAAAGCACTGAAAGACATGAGATCGGTTTACCCAGATGCAGCCATTCTGGTTCACCCGGAATCGCCAGCAAGCGTTGTTGACCTCGCTGATGCAGTAGGCTCAACCAGCCAACTTATCAAAGCGGCGAAAGAGCTACCGAATAAGCAGCTTATCGTGGCCACAGACAAAGGCATCTTCTTCAAGATGCAGCAGTTAGTGCCAGAAAAAGAGCTAATCGAAGCACCAACGGCAGGCAATGGCGCGACATGTCGCAGCTGTGCACACTGCCCTTGGATGGCAATGAACGGTCTTAAAGCGATTGAGAAAGCGCTACGTGATGGTGGCGAAGAGCACGAAATCTTTGTTGATGAAGCACTTCGCGTGAAATCACTGATCCCGCTAAACCGCATGCTTGATTTTGCTGAGCAGCTACAAATTAAAGTGAAAGGCAACGCGTAACTCGCTGATTCATTCACATTAATGATCAAAAACCAGTCTTCGGACTGGTTTTTTCGTATATGCTTATTACAAAACGTTCACAAGGAATCACGTGGTTATCTGGATCCAGCTTCGCAAGTGGTTACACAGCCATTTGTTTGAACTTAAATTTCGAACTTTGATGATGGCGTTGCTGCTTTATGTTGTCGCGTCCTGGGCGCTGTTGTCGCTCAGCGGCGAAACAGAGCTCACAACGCCTATATCACAGTTTATCTATTTTATTGTCGTGACGGCATCGACCGTGGGCTATGGCGATCTCTCGCCAACCACAGAGGCCGGCCGATGGGTTGCTATATTATTTATTATCCCTGGTGGGTTAATGTTGTTTGCAGCGCTGCTTGGCCGAATGGCAGCGTTAGGCTTGGAATCTTGGCGCGCAGGTCAGTTGGGAAAAAGGAAGGTAAGAGTGGATAACCATATTTTGATGTTAGGCTGGAATGGTCAGCGAACAATTCACCTTATTCGTATGCTACAACATGAAGAGACGGGTAGAAGACCCATTGTGTTGTGTAGCCGCTCTGATATTGAAAATCCGTTGCCGGGCGAAATTGCGTTCGTTAAAGTAAACAGCTATACCGATGGCCGCGAGATGGAAAAGACCAACATTGAGTCTGCTAGCTGTATTCTTATCGACAATCCAGAGGACGACATCACCTTGTCCGCCGCGCTCTATTGTGCAAACCGCAATCCAGAGGCGCATTTATTGGTGTATTTTAAAGACGAAGCACTGAGCGATCTACTTCACCAACACTGTCCGAACTCTGAGTGTATTCCTGCCGTGGGCGCAGAAATGCTTGCCAAAGCCGCAGTCGACCCAGGTTCGAGTGCGCTTCATCAAGAGCTACTGAGCTCCACTCGTGGGATGACCCAATATTCCGTCCGCTACCCAAGCTCTGCCAAAGCAACTAAGGTGAACGCACTGTTTCAATGGATGAAAGCGGAATACCAAGCCACGTTGATCGCTGTGGACGTAGGGCAAGGGATAGTCCTCAATCCCGAGTTGGATTTGGATATTGAACCGGGTACCAAACTTTTTTACATCGCCGATGAGCGAATTGATTCTTTCCATTGGGAGTCGAGATAGCCCGCCAATACAGGCTTTGTTTGCAGGCTTATTCTTACGACAAGATAACGTAATCGATACCATACAAAATATTTATTGATACAAAAATACATACTGTATATTATGCGCGCGTTTTATGAATTTAGTGAATGAACGTTCATTCACTAAATGTCATTTTGTTGATTAAGGTGTCCTTGTCCATGCGTGTTCGTTTGTTGTCGGTTTCTTTGGTTGCTGCACTAGTGTCCAGCTCGGCGGCTTATGCTGCTAACCTAGAAACTTCCAATGCTCCCCACTCTCTGCCAACCTCGAAACAGGACATGGTGTTCGAGAGCGATATCGATAAAGCCAATGCGCGAGTCGATGAGTACCAAAACGCCATCGACTATCTCAAGTCCCAAGACAATGGGGATGATCAAGCGAAACAAGATGCCAACAGCCAAGTCTCCAACAAACAGGCCGTGAGCGATTTGAAGTACGCTAAAAAGTACTATCAAGAAATTAATGGCCTGCCTATGTTTAGTTTTCTTGGCGGTCCGGCTTATACCCCAGAACAAGGACTATTGGTCGCTTTGGGCGGATTGTATTCGTTCAAGACTGATCGCGTGCAAAGTGCGCTGCAGCGCTCGAGTTTATCGGCGTTCTTGATTGGCAACTATGGTGATTCCGAAGTGGGCTATGGCCTAAGTGGCCATCATGAGCTGTATTGGAACAACAACGATGTTCAGTTCAAAGGCAACTTTAATCTTGGCTCTCAGAGCAAGCATTATTGGGGTATTGGTTATGACGCAGCGAACGACTTTGAGTTCGGTGAGGTAACAAAATACTCAGCTATCGAGAACAACTACAAAGGCAACCTCATCTATCGCTTAACCGGCAACTGGTTCGCAGGGCCTGCTGTAAAACTGAACTACTACAGCCCGACCTCTGAGCCTGAAGCGGCCTTTATGGATGAAAACTTTAACACCTTTAAAGACAAGCCATTTACTTGGGGTTTGGGTGCGAGTCTGCAATATGACAGCCGTGACGTGGCCGTGAACCCATGGAGTGGTTCGCTGTTTCGCAGTGAAGTGCTGCTATACAGTGAGGCACTGGGCAGTCAGGCGGAATACCAAAAACTCGATATGGAGTACCGTACTTTCCATAGCGTCGCCGAAGGTAGAGTGATTGCACTGCTTGCTCATTATCAGCAAGCATTTGGTGATGTGCCGTATTACGACATGCCGGAAATCGGTGGTGCGAGTTCAATGCGCGGTTATTACCAAGGACAGTATCGAGACAAAGTAACGGCGGAAGTCACCGCGGAGTACCGCCATACGTTTCGTCGTGACTCTGGCGTACTATCAAACCATGGTATGACAGCGTGGGCGGGTGTTGGCTCTGTAGGCAATTCTATGGATGACTTGACTGGGCATGCCATCGTCTCTTATGGGGTAGGATATCGTTATGAACTCCAGCCTCGAATGAACATCAGACTCGATCTCGGTATGGGTCGACACGGCTCAGCGTTCTACTTCAACTTTACTGAGGCCTTCTGATACAAAAACGCCCTCACTATCGTGAGGGCGTTTGACTAGCAATACTGTTGGTAACCATAGCTGTTCAACCAACTATTGATTTTCTGCTACTTACTGGTTCTCTGCTAAAACAGCGCCTTTTTGCGTAATACCACATAGCATCACTGGCATGGCTGCATAGATTTCATTGAACTGTTCGAGACCTTCAATGCCTTGCGCTTGCAATGTCGCAATCGAGGTTTCTGGATCGTACAGCATGCTTAGTGAAAGCAATACGCCGCCAAGTAGTGCATTATCTTCACTGTTTTCCGGCATCAGCGTTTCCCAGTCATCACGAGCCAGTTGCCATCCTTGTAATACGCCTTCACAAAAGTCTTTGGCTTCTTGAGTAACGATCTCTTCTTCATCCAAATCGCAACCTTCTGGCCATTGCCATTCGCCATCTAAAAGCGCTGGACGGTATTGATTCCAAAGCGTAATCACCGCTTGAGCGTAGTCTTCTAGCTGCTCGCCCGAAGTAAAGGGTGCAACTTCTTCACCGCCCCACAAAAACGGTAGCCATTCTTCTGGTGGCAAGGTGTGTGGAGCCGATGCCATAGAAGTGACGAAGCCTTGAGTTTGCGCGTTGTTGAGTAGTTTTCCTTCTAGCTCAGGAAGGGAAAGTATGTCTTTTAGTTCCAAAATGCTTTACCGTTAGGGCTAAATTATGAATATCTTGAGTATAGTAGCAAGCTAGGCTTCAATTACCTATAGCTATACTAAAGTAACGAGACATCTCAAGAAGATGCAGTTCATGCACACGAAGAAAGGAAGTCTTCTCTCGCTATGGTTATCAAAGAGTCGCTTAAAAAGAAAAGCATTATTGCACTCGCCGTATACCTGGCCGTGTTTATTGCCATCTTTGGCACTATCACTTATTGGGTGGTAGAGTCGCCCGTTCGTGCCAAGCTAGAACAAAACCTTGATATTCGAAGTGAATTCCTTGCCGCTGAGATCTCAGCACCTTTACATAGCTCCCTTGGCGTTTTAAAAAGCATCGTGGCCATGGGGGAGACCATTAGTGATCGCCAATCACTCGACAAAGCCCTATGCCAAGTCTTTAAACTGAATGATGGCATTGCCGTGAGCGGCGGTATATGGCCTGAGCCGTATTCCGTTGACCCCGATGTTAAGCTCTCCAGCTTGTTTTACAACCGTACCAGCACAGGCGAAGTCGATAAAATCGACTTGTGGAATAATCCTCAAACTGCGGGGTACCATATAGAGCCTTGGTATACCTCGGTAAAAGACACGCCAAGCAATACCATCAGTTGGTCTGAGGTTTATGTTGACCCTTATACCCACGTTCAGATGATCACCGCCTCCGCGCCTTACTATATCGACGGTGTGTTCGCCGGTGTCGCCACCGTGGATCTTTCGCTAGAAAATTTGATTGGCTTTGTAAAAAGTAAAGCGAGAGAGCACGATCTCGGCGTGATTGTTCGAGATGCCAATCAGCAAGTTATCACTGAACACAACTTTAGAGTTGAGCGCGGTATCTACATTAGCCAGCTGAGTTTCGGCGACTTTAACTGGAGTCTGGAAGTGGTCAACGCCAGAAGGCTGGTGGCCGATGAAGTGGCAGACATCGTTAAGAGTGTTGAGTTGGGTATTGTTCCTGTCATGCTGCTGTGCTTAATGTTTGGCTATTACCTTATCAACCAATACCTCATCAAGCCGATTGCGATCATTGCTAAAGAGGTGGATGAATCGCGCCATGGCGGCAGTATCGATATTAATTATCGCAGTCCAGACGAGATCCGTTATCTGATAGACAGTTTTAATCAAAAAACGGTGTACCTAGACCAGGAGCGTATGAAGGCGCAAGCCTCCACCAAAGCCAAAACCGCGTTCCTTGCAACACTGTCTCATGAGATCCGCACCCCAATGAATGGTGTACTCGGTACCGCGCAGATCTTGCTTAAAACCGATCTTTCAGTAGAGCAAAGAAAGCACCTCAAAACGCTGTATGATTCAGGCGATCATATGATGTCGCTACTCAATGAGATCCTCGATTACTCCAAAATTGAGCAAGGCCATATTGAGCTTGATAGCCACCCGTTTCCACTCAACTCCATTATTGGCAGTATACACAGCGTCTACCACACCTTGTGTAACGAGAAAGGCCTAAAGTTTAGCGTCTATTCCGATATTGAGGATGAGCGTTGGTACCAGGGTGATAAAGCGCGCCTGCGACAGATCCTGTTTAACCTGCTTAATAATGCCGTTAAGTTTACCTCTCAGGGCAACATTGAAGTGTTCTTGTCAGAGAAAATTGGAGTGGAGAAAAACACCCTAACGATTCGGGTAAAAGACACAGGTATTGGCATTGCGCCAGAAGCGCAAGCACGTATTTTCAAACCTTTTGAACAAGCCGAGTCGAGCACTACCCGCCGTTTTGGCGGAACAGGGTTAGGTCTTGCTATTGTGAAAGAGATTGCGCTGGTCATGGGTGGTGATATTAAACTGACCAGCCAAGAGGGTATTGGCTCTGAGTTTGAAGTCACGGTGAGGCTCGCAAGCTGTAAACCAAAACCGCTGGATGTACACATAGAGCGCAACCTCGACTATCGTGGTCTTAAAGCACTGATTGTTGAAGACAACCGCACCAACACCATCATTATAGAAACCTTTATGAAGCGGAAAGGCTTCATTACTTATTCCGTAGTCAATGGCGAAGAAGCGTTAAAAGCCGTTGCCACCCAAAACTACGACTTAATCTTAATGGATAACCACATGCCAGTGATGGACGGTGTGGAAGCCATCGCTGGTATCCGCAATATACCAGGCAAAGAAAAAGACACTCTTATCTTCGGCTGCACCGCCGATGTATTCAAAGAGACTCGTGAACGCATGATGGGTGCAGGCGCAGACTTTATTGTCGGCAAGCCTATTGATGAACGGATTCTCGACGACGCGCTTTATCAGTTCGCCAATAAACTGTTCCAGTTCAGCGGCCGAAAAGGCAGCAACGTGACGTCTCTAGGCGTTTCCAAATAAGGCGCTTCTAAATAGCCCACCTAACCGGTCGCCTAACTGGCGACTGGATTGCAAAAAGACCCCCTCTCAACCTTATCTACCCGCTAAGTAGCGATAGTGATCGCTAAACCGTTCACATATCAGTCCCTCTTATGTCATTAACCTACGAAAACATAACGCTAACTCCCTGATGAAAGGGGGTTTAGCGTTATGTTTGTAATTAAACTACAACAAATAGCGAGTTTGACTACTTTGAACGCCAAAATTGGTGATAAATTTACCTTTGAGTTTGAAATACGGTAGGTAAATCTGCCAAATTGGTGTTCTAATAGCGCCGTTATCTGGATGGTGGTAAATATCCAGTCATATGAGTCGATATTCGATTTTATGTTAGTTTATTGTCCTGTGAGATTGTAAGTGAAACCGAAAGCTCCTTTCTGTATTCGTAACGCGGCCGCTGATACCTTTGCAATGGTCGTGTTCTGTTTTGTGTCTGGTATGTTGATTGAAGTGCTTGTCTCAGGCATGACCTTCGAACAGTCATTGGCATCACGTTTGTTGTCTATCCCTGTGAACATCGCCATCGCATGGCCATATGGTGTATTCCGTGACTGGGCACTACGCCAAGGCGCGAAAGTATCGCCTTCTGGTCCTATGAAAGCGTTCTCGGATCTGGTCGCGTACGTCGCGTTCCAATCGCCAGTCTACGCAGCGATTTTGTTTACGGTAGGTGCATCAACAGACCAAATCATTACCGCAGTGTCGAGTAATGCGATTGTGTCTTGCGGAATGGGCGTCCTATACGGCTACTTCCTAGATCTATGTCGCCGCTGGTTCCGAGTACCGGGCTACTACCAAAGCGTATGATTTGCCGATCATTTGATCGAATTAATCACAAAGTAAGCAAACAATTAAAAAAGCGCAGCTTTTTTCCCTTTTAGGGTTGACCAAGCGGGGCGGAATCATTAAATTACCACCCCGTTAGCCAAGAGCGCTAACCAAATCAAAATACGGTGAGTTGTCCGAGTGGCTGAAGGAGCACGCCTGGAAAGTGTGTATACGGCAACGTATCGAGAGTTCGAATCTCTCACTCACCGCCAAATTCGAAGCCCCAGCAGAAATGCTGGGGCTTTTTAGTTCTCGCCGCTTGATACCCCCCTCAAGGGTTTTTACCAATCACCTGCTTCAACCTAGCCAACGTCTTCATAGACTCATTCGCCAACATCAAATCATAATCAGGATTATTCGCTTTCAACCAATACTGGCCTTGCTTGTCCTTCTGAACCACTCGTAGCAAATACTGGTTGTCACCTGACTCATCTTGAACTTCTACAGCCATCGTCTTACCAGTAATCGAGCCGGCTGAAGTCGACGTTACAAATTCAAAAAGAAGCAGGTCACCATCTAGAATCGGCGTTTTACCCCCATTCATTGAGTTGCCCGATGCACGCGCTAAAAAGTGCTTTTCTGGATTGAGGTTGGGAAGATCGATAGCCATCGACTCCATCTCATCGTGGGTGCCGGTTTTGAAGTGACCGCAGGCGATTTTTAGGTTTGGGAAATAGGGGAGTAGAGTCCCTTCATTGGCCGCTGGAGGTAGAGGTTCGGTTTGAACCGTAACTTGTTCGTCCTTTTGTAGAGCACGTTCGGCGTATTTTGCTAAATGGAAATCGATGAGTTCCTTGGTGAAGTCATGAAATGCGTCTCGAAGTGACGGCTCCACTGAGAAATTAGCTGTTAGCTTTCCGTCAACCTCTGCAAACCAGGTTTCGGCTTTGTTGCTGTTACCGCCAACGAAAGCGTTTATGGGGTTGTCACGCCAATACTTTATCCACGTTGCAGAGTTTGGCGCTAATTGTTGATTTGTCATGGAAAGATCTACCGCTTTTAAGTGCGGGTACCTTGCGAGCACGTGCCAGCTTTTTTCTGCTAGAACTTCGACTGTTGGAGGGTTGTTAAAGCCATCTAGTTCCAAATAGGCTTCGAGCAGTATCGCTTTAAAGCACTTGCTCATGCTCATTTTCTGGATGGCATCGAAAAAGAACTTTCCGTGTGGCTCGATTAACTGTTGAAGGCTTGAGTCATCCTCGACATTTGCGACGAGTTCGAGCCAACTACCATGTTGTTTGTTGACCTTTGAAAAGTCATACCCAGCTCGAAAGTACTCTACCGCTCTTGGTCGGAGGCCGAGGTGGTTGGTGAGTCGGTCGAACTCTTCTTTTGCGCTGAGGCGCATTTGTTTAGATATCTGTTGCCAGAAGTCGATGATTTCCGGGTCTAGGTTGACAAAGCAGCCTTTACCTAGGCTAGGTGTTTGCACAGTCTTTCCTCCTTGCCCTTCGATAGACTGTGGGGAAGCAATGCCTAACACTTCTTGTTTGTTTAAAAACGAGCGGTGATTTCCAATAAAGTCGAGCACAACTAGGTGACTTTTATTTTCGTGACGGCGAAGGCCGCGTCCTAGCTGTTGAAGAAAGATAATGTTTGACTCAGTCGGACGCAGCATTAAGACGGTGTCAATTGAAGGTAGATCCGTCCCCTCATTGAATAGATCGACCGAGAATAGGACTTGAACTTCCCCTTTATCGAGTTGAGTTAATGCTTCATTGCGTCGCACGGGGGAGTCGCTGTGTACAGAGAGTGCTTTTAGACCTTGGGATTCGTAGGTTTTGTTAAACTGCTCAGCCATGAAATCAGCATGTTTTTTCGAGACGCAGAATGCCAGCGTTCGCGATTGCTGCTTTTGTTGCCAGTGATTGAAAACGTGTTTTGCTCTTTGTGCGGTAGCAAACTGGGCATCGAGAGCGGCGGGGTCAAACTTACCATTTCGCCAAGGGATTTCCTGGTAGTCGACCGAATCATCCCAAATTCCGTAGTAGTGGAATGGGGTTAGAATTCCACTATCAATCCCGTGCACCAAATTGCGTTCAAATACCAAGTTGTCGTGACATAGAGAGAGTATGTTAGCTTGGTCGGTACGCTCCGGCGTTGCAGTCAATCCAAGCAGAAACTTAGGGTCAAAGTAATTGAGGATGTTTAAGTAAGTCTTTGCGCTCGCATGATGAAATTCATCCACCACGATGTAGTCAAAATAGTCCGGCGCAAAGTTCTTTAGGTGTTGTTGTTTACCCAAGCTTTGTACCGAGGCAAACAGCATCTCCTTGGACTTATCTTTGCTTTTGCCATGATAGTAGCCAGCGGATTTTTCTGGCCATAGCTTAGCAAAGGTATTGAATGCTTGAGTTAAGATCTCTTCTCGGTGCGCGACGAAAAGTATTCGCGTTGCCTCAATTTGTTTGGCATCGAAGGCAGAAAGCCATGTTTTACCCATGCCTGTACCCATAACAACAAGTCCGCGAATGTTTCCTTGCTTTCGTGTCTCACTGAGTGCGGCAAGCGCTTCTAATTGCGCTGAGTTGGGCGAGTAGTTGTCCTCGTCCAACAGAGTTGAATCGCCGACGGCGGATAGCTTAGGTGGCTGTCTGCGTTTTATGTAGGTATCAATCCACTCATCGTTGAGTAGCATGGCTGAGCGGTGGTGAAATAGCTTATCGAACTCATTGCGAATGTTTTGAAACTGTTTCGCTTGAGTGGATTCTTCAGGTTGCTGATAGTCGAACCTTAAACACCATTCATGGGCATCGGTCAGTGCCGACTTGCTGATGTTGTTGGAGCCAACAAAGGCTGTACCTTGGAACTCCGATTGATCCTCATCGCCCCGAACAAAGATGTATGACTTTAAGTGAAAACTGCGGTTTTGAGCCTCAAAAATCTTAACTTGTACGCCTTCTCCTTCCAACTCAACCAATGATCGTAAAGCGATAGGGTGGGTGATATGAAGGTAATCTGACGTTAAGATCCGTAGCTTTAATGGGCGTTCTTGGAGCAGACCTCGTTCAATGGCCTCATAGATACTCGGCAGTAGTAAATCTAACCCAGATGGCTGAATGAAAGACACTGCGATTTCAATCTCTGTCGCGTGGTTTATCGCATGAATGAGTTGCGGCAGTAGAGGGTCATCGCCTCCGGTGGTCAGAAGGTTGTCTTTGAGTATCAGTGATTGATGAGGCATGTTTGGTCTCCGAGCTCGAGGTTAAGCTTTAATCAGAATGGCATTTAACCACTTTTCCGATTCTCTACCTGGTCTCGCGTCAGAAGTTTTCCACGTTTTATCTATGACTAGTCCGGTTTGCGATAGCACGTCTTCGAGCTTTTTCTCGTTCATATCCGTGAAGTAGCGGCCATTGCGAACGAGTGCGGATTCGCCGTATTTGAATGAGCAATAAAAAACGCCATTGGCCTTGAGCAACTTACCAAGGTGGATAAAGGCGCTTGGTAGACTCTCAGCCTCGACATGCAAAAGAGAAGCGCACGCCCATATTCCATCAAAGCTATTAGGTTCGCCTGCGAAGGTATCAAATCTGGCGAGGGTGACAGGTTGTCCTAGATGACTCGATGCAAGACTCACCAGCGCCTCATTGGCATCAAATGCACTAACCTTAAAGCCAAGTTCGAGAAAGTGTTTACTGTCTCGGCCAGAGCCACAACCGGCATCGAGAATATTACCTTTCTGCTTGATAGTTGGCAGAAAATGCTCATACAGCTTTTGAACGTCAACACCAACAGTTGAATCAAAGAAATCTTGTGCGTGTTCGGTGTAGTAGTGGTTGGTAATGTTCATGGAGATGCTCGATTGTTGCTATTAGTCATAGTGTGCATCATCTATGTTTTTAGGTCTACTGTTGTAAGCTTTCGTCGTGATGTTAACTATCTGATTTTGTTAGTCTCAGAGTCGACTCTACACGTTAAGGCTAATCACCCCCACAACCATAGGCCACCACTAAGACCCCTCATAAGAATGAGTATCATGACGAATGTAATCTTTGGCCAAATCTTCTGTTCGGGTACTGGTGATCCAACATTTTACTTCCTTGATGTCGCCGTCGTCTTCTTTTGTGTACATATCAGACACTGCAAACGGCGGGATGACAGCGACAGAATCGATGGCAACGGCTTGTTCGCTTTCATCAAATGCGACGCAACGAACCTTAACGGCTTCAGCGTACGAGACTTTAATTCGCCAGTGAGTATCCGAGAGTGGTTGAATCTCATCACCAGTGATCACGAATGGTTTGTTTGGCCGCTTTGCTTCTGTATCAGGCGTAGCGGTCTCTTTTGCAAGTGCATGGGTGCAGGTGAGTGCAGCAAGCAAAACTAGGATTTTGTTAAATGTCATATTAACAACCCTCAATGGTTGGCCGTGTAAGTAACTGGAACATTACATGGATTTTCTAAAGAGATTAACTAGGACTTTCCCTAGTCCGAGCTTTACCCATTTACGCGGGGTTGATCGGTTTCAGTCGGTACTTCGCACGCCACTCTTGTCTTATTTCATTCGTTAACACCCATACCACCATGCTGCGCTTTAACCGCCAGTGACCTTGTTTGTCGGTGTAGACGCCGTTTTTCAGTGTCGGGTAATGGTTTAGGTCATGAATGCCACGATGATCCAGCCAGTGATAGAGTGCTTGCCGAGAACGTTTGTTTGTACCCATAGCAACCCAAAAAATGGTTGTTAGGCGCTGCACTGCAGAAGAGTGAATGGCAGTTTGAATCTGCACTTTTAACGCTTTCCACAAGTGAGAGAACCTAAAACGTAAACGCCATAAGCCAATCACAAGTAACACGCTTACAATGAGATTTTTGCGTTGTGCGTCCAGCCACTGCTTTGTATTTGAAGTCCAAAGCTCAATGCGCTGATCCAAAGGTAAAGGAGGTGCCGAGTTGACCATCACCGTAATGGCTGGCAGCGTAATGTCTTCTGCTGCATTTGTTGTTGTGTTCCACCACTGGAATGACAGTTCGGGTAGAGTGTATTGCCCTTTGTGAACAAAACGATAGTGAATATCAGTGCTGCGGGTTCCCGTCATATCTGCGCGGAATGATTGGGTTGTCGTTTGGCTGTTGCCGGTGCGAATTTCAACGCCTTCAATCTGGTTGATAAACGGCAGTTCTGAAATATATCGCCCCGGTAGATCAGTCACATTGAGCGAGACCGAACGGGTTACCGCGCCACCTTCGGTGATTTCTACGTCACTGACAGTTTGGTTTGCCGTGACCTTAGGAGAGGCAATCTTACCTTTTGCCGCCTCAGGAAGTGCGTTCACCGTGATCGCTAAGGGCTGTGTTGGAATAGTTATTATGTTGTCACCGCGGCCAAGGGTGATGTTGATGCTTGGCAAAGTGAACTCTCCAGGTTTGGCTGGAAATAATTCCAACTTTAATGCCGCTTTTTCAACGCGTTTGCCATTTTCTATAGGTCTGGTGTATTGCCAAAATGTGGTGGTTTGTTCAAAAAAGAGATCTTTGGCTGAAACAGCGTCAACGTTGATAACATCAGTAATCGCTGTGTCACTCACAAGCTCCAAGAAAACGGTATGGCGTTGCCTCTCTGTTAAGGTCTCTTTACCCAGCGTCCAGCGGGCATGATACTGTGTGTTCACAGTGCTTAGCTGCTGTGCGGGGGTAATAGAGAGGGGATCATCTGTCGTGATTGATGCTTTCGCATTGAAACTTGCCATGAGTACCATGCTAAATACAATGGCGCTACCTAGTTGACTGATGAGGCGTGTATTGCGAAATAACGTGCTCATTATTTCACCTCCTGTGGAGAGTGTTCGCTGTGAAGCTCTGGTTCCGCCATTTGCTGAAGTTGGATGGAGAATTTATTGCGTAGGAACACTTCAGGGTTGGATTTCACTTGTTCCAGCCAAATTTTTGTTAAATGCTCTTCCGCCATTAAATCTGCACTATTGATGACTTCAATTTTGTCTTCAGGCTCTTCAATTCCCATATCTTCTTCTAGGGTGGAAATAACATCGGCGGTCATGTCTTCGCCTGCAGTGCCTTGGCCTTGCGCACGATCAGCCATGAGGTCGAAAATCTCTTGAAGTAGAGCGAGGTTATGCAGCGCTTGTGGGTGCTGCGGTTCTAATTCCAGCACTTGTTCGAACCAACGCTCTGATGAACGAAAGCGGTCGATATGCAAATAGCTCAGAGCCACCTTGAAGCGTTTTTCGACAGAGTCTGGCTGATTGTTGAGCATAGTCAGCGCCCATTCCCACTGCTGATTGCGCATGAGGGATTCAATTTTCCAATCAGGATCGATAAAGGCTTGCGCCGCGCATGCATAATTGCCTTGATTAAAAAACCATTGTCCTTGCTGATCTGGAGTGAGGAAGAGCCTCATCGACAGAGAATCACAGGTAGCGAGATCCGTTGACGTATTTGCGAAAGCGGGCTTTGGTTGAAAAGCACTGAGTGCAACAACGCTGACCAAAACGCTAGGAGCCCAACGGATACTCCAGCCTCGGCGAAACCAAAGTAAGCTAAACAGCAGTGCAGGGAACACGAGATAAAATCCGGCTTCTTGCCATTGAATATCTTCATCCATTGGGTCGAAGTAACTGAAGCTGTCGATCCAGCGGGTAATGCTTTGAACGTCGCTGCTGTCTGGCGTGTTTTGAATCAGGCGGACACCCGAAGGGGAATCGACGGTTTCGTTGTAACCAAACTTCCAAACGATCATTTGATCACTGTAGGTACGCTCATAATTCTCTATGGCTTGAACCGCACTGTTATCAAGGCTGTCTGTGACAACGACAATGCTTGCAGGGATGCGATTCTCAGTGTGTTGCTGAGCAATCTGATCCAAGACAGCAGGCAGGTTTTTCCCTTGTCTAGGAACAAGGTTTGTTGATAAAGAAGAGAGATACAGCTCCAGCACTTCTCGGTCTTCTGTCGGTGGAATGAGCATATGAGCGCTGCCAGCATAGACATACGCACCAATAATCCCATCAGATTTGTACTCTAGGAGATCGGATAACTTCAGTTTGGCGTTTTCAAGGCGATTTGGCGCGATGTCGGATTCACCCATTGAACGAGATAGATCAACCACAAATAGAATCGGTGATTGGTTTTTTGCATGGGTATCCGGCTCCGGCTGCCATGTTGGACCAGCCACAGTGATAATCAACAGACCTAGGAAAAGTGGTAACAAGTTCTGAGGAGAAAACCAGCGTGTTTGGCTTCCTCCTGTATTAAGAAATGGCAACAAATGAGCGGCGATAGGAAGCTGCTCACTGTTGTCTGCTTTTCGCTTGAGGATATAGACCAAAATGCCTAAAGGAATGGCCAACAAGAGTAACCATGGTCGAATGAAATGAAATTCAGCCATTTAGGTCTCCTTTATTTGTATTACTTTGCCCGCGCAGTGCAGCAACAACTAGCGCTAAGATGTTGAGGATTAAACTGACAATAAGTGGCCAGTAATAGAGTTCTACTTTTGGTCGAATGGTATAGCTATCGAAAAGGGTTTCTTCGAGCTCGTTAAGTGCCTTGTACACGTCTACTAAATCTTGTCCGTTTAGTGCTTCAAATACCTGACCGCCAGTGTAATTAGCGATACGCTCCAACATATCCAAATCAATGCCATCCTCACCCACGTTGGTTGCGTCACCAATGGCGATGGGGTAGATAGTAATGTCGTTTTCACCGGCAAAATGAGCGGCGTCAATGGGAGGGTAATTGCTGGTGGTATCGCGCCCATCCGTCATTAGAATGAGGACTTTATTGGTACTTTCTGAATGCTCAAAGTGATTAACGGCAACGCCAATAGCATCACCGAGTGCCGTTCCAGACCCAGCCATGCGAACGTCCATTTCACTGAGTAACTGGGTAATAATAGAGAAATCATCAGTAAATGGGGCTTGTAAATACGCATCGTCACCAAAAGCAATAAGGCCGATCCGGTTGCCTTCACGCTGCACGAGGAAATCGTCGAGCAATAGTTTTACACCATCAACACGGCGAACATGGATGCCATCTGGGTCGACAAAGTCACGAGCCTCCATTGAGCCAGACAGATCAACGGCCACCATCATTTCACGACCACTTTTTTCTATTGAAACGGGCTCACCGAGCCAAACCGGCTTTGTTGCAGCGATAACCAAACATAGGTATGTCACGACAATAAGAAGACGTTGCCACCAAATAGGTGAAATCACCACAGCGCCAGAAGTAGGTTTAGAGCCTGTGACTTTAACTAATTTATCAAAGTGGCTAAAACGCAGTGCGGCGTGACGAGTGAAGTGTTTGGGGCTTAGAAACATCACCAACGGTAGCAAAATCAGTAGACCGAATAGAGGGTAAGAGAAGGTTAACATGTCACCTCCTTAAACCACTGTTTGATCGCTTGTCTATCGCCGGCAGTGAGATTAGGCGATGCGCGATAGCTGCTCTCCATTAATTGAGATACCTGTACTGAATGCAAAGTGGTCGCGCTGCTTTGACAGATGAATTGAGCAAACTCGTGGTTGGTCATTGTGCCGACATTGGATTTAGGCCAGTGTTGGTGTGCCAATTGCTTCATCAAATGCGCGATGGCGGCAATGTTCTGCTCGTAATCGTATTGTTGAAACAGCGCCCAAGCTTCGCGTAAGTAGGTGCGTTTAAGATACTGGTGATAGCGATGAGCAATATAGCCAAAGACCACGGTGATGGTGGCGAGCCCAATAAGCTGCCACATCAGCGTTTGTGGAAACCATGAAATAGCTTGAGGTGGAGAAATCCATTCAGCCCGTTTTACGAGGTGACTACCAAATTCGACAATTTGGCCTTGTGTAGAATTGCCCATAAAGTGCCTATTGTTTGGTCAGTGAAAGTAATTGTGTCCAAGTATCGTGTTGCGTGGTCATATCAAGCAATGCTAAGCGATGGCGCATAAAGTGCTCAGACAGTGAATGCTTTTGCTCTTGGACGTACTGCTCATAACGATCTCTGGTGGAGTGATCGCTTGTCTTTAGTTCGACTTGATGGCTTTCATTACCGATGACGAGATTCTGGTTCGGGAACTGTTCCTCCAGCGGGTCGGTAATTCGGATACCCACTAGGCTATTTCGACGAGCCAATCTATCAATCATTACGCTCGAATGTCGTGGGTCGTAGTCGCTAAAGTCACTAAAAATAAAACACTGGCTCTCTTTTAATCCAAGATCGACCAAGTGCTTTAATGCTTGCTCTAAATCTGGGGCATTTGGGGACACTATCCAATTTGGGAGTTTGTTTGATTGCTCTACGATTGCAGACAAAAGAGCCATGAGTGCTTTTTCACCACGTCGAAAGGGTAGCGTGACTATGTCACTGTCGGTGAGAAGGACCGCACCGACGCGATCACCATGATGACAAGCTGCACCCGCGGCGATGGCTGCGGCTTCGCAAGCAATGGCAGATTTCATGTGGCCGTCAGAGGCAAAAAACATACGAGTTCTAAGGTCGATGAGCAGAGCGATATTTTTGTCGTTTTCTTCCGCGTAAACGCGCAAATAGGGTTGACCCGTCCGTTGAGTCACTTTCCAGTCAATACAACGAACATCATCACCTGCGTAGTAGTGACGAAGTTCGATAAAATCCAACCCTCTGCCACGTTGCTGACTGCGATGCTTACCTGTGAGAGGCGTTAACTTTTGATAGGGTGGCTGCCATGAAATCTTACGCCCCAGCAATGATAGCTCGGCAAGTCTTTCTGAAGTCGGATAGATACGAAGGTCGACGGTCATAAGGCCTCCTCGCAATTAAGAAAATGCAACGCTATGTAGAAGTCGATCGATGACTTGTTCAGCATCCACGCCGTGATTTTGAGAAGTAAAACTCAAAACGAGACGGTGGCGAAGCACTGAATGAGCCACCGCTCTGACGTTGTCTGGCGTCACGTAATCTTGGCCGTTTAACCATGCGTGAGCACGTGAACATTTGTCTAGTGCGATGGTTGCACGCGGGCTAGCCCCTAACTCAATCCACTGGCTAAGCTGTTCGTCACAGTTCTCTGGGTAGCGAGTCGTATCGATAAGGTCGACAATGTACTGGTCTACATGTTCTGCGACATGAACCTTGTCAATCTGACGACGAGCCTCTAACACTTGTTCGATGGTCATGAGCGGTTCGCTGTCGTTGGAGCCTTGGTTCTCAATGCGCAACAGTTTAAGCATGTTCTTCTCGGCGTCTTTGCTTGGATAATCAATCAAGATCTGCATTAAGAAGCGATCCATCTGTGCTTCCGGTAATGGATAGGTTCCTTCTTGTTCCACCGGGTTTTGTGTGGCGAGAACCATGAAGAGTTCGGGTAATGGGTGTGTTTCGCCTGCTATGGAAACTTGGCTTTCTGCCATCGCTTCAAGCAGCGCTGATTGCACTTTAGCCGGCGCACGGTTGATTTCATCGGCCAGCAAAAGGTGAGTAAATACCGGACCTTTTTTGAATGTCAGTGACTGAGTGTTGCTGTCGTAGACTTCGCTACCAGTGATATCAGTAGGAAGCATATCTGGCGTAAATTGAATCCGATGGATCTGCGAATCCAGTTGCTTGGCCAAAACGGTGACACTGCGAGTCTTGGCAAGTCCAGGCAAGCCTTGTAAGAGAACATGGCCATTCGCAAGCAGGGCAATAATCAGTTGCTCTACAGATTTTTCTTGCCCTAATACTTGTTGGTTTATCTGTTTCTGAAGTTCGATAAATTCTTGCATTGTATTGCCCATATCGTTACCGGTTGCTGCCAAGGATTTGAAGTTAGGATATGAAAAGGGAGCGAACTTGATAACTAGGACTATTACTAAACAGGGTTGAGTTTCGATACTTGGAATAAAGAAAAGGTGTGCCATGCACACCTTTTGAGTTTTCCCAGACTGAAGAAGTTAATTATTTGGCTTCACGGTATGGTAACGAAGACAGTACACGGTCTAAGTTGAATGCAGTTGGCTCTTGACGCAGTGGGAATTCATTAAACGTCTGTAGTAGGCCAGCCACTTCAACTTGGATTGGAACGAAGTGGAACATACGTTCAGCATACCAACGTAGGTATAGACCTGAGTGTTCTGGCGCTTCTTCGTATGGGTCTGCACGTAGGTCAACCAATTCTGGCCAAGTCGAGGCTAGACGCGGAGCAAACCAACTCTCTTCTGTTGGATGGATAAATGTTGCTTTGATTTTACCAACTCGTACCGCTTCTAGGTTGCCGGTTTCAGCAAAGTAGAAAATCTCGTTACGCTCAGTGTCTTCGTTGTTGAACCACGCGTTAGTATGGTCGTAGCCATCAATGTAAACGTCATGTTTTTTCTTGAACGACTCATGAACATCTTTAACACCAGCAATGGTTGCTAGAGTCGTGAACAAGTCTTCGTGAGACTGGATACCGTTGTTACGAGAACCTTCTGGGATGTGACCAGGCCAGCTAACCATAAATGGTACACGTACACCACCTTCAGACGTTAGACCTTTCTCACCTTTGAATGGTGTATTACCACCATCTGGCCAGGACATTTTCTCGGCACCGTTGTCGGTAGTGAAGATGACAACGGTGTTATCACGTTGCCCCGTTTCGTCTAGCTTGTCTAGAATTTCACCCACGTAGTGGTCTAGTTCAGCCATACCATCTGCGTATAAACCGTAGCCGGTCTTACCTTGCCACTCTTCGCTTAGATGTGTCCAGACGTGCATACGTGATGGGTTATACCACATAAAGAATGGGTCATCTGTCTTTGCGAAGTCGTCTAGGTAATCTAGAGCCATGTCAGTTAGTTCACGGTCAATGGTCTCCATGCGTTTCTTAGTGAGAGGTCCCGCTGATTCTGTAGGGCCATCGGCTGTTCCAGTGACAATACCACGAGGACCAAAGCGTTCGAAAAACTCTGGATCTTGCGGGTAATCAGGGTGCTCTGGCTCTTCTTCAGCATTTAGGTGGTAGAGGTTGCCGTAGAAGAAATCAAAACCACGGCGATGAGGCATCATGTGTTCGCGATCCCCCAAGTGGTTTTTACCAAGTTGGACATTGAAGTAACCTTGCTCTTTGAGAACCTCCGCCAGCGTTGGATCGTCTGGGTGAATACCTACTGGAGATCCAGGCAGACCCACATTTAGTAGTCCTGTACGAATAGGAAGCTGGCCAGTTAGGAATGCAGCACGACCCGCAGTAGAGCTTGGTTGGCCATAGTGGTCAGTGAAAAGCATACCTTCATTTGCAATACGGTCGATGTTTGGCGTTTTGTAGCCCATCATGCCTAGGTTGTAGGCTGAGGTGTTTGACCAACCAATGTCGTCTGCCATGATGACGAGTATATTCGGTTTTTCAGAGGTGTTTTTTGCCACTGCTGGTGCAGCAGCAACGGTCGCTAAAGCAGCAGTGCTTAGCACGGTTTTCTTTAGTAAGCTTTTAGAAAAGGTTTTCATAACATGCTCCTGGAATAAGACGAGCACAGTATGTTTTTTTTCCAAAATTAACTGAACTAGGATAATTCCTAAACCCATTAAAGCTGAGCTACTGGCTTTAAAAACTACTAGGCATTTGGCGAATTGCTGTTTATGGTAATGACGTTCATCAATGAAAAGGGGTTTGAAAATGCTCTCTGATTCAATCACGTCAGCATTAATCTCAATGTCTAGCCGGTTATTAAATTCTCCAACAGCACAAATGGAAGAAACCATCATTGAGACTCTCCATGAATGTCGAAATGCTTTAAAAGTCGACCGTGTTTCATGCCTGCCTATTGAACAAACCAGAATGCGTGACTGGCGATTTTATGAGGCTGCGGGAGAAGGTGTCCCCAGAGTTAAATCCGAGCTGCCAGCATCGTTGATATTAGAGTATCGTCGGCATATCCAAGCGGGAGTCGTTGTATCAAGTGATGAGTCTCCAGAACTGCTTGATCTCGCGAGCCACTTACAGGATGAAAAACCGCTGCGTCATATACTGGTTCCGATAACTGCAATGGGGAAACCATGGGGCTTATTGGCCTGTGCAAACTTCAGTGAGGTGGACAGTTATTCCGAAGAGTTTGTCGATGCGGCGACTGTACTGGGCAATATGATTGCATCCAGTATCGAGCGTGTAAGACATTATGAGCAGCTGATAAAAAGTCGCCAAGACGTCGTTGAGAGAAACAAACGTATCATTGGTGAACGAGAAAGAGAACGACAGAATATTGCGCGCGATCTGCATGACGATTTCAGCCAACGCCTCGCTTCTTTGGGGATTGAGCTCAGTCTTGCTTCTAGTATTTGTGATGACGTAACAAGACCTGCGCTCATGAAGTGTGCCAATGAACTCGCATCAATTACCAAAGATGTTCAACATTTGTCTCGTCATCTGCATCCAGTGGTCATCGAAAAAGTGGGGCTTAATACCGCCATCCAATCTCATGCTGAACAAGTTGCCGAACGTTTAGGGTTACACTTATCGATTGAGCTTGATGACGATATCTCTTTTACTAATGATGTTTCATTGCATGTCTATCGCATTATCCAAGAAGCGTTATCCAATATCGTGAAACATGCGAATGCTTCGGCGGTCACCATCACATTGCAGCAGGTTAGTGGTGGCGGGATGGAACTATCTATTCGAGACGACGGCATAGGAATTGCCCAAGAACAAGCATACACACAGTCACCCTCGCTAGGTCTTCAATCCATGGTTGAGCGAGGGGAATTGATTGGCGGGGAATTGGTCATTAAACGCAATGATCCAAAAGCAGGAACTACAGTTAAATTATCAATAACAACAAGTGAGGCATAAATGGCAACCGTCGTAATTGCAGATGATCACCAGATAGTCAGTGAAGGTATTGCCCGCTTAGTGGACTTAACCCACCAAGTTGTAGGGATTGGCGTTGACGCAACAGAGTTACTTCAGCTAGTAAAGAAACATCAGCCCGACTTAATCATTACCGATATTTCTATGCCAGGTATGCAGCTAAATACTACGCTTTCACTGCTTAAGCGGACTTCGCCCAACAGTAAACTGGTTTGCCTATCGATGCATGATGAACCCGAGATCGTTAAGGCAGCGTACCAGTATGGTGCTGACGGATATGTACTTAAACATCAAGCAGGCTTTGAGCTCGCAACGACGATGACCAAGGTACTCGCAGGAGAACGCTACATACCCGATGAGCTGAAAAGTATTATTGAGCAAAAGACAGATTTGACGGCGAGGCAAGTTGATATTCTCAAGCTGTTGGCGCAGGGCCTTTCTGCTAAGAAAGTGGCTTTGGAGCTCAATATTTCTTCTAAAACAGTCGAGTATCATAAATACAAAATGATTGAACAACTTGAACTGGCTAGTGCATCCGAGCTGATTGCCTGGGCGCATAGTCGAAAGCTCATTTAACTTACCTTCCGCTTTCTAATCCATATCTCCTCTCGTTAGGAAATGTCCTAGTGGTCTAATTTAGGCCACCTAAGGATAATTATCCTAAATCCAACGGGAGCGCAGATATGACGATGACATCACCACACCCATTCCACCTATTGGTTAAGCCTGTTGGCTCAAAGTGTAACTTAGACTGTCACTATTGTTACTACTTGAGAAAAGAAGAGCGCTATCAGCCAGGGGCGACAATGCAGATGTCGGATGCTCTTTTGGAAACGTATGTACAGCAATACATCGCAGCCCAGCCAAAACACATTAAGTTTGTCGATTTCAGTTGGCAAGGTGGTGAGCCTGCACTGCGCGGTCTTGAGTTTTACGAAAAAGCGGTCGCTTTACAAAAAAAATATGCTCGCTCAGGGATGACGATCTCCAATACTTTCCAAAGTAATGGAACGTTGATCAATGAGAAATGGGCGAAATTCTTCAAAAAGAACAACTTCTTGATCGGACTTAGCATCGATGGCGATGAACTTAATCACAACTTAGGCCGACCAGACGTGAAAGGAAATGGCAGTTACTCACGTGTCTTACGTGGTCTCGCCATGCTGCAAAAACACAAAGTACAGTTCAACACCCTGACCGTTGTGCATAACGGCAACGCCCACCTTGGTAAGCAGACCTACCAGACGCTAAAAGAGTTAGGGTCTAACGTGATTCAGTTTCAGCCCTGCGTTGAGCACTCCCTCGATCGTCGCGGGGAAAAAGACTGGTCTTTGACTCCACATCAGTGGGGGCACTTTTTGTGTGATGTATTCGAAGAGTGGCGCAAAGAAGACGTGGGAAAAGTACACATTCAGTTTTTTGAGAACACGCTCGGCATTCTTGCGGGTCAACCAAGCCAAATGTGTTTCCATTCGGAAACGTGTGGTCAACAAATGATGCTAGAGCATGATGGCAGCATCTACTCTTGTGATCACTATAGCTATGAGAATCACCGAGTTGGCGATATCGAATCGGTAGATTTAGGCGCTGTAGCATCCGCTTCAAAACAAGTTGAATTTGGATTAAACAAATGGAAATCCCTGCCTAAACAGTGTCGAGAGTGTCATTTCAGACCGATGTGTAATGGCGGTTGCCCAAAAGAACGCACTTCATTTACAGAAGACCTTGAGCCGGGTCTGAATCATCTGTGTTTTGGATACAAAAAATTCTTTGTGCATGCGATGCCTTACTTCGCCGCAATGTTAGAGGCGATCAAGCTAGGACACCCGGCTTCCGTTTATCCGATGTTCGTACAGCGGAGCAAGGCGTAGTTTTGTGTAGGCAATAATTTTCAATCATTAAGGAACGAAGTCAATGAAAAATAAACTCACCACGGCAGCAGGCTGTCCTGTTGCACATAACCAAAATGTAATGACTGCGGGCAAGCGAGGTCCAATGTTGCTGCAGGATGTTTGGTTTTTGGAAAAGCTTGCACATTTTGATCGCGAAGTGATCCCTGAGCGTCGAATGCATGCGAAAGGCTCTGGGGCTTATGGAAAGTTCACGGTAACTAACGATATTACTCAGTACTCGAAGGCGGCCATCTTCTCTGAAATTGGAAAAACAACCCAACTGTTTGCTCGATTTACCACGGTTGCTGGTGAGCGAGGAGCCGCCGATGCTGAGCGTGATATTCGTGGTTTTGCACTTAAGTTTTATACCGAAGAGGGAAACTGGGATTTAGTGGGTAACAACACGCCGGTATTCTTTTTACGAGATCCACTCAAGTTTCCGGACTTGAACCATGCGGTAAAACGCGATCCGCGAACCAATCTTCGCAGCGCAGAGAACAATTGGGATTTTTGGACGTCACTTCCTGAAGCATTTCATCAAGTGACGATTGTGATGAGCGATCGCGGCCTCCCTGCCACTTACCGTCATATGAATGGTTACGGTAGCCACACCTTCAGTATGATTAATTCAGACAACGAACGTGTTTGGGTGAAGTTCCACTTCAAAACACAGCAAGGAATTAAGAACCTGACGGATCAAGAAGCAGAGAAACTGATTGGGCAAGACCGCGAAAGCCACCAACGTGATCTCTACGATAGCATCGAAAATGGAGAGTTCCCGAAATGGACGATGCAAATTCAGGTGATGACGGAGTCAGAAGCGGACGAAGTTGAGTTTAATCCATTCGATCTCACAAAAGTATGGCCTCACGCGCGCTTTCCGCTGATTGAAGTCGGTGAGTTTGAATTAAACCGTAATCCTGAAAACTTCTTTGCCGAGGTTGAGCAATCCGCGTTTAACCCAGCAGCTATCGTACCGGGAATTGGCTTCTCTCCAGACCGCATGTTGCAAGGTCGCTTATTTGCTTACGGTGATGCGCAGCGCTATCGTCTGGGCGTTAATCACCATCAAATTCCAGTGAATGCGCCACGTTGTCCGGTTCACAGTTATCACAGAGATGGGGCAATGCGTGTTGATGGCAATTTTGGTTCAACCAAAGGCTACGAGCCGAACCAGTACGGTGAGTGGGCACAGCAATCCGAGCATGCTGAACCAGCACTAGAGCTAGAAGGTGCTGCGAACCACTGGGATCACCGTGAAGATACGGATTACTTTACGCAAGCGGGTAACCTGTTCCGAATCATGACGCCTAATGAGCAGAAGAGGTTGTTTGAAAACACCGCACGTTCAATTGGTTCTGCATCTAGGAAAGTCCAGTTAAAACATGTTCAACATGCACTTCTCGCCGATCGTCACTACGCGCAAGGTTTAGCTGAATTACTTGGTATTGAAATGACAGAAGTGGAGGTCGGAAATGTCTCTGACAAAAGTACTGTGGAAGTTTGAGGGGTGGTTTTTTAGTTTTCCAGCACCATTAAGCACGACATTCGCACAACCTCTGTATGTGTGATGGTTTAATCTATCTGGTGTCATTTCTAGCGCCTCAACGCTGAGGCGCTAACAGGAAGGTATATATGTTCTTAACCACCATGATTCCTCACTTGGTGCTCGGTGCTACGGTCATAAACTTGGCATTCACAGGCACTTTGCAATTTGAGGGATTCGATCTTTAGAGATTCCAAACTGGAATTAGGTTCTAAGTCAGTTGCCCGACTGATAGTTATGGGGTGATCCAGCATCTCACAAGGTTAGATTTCTTTAAAACTAAAGCCACATTGCCCTCGGTGCTTATTTAGCGTTGAAGTAAGGTAAATGTATGAGGGAGCGCCGGATATCTTCTGATGTACAAGCACTGGCGCTCCTTCATTTTAATACTTAGCGCATTATTAAGCGGCGATGGGTTTCTTTAAAAGCAAACGAAATCCCAACTCATGTTTTTCAACTTTACCTTCTGCAATCGCTTTGCTCATATAGCTACCGACAGTATTTCTGGACATATTAAGTAGTGAAGCGAGAGTGAGAATATTAAGTGGAATAGATCCATCGTAGGTTGCTGCACTGATAGTTTCCATCGCTAGACGAATCTTCAAGTCGGTATTTTTTTCACCGCGCAGGCGAAACATGGTTAGGCAAAAGCGCTGCTTTTTCGCTAAAGATACGTTTACCATTTTTGAAAAGCTACAACAAGAACTCATCAATTCTTGAGCGTCTTTAAAGGGCAAAAGTATAACGGTACTGTCGGTCACGGCTTGTACATCGGACTGCGCGCTTTCACCTAAAATCAACGGCACATCATTGATTAGAATACCTGGCGTAATCAGATCGTACTTTAAGTTAGTACCCTCATCGATCGTGGGATAGAAACCTAATATGCCCTGTAAAGGTATAACGATATCGTTGACGTTCTGATGCTGAAATAATAGGAACTTGCCTTTAGAGATGGTAATGATTGAGGCAAGTTGGACGAGTTGATCGGCAAGCTCATCACTAGTGCGGTATATCTTTTTTAGCATGCTCTGGACTGACATTTTTGGTCTCTCAAAAAAGAATGAGCGCTAGTCCTTAGCAACTTGGGATTGTGATTCTGCCATTATAATAGGGAGCATACGCTGAATACATAAGTCGTTGGTTATATAAAACATAAACGTTGCTTATGCTTTGCATCTTCTTTTAGGATTCGACTTGCTATGGGTGCTTGTTTACATCGCCGTTTGTTAATACCCATTACCATGCACTCAGAGTGCACTTCAGTGTCACTTATTTGATTATGATTTGCATCCCTCAATCCGTGAGTAGCAAACGATGAACAAAAAACTATTGGTAGTCTGCTTGGCTGTGACCTTCTCTTCGCCCACTTTTGCTGGTGGTATCTTACTGCACGAAGTCGCTACCTTTGATAGCGTATCTTCTGCTGGAGTAGGAAATTCATCCAACCGTACCGATGCGAGTGCTGTGATAACTAGCCCAGCAGGTTTAACGATGATCGAGGACAATAGTTTTTCTATTGGTATTCAATATTTAAATGCTGAAACTGTGCATAATGGCAAAATGGGTACCGAGGTTTCTACGCGTGGTACTGCTGACTCTTTCGTGCCTAGTTTGGCTTATGCTCAGCGCGTGAATGACAGTTGGGTATTGGGCGCATCTCTTCATGGTGATGGTGGTTTAGGCTTAAACTACAGCAATGGGCTTATTGGCCTAGGAGCGATAGACGCTATATCTCAGGAAGCACTCAATCTTCAATTGGCAGCAGGTTATCAAGTTAATGAGAGTTTCTCATTGGGTGGAGCGTTGGTTATCCAGCACTTGATGACGTCAATTGATACAAATGGTGCTCCGCAGCTTATTGCGAACGATGGCAATTCTACCGCGGCTAGTTTTGTACTCTCAGCGATGTATGACATTTCAGATTCGACCTTCCTATCAGCAAACTACAAACACCAAGTGAAGCATGACTTAAGTGATATCGGCATAAAGGGAACCGATCTATATCTAGATTCTGCAACTTGGCCTTCTCGTGCGGATTTTGGTCTTCAACATAAAATCTCCGATGAATTGACCTTCAAAGCGATGACGGGTGTTGAATTTTGGTCACAGTTTGATGATGCAGCAAACGACGTTTATAGCTTAGGTACAGCGCTCGAGTACTCTCAAAATGATTGGGTCTACCAAGGTGGTATCCGTTATGACTCTAAAATGTACGACACTGACAATATGACTCCCGCGCTGCCAATCGGTGCCAACTGGTCGGTAGGTCTGGGTGCAGAAAAAGAGCGCTCAAATGGACATCGAATCGGTATTGCATACCAATATCGAAATATAGGCACTCAAGATGTGACTTACTCTGGTCCTTTTGAATTAGTCCCTTATTTTATCGGCAGTGTAGATTCCAATCGCATTCATATCTTAAGTATCAGCTACGCATACTAACTTAGTGAGCTATCCGTACTTGGCCTCTCACTGTTGTGGGAGGCATTTTTATTTTTAATGAGAAAGAAAGTGTTATGAAAAAGAATGGTCTATTTTCATCGATGGTCAGAGCTTTTGGCTTTGTGACGGTCGTCGGTTTGTTGCTAGTAACTGGAGTTTCTGCTGAAGAAAAGCATCATGAAGACCCAACTAAGATTGTGACAAAAATAGGAGCAGGCTATTCTGACTCTGCGTTTGTTTCAGGATCCATTGGCCTTGATGAAGCGAGGATGATCAACGCGCGATACAATGACACCGGAGAGTGGCGCTTGGGCGGGTCATGGTTATTTGATCTAGGTATCCTGAATTTCAATTTTAGTCGCACCGACTATGAAAATGATAGCTATCGCAACAATTACAGTATCGGTACTTATATCCCTCTAAGTTATTTTGATGTTTCGCCAGCAGGGTGGATGCTATTTCCCATGGCGGGCTACAGTTACAACGATGGAAAAATGGCGATGCATTCAGAAGAAGTTGATAACGAATACGTATTGATGCGAAGCCAAAGTCATGGTGGTTATTTGGGAATGTTTGGTGTTCGTCCAATCGATGGTTCGGATTGGAGCGTGCTCGGATTTGCTGGCGGCTCGATTGGTTCGGATAATTACAGCGGTTACTGGGGCGGACTTGGCTTCAGTTACAAGATAAACAAAAATGCATCGTTTAATTTCTTCGGTATGCTTTCTGAAGACGATTATGGAAGCAATAATAAACTTGCTGGTTCAGTCAGTTATGAGTTTTAAGATATTTTAAAGTTCACGAGAACAAAGTAGTTAGAAGACGGTATCTGTTTCTAACTACCTTCACAACTAAATCAATTCTAAAACTCACTATCAACCTGAAACACCAATCGCTCCTTACTATAAGGATATCAAGCTCCAACCGCTCCGCATGCAAATGCAGTCGATCAGCCTTCTCACCATACAACGCGTCGCCAACCATCACCATGTTCAAACGAAGATGATGGGCTAAGTATTCGTCTCAATGTAACTTAACCCTCTATAGCTTTATCCGGAATGTTCTATCAACGATCGCCCAATTGAGGTAAATGAGTAAGGTAATCCATGATCAGACTTGGACTATATTGACGTTTAATTAAAGAAGCCATGAAGTCCATATATGGCGCCACATGGCCGAAAAATGCCTTGTACCCTTCACATAGAAAGTTATGCTGATCACTGCCCATTGGAACTCGATGTTTTGGACAGCCCCCTTGGCAAGCAAACTTATATAGGCACTTTTGACACTTTTCACCAAGGTTAGGCTTTAACTTGTTAAAAGCGATGCGCTTTTCATTTAATTCCAGGCAGGTCTCTAAGTTAGAGATAGAACCAAGCCGATATTCGGGGTAGACAAAATGATCACAATTGTAGATATCACCATTACTTTCCATAATGAGAGAGTCACCGCAGCTTGGTTGCATTACACACATTGAGGGTACATCACCAACCCATGCTGCTAAAGTGCTATCAAAGATCTGAACAAAAACTGTACCAACATCCCGTTTTATCCAGCAGTTGAAAACATCTTTCAAAAATTCCCCGTAGCACTTGCTCGGCACTGACCAGCTCGTTACTTCAGATAATGATTTTGAGCAGGGTACTATCAACTCACCAGTCATCACATGCTTGTGTTCTACAATTGGTATGAATTGAAGATGTTTTACCTTCAAATCTTCAACGAAGTATTGATAGATTTCATTACCATATTTACACGAATAGTCTGTCACCACGCACAAGAGATTAAATTCTACACCGTACTTTTTAAGAAGATGGATTGTTGCAATGACTTGCTTATGAGTTCCTGAACTACCAGACTTGTTCTTACGGTATCTATCATGAATATGTTCAGGTCCATCACAAGATAAACCAACAAGGAAGTTGTGTTCTTTAAGGAACATTGCCCAGCTTTCATTAATTATTAGGCCATTTGTTTGCAGACTATTTCTAATCACTTTATTGACAGAGTATTGATTCTGTATCTCAACCACTCTTTTAAAGAATTCTAGTCCAGCGAGCGTAGGTTCTCCTCCTTGCCAAGTAAACTCGACCGTATTGGATGGAGTTTGTTCTATATAGTTCTTTATATATACCCTGAGTGTTTCGTCGGTCATCAATTTATTACAATTAGATAGGGTTGTTTCACCTTTTTGTAAATAAAAACAATAGTCACAAGATATATTGCAAATGTGACTTGTTGGTTTTGCCATAATATGTATATTTTTATTCACAAACTCTTACCTTCAATGCTAACGATAGTATTTGCTATAAAGAGGGACTCAATCCGTAAATCAGTCCCTCTGTTTTTTATTTGATTGATTTATTACTTGCCGAAGTTATGATTTCTGTTCGTTGGAAGTTCTGGCTTAGCAAGTGACTGGGGCAAGCTGTGATCCCACTCATCAAACTTGGCTTGTAACTCTTCCTTCTTTTCTGGGTAACGAGCAGAGAGATCACTGCGTTCATACATGTCAGAGGAAAGATTGAATAACTCCGCTTCCCCAGTTTGCTCATAAGTATTGTACGCAAGCTTCCAATCTCCGATTCGAATCGCGTAATCGTCAGCCCTGCGCCAGTACATTGTGTCGTGGGGGCGCTCGCCATTTCGCTCGCCATTAACAAAAGGTACAAGGTCCACACCATCAAATTCATGACCCTTAGGTGGGTTCTCAATACCAAGATATGTCGTCACCGTTTTTGCTACATCAAGCGTACTTACCGGGAGATCGTAGGTTATATTGGCAGGTACAACATTTGGCCAACTCATGATATACGGTACACGAATACCACCTTCATAGTTGGTTCCTTTATAACCTCGCAAGCCTCCTGTGTTCGATAAATTGGAGTCTCTTTCCAATGCCTTTGGGTTTGGACGAGGGGAACCATTATCGCTAATAACAAATATAGCGGTATTCTCTAGTTTGCCTTGCTCTTCGAGTGAATCAACAATTTGGCCAATTCCCTCATCTAGAGCGAGTACCATCCCCCCAAACTTTCTGCGATTTTCTTCCTCGATATGATCCATTTTATCGATATAAGGTTGAGGTACTTCCCAAGGGTAGTGAACGGCATTGTAGGCAACATAAAGGAAGAATGGTTGGTCATCTTTACTTGTTTCAATAAAGTTCACTGCTTCTTGGCTAAATACTTCAGTCGTATAGCCTTCAAATTCAACCATTTCCGTGTTTCTAAAGATTGGCCAGTATTCATGGTTGTCACCAAATTCAAAGCCACTTTTGTAGTAGGAGTGTGAGCCATTAAGGAAACCATAGAAATAATCGAACCCTCGGTTGTTCGGGCGCTTTTCTTCCGCTAAGCCAACATGCCATTTACCGATTGCACCGGTGCGATAGCCTTGCTCTTTGAGAATTTCCTGGAGCATAGGTTGTGAAAGTGGAATACCGGCTCTGTTGCCTTCTTTAGTGGGGTAGTGGTCTTCGGGAATATTCTCGGCACTACCTAAGCGCTGTTGGTAAACTCCGGTTAAGAGTCCTGCTCTTGACGGACCACAAATGGAAGAAGTCACATAGCCTTGAGTGAAATTAACCCCATTCGCAGCAATTTTGTCCATGTTTGGTGTTCTTAGGTCAGTAGCCCCAAGGAAACCGGGATCTCCCCAACCTAAATCATCAACGAAAATTAGTACTACATTGGGTTTTTCGACAGCTACTTCTGCTTGGACTGGCATAGAAATAGTGGATAAAAGTAGTGGTGTTGCTACTACACCCATTATAGACTTTGTTAGCTTTGAATATTTGTGTTTCCCATATTCCATTAGTTTAAATTCCCCAGAATTGTTTAAGTTTGTTGCTTTTAGTGCAAAGTTTCTAGCTTGGTACTGCTGTTTGGTCGTTTGAACTTTTCCAATTGACTCTAAAGTTCATTTTTAATCAATAACGATTAATGAAATAAACATTAATATATTAGAGTTAATTAGGTATCTAGATAATCAATAGGGTAAGCATTTAGTTAGAAGTTCACATTGGCACGGAAAAATAACTTATTGGTATCGTTTACCGCACCCTTGTATTCAGTAACGAGCTCGATGTTTTTGTTTAAGTGGTATGCCAGTCCAAGAGTAAACCATTTGTCGTTCTCTGGTATTTGGCATGTGCTTTTGTTCGTGTTGACTTCGTTGTAGGTGGTAGCAACGTTTAGGTTTTGAGTGAAGTCATAAGCAACACCCAACGCGTATCCATCCGTTTTGCAACTCTCTTTTGCTGCATTATCTGTTTGGTGCTTAGCAATGGAATACTTGGCTGCTGTTGTTAATTGGTTCGCACGCCAAATAACACCGACGGTGCCCGCTTTTTTGTCATTCTCATCATAGTCTACGATGACGTCCTCACCATATGAGTTCGTTTTGCGTATATCAGCATAAGCACCGCCAAAGACAAATTGCCCAAGTGTGATTGAGCCTCCGAGGCCCCAAGAGTTAGTTTCTCTATCGTAGGAACCACCAATATCAAAATTGTCATAGGCATACATATGGTTCCAAATGTTTTCTTTACATGCCAATTCGTCCATTTCGGCTTCTAGACCATGCTCTTTTGCTATGTCACCAAATCCTATATAGGCGTCGACGGTTCCACATTGTTTACCATAGGTAGTGATACCGAGATCCGACCTAACACCAAATTGGAAGCGATCGACGTCGGTGTTTGAGTTACCAAAAGCAGGTCCGTCAAACGTATCAACGCCCCCCCAACCGTATCTAGCTTCACCACCGATTAAAAATGAGAAGTACTCACTCAACATAAATTCGAAGTCTGCACCCATCTTAAAAAGGTTCCACCAGGCAACATTACCAATGTCATCGTTGAAGAGGAGGTCACCGCCGAGTCGTGCACTGGCATAGGCGGAACCTTTGACCACACCTTCGTCTAGCAAAGGGTAGTAATTGTTAGGTAGTGGTGCTGTGGACGACAGGTCTGATAAGTCGCCTTCTATAGATGTGATTTCACTTGGTGTCATTGGAACATTTGTTTGATTGTTCTCCTCTGCGATAGTAAGTGGAGAAACAATAAGATAGATAGGAATAATGCTTAAGAACTTCAGTTTCATGCTCGACCTGTACGTTAATGGTTGTTGATATGTTCGCACTAAAGGTTAATGACATGTGGTTGGTGTTAGATATACACAATGTATCGAAATAAGATTTATAAGGAGAAAATATTATTTCATTTTCGATTGTTTCGATTTTAATTGAAACTGATGTGATAAAAGTCGAGGTTAAAGTTTCAGTCTTTTTTGTAAATGCAATATAAGAATTAATTGGAAACGAACAGCAATGCTTTGTAACACTGGTTTATTGTTTTAAATATATTGACGGGGTGTGTTTTATATAGTTGCTCTTTGAATGTGATCTTGATCGATGTATTAATTATCGCAAATCGAAAAAGTCGAAACGATCACGAATTTATTCGATTCTACCCCGTACAATTGCGCCATCAACATTGAGTGAAAACTAACTAAGAATAACAATCCCAGACGGTAAGATTAGTCATAACTGAGAGATTTCTAAATGGCCAGTGTAACGCTAGAAAGAATTAATAAAGTTTATGAGAATGGATTTCACGCGATTCATGACGTATCCATCGACATTGAAGATGGTGAGTTCATGGTGTTGGTAGGTCCATCTGGGTGCGCTAAATCCACGATGCTGAGAATGGTTGCTGGGCTTGAGGAGATCAGCGATGGGAACCTTTCTATTGGTGGCACTGTGTGTAATGACCTCGCTCCAAAAGATCGTGGTATCGCCATGGTATTCCAAAACTATGCTTTGTACCCTCATATGACGGCATATGAAAATATGGCATTTGGTCTTGAGACCGCGAGGAAGCCAAAGGATGAAATTGAAAGACGAGTAAAAGAGGCAGCTCAGCTTCTTGAAATCTCAGAGCTCTTAGACCGTAAGCCTAGTCAAATGTCGGGAGGGCAGTGTCAACGAGTTGCCGTTGGCCGAGCTATGGTTCGAAAGCCAGAAGTGTTCTTATTTGATGAGCCGCTATCTAACCTAGATGCTAAGCTTCGTGTCGCTATGCGTATGAGGATTACAAAGCTGCATCAACAGTTAAAAGACAGTGGCCGACCAGCAACGATGATCTACGTAACACATGATCAGGTTGAAGCCATGACGATGGGTGATCGAGTATGCATTTTAAATCGCGGTCGAGTGATGCAGATTGATAGCCCAATGAAACTTTATCACAACCCTAAGAATAGATTCGTTGCCGAATTTATAGGCTCGCCGGCAATGAATGTTATTGAAGGCGCACTAAGCTTTGACTCTGGTAAATGTTACTTCACTCATAGTGGTTATGCTATCGCGCTAGATGCAAGAGCTGAGAAAGTTTTGCAACCGGCAGTAGATAGTAATCAAGGTGTCGCTTTTGGTATTAGACCAGAAGATATCTATTTATCAGAAGCGAAATCTGAGACACACCAATACCCTGCAGAAATTAAAGCGATAGAACGACTAGGTTCAGAGTTGCTTTATCACATTGAAGTGTTCGGAGAAGAAATCGTTTGTAAGATGCCATTCTCTACAAACGAGTTCAATGTGGAAGATAGAGTGTTTGTTTATTTTGATGTGGAAAAAAGCCACTTATTTAAAAATGATGACATTGAAAACGAAAACCTATACTTCCAACAAAACAAAGATCTACTAGAGAGTTAATTATGAATGCGCCAATTAGGAATAATGTTTGTCTGGAAGAAGGCAAGGTTTCCGTTCAACTAAATCGTGAGAATACAATTAAAAGTATTTTCGTTCGTGATATTCAACTGTCGTTATTTAATACACCAGATGGTGAAAGATCACTGACCAGCATCTTCGTACGAATTAAAAATGAAGATGGAACTTACAAGTTATTGGATTTGTTCAATGATCCCTCGACCAAGTTTGCACGTTTGACTGAATCACTTGTATGGGTATCTGACTTTGAAGGTTTGCAAGTCCAAACTGTGCTTAACTTGGACGGTGAAACTACGACGGGTTTCTTTGCAGTAGAGCTTTTCAATTGTTCAGGCACTTCGATAGAGTGCGATATTACTTATGGGCAAGATATTGGGCTTGCTGACCCCGAGCAAGTGAAAACCAATGAAGCATATTGCAGCCAATATTTAGACCAGCAATCGATCATGACGGAGCTGGGGTGGGTGATCAGTTGTCGTCAGAACATCAGTCAGGAAGGAAAGAACCCTGCTATCCAGGTGGGGTGTTCTTCCAAGGCTGAAAGCTTCAGTACCGATGCATTTCAGTTTTTTGGCACTGAGTATAAGCAGACTGGTATTCCGGTGGCACTTGAGAAACCGCAGCTTGCCAATGAAGTGTATCAATATGAGATGGCCTATGCTGCGTTGCAAACGCCTTCTTTCACACTAGAAGCAGAGCAGCGAAAACAAACGCAGTTTTATTTTAGTTTTGTTGATGATTTGCCCGTTCAGAATCGTTCTCAGCCTTCTGAGCTTGCTCCGATTACATTTGCAGAGTCGCCTGTCGTTGTGGACAACAACGCTCTACAGGCTTCATGCATGAAGACCATACCATCATTGGTTGGTGAGGAGATGACAGAAGCGGATTTGGCCGAATGGTTTGATTCTCGTGAGCTTGAGGAATATGAAGCGGGAGAGTTACTGTCGTTCTTCGAAGCTTCAGGTACTTATGTGACATTGCAAGCCAAGGAGACCAAACAAGAGCGTCCAACTGGACACATTATATTGACGGGAAGCGATTTTGATCATTCAAAAGAAGTGATGTGCTCGACCAATTATATGTTTGGTGTGTTCAATTCTCAGCTTTGTGTTGGGAATACTTCTTTCCAAAAAATGATGAGCGTTAACCGAAACGCACTGAACTACCACAAAAACACCGGTCAACGTATTCGAGTGAAGCTCAATGGACAGCGTTACGTTTTAGACCTTTGTTCTGCGTTTGCGGTATCACGTACTTGCGCTACTTGGTTCTATAAAGTGGTTGGTGGGATGATTGTCGTTCGCTCTTTTGCTTGCAGTAGTGACACTAAGGTTCAATTGGACATCGAAGCTTATGGATTCGACGACGCTCTAGATATTGAAGTTACGCATCACCTAGTCCATGGAAACCATGAATCAGAGTCAGTGGTATCGGTAGCCAAAAATGATAATTTGCAGACGGTTGTGTCTGGCAGTAACGAACTACTGGATGAGATTAACCCGAATTTGACGTTTAAGATCTCTGCAACGTCGGGCTTTAATTATGTCGATACCGTGGTTAATAGCGAAAATCAAAGTGAAGAGTACTTAATCTACCAGGGGAGTGTGGCACAAAAAGAAAGCTTACTTATTGAAGCAAACCAGCCTTTAGATGAGCCAGCAGACTTCTTGTTCCATGCGACAGAAACAGCCTGTTCGGAGCAAGCTCTGGACGAGCTGACAAATCATTTCGATGTTCTTATCGAAAACGAAGAAGCGAAGGGTAAGAAGCTAAACCAAGCGGTGCACTGGTTTACTCATAACGCGCTTGTTCACTACAGCTCTCCTCACGGCTTAGAGCAATACTCTGGTGCTGCATGGGGAACGCGTGATGCATCTCAGGGGCCGTTCGAGTTCTTTATGAGCCTTGGTAAATTTGAGAAGGCGAAGAGTGTGCTTTGTAAAATATACGCGCATCAGTATCTCGAAACAGGGACATGGCCACAGTGGTTTATGTTTGATGCGTTTAAGTCAATTCAGCATGATGAATCTCATGGGGATGTTGTTGTTTGGCCGCTGAAAGCACTTGCAGATTATATTGCCGCGACGGGTGATGCTGATATCTTAAAAATGAAGGTGCCTTATAGTACCGAAGCCGCTGGACACAGCTATATCGCAAGTGATGCTACTCTCTACGATCACGTGGTCAAGCAGATCGATCATATTGAAGCAAACCTAATCGAAGGGAGCTTTTTATCAAGTTACGGCGATGGTGACTGGGATGATACTTTACAGCCTGCTAATCAAAGCTTGCGAGAAAAGATGGTAAGTGGTTGGACGATTCCTCTTACATTACAGACCTTTAAGACATTTGTTTCTAATGAAGCTGTGAAAGGTGAGTTCTCTGAGCTTTGCCAAAGAATCAATGAGCTAGCATCGGGAATGCACGATGACTATCAGCGATACCTTCTAAAAGATGACATCGTTGCGGGCTTTATCCATGTCGAAGATTTCAATGAGAACAAAATAAACTACTTGCTTCACCCTGCGGACCAAACAACGGGTATTGAGTATCGGCTACTACCGGCTAACCGTTCTATTATTGCCGAGCTGTTCTCTAAAGAACAAGCCGAATATAACCTAGAGCTTATTAAAGAAAAGCTCTTGTACCCAGATGGTGTTCGCTTGATGGATAAATTAGCGAAATACGAAGGTGGTAAGCAAACGTACTTTAAACGAGCGGAGTTGGCGGCAAACTTAGGTAGAGAGATCGGCCTTAACTATGTTCATGCGCATATCCGTTTTATTGAAGCTTTGTGCAAGCTTGGTAATGCTAAAGACCTTTATGACAATGTGTTCAAGTTAATTCCTATGGGGATTAAAGATGAAGTGGAAAATGCGATGCTGCGTCAAGCAAATAGCTATTTTTCCAGTTCTGATGCTGCTTTCAATAATCGATACGAAGCCTATGAAGGTTACGGAGATTTAAAAGCGGGCAAAGTGGGCGTAAAAGGCGGTTGGAGAATCTATTCTAGTGGGCCAGGTATCTATATCAACCAAATCATTTCAAATGTATTGGGGATACGCTACGAGAATGGAAACCTAGTGTTAGATCCGGTGGTCAGCCGTGACCTAGGTAACGTTGCAATACGGTTCGATCTGTTTGGTAAACCTGTTTCTATAAAGATCGTGGCGGAGCGAGGGGAGCATACACCGAGAAGAATTACACTCAACGGATCAGATGTAGAGTTTTCATTAACAAGCAATAGATACAGAAAGGGCGGGGCAATCATTGATAGTGCTATCAAAGATAAGCTTTCTGATGTTAGCAATCAACTAACCATAGTTCTTTAGTTTTATTTGGGGCTGAATAAGCCCCAACTTGAGGTTTGCAATGAAAGCTACAATTAAAGATGTCGCGAAGAATGCCAACGTATCTATCTCTACTGTGTCGTATGCTCTAAATGGTGGCGAAAAAGTTAGAAAGGATACACGAGCAAGAATAATTGATGTCGCGAATGAACTTGGTTATTACCCAGAAAGGGTAAAGAAGTTAACACAGAGCAATAACAATAAGTGTGTAGGTCTATTTTTTAATTCTTGGTACGGCCCAGTCTACAGTAAGGTCGTAAAAGGCATTGAGAAACAACTGCATGCTAAAGGTTATGATGTCATGGCACTAAGCTTGTCGAACCAAGAACCGGGTACATTAGAACGATACCTGAACAATGAGTATATCGATGGTGCAATTATTCTCTCTAGTGAAATACCTGATGAAGTAATAATCAATAAAGCATCGGAGCTACTTCCCTTTGTTGTTCTCGATAGAGAAATTCATTCCGACAACGTTTACTCACTGCTTATTGATAACTTTGGGGGTTCTTTCTTAGCGGTTAAAGAGCTTATTAATAGTGGTGAAAGTGAAGTGTATTTTTTCTCTGGTCCAGAGAATAGTTACGATAGTCAAAAGAGGTTGGCAGGGTATTTGTCTGCTCTAGGGTATTTCAATATTAGCATTAAAAAGGAGTGCATTATTAATGCTGAATTTGAAGATGAAATAGCCTATGAGAAAGCAGACCAACTTTTTAAAAGGACAACACCTAAAGCGATCTTTTCGAGTAACGATGAAATGGCAATTGGAATCATTAGAGCTGCAAATAAGCACAACATTTCGATTCCAACAGATATGCGTTTAGTGGGATTTGATGACATTCAAATGGCCAACCTGATTGTGCCAAGGCTTACAACCGTATGTCACGACAAATACAAAATGGGTGTTCAGGCCGCAACCCTTGTTCTCGATGCCATCAATGGCGAAAAGGGGTTAGATAGCATGCGAATGTTACAAGCGGAACTAATTAGACGAGAAACATTTTAAGGTGAATATTATGACGAAGTGGCTTACCTCCCTACTTATGTTCGCTAGTTTAACAGCAACAGCAACAGCAACAGCAACAGCAACAAACGAGCGAACCAAGATCGATATTATGGTGCCGCCTGCAGGAGACTACATTAGTTTCTTTAATGAAATAGCAATCCCAGAGTTCAATCATCGTTATCCTAATGTCGAGGTCGTTGTATCTAACGATATGAACATCGATACGAGGATCGCAGCGGGTGATACGCCAAATCTTTATGCTGGGGTTTTTGGATACCAACCTGCCAAACTCGCGAAATTGGGTCTACTGGTATCGTATCAATCGTTTGACGATTTCAAGCAGCTGGAGAGCAAAATTGCGCCTAACTTTCTAGTAAAGAACTTCGGTCGAAACTTCTATGTTCCATGGAATGCAACGACTCAGTTGATGATATACAACAAAGAGTTATTTGTTGAAGCGGGTCTTGATCCAGACTCTCCGCCTACCACTTGGGATGAGTATATAGAAGCATCGCAAGCCATCTCTCAATTACCGCGAAGAAAGGACGGAACACCTGTTTATGGTTCGGTCATGTGGAATGAGCAGCTTTCCGCAGGGAACTGGTACTGGGGAATGTTAGCTCAGCTTTATTACAACTTTAACTCTGGTGATTATGGTTTGCTTAATAAATACGGCACGTCCATCGAGTTTGACAAGCAAGGTGCTAACTTCGAGTTGTTTTTGACAATGATGAAGGATGTCCAAGCGAACTCGCCAGTGACAATGGAGAAAAACTTTTTCTCTCGCTCAATTGGTATGTGGCCACAGTACGGATTTGGTTGGAAAAACTTATTGGATTCAGCGGCGGGCAGGCCAATGGTTGTTGGAGAGGACGTTGCGTTAGCACCAATCCCAACGTTTAAGGAAGGTGAGCCGAGCTATTCAACACTTGATGGTAGAGCTTTGATGATTTTTAAAGGAACGCGAATGCAAGAAGACTATTCCTGGAAGATGGTTCAAATGCTGATGGAAGATGACATGAACCACAAAGCGAATATGTACCTTGGTCAACTTCCGGTCTTAACCACACTAGTGGATAAGCCTTACTATCAAAGCCCAGGCGTGAAACCTTTTGTCGAGCAACTGAACACCACGAAAATTAGCGAACCATTTTTGCAAGCTGGAGATGTTGCGGGCGTCATCTTAGATACCTACACCAAGGTTGTTTTAAATAACCAAATGACGCCTGAGCAGGGGCTCGAGAGTGCGGTAAGAAATGCCAATCAAGTATTGGGTAAGGGGAAGAACTAATGATCAATCATATGAGAACCAATTTTTGGAGCTACGTTTTCTTGTTGCCTTGGCTACTGTTTTTTGTTGTGTTCTTGGTATACCCACTATTTCTATCTTTTGAAAGTAGCTTTCTGAGTATCAATATTCTCAACCCGGAAGAGACGAAGTTCATTGGGTTTGGGAATTGGATAAACATTGCTTTGGATTGGATGTTTTGGAAGTCGTTATTGAATGTTCTGTTCAATCAAGTGATTTTCGTATCCTTGAGCTTTGTTATCGCGTTATCGCTAGCACTACTGCTTAACGAAGTGAAGTTTCTAGGAGGACTGTTCCGCACGGTCATGTTTATCCCAGTAATTACTTCGATCACTGTGGCGATGATCGCCTTTGACTTTATCTCAGGCCCATCCGGCCCAGTTCAAACGGGGATGGCTCAGCTTGGTGTCATTGATGAGCCGGTGTTTTGGAAGTTTGACCAGTGGCTACCAATGCCAATCATTGCTGTGTTCAGTTCATGGAAGTGGTTTGGTGTACAAATGATTATTTTTCTGGGCGGCATTGCAAGCATCAATAAGTCGCTTTATGAAGCCGCCGATATTGATGGTGCTTCATGGTGGAGAAAAGTTACCAAGATAACGATTCCTATGATTAAGAATCAGATCATATTTGTTATGACTATTAATATTATTAATGGCCTTCAGATGTTTACAGAAATATTCATGAACTTTGACCTTAAAGGGGGAGCGTATCAGTCGGCACTAACGCCAGTTGTATATCTATATGACACGGGTTTTGCACAGATGGAAATGGGCGCGGCTTCTACTATCGGTCTATTACTTGCGGCAATTATCTACATGCTGACAATGCTTCAACTAAAGATTACCACTAAGGACTCTAATTCATGAAAGTAAACAATAATCAAATTCTAATATTAGGTTTGCTAAGCTTTGCTAGTATTATCGTGCTTTATCCATTTTTCTATATGATCATGAATTCATTTAAGGATGGAAGTGACATTCTTCACTACCCAACGGCTTTGCCAAAGGCAATCTCATTGACAGGGTATATTGATGTCATTAAGTCTGTGAATCTGGGTCGTATATTTTTTAATACTATCTTTATCTCTGTCACTGTAACTATCATGAACACACTGTTTTCAGCGATGGTTGCCTTTGCGATAGTAAAAACGAACTTACCAAGTAGAGAGTTCTGGCTGAAAATCATCTTGGCATCAATGATGATTCCAGCAATCCTATTTACTATCCCAACCTATATGATGATGTATGACTGGGGCTGGATAAATACCTATCGAGTGCTAATTATTCCATCCGCAATTAGTGCATATAATGTGTTTCTTATGGTGCAGTTTATGAAGCAAATTGATAATGCATACTTAGAGGCTGCAAGAATCGACGGTGCGTCTGAATTTAGAATTTTCTGGAAAATTATTCTTCCTATGATTAAGCCGGCGCTTTCAACTGTTGGCGTGCTGACCTTTATGAATACCTGGAACGACTTTATGAATCCTTTACTCTATGTAAGAGACGATTCGCTCATGACGTTACAGCTTGCTTTATATAACTTCCAAACCGAGGTCCCAGCGGCCAACGTGGAACAATTGTGGGCAATGACCACTATGATAGCGTTGCCTGTTGTTATTGTGTTCTTCTTCTTACAAAAGAACTTTGTAAAAGCATTTACTGGTGTGGGTATTAAGTAGGTTTATTATGAAGAAACTCATTTTATTAACTCTGTTTGTTGCCGTTACTTATATTAGTGCTTATGCAAAAGTGTACCAGCAGACGGCTAATTACTTTCATCATGCGCAAGCTCAAGAACATGATGGCAATTATATTGAGGCATTAAAAGGTCTAGACAAAATCGAGCTGAGGATTGATGAAGACTATGTCGGTGGTTATCAGCAAGTAATCGAAGCGTGGGAACAAAGTGGCATGAAGCCTAAGCCTAGCTTTTATTATGAATCACAGCCAAAGCCGAAAGAGATTATCGGCAAAATGACCAACGAACAACTTGATAGCTTTATCGATGTTTATCTTGAGTTAGACAACAAGTATGTTCTTGAAGCCGCAAAGTTGAGATATAACCGCGCCATTGCTAAAGCGGACACCTCTGTTGCAGAAAGTACCGCTGAGTTATTGACAGAAGCATTTGACTATCAGTTAAAGTAAGATTTGAGAAGATGATGACACTAAATTACAACAACCCTGATTTATCCACTGAAGAGCGTGTTAGCTCGTTACTTTCTCTGATGTCACTGGAGGAGAAAATTGGTCAACTCTGTCAATCGCCTATGCTGGAGTATGACAGTAAGAAACAAGAATATTTGAGCCAAGTCCGCAGTGGTTTGGTTGGATCGCGAATTCTTGCTGATACAGCATGGGCTGGCAACGCTCCAGGGGAAACCGTCGACCCAGAGCAAATCAATGAGATCCAAAGAGTTGCCGTGGAGCAGAGCCGTCTAGGTATTCCGGTTATCTTTGCCCGTGATGTTATCTATGGTCAGTCTACCGTTTTGCCTATTCCGTTGGCTCAGTCTTGTTCTTGGAATGCATCGTTGGTAACCGATGCATACCGCGATGTTGCTCTAGAAGCCTCTTCTCTTGGCATCAATTGGACTTTTGCGCCGATGATGGATGTTGTACGAGACCCTCGCTGGGGCCGAGTGATTGAAAGCTTTGGTGAAGACCCACTTTTGAATGGTGCTATGGCCGCTGCTGTTGTTAAAGGCTTCCAAGGGGATGATTTGGCATCCCCTAGCAGCCTAGTTAGCTGTGCCAAACACTTTGTTGGTTATGGGGCTTCTGAAAGCGGGTGCGACTACGATACAACTGAAATATCAGAAAACACCCTAGCTAATGTTTACCTTCCTCCTTTTAAAGCCGCTATTAATGCTGGCGTAAAGACCTTTATGTCGGGATTCAATGACTTAGGTGGAACTCCGGTGACATCATCTAAGGACTTGATCAACGGTTGGCTAAAGAAAGATCATGGATTTGACGGGTTTGTGGTGAGTGATTGGGGCTCTATTTCAGATTTACATCATTTCCGCGTGGCGAGGGATGAGGTTCATGCGGCTGCAATGGCGCTGGACGCTGGCGTCGATATGGCCATGACATCGGAAGCATACCAAGACCATCTGCACACAGCGTTAGAGGCGGGTTTGGTGACTATACAGCAGATTGATGATGCGGTTAGTCGCGTCTTGACGGTAAAATTTGAAGCTGGTCTGTTTGAGCATCCTTATGTGGACGCAGAGAAAGCTCAGCTGTGTCAACGTGCACCTGAACATACTAATAGAGCAAAGGAACTTGCTCAACAGAGTATGGTGCTGTTGAAAAACCGCGATAACTTGTTGCCGCTTGTCCAAAATGAAACCAAAGTCGCTGTCGTTGGACCTCATGCACATACTCAGCGACAGCATTTAGGCTCTTGGTGTTTAGACGGCAAGTCTGATGACGTGGTGTCCATTTACCAAGGAATCAAAGACCTTATCGGCGAGCAAAACGTGTTGACCGAATACAGTGCGCTTACCGATGAGTGGGTGGAGTGTGCTCATCGTGCGGACGTTGTGGTGCTATGTGTTGGTGAAAGCCATCGTAGCTCGGGTGAAGCGAGAAACATTGCTGAGTTGAAGCTACCATCTGGCCAAGAAGAAGCAATTGAGGCCATTGCTAACACGGGCAAGCCATTCGTTGTCGTGCAATGCGGCGGTAGACCGATGCCTTCACAGGCGATCTCTCGCCATGCTGATGCGCATTTGATGGCTTGGCAATGTGGTACTGAAACAGGCGCGGCGGTTGCTGACCTTCTCTTTGGTAGGGCTTGTCCTAGTGGTAAGTTAACCATGACTTTCCCTAAGTCTACGGGTCAGATCCCTATTTACTACAATAAGAAACCACTGGGTAAAATGCGAGATTTTGCCGATTATCGCGGCTATAAGGATGTTGATAGAGTACCGTTGTACCCATTTGGATATGGCTTGAGCTATGCGAAGTTTCGTTATAGCGATGTAGAGTTGATGTCTATTGCTGGTGGTAAAGTGAAAATTGGATTTACTCTTTCAAATTTATCACCGATAAAGGCAACGGAAATCTGCCAGCTCTATTTTTCTAGAGCATATTCAAGCTGTACTCGCCCAGAGAAAGAGCTGATTGGTTTTGAACGTGTTGATATCGAAGCGTGCAGCAGCCGTCATGTTGAATTTGAAGTGGATATTGATGGATTGGGCTACTTTGAAACCATCGCTGATTATGTCAATCCAAAATCGGCGGTCACGTTCTTGGTTGGGCCGAATTCCGATGATTTATTACCACTAGAGTGTACAAGCTCTCAACTTTACCAAACTGAGGTTAACTAGACGATGACAACAAACCGAAAACCTAACATTCTGGTATTTCTTAGTGACCAACATAACGGTATGTACTTGGGCTCTAGTCCTCAGGTAGAGCAAGAGAGAGTAGAGACCCCTGTTTTGGACACTATGGCGCAAGAAGGAGTCAATTTCACAAGCGCTTATACGCCAAATCCTCTTTGCGTGCCTGCACGTCTATCATTGATGACGGGCAAGCATTCAAGTCAAACTGGGACATTTACCAATCTTTGTACGATTGCAGATGATCAGGCCACATTCGCTCATTCACTGGGAGCGGAGGGGTATGAAACCGTACTGTGTGGAAGAATGCACTTTTTGGGCTATAACCAAAGGCACGGTTTTACGAAAAGAATTCTAGGCGATTTCCTTCCATCTATGTGGGCGTGGTCGCGTGAAGATTGGATAGAGAGTGAGATTGGAGACTTTGCAGACTCATTGACGATTCCAGGTTCGTTAGAAGTGGCGAAAGGGGGCATATCACCGATCCTTGAGTATGACAAAAAAGTGGTTAGAACAGCCATCGAGTACATGCAGCAAGATCATGAAAAACCCCAGCTGATTGTTGTCGGCACTTATGGTCCTCACTGTACTTACGTCTGTCCGGAAGCGCTTTTTGATAAATACCGCCCGCGCGTTAAGTTGCCGCATAGCTTCCATAATCAGCCTGATGATTTGGAGAATATGACAGACCACTTTAAGAATACGGTTGAGGAGTCCAAAGTGCTCGACATTCGCGCTGCTTATTGTGGAATGGTAGAACAAATTGATACTCAGGTTGGTATGGTCAAATCCGCATTTGAAGCCTATTGTGAGCGTCAAGACCGCGATAATGTATTCATTTATACCTCTGATCATGGTGACCAGATGGGCGAGCGTGAAATCTATGGAAAGCATACCTTCTTTGAAGGCTCGGCGAGGATCCCGATGCTTGTCACTGGTACCAACATTACTCCCAAAGAGGTGACGTCACCGAGCAGTTTGATAGACATTGGTCCGACGCTGTGTGAGTTAGCAGGAGCGCAACCTCCAAGTCGTCAAGACGGTCAGAGTTTGGTCTCAGAGATCTATCGTGGAGAGGTTGATAGTGAAAGGTACGTGATTAGCGAACTTATCGATAACGAAAGTGATGGCACGCCAATCATTGCACGAATGATCCGTAAAGGGCCTTTGAAATTAATTCGCTACCATGGAAAGGAATCCCAAGACTTACTTTTCGATGTAGAGTCTGACCCCTATGAGCTCACCAACATCATTGGAGAAGTGTCAGAAACGACAGTGCAGGCGTTGCTTGACTTGATATACCAAGGTTGGGATTTAGAGCGTGCCGTTGACCTGCATACGGCAAAAATGGCGGACAATGAGCTATTAACGCGCTGGGGTAAAGAGCAGAATTTTAAATGCTCAGATGATGAAGACTATGTCATGGTGCCGGAGTTTGCGAAAACACTATAAGTTGTCTCGCTGAACTACTGCGATAAGTAAAAAAATAGGGTAACGAACGTTACCCTATTTTTGTTTTTATGCTTTAGATTGGGTTTTAATGCCGGGTACAACATCGCTTGTATTTTTTACCACTGCCACAAGGACACTCGCTATTTCGGCCGATACTTCTCCTTTCTGCTTCAGGCTTTGTATCGGTGCGCTGACGGAAGTAGCGCATAATATCGGATGCCGGTCGGCCTTGTCTTAGCAAGTGAGCCATAGCGGTCATCGATTTTTCAGTATGCTTAAAATGTTCGTAGTAGGCGTGACATAAATAGTTGTGGTCGGGTTTTCCATTTGAACCTAATTCAAAGCGATGCTTTGGGCACCCTCCGTTGCATGCAAAACGGTAACGACAGCTCAGGCATTTCTGATTCAATGTTTCATACTTGTCTTTACCAAACTGAATTGCTGCGGGTGAATTGTTCATTGCAAATATGGTGGAGTCGTGGATGTTACCCAGTTTGTATTCTGGATAAACGTAGTGGTCACATTGGTAGAGATCACCGTTGGCCTCTAGGGCAAAAGCGTGCCCGCAGCGAGGTGAAAAAACGCATATGCCTGCCGGCTCTCCAAGCCAGGATGCCAGCATAGAATCAAAGCTTTGAACAAAGGTTTGTCCGACATCGTGTCGCACCCAGTAATCAAATATGGTGTTAAGAAACTTAGCGTAAGCTTCCGGATCCACTGACCACGGTGTAACAGGGGAAAAGGTATCACCCGGTTTGGCGAGTGTTAGACTTTCTTCGCTTCGACTAACTTCTCGTTCAACCAATGGAATGAACTGAATGTATGTTGAGCCAATGTCTTTGAGAAACTGATAGACGCGAAGCGGCTCATGTACATTTTTAGCATTGATAACAGTGAGTGTGTTGAACTCTACAGCGTGTTTATTGAGTAACGTTATCGCTGCCATCACTTTACTATGTGTGCCGCGTTTTGAACGAGTTACGCGGTAATGATCGTGCAGATCTTCTGGGCCATCGATAGATACGCCAATGAGAAAGTTGTGCTGTTTAAAAAAACGGCACCAATCATCATTAATTTGCAAACCATTAGTTTGAAACGCGTGCCGAATCGACTTGCCCTCACCATACTTGTCACACAGTGCTACTACTTTTTGGTAGAACTCTAGCCCTAGAAGAGTCGGTTCACCTCCTTGCCATGCGAAGTCAACAAACTCACCTTGTTGGGCCTCGATGTGTTGTTGGATAAACAGCTCTAATGTTTCATCAGTCATCCGCCAGTTTTGCTGCCTTTCTGGATAAAGTTTGTCTTTTTCAAGATAAAAGCAGTACTTGCAATCGATATTGCAAACGGATCCCGAGGGTTTGGCCATTACGTGGCAGGAGGTTATCTTTTGCATAGTGTTTCATCGTGTGTGCTAAACAATAGACTTTCTAAAGTCCGCTAAAATGTCCAAATCGACTGGGCTAGGTTTTCTGCTTTCTTTGAGTAACACTCCGGATGCCTTTAGGGCTTTGCAGTATCGGATAACAGTCGTGATATCTGTGCCGCTATACTCGCCGATTTCCCGATATGTCCAGGGGTATTCTGGGTACATTTCAAAGAAGTGAGTGAGGGTATCAAGGATGCGCTTTTTGGCGCTAAAAGCGTTGTACTGCATCAGCCTTTTTTCTGCTTCACCTAGCTCAGTGCAGACTTCTTTCATCAGGTACTGTGCTAAGTCTGGAGCCAATTCATCAAGAGACTGAAAATCATTAACGTCAATTCTTATAATGTCGCTATCCAACATGGCTCGTGCAGTCGATGGATAGTTTTGGTTGGTAAACAGTGAGCGATACCCAAAGTAACTGCCTGGTCCGTAGATTCGGAGTAGCGATTCCTTACCGCTTTCAGTTACTTGATATAAGCCAACCTGACCACTCTTAACGCAATAAAGCCCTCTAGCAGAGTTACCGCCTCTGTAAACCACTTGTTTTCGAGTGTAACTAGCGAGTGCGGCCTGTGATTCCACCGTGAGCGTTGGGTCAATGAGCATGAGAGTAAACCATTATGAAAATCTGGCTTCAAGATACTCGATATTTCAATGCTGAAATATGACCATCGCCATAAAATTTTCAGAAACAATGGGGATAAAGTGATACCAAATGAAACCGTGTAAAACGGATGGCTAACTTTGGAGTTGTTGTAGTGGAACTGAGTGGTTTTTTGTTTGAATTGTTGTTCTCTGAAGCCTCGATTTTAAAAATTTTACTTGGCACTGTTTTTGGCTTATGTCTCGGTCTTACGGGGGTTGGAGGGGGAGTATTACTTATCCCAATGCTGCAATTTTTCTGCGAGATGCCTCCAGTATTAGCGGTGGGAACCGCAAGTATGATTTCTGCGATGGTGAAGGTTAACGCTTCCTTTTTCCATCTAAAAGCTAACAATGTATCTTGGCGTCAGATGGCGCTGCTTTTTCTCGGAGCGCTACCATTAACCTTGTTGGTGACGCAGTGCATTGTTTTTCTAAATGAACATCCCGTTCATAGCGAGATCACTCAGAGTTTGGTTTCGTTTCTTGTTTTATTAGTGATGTTTGGGTCATTAGTATCTGTGTTAATCAAGTATTTTAGCCATCGCGCGGGTACGAATCAGGCTGAGTGTAGTAAGCCCAAAAAAAGTACCGCGGTGTTGTCCGGGATGTTTTGCGGCACAGTACTGGGTTCCACGGGGGTTGGAGGAGGGGTTTTGCTGCTGCCTATCTTCACCAACCTTTTGAATGTAGACATTAAAAAAGCGGTAGGTTCTTCCGTGGTTGTGGCTCTGTTGTTATCGTCGGTTGCGGCTTTCGGTTACGCGAAAGGGGGGCAATCAGACTTCGATACGGCCTTGCTATTTTTAATTGGCTCTTTCGCTGGTGTTCCGATAGCTTCGATATTCATGTCTCGACTGTCCGAAAGTTCTATCTATTTAATAACGTTAGTGATAATTGGTATTAGCTGTGGACTGTATTTATTTACTTAAGCTTTTTTATGACACTTTAAAGGTGGACCGCGTAGATTGCGTAGCTCAAGGCATTTGAGCTACGCTGGTAGGTTCGCCTCGGAATACAAGTTTCAGTCAACATCATTAATTGGTGTTGTGCACGCACAACGTAACTTAAAACTCACTATCAACCTGAAACACCAATCGCTCCTTACTATAAGGATGATCAAGCTCCAACCGCTCCGCATGCAAATGCAATCGATCTGCCTTCTCGCCATACAAGGTGTCGCCAACCATCGCCATATTCAAGCCAAGATGATGAGCACTGTGGACGCGTAGCTGGTGGGTTCGGCCTGTTTTCGGGTACATGTACACCTTGCTTCGGCCATCCCGCACTTCAATCAACTCCCAATGAGTTTGCGCTGGCTTGCCATGTTCATAGCACACTAGTTGTCTTGGGCGATCATCAGGGTCGCCGCGCATGGGTAGCGAAATATCGCCCTCGCTCTGGGTAAGTTCACCTTCGAGCAATGCAACATAGCGCTTTTGTACAACACGGGTAATGAACTGCTTTTGTAGGCTTTTGTTGGCGCGCTTGGTTAGAGCGAAAACGAGCAATCCAGATGTCGCCATGTCTAGGCGGTGAATCACATAGGGGCCTTCAACATCTGGGAACAGGGCTTGCAGGCGCGTATAGGCCGAATCTTTAATGGTTTTGCCTGGCACAGATAACAAACCTGATGGTTTATTGATGACTACCATTGCTTCATCTTGGAAAACAATTTCCAGCTTTTTGTCTTGCGCCCAGTTTTGCTCTAGCGGGTTAGGCTCTACGTTTAGGCCTTGCAGCATGTGTCCTAAGATAGGTTGGCATTTGTTGTTGCATGATGGGTAAAAACTGCCGTGCTTACGGATTTCTGACTTGGGCGATACCCCCCACCAAAACTCGGCCAAAGCCAAAGGCGTAAAGCCGTGCTTGTAGGCGTAGTGCAGCAGTTTTGGTGCGGCGCATTCGCCGGCACCGGCTGGTGGAATCGGGGTTGTCGTTGCCGCGAAGATATCAACTAAATCGCTGGTTTCACCACGTTGATTCAAAAAGCGATACTGCTTATGAAGTTTGTGCTGCAATGCGTTGGATAGCGCTTTATGGTGCTCTCTAAGCTCTGCAAGATGGATTTCTAGTTCTGCTAGTCGCTGTTCTTTAACAGCGAGCTTATCTTCCCACTTGAGCTTTAGATATTTGAGCGTGTTTTTTTCTGCAACGCTTTGTTTGCCAAGCTCGTCAAGTAAGGACTGAAGAGCATCGCCACTGAGTGTTTGTTGCGCTTCTTTTCGCTGCAGTTTGCGAGCAGCACGGCCTTGAATCATGGTGTCGCGATGCGCTTGTTCTTCTTGTTGGTACGCGGCACGCTCTGTTGCGATTTGCTCTTTGAGTTCTGTGATTTCAGGTGCGTTGGCGAAGGTTTTGTATGTCGCAAGCGCTTTGGTGATGGCGTCGGTGTCTTCTCGGAAGAAGCCGTCTTCAGTAAGCATATCGAAGACTGGTGGGACGAATCCTGGCAGGAGGTTTTGGTCTGCAATCTTGCCAGAAAAGGCACTCAAAAAGCCGATTTGGCCTTGTGGGTTTTGCACCAGTAAAACACCGAACATCTTACCTCGACCTTGGCTCTCGTCTTTTATGCCAAAGTCATAAATGAAGTCAGTTTGCGTTTCTAGATACTGCTGGAGCTGATTCGCCGCTAACACGCACAGCGGGTGAGGCGTGTAGTAGAACGGAAACGTAAATTGTTCTGGTAACTCGTAGCCTTCGATAGCAACATCAAATTGGTTAAAGCAGTGTTGGGGTGAGTGCATATTAAAGGCCGTGGGTCATAGAAAATTGAGCACGGATTGTACCTTGTTTGGACAGAATTTCCATGAGTAGTGTTTGTTGGCTTTTGAGCTCTTTGAGGGTTGCTCGGTGTGTCTTTTATTTTCTAGCTAATCGGGTAACATAACTGTCTGATTAACATAAAGGTAGGCATCTATGTCAGCAACCAAGTCAGAAGCATATGGTTTAGGGTTTATTAGCGATGAGCAGCTATTTGAGCATGTGAAAGATACGGTTCTTAAGTACCGATTCAAAATCAACCTGTCGCAGTTTAATAAGAACTTACTTGACCCAATCAAACTTACCTTTGATTCAAAGATTTATGGCAAGACGATACCTGAAATCATTGAATCTGAGTCTATTCGTCAGATTGACAAGTCAAACACCAATCACATCGGCTATTTTCATCAAAATATATTTAAATTTTTTGATGGCTGGGAAGTGCCAGAGCAAGGCTTTGATACGATTAACTCAGAGCTAAATATCTATGCGGAGCTAAAAAATAAGCATAACACCATGAACTCGGCTTCATCACAGAAGACCTACATGAAAATGCAAAACAAAATTGTCCGCGATGATAAGGCTGTCTGTTACTTAGTTGAAGTTATTGCTAAGAATAGCCAAGATATTCCTTGGGCTATCAGTTTGGATGGTGAAAAGATCAGTCATAAAAACATTCGAAGAGTATCAATGGACAAGTTCTATGAGATCGCTACGGGTGATGCTCATGCCTTCAAGAAACTATGTCAGGTATTACCTAGGGTGATTGACGATGTCGTCGCTGAAGCCAAGCTTGGAAAAATCGAGAATACGGTTTTCACTGAATTGGAAAACATTTCTGACGATGTGCTAAAAAGTATCTATCTGCTTCCATTTGAGCAATATGAAGGCTTTGACGAGCTTAATTTTTCTTGAGCAAAAAAAAACACCAGCCGAAGCTGGTGTTTCTCGTGTTATTGAAACTGAATTACTCAGCAGCAACAACTTGTAGTGCGATAGTTGCGAAAACTTCAGAGTGAAGTTGAACGCTGATCTCGAACTCGCCAGTTGTACGTAGAGCGCCTTCAGGAAGACGAACTTCGCTTTTAGCAACTTCAACGCCTGCCGCAGTGATTGCGTCAGCGATGTCACGAGTACCGATAGAACCGAATAGTTTGCCTTCGTCACCCGCTTTAGAAGCGATAACAACAGCTTCAAGAGCGTTAACTTTCTCAGCACGAGCTTCAGCAGCAGTTAGTTGCTCAGCAACTTTCGCTTCTAGTTCAGCGCGACGAGCTTCAAACATTTCAACGTTGTTCTTAGTTGCCATTACAGCCTTACCTTGTGGGATAAGGAAGTTACGAGC
>NZ_JBNNXW010000003.1:0-420477 GCF_052879755.1 Vibrio sp. DNB22_10_4 | reverse complement strand
GACACTAGCTCAGTTGGTAGAGCGCAACCTTGCCAAGGTTGAGGTCACGAGTTCGAACCTCGTGTGTCGCTCCAAATTAAAACCCCAGCAGAAATGCTGGGGTTTTCTCGTTCTGGTACTTTTCCACTTTTAGCCTTTATCTTACTGATTCTTTTTGCAATGATGTCCGTACTAAAAGCACTCTAATCGTTAATCGAGGCCTCTATGTTTACCGGTATTATTCAATCCGTCGCCACCATTGATAAAATTACAGATCTTAATGGTATCCGTACTTTTGAAATTGATTTTGAAGAAGGCTTTTGTGTCGATGTCGAAATTGGCGCTAGTATTGCTGTGGATGGTGTCTGCCTAACGGTAACCGAGATCCAAACCGACAAGCGTTTATCGTTCGATGTCATGCTGCAGAGTCTTAACATCACCACACTGAGTTCATTTGAACAAGGGCAAGTAATCAATGTTGAACGTGCGGCTAAAGATGGTGCGGAAATTGGTGGTCACCCGCTATCGGGGCATGTGGACTTTAAAACGCCTCTAGTGGCCGTAGAACAGCAAGAAGACAACTATCGCATCAAATTCCAACTGCCCAAAGAGTGGAAACCTTATGTATTCCCTAAGGGTTATATCGCAATCAATGGCGCGAGTTTGACTGTGTCTGAGGTCGATAAACAAGAGGGCTGGTTCGATGTTTGGCTTATCCCAGAGACTCGCCGCATGACGACTTTTGAAGGCAAGGGTGTGGGCGATGACGTTAATATCGAGATTGAGCGCGGTACGCAAGTTGTCGTCGATACGGTGCGAGACACTATCGCAGAAACATTAGGGCCGCTTCTACCTATGTTTGAAAAGTTCTTAGAGCAGAATGGTGTGGATGTAGACGCGATTGGCCATGCTACTACTAAGAGCTTGAGCGATAAGAAAGATCAGTAAACATGTTAAAAAAAGCCGCCTCCAACGAGGCGGCTTTTTTTATGGTATAGGTTTGATATCGTTAACAAATGCTTTATAAATTGAACAATACTTCCACTGATAAAACGGTTGCGATGATAATGAGTTTTATGTTACTTTCCCGCCCAATCTCGGAATGAATCTGGGGGATACGCGTCGTAACCATTCAAGCTGATTGTGATACGACGTAGGGTAGGTACTGATTATGCCAATAATCAGTAGACGGGATACTGATGCCTGGACAGGCATATTTATGGGAAACCCAACATTGAAACACATTAACTCTCACTCAAAAATCAGCTTTGTACTTCCAAACTGTGTATTGCGCGTAAACCGTAGTATCACAGAGCCTTGATTCTCAACATCGATCTATTTTCCTAGCGCGATTGCGTTGGGCTTCGTCACATCTGTTATTCAGGTGGGGCTCGTTTTGTTGTTCGCGTAACAGCCAATTCTGTGCGCGTAAAATCAGGTTACAAGTAAATGAGTACAGCATTCGAATTTGATTCCAAAGAATTCGCGTCTTCGATTTCCGTGCAAGTTCCGCATGTCGAAGGCACCTACGATCTGACCCCAGATCAAGTTCTACTAGACCAAGCTGAGCATGAATCAGAAGTACGTTCGTATCCGCGACGTCTTCCGATTGCCATTAAGCGCGCTTATGGTGCCTTAGTGGAAGATACTCGTGGTCAAATCTTCTTAGACTGTTTAGCCGGTGCAGGCACCTTGGCGATGGGGTATAACCACCCTGAAATAAACCAAGCTCTAAAAGAGCAGCTAGATTCTGGTCTGCCATACCAAACGCTCGATATCACTACAGAAGCTAAAGACCGCTTTATCAAACGCGTAAAAGGCTTCCTGCCAGAGCAGTTTGCTGTGGATTCAGTGATTCAGTTTTGCGGCCCTTCTGGGGCTGACGCAGTGGAGGCGGCCATCAAGCTTGCCAAGCAAACTACCGGTCGCAACACCATGTTTGCCTTCCGCGGTGCGTATCATGGCATGACGAATGGCACCATGGGCATGATGGGTAATCTTGGTACTAAGGCGCGTCGCACCGGACTGATGTCCGATGTGCACTTTATGCCATTCCCGTACAGTCTGCGTTGTCCGTTTGGACTCGGTGGTGATGCGGGCGCTAAGCAAAGCATTCGCTACATTGAGCGTCTTCTCAATGACGACGAAGCAGGCATCATGAAACCTGCGGCAATCATTGTTGAGCCAGTGCAAGGTGAAGGTGGCGTGATCCCGGCTCCGGCGTTTTGGCTCAAAGAGCTGCGCAGGATCTGTGATGAACATGAAATTCTACTGATTCTGGATGAGATCCAGTGCGGTGTGGGTAAAACGGGTTACCGATTTGCCTTCGAAGAAGCGGGAATCAGCCCAGATATCCTTTGTCTTTCCAAAGCGATTGGTGGCGGTTTGCCAATGTCGATCTTGGTGTTCAACAAAAGTGTCGATACCTGGAATGCTGGTGAACACACAGGGACATTCCGTGGTAACCAATTAGCGATGGTGTCGGGTGCGAAAGCGCTTGAGATCATCGAGCGAGATAACCTTGTCGAGCACGCCAGTATTGCAGGCGAATATCTGCGCCTTGGTCTAAACAAAATCAAAGATCGCGTGAACTGCATTGCCGAAGTTCGCGGCAAAGGCCTGATGCTAGGCGTTGAAATCGTTAAACCAAGCGGCGAACACAACAAGTTTGGTGAGCCTGTTGCTGATGGCGAGCTGACACTCGCGATTCAACGCGCTGCGCTCGAGCGCGGTCTAATGGTTGAAAAAGGTGGTCGTGACGGCTCAGTCATTCGTTTTCTGCCACCACTCATCATCAGCTTTGAGCAGATTGACTTTGCGCTGCGCACTATCGAAGAGGCGATCATTGTTGCTGGCGGCGGCGAGAAAACCGAGCAAGAGGCGAAGGAATCTAGCTGGCGAAAGCACTTCATCCATACTGGTGAGCAAGGTGCCACTGAGTTTGCCCAGGTGATGAATCACACCACTCAAGCGATGAAAGAAGTGTTTGAGAAGGTCAGCAAACCATACTCTGGGTTGGATCCGAAAACGCTCGAACACCTTATCAATGACGTCAATCTTGATAGTCAAAACAACAGCCTACAAAGCGTTGTGGATGAAACAGCAGGACTTGTTGCTGAGCACTCAATCTTCACTCAACACCCAGACTGTATTGCTCATTTGCACACGCCTCCGCTGATGCCTGCGGTAGCAGCAGAAGCCATGATTGCGGCGCTAAACCAGTCAATGGATTCTTGGGATCAAGCATCTGCAGCAACGTATGTTGAGCAAAAGGTGCTGAACTGGCTGTGCGAGCGTTATGAGCTTGGTGAAAATGCGGATGGCATTTTCACCAGTGGCGGTACGCAAAGTAACTTGATGGGTTTGCTGCTCGCTCGCGACCGTATTGCGGACATCACTGACGGTCACTCTATTCAGAAACTGGGTCTGCCAAACTACGCCGATAAACTGCGTATCGTATGCTCAGACAAGTCACACTTCACGGTACAAAAGTCAGCGTCACTGCTTGGTCTTGGTGAAAAAGCGGTGCACTGCGTAGCAACTCACGACAATGGCACGATTAAGACAGATGCCTTGCTCGCTGATATCACAGCACTTAAGGAAGAAGGACTCATCCCGTTTGCATTGGTTGGCACCGCTGGCACTACAGACCACGGCGCGATTGATGACCTAGCTGCCCTTGCCGATATCGCCGCTCAGTTTGGTCTTTGGTTCCATGTTGATAGTGCTTATGGCGGCGCTCTGATTTTGAGCAGTCATAAAGATAAGCTCCAAGGCATCGAAAAAGCCGATTCCGTGAGTGTTGATTTCCATAAGCTGTTCTATCAAACCATCAGCTGTGGCTCACTGCTTGTTAAAGACAAAGCTAACTTCAAATACCTGCTTCATCATGCTGATTACCTCAATCGCGAACATGACGAGCTGCCTAACTTGGTTGATAAATCTATCGCAACAACCAAGCGTTTTGATGCTCTGAAAGTCTTTATGACGATGCAAAACGTCGGCCCAGATGCGTTAGGTGAGATGTACGATCATCTGATGGATCAAACTCAGCAAGTGGCCCAGTTGGTCGAAGCTCACCCTCAGTTTGAGCTGTTGGCTAAGCCGTCTCTATCGACTGTACTCTTTAGGGCGACAAACACAGAAGCCGCTGACTTAGAGCAACTCAATAAAACGATTCGTATCGAAGCGCTAACTCGCGGTGTGGCGGTACTAGGGGAAACCGTCGTAAACGGTCATTCGGCACTGAAATTTACGATTCTAAACCCTTGCTTGAAGCTATCGGATTTTGAGGCGCTTCTAAACAATATTCATCAATTAGCCCTTGAGCTAACTAACTCTCACTAAGAGAAAAAGGAAACAAAACAAATGGCAATTCTACAAATTGGTGCTGGTGGTGTTGGTTGGGTAGTCGCACACAAAGCGGCTCAAAACAACGATGTATTGGGTGATATCACTATCGCTTCACGCACGGTAGCGAAATGCGAAAAAATCATCGAGTCAATCAAGGGCAAAAATAACCTTAAAGATCCAGGTAAAAAGCTGGAAGCGCGTGCCGTTAATGCGGACGACGTTGAAGCGCTTGTTGCTTTGATCAATGAAGTAAAACCGGATCTCGTGATCAACGCTGGACCTCCTTGGGTGAACATCACCATCATGGAAGCGTGTCTGCAAGCGAAGGTGTCTTACCTAGATACATCGGTTGCAGTTGATCTCTGTTCTGAAGGTCAGCAAGTACCGCAAGCTTACGATTGGCAGTGGGGCTTCCGCGACAAATTCAAAGAAGCAGGTATCACAGGCATCCTAGGTGCGGGTTTTGATCCAGGTGTAGTAAGTGTATTTGCGGCGTACGCTGTGAAGCACTTGTTCGATGAGATCGATACCATCGATGTGATGGACGTAAACGCCGGTGACCACGGTAAGAAGTTTGCAACCAACTTCGACCCAGAAACCAACATGCTTGAAATCCAAGGCGACTCTTTCTACTGGGAAAACGGTGAGTGGAAACAAGTGGAATGTCACTCTCGCATGCTTGAATTTGATTTCCCACTAGTAGGTAAGCACAAGGTTTACTCTATGGCGCACGATGAAGTGCGTTCAATGCAAGAGTTTATCCCAGCGAAACGTATTGAGTTTTGGATGGGTTTCGGTGACAGCTACCTAAACTACTTCAACTGCATGCGCGATATCGGCCTACTAAGCCCAGACCCGCTAACACTGCACGACGGTACAGTCGTACAGCCACTGCACGTGCTTAAAGCACTACTGCCAGACCCAACCTCTCTAGCACCGGGCTACACAGGTAAAACCTGTATCGGTACTTGGGTTCAAGGCAAGAAAGACGGTAAAGAGCGTTCAGTATTTATCTACAACAACGCTGACCACGAAGTGGCGTATGAAGACGTTGAACACCAAGCGATTTCTTACACGACGGGTGTTCCGGCTATTACTGCGGCACTTCAGTATTTCCGCGGCAAGTGGGCTGAGGCTGGTGTGTTTAACATGGAACAGCTAGACCCAGATCCGTTCTTGGAGACAATGCCAGAGATTGGCTTGGACTGGCATGTTCAAGAATTGGAAGTTGGGTCGCCGGATATTCAGGTTTTGAAGTAGGGGTTTAAGAGCACCCCCTCTAGCTCCCCCTTATAAAGGGGGGAGAACTACTGGCTCGCTATCGCATCGCTAGTATATTAGGCGATGCGTCAGCGAGCCGTCTGTTCCTCCCCTTTATAAGGGGAGGCTAGGAGGGGTCAATCCACCAACCCAAAAACCTGCTAAAATCCCCCAACCATCACCCGGAACCCAAACCATGAACAAATCCCAACTAAAAACCCCATACTTCATGATCAACGAATCCAAGCTGATCGACAACCTAGAGAAAGCCAAACAGCTCAAAGAGATATCAGGCGTTAAGCTGGTTCTCGCACTGAAGTGTTTCTCAACATGGGGTGTTTTTGACATCATCAAACCTTATCTCGATGGCTCAACCAGCAGTGGTCCTTTTGAGGTAAAACTGGGTCACGAAACCTTTGGTGGAGAGACGCACGCTTACAGTGTGGGTTACACCGAGGACGATGTTCGTGAAGTCGCGGATATCTGTGACAAGATGATCTTTAACTCTCAGTCTCAGTTGGCGGCTTACCGTCATATTGTGGAAGGTAAAGCGTCTTTGGGACTAAGGCTTAATCCGGGCGTTAGCTATGCGGGACAAGATCTGGCAAATCCTGCGCGTAAGTATTCTCGTCTTGGCGTGCAAGCTGACCATATTGATACATCTGTATTTGATAGTATCGGTGGCGTCATGTTCCACATGAACTGTGAAAACAAAGATGTGGATGCATTTATTGCTTTACTTGATGCGATTTCAGAGCAGTTTGGTGAGCATCTCAACAAACTCGATTGGGTGAGTATGGGCGGCGGCGTATTCTTTACTTGGCCTGGCTATGATATTGCAAAGCTTGGTGCGGCGCTAAAAGCATTTTCTGACAAACACGGTGTTCAGATGTATCTGGAGCCGGGTGAAGCCATCATCACTAAGACTACCGATCTTGTGGTGACTGTGGTGGACATTGTCGAGAATGACAAGAAAACCGCCATTGTTAACTCAGCAACTGAAGCGCACCGTTTGGATACCTTAATCTACGATGAGCCGGCATCCATTTTGGAAGCAAACCCGGAAGGTGAGCATGAGTATGTGATTGGCTCGTGTTCTTGCCTTGCTGGGGATCAGTTCTGTGTGGCTAATTTTGATGAGCCGCTAAAAGTAGGTCAGCAGCTACACATTATGGATAGTGCTGGCTACACCATGGTGAAACTGAACTGGTTTAATGGATTGAAGATGCCATCTATCTATTGTGAGCGCTCTTCAGGCAACATCGAAAAACTTAACGAGTTTGGCTATGAAGACTTCAAGCGTTCACTGTCTCAGTGGTCCGTGAGCTAGTCGTTTAGTGAACATTTGAATGGCACAGGCAAGCACTTTGGGCTTGCCTGTTTTTTTATAAGCCCCTATCTTTTAACAAGATATGCGGTATGCGCTTCACTTTTCTCAAGGAACCTTTTCTGATGAAGAAACCATTCTCTGCCAAGTTATTTGGGCTACTCATAGTGCTGTTAAGTCTGTCTGGGTGCGTTAGCTACAGTATTACTGAGCAAGAGATGACCGATTACCTTAACCAAAACCTCAAGCTTGAACAGGCAGTAGGAATTGAGGATATGCTGTATGCAAAGGTGTCAGTTGATGACTTAAAAGTGAATATTGGACGCAGCGATAAAGACAGAGTTGCAGTGTTCGCCAATACCACAGCCGAACTGCACATGATGAGCCAACCAGAGATTAACTTAGATCTGGATATTGAGTTTAGTGCCATACCGAGCTACAAGAAAGAGACGGGTGAGGTGTTTCTCAAATCACTTAGACTAGAGCGCTTAGATGAAGATGGCTCTGTGCTAACCCCGGAGATCAGGCAGCTAATCAAGCCCGCTGTCGCGTTGATTGGTAATGCCGTGTCGAGCTATCCGGTGTATCAGCTTGATGAAACCACGGTAAAGCAATCACTGCTTAAATCTTCAAGCCCTGAAGTGAAAGTGGAGAATAATAAACTGGTTATCGATTTTTTTGAGTAAATCGAAGTTTTTGAAGCAGTAAGTGATCTGGTTTGACCAGGATGGACTATTATGGGTAATTTATTCAATTAATTGGAAAAATGGCGCGAGGATACTCTTTCCGCCAACAGCAAAAGGACTCTTCATGATCAGCAAAATTTTCACCACTCTGATACTCGTTCTTATCGGCTACATGTTTTACAAAAATAATAGCATGCCGTCATATCTAGGTGTGGATGATGGTCAGCTAGCTAGAATGCCTTCTACTCCAAATGCGGTTTCTTCACAGACCAATATTCCAGAAAAGCAGGTGCCACCTATCGCGTTTGACGACTTAGCGACAGCAAAATCTCGCGCATTGGCAGCGCTTAAAACCTTGGGTCGCAATGAAGTTGTTACGGACAATGGCGACTACGTTCATGCAGTGTTTACCACGCCTTTGATGCGCTTTCATGATGATGTAGAGCTGTATTTTGACGCTGACAACGGCGTAATGCACTACCGCTCTCAGTCTCGCACCGGATACAGCGATGCAGGTGTGAACCGTGCGCGCTATGATGAGTTTGTAAAAGCGTTTCAGCAGACTAACGGCTGATTTCTGAAAGCGATTCTCCTCACTGGCGGTCTGATTATTTATCTGCTGCTGTGAGGAGAGCCACATGCGTTCTATTCTTCCTGTACTTTCATTTGTTTTCTTTCTGCTTGCCCCTTCCTTTGGACTTGCGAAATCCCTTAATGGCTTTGAGTTAAGCAACGCCACCGTACCTCTGAATTTGATTCAAAGTGGAGGACCGCCTCGGGATGGTATTCCTGCGCTTACTGATCCGAAGTTTGAATTAGGCAAGACCGCAAAAAGCGTAAAGCCACGTGATGTGGTGCTGGGCTTGATGATTAATAGCGAGGCGAAAGCCTACCCGCTGAATATTCTGAACTGGCATGAGATCGTCAATGATACTGTGGGCGGAGAGCGAGTTCTAGTGAGCTACTGTCCACTTTGCGGCAGTGGAATGGCGTTTAGTAGCAAGCCACAAGGGAATGAAAAGCCTGAGCTAGAGTTTGGTGTGTCGGGTCTGTTGTATAGCTCGGACGTGCTGATGTATGACCGTGAAACCGAGTCGCTTTGGTCGCAAATCCACGGTGAAGCAGTTGCAGGGGCGCTGGTTGGCAGCAAACTTAAACAAATCCCAATGTCTCTGTCTCGTTGGTCAAGTTGGCTGCAACGTTACCCTGATACTAAGGTACTGTCGACGGAAACAGGATATCGGCGTGACTACGAGCGCGATCCTTATGCCGGTTATGCTGAGCATCCTAATCTCTATTTTCCCGTGGCGAATCAAGCCCCAAGTCAATACCACCAAAAAGAAATGGTGTTGGGTGTGCTGCTCGGTGATAGTGCCGTTGCTTTTCCATTCAGCGAGTTAGAAAAGCAAGACAAGATGAGTTTTGAGTATTTGCTTGGTAATCAGACTTATACCATTCACTGGGATAGTCATAACCAGTCAGCTTGGATAACCGACAAAGACGGACAGACCTTAGCCTCAACTTTGCTATTTTGGTTTGCTTGGTATGCCTTTTATCCTGACACCCAAGTCTTTAGTGCATCTTAAAATAAGCCCCAAGTACGCAGGGGTACTTGGGGCTGGTTGTTTATTGCTTTATGTAGCGCACCTTATTCGCTGAGGCTTTCAACTAGTGCTTTACCAACGGCGTGGGCGCTTGTTGGGTTTTGGCCAGTGATCACGCGATCATCAACGATGACCAATTCTTGCCAAGGCTGCACTTTAGTGTAGCGATTGGCAGTACGTGCAAGAGACTCTTCTAGCAAGAATGGAATAGCATCGATAGTACCAAAGTCGACTTCTTCTTCACGAGTAAAACCTGTCACTGACTTAGAGGCCAACAGCTTTTCACCATTGCTCAGTGTGATTGGCAGTAGGGCACCTGGACCGTGACATACCGCAGACACAATGCCACCACTTTCATAGTGTTTCGCCGCAATTGCTGCGAAAGACTCGTCTGTAGCGAGATCAGACAGCAAACCAAAACCACCTGGATAGAAAATAGCGTCGTAGTCTTCTACGTTGACTTGCGAGACTGGAATCGTGTTGTTAATGCGGTTTTGAAAGTCATCGTTTGCCAGCAGTTCGGCATTGACGCTATCACCTTCGATATCTGTGCCATATAGCGGCGCTTGACCACCTTTGATTGAGGCGATGTCATACTCAAACCCTGCGGCTAGGATTTCACTGAGCGCATGGGTTAATTCTGGCGCGTAGGTACCGTTGGCTTGTTCGGTTTCACCTAGCGTTGCGTGATTGGTCACTGGGATCAGTACTTTTTTCATGATTCATTCCTTTTGAGCAGACGGGCTTTTTATTGTACGAATTAACATTAATTGCAAATCAGATGGGTGATAATTGGCGAATTAGGAAAAACATTATTGCTAAATAGCAAAGATAGGCATTGCCGAGGTCATTATGGAGAGCTTTGAAGGGATCAATGAGTTCGTTGCTGTTGCGGAAAGTCACGGTTTCTCGGCTGCGGCCAAGCAGCTTGGTTGCAGCACAAGCCATGTAAGTCGCCAAGTATCGAGATTGGAACAGCGGGTAGGAGTGGCTTTGCTGGCGCGCTCGACCCGAATGGTCAGTTTGACCGATGCCGGACAGGTGTATTACCAGCAATGTAAAGAGCTGGTCATTGGCTTACAGCAAGCAAACGAGCGTTTATCTTCTCAACATATTGAGCTTAGTGGCACGTTGCGCGTTAGCGCCGCTGGTGCATTTGCAGAAAATCATGTCGCGCCTGCTCTTATGGTGTTTGCTAAGCAATATCCAGAACTCACGGTTGAGATGGACTTTAATACCCGTATGGTGAACTTCATCGAAGATGGCGTTGATTTTGCGATTCGCTACGGCCGTTTGAATGACTCTGGGTTAGTGGCAAGAAAGCTAGTGGACAGACCGATGGCCGCCGCCGCAAGTCCGCAGTACTTGTCACAATACGGTGAGCCAACGCACCCCAATCAACTTGCCCAGCATAGCTGCATAATTGCCAATAATGACCATTGGCAGTTTGAGAAAGAAGGTACTCCCATGAGCGCTATTCGAGTCAGCGGTCGTTGGAGAAGCAACAACTCAAACGCATTACTGCAAGCGTGTGAAGAGGGGCTGGGTATCGCCTATTTGCCTCGAAGCAGTTTTGGGGATGCATTATCTACCGGCAAATTAACGCCCGTTCTAGAGCCCTATTGGGGCAAAGGTTCGAGCAGCTGGATTGTTTATCAGAATCGCCGATTTTTGCCCGTAAGAGCAAGAATGGCGATTGATTTTTTAGTGAATTACTTCGCTGATTGGCAAGAATGAGGCAGCTACTTGAAAAGGTGTTGCAAAGCACGGCTGACAGGAAGTTTGCTTCCAGCCACATAAGCGTTCATTTTTCCGGTGAGGTCTTTTTTCACCTTCTCGAGCTTATGAAGATTGATCATCGTTGAGCGGTGAATTTGCCAAAAACAGTCTGGGTCAAGCTGGTTTGATAGCTCTTTGATGCTGCTACGCAGCACATATTCCCGCTTGTCATCGGTGATTAAGGTCACGTACTTATCTTCGGCTTTTAAGTAGGCGATATCGTCGACCGACACCAGATGAATCTCATCCTGCTTACTGGCTTTAAGCCACTTTGAGAACTGTGGTGTGGCATTCAGGGACAGCTTTTCCAAATTGGCCATGAGCGAGCTAAGCTCTGGGGCTGCGCTATGTGAAGACAAGCGCGACTTAGCTTTTTCACATGCATCAATAAGCCTTGTTTCATCAATGGGCTTGAGTAAGTAGTCAATAGCATTGGCTTCAAAAGCACTGACAGCATAGTGATCAAACGCGGTGATAAAGATGATCAGCGGCGCTGGTTTATCGCTGTTTGAAGAACGTTTAGCGACCTCGCGCGCCACATCCAGTCCGGTTTTTCCCGGCATTTGAATATCCAAAAACACGACATCGATGTGTTCCTTCTCGATGGCGGAAAGCGCTTGTTCGCCGTTTTCACATTTCGCAACGACTTCGAGTTCAGGCCAAGCCTCTGCGAGCAGTTTGTCTAGGTGGAATCGGAGCAGCGGTTCGTCGTCAGCAATCAGTGCTTTTATCATAGTTCATCCAACATTATTGAGCGTCGAGCGGTAAAGTAATGGTGGCGGTTACACCACCCTGTGCGTTTTCAGTGATGGTCAGCGTGGCGCGGCCTTGATACATGGCATTGAGCCGTGATTTAGCATTCTTGATCCCAATACCGTGGCCTGCATTGTCGCTGTTGGCTGAGAGGCCTAATCCGTTATCAACGACCTTTATTACGCATTGATTGCCTTTATTTTGTGCCTCAATGGCAATATTGCCTCCTTTGACACTAGGCTCAATACCATGCTTGATAGCATTCTCTACTAGAGGTTGCAGTAGATATGGCGGGATCATCAGATGGCTGGCTTCATCTGAAACATCAAACGTTGCCGTTAGTCTGTCACCTAAACGCGTTTCTTGGATAGCGAGGTAGGCTTCCAATAGCTTTATTTCCGAGGTGATGCTGACATGACTACTGCGGTGGCCTGTCATGCTGGCGCGAAGAAGTGTGGTCAGCTTATCGAGCATTACTTTGGCCTGCTCGGGATTGGCATCAACGAGCACACCAACATTAGCTAAGGTATTGAACAGAAAGTGTGGCTCGATTTGACTTTGCAATTGCTTAAGCTCTGATTCGACTAAGGCTTTTTCTTGTTCAATTTGGTTGCGTTTGCTTTGCTCTAGAGCTTGTTGCAGTCTCATTTTCTGCTCTTGAGCATGAAAAAAGTAGAAGCAGATTGAGGTAAATATAATGCCAAGGAAAAAGATCGGTTTTATGCCGTTCCAAACATCGAATCCCGGATATTTACTCACCCAAAAATAAGCATTTACCGTACCGAGCGCGACCGCTACTGATAGAGTAATGGCGAGTGATAGAGTGCGCTGCTGATTCAGTGTCGGCACAAAACGAGCAAGCGCCCAAGACATGAACACGGCGCTGTAACCATAGCCTAAGCTTATCATCAGGTTTTCGTAATAAGGTGCAGACCAAATGGAAGCGGTGATCACCGCGATTAAGGCGCAGAACAGGGTTGTGAGCAATAATGAGCGAGCCCAGCCATTCTCTGCCATTGGAATAGTCATCATTAGAAACGTCCTTTTAGATTAATTAGTATGTTATAGGTATCAGGTAAATTTGCATACACGCTATTCGTTGCCCCGGTCACGAATCGAGCGGCAAGTTCCAGGTTAAAACGGGTGTCTCCTGTATCAACCACATCAAAATCGAGCCACTGAGTAGCGATAATGCCGCCATCCTCAGGCGCTAACATGATATCCAGTCGCGGGTGCATGCTGCGTAGTAGGTCGCTGTCTTTACTCCATTGCCACTGACGCCAGAAAATAGGGTCAAGCCGGCCGTGCAGCATGACGTTGTGCTGTACGATGTTTTGCTGGCTGTAGCCAAGGGCATATGATTGAGAGATGGGGTTAAATTTCGGGTCATTAGAGCTGGCATATTGAAACGCGCTATCCCATTCAGATTGACTCCAAGCTCGCGAGTCATACCAATACTCACCAATCACACTCAGGCCGGATTCGTGCGACCATGTGCTTCCCACTAATACTTGGTTGGCACTGTTTTTCTCGGTGAGTCTCACCGGTTGATTGGGTGTGATGTCATAGCCTTGATAACGGCGCGAATAAGAAACCGATGCGTGTGCTGACCATGCTTGGTTGAATACATTAACCAGACTCCCACCAAGCAGTCCCTGACGAACATTGTCGTAATAGCCAATCATTTGCAGCTCAAGGTCGCCCAGTAAGCGGTAGTATTTGCCACCCAGTCCTTGCTGTTCGGTAGCGCGGCCATACTCTGAGGTGTCGAGTTGGCTCCAGCTTGAGTCGGTAGCGATGAGCGTCCATTCCGACTCCAATCCATAGTGAGACAGCGCCAGTGTGCCCGCACCTTCTTCTATCTGTATTCCTACTGGGTTTCGGCGATAGGGGGTGAAAATGTCCAGAACTCGGTAGCCATAGCCAACGCCCCAATCGATACGTGCCTTGCCTATGAGTACGTCCCACTCCGATTCACCGAGCGTTACGCTGGTCTCGTAAGTCAGCGTAGAGATGACCGCATCGAATTGGCGTTGGTTATGGCCGTTGGGCGCATTGTCATAAAGAGATGTGCCAAGCAGAGCCACATTGGCGCTAAACGAATGAAACTGCGCATTGATATCGAGTAGGGCATTCACTTGCTCGTGGCTGCGATCGCTTTGATCTGGCAAGAATGCACTGTCGCCGCCACCAATGGACTGTAAGTTCACTTGATAGTCGGTTTCAATATCGAGTTCATCCCACGAAGACTCTGTTGCGTTTGCTATGTTTGCGTTTAAAAGAAGAACCAGCGCCGCAGGCACCCAAGCAATACGCTTGGGTGCAGCTGAGCTATGTTCTAAGTTATGTTCCAAGCTATGTTGGGCGTTCATAGCTCAACTCGCTTGTTTTTAGATAGGTACGCCGGGTTGTAGTACTTGTCGGCGAGCTGGTGCGGCGTAACCTGTTGATAGTCGATGACCGTCTTTTTGTCGGTTTGGATTTGGTCGAGTAAGACCATAGTGACTACGCGTCTTTGGCCTTCCCGCTCTCCAGATTCAAACAGAGCCTTTTTGGCCAATTTGCCAGAAGTGAGGTAGAGGTCGGCACGCACTGGAAAACCGCTTTGCTTCTCAACCCAGAGGTCAATGGACTGATAACTTGCACCCGCTGTTTTTGCCTTTAGAGATAGCTGCAGCGTAGGCTCTGAATCAGCACCGATAATGTCACTTTGCTCTGAGATGATTTCACCCGTGTAATCTTGACTCCAAGTAAGGGTGGAGACATCGCCCACCGACGCATCACCCAACAGCTTTTGCATCGGTGTGATGCGGATGGGTCTGCGGCTTTTCGGCATGACTAACCAGTAATTATCACCAAGCATCAACATCTTTTGACCTTGCTCGACTTTGGACTTAAACAGCACCAAAGATTCGCGTTCTGGCCTCAGATACACTTCATACTGGCGAGTCTTATCCAGCTCGCCATCTTGATACAACGCTACTTGAGTGACAACTTTAGAAGCGGCGTCTTCTAGGCGATAGTCATCGGCGATCGAAAGTATCTCAGCAGCGCTGGTATCTTTAGAGATAGTGATTGCTTGTGCTTGCCAGCTGGCGCAGATAGTGACCAGTGATGCTATTACTAGCGGTTGTTTTCGAATCCAATTAAACATAAGCAAGTGCCTCCGTAATAGGTCGTTTGGTGCCTTTGCGTGCGGAAATAAAGGCGGCAAATACGCAGATGATGATGACAGCGATGCCTGCGTAGGTAGCAACGTTCAGTGAGAACACCAGCTCAAGTGGGTAGCCTTCGCTTCGCCCCGGTGGAGGTGGCATTTGAATGTTGGCAACTTGAAGGAACAGGGTGGTGAGCCAGGCAAACAGGGCGCCCGCAACGCTGCCAATTATTCCGATGAGTATTGACTCACGGACAAACATCGCGATGATTTCTCGTGGGTAACTGCCCATCGCCGACAAAGCGCCAATTTCACGGGTACGTTCAGACACGGTCATCGACATAGTGTTAAACAGCGCCACAAATACCACTAGACCAAGCACGATACCGAGGACACCAAAGATGCCGTTGTAAAGGCCGCGAACCTTGTTGTAGAAAAACGCGCGCTCGTACCATGGGGTGAGTTGCAAGTTTGAAAATGCAGGATCGCTGTTGAGTGCTTTTGTCACTGCCATTGAGGCGGAGTCTGTCAGTTTGGTGTCGTCTAGGTAGATAGATACGGCGCTGACTTTGTCACTGGCGAGTAGTGACTGTGCACTCGATAGGCGAACATGAATCTGGCGTTTATCAAGTTCAGGAACGCCAGTGCTGTAGGTGCCCACAACTTGGAAATCCATCGCATTGAGCACACCATCGGTTGTCGTGGCAAGCAACGTTACCCAGTCCCCAACGCGAACGGACAGGTTATTGGCCAGTTCATTAGCGATCATAATGCCGTCTTCGCTGGACTCGGTAAGTGCGCTGCCGGTTTGCAAACCAATGAAATCTTCACGCAGAACAAACTCACTGGGCTCAACACCATTGCCGACAAAAATAGAGGATTTTCGACCATTGGAAATCAAACCAGAGAAATAGATCCTAGGTTGAATACCCTTAGTTTCGAGCGTTTGGCTAAGTAGTCCGTTAAGCGTTTGGTACTGAGCGATACCATTTTGCAGTGGCATCTCTTCTTCACGCTCAAAGTAGCCAGGCTGGCTTAAGGTGATGTGGCCAACATCATTCGCGGTGGAGCGCTCGAGTGATTGATACGTAAACAACCCAAAACCCGCTGCCGCAGTAAGTGCAAAGATAGCAATTGCAACGATGATCAATGACAACAATGTGCGGCGCTTGTTTCTAACCAGATATAGGCTCGCGGCTTTAAAGCCCTGTAGTTGTGATGAAATCATGCGATCTCCTTACTTAGCTCAACAGGCTGGTGGTTTGGCGTGGAAGAGAGCTTACCGTCGACCAGTTCAATGGTGCGGTCACAGCGGCTGGACATACGACTGTCGTGCGTGGCGACGATGAAAGTCGTGCCTTGTTCATGACTAAGCTGTTTCATTAACTCCACGATTTGCCCTGCAGATTTGCTGTCTAGGCTGGCGGTTGGCTCATCGGCAATGACCAACTGTGGGCTATGAATCAAAGCTCTAGCTATCGCAACACGTTGCTGCTGGCCGCCGGAAAGGTGGTCGGGACGATGGTGTTTGACTTCACCAAGTCCCACACGCTCTAGCCACTGCTCGGCAATTTGCATGCGTTCTTGAAAAGAGATTTTGTTGAGCATAAGTGGGTAGGCAACATTTTCCAGAGCCGTCATTACTGGAATTAGGTTAAAGCGCTGGAACACAAATCCAATATTCTCACGGCGAAAACGGGTTAACGCTTTGCCGTCTTTGCTCATGGTGTTACCTGCGAAAGAAATCTCGCCATCATAATTGGTGTCGAGTAGCCCTAAGATATTGAGCAGAGTACTTTTCCCTGACCCTGACGGCCCACACAAGGCAACGATCTCGCCAGTCTGAATCGTGCCAGAAATGTGTTTGAGCGCTTCTACATGATTTGCACCCATGATGTAGCGTTTAAGTAGTTGATGGAACGTAATCATATCGACTCCTTGCGATACTTTTCGATTGGTGTGTGTTCAATTTACTGAGTCGGGCAGGGCATCGCTTCGTGATGCGACAAATGGTGATTTTTGGAGATAAACGGTTAGTGATGGAGATAAATGGTTCTCAAAGAATGATCGAATTGTCAGGGGTTACGTTGAAAGAGAAGATATTCACAATTGGTATTGAGAAACATGGCTTCGACAATAAATAAGTTTAATCCCAACAAGTTACTGAACAGCAAGTGGACAGCAGTGACACCGAAACAGAAAGAGAAGCACTTCATTGTGGTTGAAGTAGAGCGCGATGAAGAGGGCATTGTGATTGGTTGTCAGTTAGAGGCGATTATGTCGAAGCGAGTGATAGAGATGGATTGGCGTGAGTTGAAGGATAGGGAGAGTTGGTTGCAGGGGTGGAAGTGAGGGGCGTGCTTATCTACCTTCGGACTAGATACTATCCCCCACGTTTAGTTAGCGTCATTCCTGCGCAGGCAGGAATCTAACCGCAGCGGGTATTGACTCGCCTTTTAACCTTGAAAGCTGAGTTGACCGACGTTGTTACACCAGTAGGTATTGATCTGTTGCTAATGCTCGCTTTTCCTTAACGCATTTATGCCCCTTTCTGTGTCAATAACCCAAATCCAAATCCGGTCATTCCTGCGAAGGCAGGAATCTACTGACAGCGCCCACTGAATCATATCGTCAACTCCGCAAACTGAGTGACGAGGCTAGCTTATTTTTGCCCCAAAACGTGTTTAGACCATAGTAAACCTCCATTAGAATAATTTGGTCAAAAGACTGTAGGCCAAATTCAGAACAACTCATAATCGCTATGATTAAATATCATGACAAGCGAGTATTGATATGATTTTTTCGTGATGGCATAGTGGTCGCCTATGAAGAATTTTAAAACCTCAGCTGCGCACGCAGCAACACACAATAACTTATTAAACGTACCTTGGTAGCGTCCTAATCAAAGACCAAATTACATCCAAAATTCGTACAAATTTAATAAGTTGAGGTTATATGACTCTCTCTGTTTTTGCGTCACTGTTTATCGTGACACTTCTAGGCACAATGACACCTGGCCAATCCGTTATCATGGTTGCTCGCCATACTTTAGCAAGTGGCCGAATTAACGGGGTTATTACAGCTTGCTCTCATGCAATTGGCGTTGGTATCTATGCGATTCTGTCGTTGACAGGTCTTGCTCTGACTTTGAAAAACTCTCCGCTAGTTTTCCACTTTATTGCGTATTCTGGTGCCGCTTATCTATTTTATTTAGGTATGTGTTCATTACGTTCTAAAGGGGGGCTGTCCGACAAAATAGTGAGTGGAAAACCCTTTACTCGACTAGAGTCGGCCCGCGCTGGCTTTGTGATCTCATTGCTTAACCCAAAGATCATCATTTTCTTTCTAGCTCTGTTTAGCCAATTTGTCTCTGTTGGTAATGATTTTCAGAGCAAAGCGATTATTGCGACCACGCCAATTTTTCTAGACGCAATGTGGTACTCATTCATTGCTTGCATATTATCTAGACCGAATACGATGACCTACTTACGTCAATACGCAGTTTTAATCGACCGCCTGTCAGGGGGAGTTCTAATAGGTTTAGCGATTAAAGTTCTATTTGTTTAAAGGAGGGAGTATGGGTAATTTTGAAAAATTTTGTTTTCTAGCTGGAACGATTTGCTTCTTTATTGGTGGTTGTATCGCACTCTATCAATGGTAATTAGGTAATAAAACCGGACTGGAAATGGTCAGTCCGGTTTGTCATTAGGTATTCAACCCTTGAGCCAGTAATGTAGTCTACGTTGTCCCATTGATCGTATACCGGCTTACCGTACTTCAGATGCTCCATTAAATACTAATTTAGTGAAGGCGCTGGCACGGTTTTGTACAAAGGTCACTTAGCATTCCAACTCGCACTTACCATTAATTACCCTTTCCCCCTGCCGTTTTGCTCCCTTTCCCGCTAGAATACCCCCATCACAACCCACTCACTTTCCGAATCAATAAGGATTGCCATGAGCAGCCAAAACGCACTATCTAGCGATATAGTGATTGTCAGTAACTCTTCCGATAACCCGTTTGCCATTGATGTCGCTTATGCGATGGGGCAGCATGAGGACATCTCTGATGTCATCAGTATGAAGCACTTCATGAATACCGAATTTTGCCCGCGCTTTATCTCCGATGAAGATGACATGGACAATATCGGCAATAGCTTAGAAGGTAAGACGGTCGTTATCGTCAGCACTGGGAATCTAGTGACCAGTCGTCAAGAGCTAGCGATGCACAACTTTATTATTGCGCGTGCTGCCAAAGAAAACGGTGCGAGTCGTGTAGTGCTGGTGGAGCCAGACCTGTTCTTTTCTGCGCAAGATCGTGGTGCGCGTCCGGAGCTTGGTGATACGGGCGGTGAACGTTCTGTGTCGGATATCAAGAAGTTTGATGGTCAGCCGTTTACCGCACAGCTTTATGCGCAGTTGTTGAAGCTGTCTGGCGTTGATGATGTAGTGACGGTACACAATCACTCAGACTCAGTGCAAAAGATGTTTGGCGATGTGTTTGGTGGCCGCTTCTATAATCTCATTCCTTATCAGATTTACGCGCATTACCTGCTCAATTCTAATATGTTGAACTACGGCCCAGATGGCGAAGGTTTGGTACTTTGTGCGCCAGACAAGGGGGCACGTGATTTCGTTAAAGAGATGTACAACCGAATTGGTTTGAGCAAAGCCAAATTCATCATGTTGGATAAAGAGCGCACCGCTGAACGTAAAGTTGAAATCACTCTACACAAAGAGAGTGAAGACACGTTCGAAGGTTTGGAAAAGTCGAGCATCGTACTGTTCGACGACATGGTTCGTACTGGGTCAACCGTGGTGAAATCGTGCCAGTTCCTGCAGCAGCTTAAACCTGAGAACATGGTGTTTACCGTCTCTCACTTCTACGCGAGCACCGAAGGTCGTGAGCGTATGTCGCACCCTGCATTGGGCGAGATTCTGACGCTCAATACCATGCCAACCATTCTTAACCGTGACGAACAAGGTCGTCTGCGTAAGAAGATGGTGGTACTGAAGATTGAGAAGTACTTGGCGCAGGAGCTAAGCAAAATCTTAGATATTCCGCAGCGTTTGGAAGAAGAAAATCCATATAAGATCGACATGTCTTCTAAAAACCCGCGTTTCCAGCGCAAGATTTGGTTCTCTGATCAGCTGTCTGAGCTGAAAGGCTAACCAGCGCATTCTATCGGTTTAGTACAGCGATAGATTAGCTACTTAGTAACGGCATATTCCGATAAGGAGTGTGCCGTTTATTTATTTCTGAACGCTACAAAAACTTGGTGCAGCGCAAAACATACCGCGCCAAGGACAGCACCACTTGCTAGATGAATCATACTCGCGCCGATGCTCTCCCAGAATAGATCTAGGCTAGGAATATGATTAAATGTGTCCGCTTGAGCGGCGCTTAAGTGTTCCAGCCAGGGCAGGGCGTGGGCGATAATACCACCGCCAACTAGGAACATGGCGATAGTGCCAACAATACCCAGCGCTTTCATTAACCACGGAGCAAACTGCAGCAGACCCATGCCAAGCTTTTGTTTTATCGAACTCTTGTTGGGGTTGTTATTGATAAGCCATAGCCCTGCATCATCAAGTTTGACGATGATCGCTACCAAACCGTATACACCTGCGGTGACTAATACCGCTACCACACTTAAGCCTATCGCTTGCATGGCGAGGGACTGCGCCATCATAGTACCCAGCGCAATGACCACAATTTCAGCTGAAAGAATAAAGTCGGTGCGAACGGCGCCTTTCACCTTTTGTTTTTCGTAATCGGCGAGTTCTTCTTCGCTCATGGTTAGAGCTGGATGATTACTGGTTGCTGTTGACGTTTCGCCGCGATGGCTCCACCAATGGTGCACCTTTTCAAAGCCTTCATAGCAGAGAAAAGCACCACCAAGAGTAAGAAGGGGTGTTATTAGCCAAGGGGCAACCAAGCTAATCAAAAGTGCAGCGGGGACTAAAATGACTTTATTAAGCAGTGAGCCCTTTGCTACTGCCCAAACTACCGGCAGCTCTCGCTCAGTAGAGACGCCGCTGACTTGCTCTGCGTTAACCGCTAGATCGTCACCGAGCACACCAGCGGTCTTCTTAACCGCAACTTTGGACATGACCGCCACATCGTCCATCAGTACGGCAATATCGTCAATCAGAGTCAGTAAACTTGCGCCAGCCATGGAGAGGTTCCTTTAAGTAGTATTTACCTGTTTTACCATGGCTTTATTGTAGTTGATGTTAAGCGCTAGGCGCAGACTTCTTCGCCAGCTTCATCTTCCATTACGATGTCCGTCTCAGAGCTTGCCTCTGCAAGCCATCGCAAAATGGCGCCGCTGGAGAGGACTTTTTCTTGATAGTGCTTTGCAGATTCAGATAGCTCAATACCATAGGTTCTAAATCTGAGTGCGACGGGAGCATACATAGCGTCAGCAATGGACCAGTCGCCAAATAGCCATTGTTCTGGATACTGGCTCATTTGCTCTGACCATAAATCATCGATTCGTTTGATATCCGCACGAGCCGCTTGGCTTAATTTAACCTTGCGACGAGCGCGGCAGTTCATTGGTAGCTCATTACGAAGCGCCATAAAACCTGAGTGCATTTCACTGACTACGGCACGTGCTTTGGCGCGCTCTGTGATAGACCCTGGCCAGCAGCGACCATCAAGATATCGCTCGTTGACATATTCCATGATGGCGAGTGAATCCCAAGTGGTAATGTCGGCGTCGACTAGGGTAGGCACTTTGGCTGTTGGTGTTACTTCGGCAAGTGTTTGATAAAACTCGGGAGTGAATAGAGTGAGCTTTTCCACTTCCACGTTTATATTGTTTTGAGCAAAGATAAGCCAGGCTCGTAGTGACCAACTCGAGTAGTTTTGGTTTGCAATATACAGTTTCATGTCGCCTCCTTTCTTGGTTTGATTTTCATCATAATCAATGGTTTGATGGGTGACTAACGCATAGTTTTAATGAGTGCCATCAATGGAATCGATGGGTGGAGAGGGTTATGGATATTGAAGCGCTACGCAGCTATTTGACGTTTTCGGAAACGGGCAGTTTTACTCGGGCGGCGAAACAGATCAATCGAACGCAGTCTGCGTTTAGCGCCCAGATGAAGAAGTTAGAAAGTGAAGCGGGGACGCCACTGTTTGAGCGTCAGGGGCGTAATATGATGCTCACAGAAGCAGGGCTAGCGCTAAAAGCACACGCGGAGCAAATCTTGGCGCTGCATGATAAAGCGTTGCATCAAGTTCAGAAGTATCAAAATAAAACCTCACTGAGGCTCGGCTGCCCCGAAGATTACAATGAAACCATTCTTCCAAAAGTGATCAGTGCCATCACTCAAACGGAGCCGACTTGTTCAGTTCAAGTTTACTCTCAACCCAGTGTCGTTCTAAGAGAGTGGCTCGATGAAGGGAAAATCGACGCAGCGATAGTGACCAGAGCACCAGACAGTGAAGAGGGTTATTGGCTTGAGTCCGATCGCGGAGTGTGGATTGCTGCTGAGGATTTTAATGTCTCTCAAAGGCCGCTGCCTTTGGTGCTGTTTCAAACCGACTGTAAATACCATGCTGCTGCTATTGATATTTTGGCGAAACGCAGTGTTAGCCATCAACTCATCGCATGCTGCAATACGGCATCCGCCCAACGGTCGTTGGTCTCTGCAGGGCTTGGCGTCGGGGCGATGGGGCAACTGAGCGTCAACAAGGATGTGGTCATTCTAGATAATATGCCGCCACTGCCTAATGTCGACATAGTGCTGCTCACAGGAGCCACTGCGCACCCTCTGATAACACAGTTATTTATTGCTGAAATTTAGCTCTGTTTAGGGGAGATAGATGGACATGTAATACGATTTATTCGTATTACATGTCTAGAATAATTATCAATATATTCTGTGGTTAAACGCAAATGTTGTAATTTATTTGTTTTTATAAACGTCTGTTCTAAAAATATTCTACCAAATGAAAAGTTTTTGTCAGAAATTACCTATTAAGTAGTAGAGTTGATTTTCGTCAATTGTTTCCAGTTTTTTCGTTTGTAACATGCTTGCGATGATGCATAACTATGACTGAGCATGTCTATATGAATAATAAACTGAAGCAATTACTGACGCCGTCGTTGACGCGTCGAGGGTTCATCAAATCCTCGTCGGCCATCGGTGGTCTCGCGGCAGCGACCAGTGCCATCTCTCTTCCCTTCAAATCTGCACACGCAGAGACCCAATCAGCACCAAGTGATGAAAAGGTTGTTTGGAGCGCTTGTACAGTTAACTGTGGTAGCCGATGCCCACTGCGCATGCACGTAGTCGATGGCGAGATTAAATGGGTCGACGCCGATAACACCGGTACCGATGATTACGCGAACAAAGATGTGCAAGTGCGCGCGTGTTTACGTGGTCGTTCAATGCGTCGCCGTGTCTACAATCCGGATCGCCTGAAATACCCAATGAAACGCATTGGTGAGCGCGGTGAAGGTAAGTTTAAGCGCATCTCTTGGGATGAAGCTTACACGGAGATCGTCAATAGCCTAGATCACATCAAAAAAGAATACGGCAATGAAGCGATCTACTTGAACTATGGTACGGGTACGCTCGGCGGCACGGTTACTAAGTCTTGGCCTCCAGGTAAGTCTTTGATTGCTCGTTTGATGAATCTAACCGGCGGTTATTTGAACCACTATGGTGACTATTCGACAGCACAGATTGCTAAAGGTTTGAGCTACACCTACGGTGGTTGGGCGAATGGTAACTCCTTCTCAGATACAGAGAATAGTAAGCTGATTGTTCAGTTTGGTAATAATCCCGCTGAAACGCGCATGTCTGGCGGCGGTTTGATCCACCACTTAATTGAGAGCAAAGCGAAATCGAACGCGCGCATGATCATGATTGATCCGCGTTACAACGATACAGCAGCTGGCCACGAAGATCAGTGGATCCCAATTAAACCGGGTACGGATGCGGCCTTTATTGCTGCGATGGCGCACGTGATGATCAAAGAAGACTTGGTTGACCAAGCGTTCCTAGACAAATACTGCGTCGGCTACGACGAGAAGACCCTGCCAGCGTCGGCACCAGCCAACAGTGACTACAAGTCATACATTCTTGGCCTTGGTGAAGATGGCATCGAGAAGACGCCTGAGTGGGCTGCACCGATTACCGGTATTCCTGTCGATATCATTATTCAGACGGCTCGCGAAATCGGTTCAACCAAACCGTGTGCCATCTATCAAGGTTGGGGTCTGCAACGTACTCAAAACGGTGAGATTGCCTCTCGTGCTATCGCTATGTTGGCGCTGTTAACGGGCAACTTAGGTATTCATGGTGGCGGCTCTGGCGCTCGTGAGTCGGATTACAACATTCCGTTTGTTCGTTTCCCGACCCTTGAAAACCCTATTCAAACGTCTATCTCTATGTTCCTTTGGACAGATGCGATCGTGCGTGGCCCAGAAATGACGGCAACTCGCGACGGGGTGCGCGGTAAAGATAAGCTTGATGTGCCAATTAAGTTCATCTGGAACTACGCAGGTAACTGCATCATCAACCAGCACTCTGATATCAACCGTACCCACGACATCCTACAAGATGACAAAGCGTGTGAGATGATTGTGGTGATTGATAACCATATGACGTCTTCGGCTAAATATGCGGACATCATCCTACCAGACCTGACCACGTCAGAGCAGGCGGATTTCTGTATGGATGGTAAAGCGGCGAACATGCCTTACTTCATCTTTGCAGACAAAGCGATTGAGCCTCAGTTCGAGGCACGCAGCATCTACCAAATCTGTTCGGATCTTGCTGAGCGTATGGGTGTAGGTAAAGAGTTTACCGAAGGTCGCGATCAAGAAGGTTGGTTGCGTCATCTGTATGCTGAAACCTTGAAGCTGGACTCAACACTTCCGGATTTTGAAACGGTTCGCAAGCAAGGCATCGTTAAGCGTAGTGACCCGAATGGACACTATGTGGCTTACCAAGCATTCCGTGAAGATCCAGAGAACAATCCGCTGACGACTCCGTCTGGCAAGGTTGAGATTTATTCTGAAGAACTAGCAAGACTAGCTGCGGAGTGGGAACTGCCTGAAGGTGATGTGATTCACCCGCTACCGATTTATGTGAGTACTTCTGAAGGCTGGGACTCGCCTCTGCGTAACAAGTACCCGCTTCAATTGACCGGTTTCCACTTTAAAGCTCGCTGTCACTCTACCTACGGCAACGTTGATGTGCTTAAGCAAGCGGCTCAGCAAGAGATGTGGATCAACCCAATGGATGCAGAGCGTCGTGGAATCAAGAACGGCGATCGCATCAAGATCTATAACGACCGTGGTGAAGTTCGCATCAACGCGAAAGTGACGCCTCGAATGATGCCTGGTGTTGTGGCATTGGGCGAGGGCGCTTGGTACGCACCAGATGGCAATAAGGTGGACCACAATGGTTCAATCAACGTGTTGACGTCTCAAAAGCCAAGTCCATTGGCGAAGGGCAACCCGCAACACACCAACCTTGTCGAAGTTCAACTGGTTAAGAAGGCGTAAGGACTAACTCATGAAACAATACGGTTTTTATATCGACTCGAGTAAGTGCACTGGCTGTAAAACCTGTCAGTTGTCTTGCAAAGACTTTAAAGATTTGGGTGTCGACCGCAGTTTTCGCCGAGTGTATGAATACGCTGGTGGTAACTGGGTAGAAGAGAACGGTACCTACCGTCAGGATGTGTTCGCCTACTACACCTCTATCGCATGTAACCATTGTGATGAGCCAGCGTGTGCAAAAGTGTGTCCGTCTGGTGCGATGCACAAACGTGAAGATGGCTTTGTCATCGTAGATGAAAAGGTATGTATTGGCTGTAAACACTGTGCCAATGCGTGCCCTTACGGTGCGCCACAATACAGCAAAGAAAAAGGTCACATGACCAAGTGTGATGGCTGTTTTGAGCGCGTGGCAGAGGGTTTCGAGCCGATCTGTGTCGGTTCATGCCCGCTGCGAGCGTTGGAGTTTGGCCCGATTGCTGAGCTTCGTGCCAAATACGGTACTAATGCTGATGTGGCACCGCTTCCGTCTTCGTCACTGACGAAACCTAATATTGTGATCAAGCCAAACCGTCATGCGCGTCCAACTAATGACACGACTGGTCACCTAGCAAACCCTAAGGAGGTCTAAGATGGGATGGCATGAATGGCCTTTGATTTTCTTCACTGTATTTGCACAAACCGCGGTGGGTGCATTTGTCGTGATGGGTCTAATCACACTGTTTGGCAAAGCAGATGCGCACGTGAAAACGGGCATTACTCGTAACATGTTCTTTATCTGGGTGTTTATGGGGCTAGGCTTTATGGCTTCGACTATGCACTTGGGTAGCCCAATGCGTGCCATTAACGCGTTGAATCAAGTGGGTACCTCGTGGCTTTCGCGCGAGATTTTGTTTGGTTCAATGTTCTTTGGCTTGGGAGGCATCTATTGGTTGTTGTCTGTTATCGACAAGGGCAGCGAAGCGATTCGCAAAGGCTTGTTGGTCGCGGCAATGTTGATTGGTGTTGTGTTTATGTACGCAATGACCAACGTATACATCATTGATACTGTACCAACTTGGGATACGCCGTTTACCGGTCAATCCTTCGCACTAACGGCAGTGGTGTGCGGCGTGATGTTGTCACTTATTCTGATGCGTGGCGCGAAACTTGAGTGTCCTAAGCTTGGTAAGATCACGGCGATTGTTGCATCTGTTGCAGGCCTAGCGCTTGTGATGACGACGATATCTATGATGGGTTCACTACCTAGTATCCATTCAGCAATCGTATCAGCCGCTGAGCTTGTGCCAAACATGGCAGAAATTCAGAACCTACGTTTTGTGTTGGTATTTGCTGGTATTGCTGCTTGGGTTTGGGCAATGCGCTCTGAATCGCGCTCAATGCCAATCGCGGTGGTGGGTTTTGCAATGGTTATGGTTGCAGAGCTCATTGGTCGCAGCGTGTTCTTCGGTCTTCACATGACCGCTGGCATGTAATGAGTGAAGAGGGTAGGCGCTTGTGCCTACCCTCTATTACACTCAACTTTATTGTTTAGAATAACTTGGTAATCTCAGTTCATGTCACAATCAGACGTTATTGATCTTCAAAGCCTTCAGACCATGGCCAAGGTGTTTGGCTCACTTTTGTACTTCCCGCTTACTGATAGCAACAACCAAACTTTGATTAAAGCTCTTTCGGAAGATGAAGCGCTGGAGAACAGCGATATTCAAGCCTGGTGTAAAACAGCGCTAACAGAATTGCCAGAAGCACTAAATCAAGACTTCTTCTTGCTGTTTGAAGGCGGAGAGGTGATGTTGGCACCACCTTGGGGCTCTGTGTATACCGACAAAGAAGAAGTGATTTTTGGTGACAGTACCGTTGCCTATCGCCAGTTCTTGCGTGAATACGGCATTGAGCTTGATACAGGCATGCGCGAGCCAGAAGACCAGATTGGTTTGATGTTGTTTGCGGTTAGCCAACTTATTGAGCAACAACAAGATGTCGAAACGGTTAAAACGTTACTGACCGAGCATTTGCTAACGTGGTGTTACCGCTACTTTGAATTGGTACAACAGCATGCCAAAACCCAAAGCTACAAACAGCTGGCAGGCTTGGTTTCTCTATGGTGTGAAGTGGTACAGGATGTGCTCGACATTACGCCTAATGCTGTGAAGCTGTATCGTTAAAAAATACACCCATCTATGGTGAGAATATTATGAGTCGTGATGAGCAATACGTAAAAGCCTATATGGAGCACAAGACGATAAGCCGCCGTGGTTTGTTTCGCGCTCTGACAAATGGCGCGACTCGTAATCCGACGGAGACTGATGACTCTCTTGCGTCAAAGTTGAATGCTGAAAAGGTAGTTAGAGTGCTACCAAGACCGCCAAAAGCGATTGACGAGGTACTGTTTCAGCAAATCTGCGACGGCTGTGGTGAATGTCAAAAGGTTTGCCCTGAACAGGTTATTTCCATCCAAGGTGGGTTGGCGCAGCTAACGCTGGACTATGGGTATTGCAGTCAGTGTGGAGAGTGCGGGAAAAGCTGTCCAACAGGCGCATTGCACGGAAGTGTAATGGATAGCGGCTTGCGACCAAGCTTTTTAGAAAGCTGTCAAAACGCACTGTTTGGCGATTGTTATTTGTGTCAGGAAGCATGTCCTCAAGACGCCATAGAACTGGAAGACTTGAGTTTACCCACCGTCAGTGAAAGCAAGTGCGATGGATGCGGACGTTGCAAGCAAGGCTGTCCATTTTCATCCATCGCTCTATCTCTATAAAGCTGGGTCTCTATAAAGCCGAGCCTCTATAAAGTATTGACGCTATAGAGCTCGGCCTCTATTAACGTCACGCTTTAATGATACGAGCGCGGAAGTTACGCCCCTTCATCTTGCCGTTAGTGATTTTACCCAGCGCTTTCTTCGCAATGGATGTTTCTACCGCAACGTAAGCGTTCATAGGGAACATATTGATCTTACCGATCTGGTTGCCTGATAGAGTCTTGTCGCCCGTCAACGCACCTAGAATATCCCCAGGACGTAGCTTCTGCTTTTTGCCACCTAGAATCTGAATTGTGGTCATCGTTGCCTGATAAGGGCGGTTTGATGATGCTGGTGGTAGCGTGCTTGGCTCAATAGGCAAATCTAAGTACTCATCGATGCGTGCTACACGATAAAACTCTTTCTCACTGTAGAAGCTAAATGCCAAGCCTTTGTTTCCCGCACGACCAGTACGACCGATACGGTGCACATGCACTTCAGGGTCACGTGATAGCTCGTAGTTGAATACAGCGTCAAGGTTGTCGACATCAAGGCCACGTGCAGCAACATCGGTTGCGACTAGGATAGAGACACTCTTGTTGGCAAACTGTACCAAAGCTTGGTCACGGTCACGCTGCTCAAGGTCTCCATGGATATCGATGACACTAAAGCCGCGATGATGAAGCTCATCCGCCACGTTTTGCACTTCTTTCTTAGTGTTACAGAACACAACCGCAGACTCTGGTTGGTGTGTTAGTAATAGAGTTTCTAACGCGTTGTCACGCTCTTCTGTGGTATCAGTTTGATAGAAGAACTGCTTGATGCTTGAATGATCGTGTTTGCTCTCTACCTTCACAACCTCAGGCTGCTTCATTACCGTTGATGCAATGGTTTGAATCTGCTCTGGGAAGGTTGCACTGAATAGTAGCGTTTGACGATTGCTTGGCGCTTCACCGATGATGGCATCGAGTGCGTCTTTAAAGCCCATTTCCAGCATGCGATCGGCTTCATCCAACACCAATGTGTTGAGCTCTTCAAGGTTGATACGACCTTTTTCAAGGTGATCAAGGATACGACCTGGTGTACCGACGAGAATATGAGCGCCGTGCTCCAGAGAGCCAATTTGCGGCCCCATTGGCATTCCGCCACATAGCGTTAGCACTTTGATGTTGTGGATACCACGAGCCAGGGTACGGATTTCTTTTGCAACCTGGTCAGCAAGTTCACGCGTTGGGCAAAGCACCAATGATTGCACACGAAAACGCTTTACGTTGAGGTTGGCAAGTAGGCCAAGTGAGAATGCCGCCGTTTTACCTGAACCGGTTTTTCCTTGACCGATGATGTCTTTACCATCGAGGATTTTTGGTAGTGAGTCTGCTTGAATCGGTGTCATTTTAGCGTAGCCAAGGCTATCCAAAGTGCTCAGTAATTCAGTAGGTAGATTTAGTGTGGAAAATGCCGGAGTGGTCACGAGGTATCCTCAGTCAGCGTTAGGGAGCGAGTATTATCAACATTATGGTCGATGTTACCAGCAAAAACATGGCTGACGGAGGACATTTAACCAGCGAAGTGGTGAGGTTACCTGTGAAGGTTACGCTGGTAGCGCTGTTCTCATCCAGTCGCGGTACTCATTAGCGCCGTCTTCACCTTCTGCAGGAGACCAAGGCGCGAAATCTTCTTGAGGCGTTGGGATGTAAGCCCCTTCTTTGATTTCTAGACCGACAGTACCAGACTCCATGCATGCATAACCGTGCCATGTACCTGGTGGAATTTCGATAGCGCGGTTGGTTTCTGGTGATAGGCTGTGACGCTGAACTACGTTGCCTTCGTCATCGAAAATAAGTAGATCAAGTTGACCTTTAAGTACCAAAAACAGCTCCCATTTGTGCTCTTCACGGTGGCGGTGAGGGCGCATGTAAGTTTCTGGCTCAGTTGAAATGAACAGGCGCTGCACACCCGCGTCCAATTGTTCGTGTAGGTTGTGATGGCTGCGCTTGCGCGGTGCTTGTTTCGCGTTTTCAGAAAACGTGTCGAAGTCTTGGTTACTGATGATTTTCAACATTGCTTTTACTTTATTAGTTGGTGTGCCGTTATTGTACAGTGGCATCAAAAAAGTTCAGTACAAAAATAGCGCTATCGTCCGGGCAAGGTTAAATTTTAGAAAAAACTATGAAAAACGTAGGCAAAATGTGATTGCAGTTCCAGAGATTGGTAAAAAAGCTGTACGATCTGATCAGAATGGTATGATGCCTAAGCATCGGAGTGTCTTAAACGTAAGGTGGAACAGCAGTGGAAGCAGTGATCAGCCAATTAAAAAAAGACTTTTACGCGCACCTTCAATCATCAAATGGTGCTAGCGCATCGAGTACCTCGAAAACTATGTCTTTGCTAACGAAAGAAGAATTGGCAGAGCTGGAAAACGTTTGGGTTCAGCTAGCAGTATGGAAGCAAAAGCAAGCATAATCAGCGTATTAACTCCAACAAATTCTAAGCCCTGAGTGATTCACTCGGGGCTTTTTTCATTTTACAAAAGCACTAATTGTTATAATATAACATTTTCCTTGGTGATCTTATTGTTGAAAAGTGCGGTATTAGCCCCCATAGTTCCCATATTGGAGAAACAGACTATGGCTGAGATAAGCTCACTGATAGCCTCAGAAAATCTAGTAGGAAATACGATGGCGGAAGTACGTGCCAGAATAGAATTAAAAGTCGGTGCAAAAAGCGACATCGACGCGGAAATGCTCTCTTTTCGCGGCTTAGAGACCGACAAAGAACACGTTGCTATTATCTTTAAAGCAGCAGACAAAGACCAAGCGCTACCTTTAGTGCGAATGCACTCTGAGTGTTTGACGGGGGATGTATTCCATTCGTCTCGTTGTGACTGTGGTGAACAGCTCGAAGAGACCATCCAAAAGATGGGGCGTGAAGGTGGCATCATCTTATATTTGCGCCAAGAGGGGCGTGGTATTGGTTTGTACAACAAGCTAGATGCCTACAAGCTTCAGTCTGAAGGCATGAACACATACGAAGCGAACAACCATCTTGGATTTGGTGATGATTTACGTGATTTCACCGAAGCGGCTCAAATGCTCAAAGCATTAGACATTTACTCAATTCGCTTAGTTACCAATAATCCCAAGAAAATCCGTGAGCTGCGCGAGCATGGTATTAATATCGAAGATGTCGTTAACACCAGTGCTCACGTGAAAGATGGTAATGAAAGCTACCTAAAGGCCAAAGTCTCACACGGTAAGCATCATCTCGAGCTCTAGAGTAGCTTGTTAACATTTTGAATAAAAAACCTCACGCATGTGAGGTTTTTTTGTATTCACTGTTGAAAATAAATTGTAACTAGGTATTATCGCGGTTGATAGTGTTAATGATAACAATTCGCACTAAATAATAAGAATTAAGCTCAACAAGGATGCTTTCATGAATGTAACAACCGCAGTGAAGGGCGCAATTGTCGCCTCGTTTCTTATCACGTCTACCTCTGCTTTTTCAGCAGTCACTAAAGATCAAGTTGTCGAGCATTACGCCGATCTTGCTCATGCTGTGTTTACTGATGCGCGTATTACAGCGCAAGAGTTAGACACATCAATTAACACATTTTTAGCTTCTCCATCGGAAAAAGGCTTTGCTGATGTGAAACAAGCTTGGCTTGCTTCACGCGTTCCGTATCAGCAAACAGAAGTGTTCCGCTTTGGAAACTCGATTGTTGATGATTGGGAAGGTCAACTCAATGCTTGGCCTCTTGATGAGGGACTTATCGACTACGTAAGTAGTGACTATCAGTACGAACTTGGCAATGAAGGCGCACAGGCGAACATTGTTGCTAACAAAACTCTTAAGATTGGTGCAACTACATTAGATGTTGCGAGTATTACTCCTCAAGCTATTGCAGATCTAAACGAAGTCGGTGGCTCAGAGGCTAACGTGGCGTCTGGCTACCACGCCATTGAGTTTCTTTTGTGGGGTCAAGACCTGAACGGCACTAATGCAGGTGCCGGAGAGCGTCCTTACACGGATTACGTTGTAGGTGAAGGTTGTACAAATGGTAACTGTGAGCGTCGTGCTGAGTACCTAAAAGCGGCTTCTGCTCTTTTGATTCAAGATCTTCAGTGGATGGAAAAGCAATGGTCTGCATCAGAGAAAGACAACTACCGTACAGAGCTTCTTGCTGACAAAGCCGACAATGGTCTGCGTAAAATGCTGTTTGGTATGGGCTCGCTATCGCTGGGTGAACTGGCAGGTGAGCGTATGAAAGTGGCACTAGAGGCAAACTCAACAGAAGATGAGCATGATTGTTTCTCTGATAACACTCACAACTCTCACTACTATAACGAGCAGGGGATCTACAACGTCTACACCGGTACCTATGTACGTGCTGACGGCACGTTAGTTGATGGTCCAAGCATTGCTAACCTTGTAGAGCAAAAAGATAAGAGCGCAGCGAAAGAGATTCAAAAGCAGTTTGATTTGGCTCGCGCTCAAGTAGGCAAACTTGTCACTTCTGCAGAAAAAGACAACCAGTACTTTGATCAACTGATCGCCTCAAGCAACCCACAAGGCAACCAACTTGTGAATGAGACGATTATTGCACTTGTTGCTCAAACAGGTTCAATAGAACGTGCTGCGGGTATTGTAGGCATTGATAGCCTTAGCCCAGACACAGCTGACCACGAGTTCTAATCATAATAAAAATCTGTGAAATGGGGGCGCTTGCCCCCTTTGTTGTTCTATTTGTGAGTGCTGTATGTCTAGATCAAACATCATCTGGGTTGCGCTTTTTGCGATAATCTCCACGTCCGTTTTTGCAGAGTCGACTCCTAGCCGTCTTTCTGGCGGCAAAACTACGGTTAAAAAAAACGGTGCCAACGCCTTTTCAATGCCAGCGGCTAACTTGCCGATGAGCAAACGTCTCGATTTTAGTGTCGGAAACAGTTTCTTTCGAAACCCTTGGGTTCAAGCGCCCGCATCGACGGATGCTCGTGATGGTCTAGGGCCTTTATTCAATACTAATGGATGTCAAAACTGCCACATAAAAGATGGTCGTGGACACCCACCAGAGCAGAACGACCAGCATGCGGTGTCAATGTTAGTTCGTCTGAGTATTCCTGCAACGACGGAAGCACAAAAACAAGCAGTAAAAATGTCAGGTGTAATTCCTGAGCCGACTTATGGTGGTCAGCTTCAAGACTTTGCTCTTCCAGATATGGCGCCTGAAGGCCAAATACACATTACTTATGACGATGTCGCGATGCGATTTGAAGATGGCACCACGGTTATGCTGCGTAAGCCAAACTTAAAGATCGTTGAACTTGCTTATGGAGATATGCATCCAGATGTCATGATGTCAGCTCGCGTCGCTCCACCTATGATCGGCCTTGGGTTGCTTGAATCCATTCCTGAATCGACCATCCTAGAGTTTTCTAAGCAGCAACAACAGGACACAACGTCTGTTGCTGGTATTCCTAACTATGTGCTTGATGTACGAACTAAAGAGATGAGCCTAGGACGATTTGGCTGGAAAGCGGGACAGCCGAACCTAATGCAGCAAAATGCGGCGGCATTCAACGGTGATGTTGGCTTAACAAGTGCATTGTTTACAGAAGAAAACTGCACTGATAAACAAGATTTGTGCACCGAGAGCCTAAGTGGCGGCGATCCTGAGGTAAGCGACAACATTCTTGATTTTGTTGAGTTCTATACACAGCACCTTGCCGTTCCACAGCGTCGTAATATTGATAACTCAGAGGTGCTAGCTGGAGAAGCACTGTTTAAAAAAGTGGGTTGTGACAACTGTCATCGAACCAATATCCAAACGGCGAAACGCGAAGGCTTACCTGCTTTGTCGAATCAGACAATTCATCCTTATACAGACATGTTATTACACGATATGGGGGAGGGGCTTGCTGATGGTCGTCCGGAATACGCTGCATCTGGCTCGCATTGGCGAACGCCACCACTATGGGGTATTGGGTATACCGAAGAAGTGAATGGTCACACGTATTTTCTTCATGATGGCCGTGCTCGTAACTTAACCGAGGCCATTTTATGGCACGGCGGTGAAGCTCAAACTTCAAGAAATCAGGTGCTAGCAATGAGCAAGAAAGAGCGTGAAGCGCTGCTTGCTTTCTTAAATTCGCTATAGGGAACAGTGATGTATTATCAAAAATCAGTGACCATTGCGGCTTTAGTTCTACTGGCAGGGTGTCAATCATCAACCAGTACAGACAAACTGCGTCCTCAATCGAGCAATCACCAAAGCCAAGGTGTGTATGAGATCCAGTTTGAATCTGCTCTGCGCTTTAATGATTCTATGCTCAAACTTCGCAATCAATCTGCGCGTTATTGCGAGTCTCAAAGCAGCCTAAAAGATGTGAAAATTGCTTGGCAGCAGGGGATGGAGAGCTGGATGCATCTTCAAGGGCAGGAGCGAGGCCCCTCAGAAGCGCTTGAACAAAACTGGAACATTCAGTTTTGGCCCGATAAAAAAAATACCACAGGCCGCAAGATGGCTACGGCGATCAAAACCAAGAGTTGGGATATGACGTCGATTCAATCTCAGAGCGTGACAGTTCAAGGGCTTGGCTCTGTGGAATGGCTGTTATATGACGGTGCCTCAAGCATGAGTGAAGGTGGTAAGGAAGATTGTAGCTTGCTTAAAGCGGTTACTGACTCTCTGGTCGATCGTTCAAACACTGTTTTGCAGGCTTGGACCACAAACCCATGGGTCGAGTTAGATACCAAAGCATGGCATGCGGAATATTTAGCGCTACTCACCAATCAGCTTGATTACAGCATGAAGAAGCTGTCTCGTCCGCTTGCGAAAATTGGCGCACCACGTCCGTATTTTTCAGAATCTTGGCGCGCTCAAACTTCGCTGTCGAATCTAAAAGAAAACCTAGTGGCAATGCAGGCATTGTATTTGGCCGAAGGAAGTGGTCTTGACTCCATTCTGAGAGATAAAGGCGAGGAAGCACTCGCTGACGATATTGCTCAGCAGTTCCAAGATACGCTAGAAACATGGCCACAAGAATCGAGTCTATTTGATATGTTGCAAACTAAATCGGGTTACCGAACCGCTTTGGCGCAGTTCAACAAGCTGGAGCAGCTCAAATATTTGATTGGTGAAGAAGCGGCTATAAATCTGGGTGTCGTTATAGGGTTCAATGCAACAGATGGCGATTGATAGAGCTAAGCGTAATCTAGCTAAAGCATTGGCAATGGGGACGCTTTCGCCCTCATTGCTAGCGGGCTGTGTAACGAATAGCACTGCGGCTAAGAGCAACGTTGAACTAGGCAGCATGAATACAAACCAAGTATTGATTGGTGGAGCGATTCGTCGCCAAGGTCAATTTGAGGCCGTGGTTTACTCTCAACTGGGGCAGTTTCAACATCATATCCCTTTGCCAGCGAGAGGACATGGGGTAGCGATAGCACCATCAAAGCATCACGCTGTGATGTTTGCTCGTCGTCCCGGCAGTTATGCGATGGTTTTTGACTATCGAGATGGAGAAGAAAAGGCACTCATTCCTGCGGAAAACAATCGTCACTTTTACGGTCATGGGGTGTATTCAAACGATGGTCGTTGGTTATACGCTACTCAAGGAGAGCGTGCGACAAGCCGAGGCATTATTGGTGTATACGATGCCGAGAATAGCTACAAAAAAGTTGCCGAGTTTTCTGGGTTTGGGGTCGGCCCGCATGAAATCATTATTATGTCTGATGGCCGGTTGGTAGTTGGTGTCGGCGGAGTTCATACTCAAGGGAGAACACCGATTAATTTAGCAACAATGAAGCCAAGCCTTAGCTATTTGTCAGGCAATGGGGAGTTGCTTGATCAAGTGATGCTGCCAGATCACCATAAGAGTATTCGGCATTTGGCTCATGATGGCGAGCAAACCGTGCTGTGTGGTCAGCAGTATCGAGGCGAGCCAGATGATTATGTTCCATTAGTTGCCATGCATCGAACTGGTGAGTCTCTGGTTGAGCTCGGTGGTGAACCAGAGCAGTGGGCGCGCTTCAACCATTATGTGGCGAGCATCGCGGCAACAGATTCTCATATCTTAGCGACATCGCCACGGGGCAATTGTTATGGTATTTGGGACAAATCCTCTCTCGATCTTTTAGAGATCAATGTGTTGCCGGATGCCTCTGGCGTGGTGGTTAAAAATGACCAGTTTTATGTAAGTTCTGGCGTTGGAAAGGTCGTAAAAATAAATGCGGATCTCACCAAGAATGCCTTTGTCTCGGGGATTCAATGGGATAACCATTGGAGTGCTATCACATAAATGAGACGCTAACTGGTTTAAAATAAATTAGCACTTTCCAAAGTGTGATTTCTGCCATACTTAAGACTCTGTCTAAGGAGGTGGGTAGATGCGAAACTGGTTAATTTTGCCGAGTATATTGATCTCGGCATTGTCAAGTTCAGTCGCCGTTACAGCGGCGCCAGACCAGCTCGTGTCTGATTCTAGTGAACTTACCTCTTATTCTGTTAAACATATTGAACCGATTCTGAAATCGAGCTCAGCAGAAGCCTCTGAAAAGATTGAATCGATGCCTAGCATCGACAGCGAGTTCCTTTATCCACAACTGGTGGAATATGTCTATTCTCGCCTAGAACGAGCAACGCTTTGGGCGGATGTTGAGCTGAATGCTCAAGTTAACCTTCAACTTGATGTCGTACGGTTGGCTGGTTTTAGTCCGGTGTTCGAACATCGTGTCGCTTTAATGCAAGCTGCCTATCAGAAGCAGGATGTTGTTCTATATGACAGACTGACCACCGACACGTTTCTGCTTTACATGAGCTATGTCGCTGCTGCGGCGGATAAAGGCAAAGAGTGGTATTTCACTACCGATTTGAATGAGGTGATGCCAAGGCCTTCTGCGACGGAAGTAGATTTGTTGGTCTCTGCCTTTGAGGCTGGTACGGAATCGGAATATGTTTTAAGTCTCGCCTCACCAATGCTTAAACAGCCAGGATTTGAAAACGCCTATATTGACCTGGTTGTTAAGTCTCAACTCGATACGCCATTGTACGAACAAACGGGATTATTGCGCATGGGTGATGTGCTGATGCCGCAACAATATGAGTTGCTGGTCGAACGTTTACAAGCGTCGGACGTCGAGGTGTTGATTCGCGATGATTATATGTTTGATGAGTCGCTAGATTTTGCAGTGCGCGAGTTTCAGCGTCTCTATGGACTTAATGACGACGGAATTATTGGGCCAAATACTGTCGAATGGTTGAATAAGTCTTCCGATGACAAACTTAGGATCTTAGCGTTGAACTCAGAGCGCTCCCGTCTATGGCCAGAGCAGCGTCAAAACATCATTTTGGTTAACGTGCCGAGCTTTCAGCTCAAATACTGGGATGAAGGTGAAACGCGATTCGAGTCGAGAGTCATTGTCGGTAGAACCAGTCGTCAAACTCCCATCTTTGAAACCAAAATGGATTCATTGATCTTGAATCCTACTTGGAATGTACCATGGAAGATCATGGTGAAAGACATTATTCCTAAAGTGAAGCGTGATCCGACCTATTTGTTTTCTCAGCGCTTCGAAATTTTGGAAGGCTGGAATAACCAGAACAGGATTGATCCAACTATGATCAATTGGAGCGAGGTCAACGCTAGGCGATTCCCATATCGAATGCGCCAGAAAGCCGGTGAGCTCAATGCGCTCGGCCAATACAAGTTCAACACACCGAATGCGCAAGCCATTTTCTTGCACGACACGCCAAGTAAGCATTTGTTTGATGAAAGTTTACGTGCGTTTAGTTCGGGTTGTGTCCGGGTCGAACATGCAGACCAATTTGCTGAAGTGTTGCTAGAGGTGCAGGGTAAGAGCCTAGAAGATGTCGCATCCTCGCGTCCCAATAAAGCCATTGCCTTTAAGGAGCGAATTCCGGTGCACATTATCTATCAAACAGCTTGGCTCGTAGACGGTAAGGCACACTTCCGCGGTGACGTCTACCGTTACGATGACAAGCGCAACCCAGTAGAAGAGGCTGCCTTATCGAGTAATCGATAATCAAACAAACCTCACTTTGATAAAGAGCCATCGTGCCAGTTTTGCCACGGTGGCTTTGTTGTCTCTGGAATATAATGGTAACGAGTAGGGCATCGTCTAATCACTGTCTTGATTTTCACTGTTTGGCCAGCGGCACAGACTTGTTATTCTTCTATGACAGTGTCATAGTCGCCTCAGTTTACAAAATATAGGGTTTATCATGAGTCTTAAGTATCAAATCGTACCGGTCACTACCTTCGCGCAAAACTGCTCTATTGTATGGTGTGACGAAACTATGAAGGGTATTGTGGTTGATCCAGGTGGTGACGTAAAACAGTTGCTAGCCTTGGTTGAACAGCTTGGCGTAACGATTGAGAAGCTAGTTTTGACTCACGGTCACCTTGATCATGTTGGTGGTACGGTAGAGATGTCCGAGTCTCTTAAAGTGGACATTATCGGCCCGCATAAAGCGGACAACTTCTGGCTTCAAGGTTTGGAAGGTCAAAGTCAAATGTTTGGCTGGCCATTAACGGAAGCGTTTGAGCCAACTGAGTGGCTAGACGAAGGCGATGTGGTTACTTTTGGTAATGAATCTCTAAGTGTTTACCACACGCCGGGTCACACACCAGGTCACGTGTGCTTGTTTAATGAAGACGCTAAGGTCGCGTTTGTCGGTGATGTTCTGTTCAATGGCAGCATCGGTCGTACTGACTTCCCTCAAGGCGATCATGCAACACTGATAAACTCGATAAAAACCAAGTTGTGGCCACTGGGTAATGATGTGAAATTTGTACCTGGTCATGGTCCTGAGTCGACGTTTGGTCGTGAGCGTGTCTCTAATCCGTACGTTGCTGATGAGATGCCTCTTTACTAAACCTCACTCCGGCTTGCCGCTGCTTGATAGCGGCGAGCCAATCCCACAAAATCTTCTCCTGCTCTATCTAAATCCGCTTCGGCAATAAATACGTCGTATCCGTAAAACTCTCTTTGATGCTTCATACGATTGGCAAGCATGGCCAGAAGTCCTTTGTATTCGATGCCGCGCTCATCGACAAAGGGTTCAGCGTCAAGAACAATGTCTTCAAAGCTCTTGGCTGGTGAGGTTTGCTGTACGCCGATATAAAGTAGTGCACGTTGGCTAAGTAGAATATCGGTGGCAATACGCGGACAGATGGCATCCAAGTAAGGGCCATATTCTTTCACTCTAAGCCCAATCCAGGGAAGTGGCTTGTGCCAGCCCTCTTGATGTTGAGTACAGATCCCAATTCTCTCGACATTCGCCCAGCGAAGAACCCAGCCGCCCTTAAACAAATGCTGTTGAAGATGAGAGTTGGTTAGGGTAAACGTGACGCGACTTTTTTGTAGCATAAGGTAAGCAAAGCCCGACACACTTGCGAAAATAGCAATGAACAGCCAGGCGTGCTCCCAAGAAGGTGAGAGTAACAAAAAGCAGAAACACACCAACGCGCCCACGCCAGCCAACATCCTGACAGTAGGAGAGTCCCAAGTGTAGTGGTGATTGCTAAGATGTAATGTGTCCATAATCGGTGCCATCAATGAATACTAATCTCACTTTATACTGGTGAAACAACCACAAAGTTTATTGTTTAAATAATAGTCATTGTTGGCTCGGGACGGCATTTTTGTCTCGAGTTTGTGTCAAGACCCTACAAAAGCATTCAAAATTTTGGTATAAAACGCGCTTCAAATTTTGACCACTGCCCTGATGCAGTGAATTGGAGAGAAAACTCGATGAGACTTGCTCATAAGCGCAAAGTGCAATCAAAATTGCAAAAGCGTATTAAAGCGGTAGTTGCCAACACAGCCGCTGCAACAAAAACAGCAAAGCCTGTTGTAGCAAAAGCACCTGTAGTTGAAACCGCAACTGCGACAAAAAAAGTTGATGTAGCCCTAACTCCTAAACAGCAACAAGTGCTAGACATCGTTGCTAACAACGCTGAAGGCATCAACCCGAAAGGTATCGGCCTTGCGGCTGGCCAAGAAGATGCGAAAGCAGCCTCTTGGGCAACTGGCGCTCTAAAGAAGCTTCTTGAAGAAGGTTTGGTGGCTAAAGAGCAGCTAGCGGGCAACAAAGTGATCTACAAAGCGCTATAAGCGTTCACTTTACCCAATTTCAAAAAGACCCCTTTCGAGGGGTTTTTTTGATCCTGTCGTTTGGAAAATTGGGAGATGTTAGCGACAGATGTCACAAAAGTAGCCATCCTGTAATATCTTGCTGATAATAAATGCGTACGTGTTTGTCTCGTTCTAGATTTCTTTTTGAACACTCTAACCAGTTGATTTTTATTTGTCTTGAGTAACTACCTCGTTTATCACCTACGTAGTAATACGTAATACCAAGGTCGAAGTCGATCTGTTGATAATCTTATTACTGCGTGCTCGCACTAATACACCTTGCTGGGTTTTCCATCCATAGTTATCTGGAATGTGAAACTTGGAGTCAGTTACTGACTTCAAAAAGGAACCTACTCAAGGAACTGAATAATGAGTCTAATCAAGAAATCAGTATCACGTGTCATGAAGAGCACGGCTATCGTAGCTGCAACCTGCCTAGCGTTTGTAGCTGGAAATGCCAGCGCTGACGATAAAGTCTATCGCCTAAAACTTGCAGAAACTTGGGGGCCAAACTTCCCAATTTTCGGTGATGCAACGAAGAACATGGCGAAAATGGCCGAAGAAATGTCGAACGGTCGTCTGCAAATTCGCATCGATTCGTCTAACAAACACAAAGCGCCGTTCGGTGTGTTTGATATGGTGAAATCTGGTCAGTACGACATGGGCCACTCTGCGTCTTACTACTGGAAAGGCAAGGTGCCAAATACCCTCTACTTTACGACTATGCCTTTTGGTATGACGGCACCTGAGCAGTATGCGTGGTTCTACCACGGCGGTGGTATGCAGTTGATGGAAAAAGTGTATGACCCACATAACTTGCTGTCTTTCCCTGGCGGTAATACTGATGTACAGATGGGCGGTTGGTTCCAGAAAGAGATCAACAGCGTAGAGGACTTGCAAGGTCTGAAAATGCGTATCCCAGGCTTCGCGGGCGAAATCCTAGCAGAAGTTGGCGCTAAACCAACGAACATCGCATCGGGTGAATTGTACACATCTCTAGAGCGTCGCACGATTGACGCGCTTGAGTGGGTAGGCCCTTCACTTGACCTTCGTATGGGCTTTCACAAAATTGCACCGTACTACTACACAGGTTGGCATGAGCCAGCAACAGAGCTTCAGTTCCTAGTTAACAAACGTACTTGGAATAAGCTTCCGGATGACTTGAAAGCGATTCTGCAAATTGCAATGAAGACAGCCGCATACGATATGTACATCCAATCGACTCACGAAAGTGGTAAGAACTGGGCGACTATCCAAACTGATTACCCTGACGTGAAAGTGAAAGACTTCCCGAAAGAGGTGATGGATGCGCTTCGTGACGCCAACGATAAACTGCTTAAGCAGCACGCTGACAAAGATGAGATGGCGAAAGAGATCCAAGCATCACAAGCAGCTTACCTAGAGCAAGTGCGTTCTTGGACTGATATCGCGTCGAAAGCTTACCTAAACAAGTTCGACGACTAACCCCCCAACTCAAGTGGCGTAGCTCCTGCGCCACTTTCTTTTTACACCCATTGTCATACGCCCTAATCATAACTATTAACGAATCACGGCGGATAGGCGGAAAGTTGTATGCGTAGTTTAATTTATATCGAAAGACTGTTTAACAAGATAGCCGATGCGCTCGGGTGGCTATCCAGTATTCTTTTTCTTCTTCTGTTAGCAAACGTGGTTTATGACGTTGTCATGCGCTACGTCTTTAATGATGTGTCGATTGCCTTCCAAGAAATGGAGTGGCACCTGTTTTCAGCGGTGTTTTTATTAGGTGTGCCTTATGCCATAAAAGCGGGCGGTCACGTTCGTGTGGATGTGTTCTATGAGCGCTTATCTATGAAGGCGCAGGCCATTATCGACTTACTCGGCACCTTTATCTTTTTGTTCCCATTTTGCCTATTGGTCGCTTGGTACGGTATCGACTTTGCGAAAGAAAGTTTTGAGCTTGGTGAAACTTCCGGTGACCCAGGTGGCTTACCTTATCGTTGGGTGATTAAAGCGATGATCCCATTGTCCTTCTCATTTATGGCGATTGCTGGCTGCGGATTGGTGCTTCACTCATTGAACAAGTTGTTTAATCCGCATTTGATGTACGCAAAGTCTTCCGGCGCTAAAGAATAAGGACGTTCTCATGATCGGTATTGTGATGTTTTTTGTAGCCTTGTTCGCGCTACTACTTGGTTTCCCTGTCGCCTTCACCTTTGGTGGCATTGCATTAATTTTTGGTGTTTGGGCTGAAGGCATGGAGATGTTTGCCTTTATGCCATATCGAATTCAATCCATCATGGAGAATACGGTACTCATGGCGGTGCCTCTGTTTGTCTTCATGGGGTTGGTGCTTCAAAAGACGCGCCTAGCAGAGCAGCTTCTAGAGTCAATGGGGCGCTTATTTGGTGGTGTGCGAGGCGGAATTGCTATCTCTACGGTGCTGGTGGGTGCATTGCTGGCCGCATCAACGGGTGTAGTAGGTGCTTCTGTTGTAGCAATGGGTCTTATCTCTCTGCCTGTCATGCTTAAGTACAATTACGACAAAGGGCTTGCCTGCGGCACGATTTGCGCATCGGGTACCCTTGGACAAATTATTCCGCCTTCTATCGTACTCATCTTGCTTGGTGATGTGTTGGGTGTGCCGGTTGGCGATCTATTCCAAGCGGCGCTGTGGCCAGGGTTTGTTCTAGTTGGTGCCTACGTACTCTATATTCTTATCTATGCCAAGCTGAACCCAGAGAGCGCGCAGCCAATCCCACGTGATGAGTCTATTTCACGCTCACAAGAGGTTAAAACGGCACTTAAAGCCATAATTCCACCTTTAGCGCTGATCGTAGTCGTACTGGGCTCGATATTCGCCGGTATTGCGACGCCAACGGAGTCTGCAGCATTGGGCGGCGCTGGTGCGATTGTGTTGGCTGTGCTTTATCGTCAATTTAGCTGGAGCATGCTTTACGATGCGTCCAAAGAAACGGTAAAAGTGACGGCGATGGTGTTCGCAATCTTGCTTGGTGCGACCGCTTTCTCAATGGCGTTTACCTACACTGGCGGCGATATGCTGGTGGAAGAGTGGATGCTAGAAATTCCAGGTGAAAAATGGGGCTTCTTGATCATCACTATGCTGGTTATCTTGATCCTTGGTTTCTTCATCGACTTCGTTGAAATCTGCTTCATCATCGTACCTATGATTGCGCCAGTCGCTGAGCTGATGGGTATCAACATGACGTGGTTTGCTATCTTGATTGCGATGAACCTACAGACCTCGTTCTTAACACCACCATTTGGATTTAGCCTGTTTTATCTTAAGGGAGTGGCGCCAAATGGAGTCACGACACGTGATATCTATCGAGGCGTGATGCCATTCATCGCGATACAGATAGTGGTACTAGCTTCTCTCCTCATCTTCCCAGAGTTCTATGGAATGTGATCGCCTTGGCGTAAGCTCAGCATAGCGTTTCATTTCACCGCCACTCGTTGGTAAGGTTAGTAAAGCTGCACTTAGTGCAGCTTTACTCGTAAGTGCAAAGGTGAATGCAGTTAAGGGGCGAATATAGCAAAAGGCGAATTTAGGAAAGGATTTCTATGCCGTTAAAAGCCAAACTGATTCTACTGACGTTGATCCCGCTGGTCATTGTAACCGCGAGCGTCAGTTGGATTACTCTCTACCAAGCTAAGGCATTGGGCGAAAAGGAAATCAGCATCTTTCGCGAGAGTCTGATCCGCACTAAAGAAGCCGCATTGAAAGACAGTGTTGAGCTTGCTTTTGATGCTATCGAGCAAGCGTATCTAGATCCTACTTTGTCGGAGCGAGAAGCGAAGGTCGAAGTGAAAGCGATTTTGAACCGTCTTCGCTATGGAACAGACGGCTATTTCTTTGCTTACGATAAGATTGGCACCAACTTAGTCCATCCCATCATTCCCGAGTTGGTGGGACGAAATCTACTTAAACTTCAAGACCAAGATGGCGATTACCTGATAGAAGCTCTGCTGTTTCAAGCGCAAGCGGGCGGCGGTTTTCATCAGTACTTGTGGCAAAAGCCCTCGACTGGGGAAACGGTCACCAAGTTGAGTTACGCTGCGTGGCTTGATAAATGGGAGTGGATGATTGGTACAGGTTTGTACATTGAAGATGTAGCGCAAGAAGTGGCGGTGCTGCGCGCCGCCATTGACAATAATATCGAAACCACCATGTTTTCTATTGTCACCATTTTTGCCGTTACAGTTGCGGTGATCATTGTATTAACGCTGGCGATCAATTGGCACGAACATAAGCTTGCTGATAAGAACCTTAAAGAGCTGGCACATAAGACGGTGATGTTTCAAGAAGATGAGCGCAAGCATTTGGCGAGGGAACTTCACGATGGCGTGAATCAGTTGCTGGTGTCGAGTAAGTGTCATTTAGAGCTGATGGACACGGGCAGTGTGGATGACCGCTCTATGGATCATCTCAAACAATCACAAACCTCGCTGTCAGAAGCGATTATGGAAGTAAGACGTATATCTCATCATCTAAGACCAAGTGCGTTGGATGATATTGGACTTGAAGCCGCCATTACCACCTTGCTGCAAGACTTTAAAAATTACTCGATGGCGGAAACAAATCTGGTACTTGACGCCAATACACCCAAACTGAAGTCCGAAGTAGCGACTACACTGTATCGAGTAGTGCAGGAGTCGTTAAACAACATCGAAAAGCATGCCAGTGCGACTGAAGTGACGGTGTTTCTCAAGCAGTTTGGTGAAGTTCTGCAACTTATTGTGTCTGACAATGGTGTGGGTTTTGATGTCAGTAGCGCAATGAATAGCCGCGGAATAGGACTGCGTAATATGCGCGAGCGAGTCGAATTTATCGGTGGTGAGTTTGAACTGATTAGTGAGTATGGCAAAGGAACAGAAATAACCGTATTGTTGACGGTAGAAGGAGCGGTGTGATGGACGACCGAATTAGTGTAGTGATTGTCGATGATCATCAAGTAGTGCTTGAAGGATTTATGGCGCGTTTAGAACGCGAACCCGATATTGACGTGGTGGCAACAGCCAGTAATGGTGTGGAAGCGGTTGAAGTTATCAAACAATCGATGCCAGACGTCGTATTGATGGACGTCAGCATGCCAATAATGAACGGCATTGAGGCAACGGAAGTATTGAAAGCTGAGCTGCCGAACGTTCGCGTGTTAATGCTGACCATGCACGACAACCGTGAGTATATTATGAAGGTGATGCAGGCTGGGGCGGTCGGCTACATGCTTAAAGAAATTTCTGCCGAGAAAATGGTTCAAGCCATTAAGACGGTTCATCAAGGGTCGACGTATTTTTGCGAGTCGGTAACTCAAACCTTATTCTCTCAAGACATCACTCCAACAGCGGTAAAGTCCAACCCGCTGAGCCGCCGTGAAGAATCGGTTTTGACCTTGGTCGCTCAAGGCTGCAGTAGCAAGAAGATCGCTCAACTGTTGAATATTTCTTATCGAACGGTCGAGACGCATCGCCAGAATATCAAGCATAAGCTGGACTTGCATTCTACGGCAGAGTTGGCGAAGTATGCGTTAGAGAATGGTTTGTCATAATACTGAGAGTACTGGCTTAGCACAGGCGATGTGACGACAGGAACGAGCCTATGTTCTCCCCTTCAAATAGGGGGGAGCTAGAGGGGGGTATAGTGCGGTGAAGTTGCGACAAGTGGTTAGTTAAAGTTTGCGAACTGATTTGTAAGATCCTAGTTATTTAGAGTTGGCTTTATGTGCATCGCTTCTACCCCTCCTAGCCTCCCCTTAGTAAGGGGAGGAACAACTGGCTCGCTTCGCATCGCTTAACTAGAGCAATGAAAGCAGTGATGTGACGATAGGAGCGAGCCAAAGTTCTCCCCCTAATATAGGGGGAGCTAGAGGGGGTATAATGCGGTGAAGTCACAACAACCACTCACCCTAATGTGATCTCACATAATTTTTATCAATTTTCCCACACATCAACAGCAAAGTTCTGTTATAAAGTGCCCGCAATATCAGTGAACGTTTGGAATTAGTTTTGGAAAAACACGAAGAAGTCTTAGTAGCGTTACGTCAGATCATTCGAGCTATCGATCTACATTCGAAGAAGCTCAAGAAAGAGTGTGGTTTGACTGGCCCGCAATTGATCCTCATGAATACCATTCGAGATATGGGGGATGTGACCATTCGTGAGTTGTCGAATTCCACTAATATTAGCCAAGCTACCGCGACGACGATTATTGATCGTCTAGAAGCGCAGGAATACGTCCAGCGTGTGCGTAGCCAACAAGACAAACGCAAAGTCCACGCGGTATTGACTGAAAAAGGCCAAGAAGTGCTGAAAAATTCGCCGCCGCCACTGCAAGATAATTTCGTGAACAAGTTTCAAGCGTTGGAGAGCTGGGAGCAGACGCTGCTTCTCTCGTCTATCCAGCGTATTTCATTGATGATGAACGCTGACGATCTTGATGCAGCCCCCGTTCTGCAGCTCGATAGTAATATATCGAAAAACTAAAATACTATCCGGGTCTGATGATTTTTTGTTCGCTTATCAAGCCCGGTTTTCTCATTCCTCACACCGTCATATCGTTTTTTATTTCTCTACTCTGTATTTAGAAGCGCCATACTCTTTTGAGTACTAATCTTTTTTATCTCCAAGCTGTTTGCTTAAAATATCGCCATAAAAATCACATATTGTGAAATTACACTTATAATTTGGTAGAGTACTGCGCTGAAAAGTAGATTAATGCATGTTCTCAGCGATTTTTGTATGCCAATGTCGCCGTTATATAGAACATTAGATGCTTTGAGTTGAAAGCAATTTGGTCATAGAGAGGATTCATGACAAAGGGTATTGATAAGTACAGTATTGATAGTACTGACTACACAATAGGACAGGATAATGTCCAAAAGTGGGGGTTTGATGTTCACAACCCAGTATTTGGGATCAGTGCAGGTTTTATTGCGCTTCTCCTAGTAATGACCGTGATTGTTGATGCCGAGACGGCAAAGAGCGCACTTGATGGAATTAAGTGGAGCATCATCAACAAATTTGACTGGCTATTCATGTGGTCTGGCAATATTTTCGTCGTTTTCTGTTTAGTGTTGATTGTGACGCCTTTCGGAAAAATCCGCCTAGGCGGTACTGATGCTGTCGCCGATTATTCATTCATGTCCTGGCTTGCGATGCTGTTTGCCGCAGGTATGGGTATTGGCCTGATGTTTTGGAGTGTGGCTGAGCCAGTCGCTTACTTCACAGGATGGTACGAGACTCCGCTTGGCGTAGAGGCGAATACAGAGCAAGCGAAAGAGCTTGCGATGGGAGCAGTGATGTTCCACTGGGGCCTTCACCCTTGGGCGATTTACGGCGTGGTAGCGCTATCACTGGCGTTTTTTGCGTACAACAAAGGCCTGCCTCTTTCGATGCGTTCAATCTTCTATCCAATTTTAGGTGATAGAGCTTGGGGCTGGGCAGGACACGTAGTTGATATCCTAGCGGTACTTGCAACACTCTTCGGTCTTGCAACGTCACTGGGTTTGGGCGCACAGCAAGCGGCGAGTGGTATTCAGCACGTATTCGGTATTGAAGCGGGCATGACACTACAAGTCATCGTTATTGCGGTTGTGACACTTCTGGCGGTTGTATCGGTGCTTCGTGGCATTGACGGTGGCGTAAAAGTCATGAGTAATATCAATATGATCGTGGCGTTCTTGCTGCTGATTTTGGTGGCGCTCATTGGCTATGCGGTGACATTCGCCTCGATTCCAGACACCCTGTTTGCCTACCTAAAGAACATCATTCCATTAAGTAACCCACACGGTCGTGAAGACGAAGCTTGGATGCACGGTTGGACTGTATTCTACTGGGCTTGGTGGATTTCATGGTCACCATTTGTAGGTATGTTTATCGCACGTGTATCGAAGGGTCGTACCGTCCGTGAATTTATTACAGCAGTACTGATTGTCCCAACGACTGTGACTGTGATCTGGATGTCTGTGTTCGGTGGTTTGGCCATCGATCAAGTCGTGAACCAAGTAGGTACGCTTGGTGCTAATGGTCTACGTGATATGCCGCTGGCGATGTTCGAAATGTTCGATGCGTTGCCAATGGGCACGCTGCTTTCGATCATTGCTGTGATTCTGGTATTGGTATTCTTTATTACTTCGTCAGATTCTGGCTCTTTGGTTATCGATAGCATCACAGCGGGTGGTAAAGTCGATGCGCCAGTTATTCAACGTGTATTCTGGGCGTTCATGGAAGGTGCTATTGCGGTTGCGCTTCTTTGGATTGGTGGCACAGAGGCGATTGCGGCTCTGCAAGCAGGTGCTATTTCATCCGCACTACCATTCACTGTTATCTTGCTCATGATGTGTGTGAGCTTGCTAATGGGTATGAAGACAGAGCGTTACTAAGCAGCTAAGCTGACTACGAAATAAAACTAGAAAGAGCGGTCGATGACCGCTCTTTTTTTATGCTTTGAAATTGCGACTCGCCGCTTCTAGTGCGTCTATGTTGGATGCGCAAATCAATGGTTTTAACGCGTCAAATTTCTCGGGACTCCAAGTGTATATCTCAAGCGCTAGCAGCCTGTGAATTGTCGTTTCATCGAACCGATATTTTATAATGGCGGCTGGGTTTCCACCAACAATCGCATAGGGTGGGATGTCTTTGGTGACGATACTATTTGCCGCGACGATGGCGCCTTCTCCCAATGTCACTCCCGGCATTAGCATTGCTCTCATACCTATCCATACGCCATCTCCAATGCGGGTATCGCCTTTTGATTGGTAGGCGTCATCAATAGATTCCATAAAAGGGTAGAGCGAAAACCAATCGCTGCGATGGGTATGATTGCCACCCATCAGAATGACGGCTTCCGCACCAATACAGACATAGTCTCCAATATATAACTGGTCGATAGGCCAACGTGGCGCCCGGTCTTTGGTGTGTTCATCACCATGTAAATAGCGCACGACTGATGCTTCAAAACCATCATCGTAAGCATCACTGTAATAGCTATGTGACCCTTTTATATGAATGTTCTGGTTTTTGACGGTTTGATGGAGAAGTTCAAATTGTGTCCAGTGTTTGTTTTTCATTGTTTACCTTGGGTTGTCTAAGTGGATTAATCCAAATGGAGTAATGGTGTTAGATAGCCCTTCAGCTAATGGATAAAGGGTCGTTTGAGGTAAGCAATGATGACAGCAACCAGAGGCAACTGAAAAAGGTGTTCAGGCATGTTTGCGTCCAAGTAAGGGTAGGATCTCGCAAGTATAGCTTTTATCAGGTGTATTTGGTCGCACCAAAAATGGAATAAATGTTTGTTATTTGCGGGTAGTCAAGAATATGACGTTGTTACATCATCTTAAGTCAATATATTGCCTCTCGATTTTGCCTTTAAATATGTATATTATTCGACCGCCATTTGCCGATTCATAATTTGAGTGAATGGTCAGTAAATCCTATAAATAACAGAATAATAACTTATGAACTTATCATTAAGACAAAAGCTCATTGCCGCTACGTTGAGCGCAGTGATCATTATGGCTTTGGCTTTGACCATCCTTTCTGCCAATCAACTCTCTTCTCAAACCAATGCCGCGATCACTGCGCGTGCAAATAATGTATCGTTTGCCGCCGTTGAAGGTATCAAAAATTGGATTGATATTCGTAAAGACATCGCTAGCGCGTTTAATGGTTTTGCTGACCAAGAGGACAACGTACCTTACTTGCAGCAAGCGCGTATCGCTGGTGGATTCGATGACATTTTCTTTGGTACGCCTGAAGGTGACATGTATCGCTCCCATCCAGAGCGCAACCGTGCAGATTACGATCCAAGAACCCGCCCTTGGTATCAAGACGCAAAAGCCGCCAACAAACAGATCATTACAGAGGCGTATCAAGATGCGATTACCAATGCGTTACTAGTAACGATTGCTGAACCTGTACGTACACATGGCAAAATGGCTGGCATTGTGGGCGCTGACGTGCTGATTGATCAGCTAGTCGATGATGTGATCAGCCTAAACGTGGGTGACAATGCCAGTGCTATGCTGATTGACCTGACTAACGGCACGTTTCTCGCGCACCCAAAAAGGTCACTGCTGCTGAAACCGGTCACGGCGCTAGGCCAAAACTTTACGACTCGTACTATTGAGCAGAAAGTCGCGGACCGCTCAATCTTGGAGCTAACCCTAGGTGGCTCTGAGAAGCTTATGTTGTTCTCGCAAGTTCCAGGCACCAATTGGGTATTTGCTATTGAATTAGACAAGGCTACAGAGCTTGCGGGACATAAGACGGCATTGACGCAACTTGTTGTCACTTCATTGATTATTTTGGTGTTTGTCGCGCTTATTGCTTCATGGCTAATGAGTTTCTTGGTGAACGATCTGGCTCGCGTATCGAAAGCGCTCAAGGAAATTGCGTCTGGTGAAGGTGACCTAACTCAGCGACTAGAGCCGAGAAGCAAAGATGAAGTAGGGCAGCTAGCGCGTAACTTCAATACGTTCGTGAGCTATATGCATGAAACTATCATGCACTTGAAAGATGTCTCAATCGCACTGTCTGAACAAGCAAAAGACACGGCAACACATGCGCGAGTTCGAAGTCAGCGTATTCAAACTCAGCAAGATGAAATTAACATGGTAGCTACTGCAATCAATGAGATGGCTGCCGCGACACAAGAGATTGCGAACAATGCTGACATGACCGCGTCAAATTCGTCAGAGGCGGTAGGGGCCAGCACCCATGGTGCGGGTCAGGTATCGCAAACTCAAAACTCTATTCAGAATTTGGCTGCGGAAGTAGATGTAGCAACATCGGTTATCCAAGAGCTTGAAGTTCATGGTAATAGCATCAATACCATACTTTCGACGATTCAGGACATTGCAGAGCAAACTAACTTGTTAGCACTCAATGCTGCGATTGAAGCGGCTCGTGCTGGAGAGCAAGGTCGTGGCTTTGCGGTTGTAGCAGATGAAGTTCGTGTTCTGAGTCAGCGTACTCATGCTTCTACCCAAGAGATCCAAAGCACGATTGAAACTTTGCAAGGCACTACGGCGAAGGCGGTTGGCATTATGGGAGACAGCAAAGCATTGGCAGAAACCAGTGTTGATGATGCCAATAGCGCAGCAGCGAGTTTGACGCAGATCCATGCCGCAGTTGAGCAAATCAGTGATATGGCCGCGCAAATTGCTACGGCTGCTGAAGAGCAAGCTTCGGTAACGTCTGAAATTACCCGCAATACGCAAGGCATTCGCGACGTCTCTGATGAGCTGGCAGAAGAAGCGCAAGAAGCGGCTCAGCAAGCGGTTGAACTCTCAGACTTGTCGCAGAAGCTAGAAAGTGAGATTGGTCGATTCAAGATCTAATCAACTGTAGATCTAAACACTGCTTTTAGAAAATCACGGCCTGTGTCAGTACCTTACTGGCACAGGCCGTTTGTTAGGAGTATGCTGAACTCTAGTGAAAATGGATTGTAACGGAGGTACCGAACATGGCTAATCGCTGCCCTTGGTTGGATGAAACTAAACAAGACTATGTGGAATATCATGATCAAGAGTGGGGCGTGCCCGTTCTTGATGATAGAACCTTGTTTGAGTTTCTGGTGTTAGAGTCTGCTCAGGCAGGATTAAGCTGGTACACCATTCTCAAAAGGCGTGACGGGTACCGACGTGCGTTTGCCAATTTTGATGTAGAGAAAGTGGCGGCCTTTACCGAAGAGGATGGGCTGCGCTTACAGCAAGATACCGACATCATTCGTAACAAGCTAAAAATCAGCTCGACGATTACCAACGCTCAATACTTTATAGAGATTCAAAAAGAGTTTGGTAGCTTTAGCGACTATCTGTGGTCGTTTACCGATCACAAGGTATTAGTCTGCAGTTATAAGGAACTTGAGGACTATCCTGCGACCTCGAAGGTATCGGACGCGCTCAGTAAAGACCTTAAAAAGCGTGGCTTTAAATTTGTTGGCTCTACTATCATCTATGCGTTTCTCCAAGCCGCAGGGCTTATCAATGACCACAGCCTCGACTGCTATCGACGCCAAGAGGTCATCGATAGCTACCAAGCGTTAGGTTTAGAATACGAGTTAGTTTGAGCCTTGAATGGTATTGGTGACTGTACCGATACCGTCAATAGAAACGCTAACTACATCTCCAGCATTGAGCGAACGTGTGCGCCCCGGCGTTCCTGCAAAAATCATGTCGCCTGGATTCAGTGTAATGTAGGTACTTATATATGAGATAATTGCAGGTACATCGTGAATCATATTGGCAACGCTTTCTTGCTGCATCACTTTGCCGTTTAGCGTGGTGGTGATGACTTGGTCTTTAATCGCGACATCGCTAACGATAAAACTAGAAACAGGGCCAAACCCTCGAGCGCCCTTTGCACGCCACCACTGAAGGTCTTGTCCTTGCCAACTGCGCTCAGTGAGGTCATTACCCGCTAGATATCCGAACACACACTCCAATGCAGATGTCTTATTGACCTCTTGGCACGGTTTGCCAATTACAATAACTAACTCACCTTCAAAGTGGACGTTGTTGGCGCCTTTTGGGAAGGAGAGATCGCCGCTTATTCTCACTGAATCGACAGATTTAAAGAAAATCTCTGGCTTTGCAGCACCTGAATTTCCGGCATGGCTTCTAAAGTTGAGCCCTACGGCGTAAACGCTACCACCCGCCAATGGGGCGACAAGTGTAGCCTCTGACGACTTGATGGTGTCTAGCGTTTTGGGATTATTGAAAGGAGAGTCAGACAAGATGTCATAGAGCTTTTGGTTTTCTTCAACGACTTTGACCCAACGCTGGCTGCCTTTATATTCAACTCGACCAAATTGGGCGGCTATAACGTTTAGTGGTAGTAGAACAAAAATCAAAAGCGCTCTCATAAGGGCTATCCTTAGCTAGATTCCAAGTGTCAGTAACGAGTATAGTTACGAAATACTTCTTTTATGGTTCATTTGATTAAGTTGCATTTTTAGCAGTAGGTAATGGAAATTTATGGAAAAGTTTGATTCGATTTATGCGAGAGCAGCAGAGCGTAAAGGGGGAGAGCAGGGGCTTGAGTCAATTGTTTCTAAGCCTCTTACGCGAGATGAAGTTGCCGCCATTCCTGAGGATCGTTGGTTGTCTGCTTTTTCTATGAAGGTGTTCCAAAGTGGCATCTCATGGAAAGTAGTGAGAAATAAATGGCCTAACTTCGAAGAGCACTTTTTTCAATTTCGTATTGACCCATTGCTCATGCTTTCTGAAGAACAGTGGGAACAAAAAGCGCAAGATCCTAAAATTATTCGTCATATGACCAAGGTGATGTCCATACCAGCCAATGCAGCGATGATTCAGCGAGCACGCTTTGAACATGATTCTTTCGCCCAAATGGTGGCAGATTGGCCGAAGGAGTCGATAACGGATTTATGGGCACATCTGAAAAAACACGGCGCTCGTCTGGGGGGAAACACCGGATCTTATGCGTTACGACAATTGGGTGTAGATACCTTCATTTTGTCTAATGATGTGGAAGGGTATCTTCGTAATACCAACATTATTGATTCTGGAAGAGGTACTAAACGTGCTATGACTGCTGCAAACAAAGCCTTCATGGAATGGCACCAGCAATCAGGTCGTTCGCTGTCTGAGATAAGCCAAATCATTGCCTATGGGTTTGGAGACAATCGCGTTTAGATTGGATTGGTGTGCATTGTAAGTAGACCCCTGCCTGGCGCAGGGGTGACGATAACATGTAGATGTAATTCACTAAGGCTGACTGTAAAAATCAGCCCAATAGCGAATCATTTTAGGACTCAAGAATCACACGAGTATCTTCGCTCAACGCTTCAAGTTCACTCGCTACATCTTCTATTTGCATCGCAGGCGGGATCTTTAGTGCCATGTTGGCGGTAAACAAGCTAGAGCCGATACCACCGCCGCCAGCGAGAAACACACGCTGACAATCCATATCTAAAATACGAATATCTTGTCCATCTAAGAATTGAGTGATTTCATTGACGATACCGGCTCTGTCATTGGCGTCGAGTCTTAGTTGGAAAACTGTCTCATGCTCATGACGATGCGGATCCGTATCTGAAATCTGGACGAGCAAACCTTGTTGATTGTTGAAGGCATCTTTGACAACTTGCGCATTGTCGCTCGGAAGCTCGACTTTGATGACAGCGGCGACGTTGTCTTCAATAAAGTTCACTTTACTCACCAGCCATTTCCCCCCGTTTTCGTGGGTCACTGATGCGAGGTTTTTAATGGTGGCTGGGGTCGCTTGGCCAACAAAGTTGACGATAAAGGTACTACTGCTCATACATTTCCCTCCACAGGTACAAAACCAATAACTAATTGATTAGTTAACTCCAGTTTAGATCTAAAACGCTCGCCACGCATGATTGACCTCAAGGTTCACACCAAAAAACCTCCATGAGTTTAGGGAAGTGTAATTAACTCCACAAAACTCATGGTTTTTGCAGCGCTGACAATCAGTTATTCAGCAGATCATTTTTCAATTAACTTCAATTGACAGTTCTCTGACATTTATTAACTAGACCGACCGGTTTGTTTTGTTTAATGTGTAATCACTTTCTGAGGAGAACTGACATGAAAACCGACGTTAAAGCTCACAACGTTAGCCAGCTGCTTGGCCCAGAAGACAATGAATTCAAACGTGCAGTGCTTGTTTCACTGTGCGCTTAATTACTGGTTTGGAGATGAAATTATGAACAATAACTTTATGTTTAATATGCGAACTGTGATCTTGTCTGGTGAAGACTCAATCAATGACATTCCTGCTCAACTAGCAGCGCGTGGTGCTCATCGAGTACTGCTATTGAGTGATATTGGATTAGAGACGGTTGGTCTAGTGAATAAGCTGATTGGCGTTTTCGAAAACAACATGCAAGTAGAGCTAGTCGGTGTCTATACCGACATTAAGGCTGAGGCGGGCTGTGATGACATAAACAAGGCCGTTCAGTACGCCAACAAAGTGAAAGCGGACAGTATTGTGGCGCTGGGAGGTGGCAGCGTGATTGATGCTTCTAAAGGTATCAAGTACTCGCTAGAGCACAAACTTGATGACATTCGTGAAGCTATCCGTGGTGGTGGACGTATTGATGTTGGATCACATGTGAAGCCCTTTACCATTACACACATCGGTGTACCAACAACAGCGGGAACCGGTGCTGAAGCCTCACCCATTGCCGTGTTTTTCAATGACGTTGAGCAAGTCAAAGCGAGCTTAGTCGTGTCTGGCCTTGAATGTGATCTTGCGGTACTAGACCCAAAACTTACCCTTGGCTTGCCTGTCCCGCTAACGGTGTCGACAGCGATGGATGCATTGACTCACGCCATTGAAGCGGCTTCATCTCCAATGAGTAATGCGTTTACCGATGCGTATGCAGTACAAGCGAGTCGCTTGATACTGGATAACCTGCCAATAGTGGTCTCTGATCCCAATAATATCAAGGCGAGAACGGAGCTACTTCAAGCAAGTACTATGGCTATTTCGGCGTTTTACTCCTCATTAGGCGGCATCCCTATTCACAACTGTGCGCACGCGTTTGGTGCGATCGCTCACATCCCTCATGGTGATGCGAACAGCGTGTTATTGCCAGCGGTGATCGAGGCTCTTCCGGAATTCTATCTGCCAAGTATTGATAAGCTCGCGAGTATTTTTGGACTGTCTCAAACGCTTACTGCAGAAGAAAAGCATCGCGAAGTCGTACTGTCCTTGCGCGCTTTCCAAGTACAAGTGAAGGCTCATCAAACCTTTAACAATTGGAGTTTGAATACAGATACGCAATCCGAGATAGCGCAAGGTATCGAGAAAGACATGAGCTTCCAGTTCTATGCGATTCCCAAGCACAAGATTGAGCAAATCTTGGCGGCAACCTGTTAACTCGAAATCAATACAGTACCAAGGATGGTTCTCTTACCTATGTCCTACAACCGTGCGCCTTTAACTAAGGCTTACACACCTTGGAGATTAACTATGTTTTTTACAAAATACGTCGAAAAAATGCTGCTTATCACAGGTATTGGTACTTCTGCAGCGTTAGCTTATGCTTTCTTCCCACAATGGGCTGTCAACAACATTGGTCAGTTGCCTTATCTCGAGCAAGATTTCATTTTCTATCAGCACTGGGGAATTATGGTCGGTATGATGGGCGTCATGATGATAGGTGCTGCCTTCAAGCCGCAATGGCGTCAAAGCATTATGCTTTACTCTGCGATTGAGAAGGGGTTTATGGTGAGTTTGCTGCTAACCAACCTAGGTAATCCACATATCAACGGCTTCATATTGGCAGGCGTTATGGATACTGTGGTGGTGCTTTGGACTTTGGGCTACTGGTGGGAGCAAAAAAGGGCAACAGACGTTTCCATAGCAATACGCTAGGAGGCTGAGATGGGCAACGTGAATCGTTACGCAACCCTGGATTGAATTATCTATGTGAAGGCTGGCAACAAATATTTCATCATATCGCCCTGATTATTAGGCATATACTTTCCATTAATGGGTTTGAAGTTTCTGCCAACCGCTAGAGTGAGATTGTGATGGAAAGTTACCTGCTACTGGGCTTAGCAATGGCATTACTCAGTATTTGGAAAACCTATTCTGGGCCAGCTTTGGCGGCATTTGTTGGGTTTAGCTATCCGGAAATGCTGCTGTTCAATGTACTCCCTGCATTGGTTGCAGGCTATTTTGGTTGGTTTGTGGGACGATATTCGTTGCTTCTATACTCGAGCAGAAACTTGCGACCTTTTCGGCCTAGGTTGCGCCGTTTTGTTAAGGCATGGAAGCGTTATGGCAACACCACTATGGCCATGCTGGCTCCGGTTTTGGTTGGCATCCCCCTCTATACATTGATCGCCAAACGTCTGCGTCAATCCTATTCCGCAACCTTTGTCCTTCTGGCTGCATCAATATTGTGGTGGAGTGGATTGAGCTACGGTTTGGTCAGCGCTTTTGAACTGGGTGAACAGCTAAACCTTCAAGGATTACTTGATAAAGTGAGTCTCTAATCTCAAACCCACTCTCGACACAATTTTATATAACCGATTGGAGTGCAGTTAGAAGTTTGATTTTCTGGATGTAACTTCTAGTCTTTTGTGAAAGAGGAGGCGACATATGACGAACGTACAAAAGTTTTTACTTCTCGCAGCGGCTGGCTTAACCCCAATAGCACTCTCTTATGGCTTGAAGCCTAACCTTTCATTGCCGTTTTTATTCGACATTGATGCTAGTGCAACCAATGTTAGCCACATATTTCGAGCGGTGATGGGACTGTACTTGGCTTTGGTAATTTATTGGTTAATGGGCGCATTCGGATCTCTGTTTTTGGCTCGGTCAGCGCTACAAAGTCTTGTTGTCTTTATGCTCGGGCTTGGCATTGGGAGAGTTTTCAGCATTGTTATCGATGGTATGCCGCATTGGCTACTCGTGGTGTATTTATTATTGGAAATTGGCTTTGGTTTAGTAGGCCTAATTCTTCTTAGAAGTAGCAAACAGGAAACACAGTACGCAGGATGAATGTATAAGGGAGGCAGGATGCATCGTCACATAATTAGATTTCTATTGGTCATATTCCTGGGGTTTACCGCGCTAGCAAATGCAGAGGATAAGCCGCCAAATATTTTTGTTATTTTTACTGATGATATTGGTATTTCAAACCTTAGTGCTTATCACCGTGGCGTGATGAGCAGTGAGACGCCAAATATTGATAGTATCGCTGAAAAGGGCATGCTACTTACCGATTATTATGCCCAGCCATCTTGTACCGCAGGGCGTTCGGCATTCATTACTGGGCAATTTCCTGTTAGAACCGGTATGCATACCGTGGGGCTTCCGGGCAGTCCAGTAGGGCTCAATCCTGATACACCTACACTACCAGAAATCCTCAAAACGCTCGGCTATACCACTGGCCAGTTTGGTAAAAATCACCTTGGCGATTTGGATGCGGTACTACCTACGATGAATGGTTTTGATGAGTATTGGGGATGGTTGTATCACCTAAACGCAATGGAGTACACCGAAGATCCAGACTGGCCTAAAGACGAAGCTTTTCAGAAGTTTGCTCCTAGAAATGTGATTCATGCGAAATCTGATGGTAAAGGTGGGCAAACCATCACTGATGATGGCCCATTAACCACAGATCGAATGCGAACCTTAGATGACGAAGTGAACAAACACGCCATCAACTTTATTGAGCGAGCCGTTAAAGATGATAAACCGTTCTTTACCTGGTACTGCCCCTCGAGAGGTCACGTATGGACTCACTTGTCACCAGAGTATGAAGCTATGCTTGGTCAAAACGGCTGGGGACTTCAAGAAGTGGTGATGAAAGACCTTGATGATCATGTAGGGGAAATGCTGGCCAAACTTGAGGAGTTGGGTGTCGCTGACAATACCATAGTGATCTTTACCGCGGATAATGGACCTGAGATTATGACTTGGCCGGATGGCGGCATGACACCATTTCATGGTGAAAAAGGGTCAACTTGGGAAGGTGGGGTGAGAGCGCCATTGCTTGTGAGTTGGCCAGGAAAAATTCCAGCTGGAAAAGTTCACAATGGTATGTTTGACGGTATGGACTGGTTGCCAACGCTCGTTGACGCTGCTGGTGGGCCGAGTGATCTTAAAGAGCAGATGTTGACGGGGTATGAGGGTTACAAAGCTCACTTAGACGGTTACAACCAAATGTCGATGCTAACAGAGCAAGGATCTTCAAACCGTAAAGAGATCATCTACTATGAGCGCGATAGGTTGCAAGCGGTGCGAGTAGGTGATTGGAAAGCGCACTTTATCGTTCAAAACCATGGTTGGAGCGGTCCAAAAGAAGAGCTTAATGCGCCACTGCTGTTTAATCTTCGCCGAGATCCTTACGAGCGAGCTGCGGAAGAGTCGGGTATGTACATCAACTGGATGGGTAAAAAAATGTGGGCATTTGGGCCTGCTCAAGCTGCGGTTAAGCAGCACTTAGAGACCTTTAAAGAGTGGCCGCCACTTACATTTGAGCCTGAGGCCGTCGATGCATCAGGTATAGGACGTTAAATGACAAAGGGCTGGAAACAGCCCTTTCTTATAGAGATTTGATGGTGCTTAGGAATAGCTATTTACTACCGACTAACTGCGCAGTTTCACGCATCGCCTGTTCTAGATGCGATCGGTCTTTTTGGATTGCACAAAGTAAGGTTGCGCCTAACCATTTAGCATACAGTGAACGGGACGCCTCATAGGGCTCAGGGACTGACATGACACCTAGCGAATTACCTTCGGTAAAGTAATCAGCCATACGATTAATCACTTTCTCTGCGCCTTTGTCGAGCTCAGATTGCATGCTTGATGATGTCCCAGCTATTTCACCAGAGAGTTTTACCACTAAGCACTTGACCTGAAACTCGCCCGTCACTTTAGAGTCGGACCAGAATTCGAAGTATTTTAAAACTCGCTCTGCAAACGGCACACTTTCATCACTAAGGTATGAGATCACAGTTGTGAGATGATCCTCGAAGTAGTCTTCTAGTAATTGGCGTCCGAAGTCTTCTTTCGATTTGAAGTGATGATAGAACGAGCCTTTGGTTGCATTGGCTTGTTGGATTATCTTCATGATGCCAATACCAGCGAATCCATGCTCACTGATAAGCTCAAAACCAGCATCAAGTAGTGTCTGTTTTAGATCTGCCATGTATCACTTCCCATACGAGTTGATTCAATATTATAACGATGCCCATACCGACCGTACAGTATGGTTAGGTTAATGTTCTGCTAATCCAATGATTTGCTTGGTCAACGCTATTGCTATTTCCTTTACTCATGTCATTCTTAAAGAAAAACAAATAAGGAGAGATCATGCCTAAAATAGCGATGCTGAGTACTGGAGAAGAGGTGCTTTATGGTGACATTGTGGATACCAACGCCGCTTGGCTCAGTCGTGTCTTTTATGAGCATGGGTTTTCTATGTATAAACGCTCGACGGTCGGCGATCAACGAGCGTCTTTGCTGCAAGAACTGGTGATGTTGAGTCTTAACCTTGATGTGGTGATTGTTAATGGCGGTTTAGGTCCTACATCGGATGACTTGAGTGCAGAGGTAGCAGCGGAAGCAGCGGATGAGCCTTTGGTATTGAATCAAGGGTGGCTAGCTAACTTAAAATCCTTCTATGCAAAACGCGGTAAACTGATGCCTGAGAGCAACATCAAACAAGCGATGTTGCCTGCGAATGCTACAGTAGTGGATAACCCAATCGGTACCGCGTGTGGCTTCAAAATGATGATTAACGATTGTCTGTTTTATTTCACGCCCGGTGTGCCGAGCGAGTTTAAGAAGATGGCAATCGAACAAATCATCCCAGATCTTACAACTCTGTTCCCATCTCAACAGGGACGAGTATGTCGTCGTGTTTATACGTTTGGTCTTTCTGAATCTGGTATTGCTGACACGCTATCTAATATTCAGCTCCCTGCCGATTATGAGCTTGGCTATCGCTCGTATTTACCGTTTATCGAAGTGAAGCTTTTTGGACCGTCGGATGATTTGGAAACAGGGGCTCGTGTGCTTTCTATGATAGAGAAACTTCTGCACAGCAATGTGGTCAGCGTTGATGAACCTATGTTGGAGCGTATCGGTCATCTGGTTGATTTTCACAAGCCGACAATAGCCATCTCTGAGCATTCCACTAAGGGATACTTGGCATCTTGGCTACAAGATGAGGAGCTGATATCTAAATATTGCGGTGCTACATGGATCTTGGGCTCAAAAACGACTTCACCGTTAGATCGTGATAGTGAACAGCTGGGAGCAACGTTGGCGCTTGCTGGAGCGACCAAAGGGAACTGCTCGGCCGATATCGCCATCTCGACTGGTAAACTAGAGAACGAGCAGTTCTCTGTTGCGATCTCAACACCAAAAGGAGAGTGGGGGCAGACACTCAAACTCCAAAGAAGCTATAACCAAAAGAGTGTCAAAACCGTGATCAGTACGGTAGCTGGCGACATGCTACGTCGATACCTAGACAATCAACCGATGTTTCCTGACTATGGGTTCTTGACTAGAACTCAAGATATATTCCTGCCGCTTGATAAGTTATCTTGATTCATCGATACTGAAATGCGATTGGTTGAATATGCTATTTAGTTATTTATATATGAAAATTGGATCTAGCTCACAATAAACTGATCTCTAAAGGGAATTTCAAATTCTCATTTTTGAGAGTAGCTGTTTTTCTCCAATTGATTAGAATCAATGTTCACCCTAAATATAGTGGTGTGCAGGAGGGGGGAGATATGATCCAACAATCTAAAATAAGAGTGTTTTATCAAGTAGCTAATGAGCAAATCATGCTTGGTGAAGCGTTCAGTAAAAAGTATGGTGATATAGCAGCTATGTGGTTGAAGGCTCCTATGGAAGAAATCCTGTCCGACGATGGTTTCCGAATCTCGCTTTATGACGATGGTGGTCGTCATGTCGCCGATAAGAGCGTATCTATGGGTACCGCCGATTCAATTTTGTCGACAGTCGATTAAAAAAATTCATTCCTTTTGGGCTGACCTGTGCGTCAGCCCTTTCTTTTTGTGCCACATTATTCACGTTGTTCTTAACGAATTTTATTGAAACTGTGATCGCTTTGGTGCTTTTGCTCTAACGCTCGTCTAGAACATAGAATTTGACTCATACTTGTACAATCTATCACCACACTATAGGTGTTCGAGTATGGAACTCTCGTCAATTCAGCAAATTAAAACCTTAATCGATGAGACTGGGCGCCCATTGCAGGGATATCTCACTTCAATACCAGAGCAGCTGGACGTCGAGAGTTTTCGCTATTTCTCTACCATGGACAAACAGCGCAGTTCGGTCGCTAAGTATTTCCACTACAAACAATTCCAGTTCATTAGCGTGTTTACGCCAGATTATGTCATTGGGTTTGCCATTGCTGATATACGTTATGTAGGCAACAGCTTCTGTTATCTCTATGACATCAAGCGAGATGAGTTGCTTGAACAAAGTTGGCTTCGGCCTTTGGGGCTCGGCTACACGATGACGCCGTCGCCTTGGCAAGGGAAAGCCGTATTTAACGGTGGTGCTCTCGCTTTGCAAATCGAAGAAGGTGTTTGGAGTGTAGTCGTTAAGTCTAAGCATTTCTCTATGGACATCACTCTGACGCCGCCCAGTCATGACAGTGCTCCAATCATGGTGTGCTCACCGACTGGTTACTCAGGCTGGACCTATACTCAGAAGCACAATGCGCTGGATGTCTCTGGCAGTTTGAGTGTAGCTGGCAGTTCAGTGTCGCTGAGCAATGCGCGGGCTGGCTATGACTTTTCTGCGGGGTTTATGCGCCGTGAGACAAGTTGGCGTTGGGCGAGTATCAGCGCAGATTCTAACGGAACCCGAATAGGGTTAAACCTCGCGGCAGGCGTGAATGAAACTGGAGTGAACGAAAATGCCTTATGGATAGATGGGCAAAGAATACTTCTTCCTGCTGTACTGTTTGAATTTGACCGTCAAAATCCAGATTCTGCCTGGCGAATTTATGATTCTAATGGACAGATTGACCTTCGCTTTAGCCCCAAGACTGTGCGTAAGGAGCAACTCAATCTGTGGTTACTTAAAAGCAACTTTCGCCAATTTATAGGTATGTTTTCTGGAACGATTTCATTATCAACCGAAAAGACCTATCAGATCGAGAACGTATTGGGTCTGACGGAAGATCATCACGCCAAATGGTAAACGTTGACCCGAGAGAGTAGAAAAAAGGATGAGTATGGAAACCCTCGCCGACAAACCTGAATTGTTATTAATAGCTCTAGCACCCATTTTTATTCTCATGATGGGGCTGGAGTATTGGTTTGGGCAAAGAAGCGACAAACTACCAGCATCAGCGCGATACACTGTTAAAGAGTTAGTCTGCAATTTTTCTCTAGCGGGACTACATCAACTGTCTGACTTATTGGCGGGTTTGTTCATCGCTAAGCTTTATTTGCTTGTGTTTGGGTGGAAACTATTTGATATAGAAATGTCGCTTACGATGTTCCTGTTACTCATGGTGCTACAAGATTTCTTTTACTACTGGTTTCACCGCGCCAGTCATCGAGTGCGTTGGATGTGGGCGGCTCATGTCGTTCATCATAGCTCAGAGAACATGAATTTCAGCACCGCGTTTCGCCAAAGCTTAATGTATCCGCTGGCTGGCATGTGGTTATTTTGGATGCCCCTCATCATTATTGGCTTCGAACCTAAATGGGTAGTGTTCGTGGTTTTGCTTAACTTGGGGCTTCAATTCTTTGTACATACCCAGTGGATTCGTAAACTTGGCCCTTTAGAATGGGTGTTTAACACGCCCTCCCATCACCGAGTACATCATGGGGTCAATGCTCAGTATATCGATAAGAATTATGCTGGCATATTAATTGTTTGGGATCGTATTTTTGGGACGTTTGAACCAGAAGTTGAAGAGGTTCGATATGGTATCAGTAAGCCGGTGAATAGTTTTAACCCTTTTGTTGTTACGTTTCGTGAATGGAATGAAATAGTGAGAGCACTGTCTCGAAGAGACATGAGCTTCAAGCAAAAAATGACGATTGTCTTATCGCCACCAACAGACAGTGATGTGGGGAAAAGAGTCAAGTAAGGTTTGAATCTCACTATAGAAGTCGGCTCAACGAGGGCACCTTCTAACGGTACGAGTTGGCTATAGTGAATTCACATGAAAAGCTTAAAGATTCTGGGGCGAGGAATGCGCTAGGTTAACAGGGAAAAGTGACCAATAATCTGTTCATGCCGGTCTGTGATCACTCCACATTGGGTAAGTTCACAGTAGCTGAAGTCTATATGTAAGTCTTTGGTTTTCGCTTTACTTAGAAAGTGTCTAAGTAAGATATCGCTATTGAGTTGATGTGTTTCGGTTTCCCAAGTGTGGTTATCGATGGTGGATTTGAATACTATTTTCATGAATCTCCGATTTTAAATCTCTGGTATGTTTGCTTGCTTCACGATTTTGATAAAACCAGAAGCGCTTTCTGCCGATGGAACGAGACATAATTTGCCTTATTAGTTGGTTTGAATATAGGTGTAGTGCACTCAGTGTTATAGATTAACTCAGTGGGCTTGCTTGTTGAAAAATGTGTAGCGAGAACTTAGAGAGGTTGGGCTGTGCTAGAAGATTTCGAGAGGCTTGCAGTACGGGAGCGATTAATTACTGAGCGGTAAGCAAACAAGTGGAACAGTCAGCAACCGCTCCACTTGTTTTTGAACTATTACAGAGCTACAACGTTTGCAGCTTGCAGGCCTTTTTGGCCTTGTTCTACTTCAAAAGACACTTTTTGGCCTTCTGTAAGTGTTTTGAAGCCTTCAGATGCGATAGCACGGAAGTGAACGAATACGTCTGCACCGCCGTCGTCTTGAGATAGGAAGCCAAAACCTTTCTCTTCGTTAAACCATTTTACTACGCCGTTTACTTTGTTAGACATGATGTGTCCCTTATTACTTAAAAAATTGATGCAAAATTGCATGAACTGCTGGGTTTAGACTTATTAAATACATCGATGAAGCATAGGGAAACACTGAGGATTACAACAATAACGAAGAGATTCTGAGAGTTTTACTTTTACAACTGAAGATTTCACTTAATACCGCTAAACAGCAGAAGGGCGCAGTATGGGGCTTACTTCACCGGATGTAAAGGAATAATTTGTAGTTAAAAGTAAAAAGCGGCTCGATTGAGCCGCTTTTATGAGAGGTGCTGAACTAAGCACGCTTCTTTATTTGATGCGCTATATTGTCGAGCTGAATGTCAGTTTTCGCACGACAAATACACGGCAAAATCTCGTTTGCCTGTGTGTAAGCCATCGCAAACCCTACGTACTCCACTTCGCCAGAGACCAATGTGCAGCGACAGGCACCGCAGTGACCATCTCGGCAGTTATACTCTGGTTCTAACCCAGCTTGTTCCATTGTCTCTAGGACGGTGTTGGAAGGGTTAGACTCGATCGTGGTGATAGAGTTTATCTTGATGGTTGGCATTAAAGTTCGAAGCCCTCAAAGTCGTCTGCGCTTACTTCGTTGTCGATTTGACCGACAAGGTAAGAGCTGATTTCTGCTTCTTGCGGCGCAACCTGTACGTTATCAGAAGACAGCCAAGCATTGATCCAAGGAATTGGGTTCGATGTTGCTTCTGGGTAAGCGGCACCAAGACCAACGGCCTGCATACGAACGTTGGTGATATATTCAACGTATTGGCATAGGATGTCTTTGTTTAGACCAATCATAGAGCCGTCTTTGAACAGGTATTCTGCCCACTCTTTCTCTTGCTCTGCCGCCTCTTTGAATAGGTCGAAACAGTCTTGCTTGCATTCTTCAGCGATTTGCATGAATGAGAAATCGTCTTGACCGTTGCGAAGCAGGTTAATCATGTGCTGAGTACCGGTTAGGTGCAGCGCTTCATCGCGAGCAATAAGCTTGATGATTTTCGCGTTACCTTCCATCAGCTCACGCTCTGCAAATGCGAACGAGCAAGCGAAACTCACGTAGAAACGAATCGCTTCTAGTGCGTTCACTGACATCAGGCATAGGTACAGCTTCTTCTTCAGGTCGTACAAGTTAACTTTAACTTCTTCGCCTTTGATGTTGTGCGTACCTTCACCGAAACGGTGGTAGTCGTTTGTCGCTTGAATCAAGTCATCGTAGTAGTGTGCGATGTCTTTCGCACGCTTTAGGATGTGCTCGTTTTCAACGATATCGTCAAAAACCACACCTGGATCGTTAACGATGTTACGGATGATGTGCGTGTATGAACGAGAGTGGATAGTCTCAGAGAACGACCATGTCTCGATCCATGTTTCTAGCTCAGGCAGTGACACAAGCGGTAGCAAAGCAACGTTAGGGCTACGACCTTGAATCGAGTCTAGAAGCGTTTGGTACTTCAGGTTACTGATGAAGATGTGCTTTTCATGCTCTGGAAGCTTGTTGTAGTCGATGCGGTCGCTTGAAACGTCCACTTCTTCTGGACGCCAGAAGAACGAAAGCTGCTTTTCGATCAGCTTTTCAAAAATTTCGAATTTTTGTTGGTCGTAACGCGCAACGTTGACTGGTTGACCCAGGAACATAGGTTCTTTAAGCGCGTTATTTTTAGTTTGGGTAAAAGTACTGTAAGCCATGATGCTGCAATCCTTTTTAAGCCCTTCCTTCACAAGGAAGGGCAGAGAAATCTAATCTTAAATGCTGTATTGAATGTGTGCTTAGCACATTAGATCTTACAGCCACCGCCTGCACAATCGTCGTCTTGCTCAACAACTGCTGCTTTGTCGTTCTGGTCGTCTTTCGCGCCGTCACGAGTATTATGGTAGTAAAGTGTCTTTACACCAAACTTATACGCAGTTAGCAGGTCTTGAAGCAGTTTCTTCATTGGCACTTTGCCACTATCGTAGACGCTAGGGTCGTAGTTAGTGTTGGCAGAGATAGCTTGGTCAACAAACTTCTGCATGATACCGACAAGGTGCAAGTAACCATCGTTACCACCGATGTTCCACAGTAGCTCATAGTTCTCTTTTAGGTTGGCAAAATCTGGCACAACCTGCTTCAGGATACCGTCTTTCGACGCTTTCACTGATACGTAACCACGTGGTGGCTCAATACCGTTGGTTGCGTTAGAGATCTGCGAAGAGGTCTCTGAAGGCATTAGCGCAGTCAGTGTTGAGTTACGTAGACCGAACTCCATGATTTCTGCACGTAGCTCATCCCAATCGTAATGAAGTGCTTCGTCACACACGAGATCAATGTCTTTCTTGTACGTGTCGATTGGCATCAAGCCTTTCGCGTAGTTTGTCTCGTGGAACGATGGGCAGCGACCTTGCTCTTTTGCAAGCTCGACAGACGCTTTCAGTAGGTGGTACTGAATCGCTTCGAACGTGCGGTGAGTGAGGTTGTTTGCGGAACCATCCGAGTACTTAACACCATTTTTCGCCAGGTAGTAAGCGTAGTTAATCACACCAACACCCAGAGTACGGCGGTTCATGGTTGAACGGTATGCCGCTGGTAGTGGGTAGTCTTGGTAATCGAGCAGTGCATCAAGTGCACGAACCACTAGGTCAGACAGATCTTTCAGATCGTCAAGCTCGTTAATCGCACCCAAGTTGAATGCAGATAGCGTACATAGCGCAATCTCACCTGATTCGTCTTCCACGTTTTTCAGTGGCTTAGTTGGCAGTGCAATCTCAAGACATAGGTTAGATTGACGAACTGGTGCAACCTTCGAGTCAAACGGGCTGTGAGTGTTACAGTGGTCGACGTTTTGGATGTAGATACGACCGGTAGATGCACGCTCTTGCATTAGTAGCGAGAATAGCTCGACCGCTTTCACCGTCTCTTTCTTAATTGACGGATCGTTCTCGTACTTAACGTATAGACGCTCGAACTCATCTTGGTCTTCGAAGAATGCGTCGTAAAGACCAGGAACGTCTGATGGCGAGAACAGCGTAATGTTGCCGCCTTGAACAAGACGTGCGTACATCAGTTTGTTCAACTGAACACCGTAGTCCATGTGACGTACACGGTTCTCTTCAACACCACGGTTGTTCTTAAGAACCATTAGTGATTGTACTTCGCCGTGCCACATAGGGTAGAACACCGTCGCCGCACCGCCACGCACACCACCTTGAGAACAGCACTTAACCGCTGTTTGGAAGTATTTGTAGAATGGGATACAGCCAGTGTGGAACGCTTCGCCGCCGCGGATTTCAGAACCCAAAGCACGAATACGACCCGCGTTGATACCGATACCTGCGCGTTGTGATACGTAGCGTACGATAGAGCTTGCCGTCGCGTTAATCGAATCTAGGCTGTCACCACACTCAATCAGAACACAAGAGCTGAACTGACGAGTAGGGGTACGTACACCAGACATAATTGGTGTAGGTAGAGAAATTTTAAATGTCGATGTTGCATCATAAAAACGCTTGATGTAGTCAAGACGCGTCTCTTTTGGATACTTGCCAAATAGACAAGCCGCAACAAGGATGTATAGGAACTGTGCACTTTCGTAGATTTGACCGCTTACACGGTTCTGTACGAAGTACTTACCTTCCAGCTGTTTAACCGCAGCGTAAGAGAAGTCGTGATCGCGAGTGTGGTCGATGTAATCGTCCAGCTCTTCAAGCTCAGCTTTCGTGTAGTCTTCAAGCAGGTGCGCGTCATACTTACCCATTTCAACCATTTTCGACACATGGTCGAACAGCGCTGGTGGCTCATACTGACCGTACGCTTTTTTACGTAGGTGGAAGATAGCCAAGCGAGCTGCTAGGTATTGGTAGTCTGGTGCGTCTTCAGAGATAAGGTCTGCTGCAGACTTGATGATAGTTTCATGGATGTCAGACGTTGTAATGCCATCGTAAAACTGGATGTGAGCCTTAAGTTCCACCTGCGACACAGAAACGTTGTCTAGGCCTTCGGCAGCCCATGCGATAACGCGGTGGATTTTTTCGAGATCAATACTTTCTTTGCGGCCATTACGTTTAGTAACGGAAAGTTGCTGGTTCATTCTGAGGTGTTCCCTAACAAAACAATATGAAACCTCGCTTTTATGAAATTTTGTTGAGTCTTAGCGAAGGCTTCGTGATCAATGTCACCCTATGAAAATTGGCTTCCAACACAAGATATAGGGGTCATTTGGTTTACGGGTTACAAGATAGTGCTATATAGCGAGATTTTCAAGTTCGGCGATTTGAGGAAACTGTGGATAACTAGGGGAAAGAAAAAAATACGTTAGTGGATACTTACCATGGAAGTTAGACCCGTATTAGTTGTACAAAAACACGTGCTAGCAGATCGGTTTCGTTTTAAACAATGCGAAAAAAAATTCCTTGATCTTTGGCAAGTTTTGGCTGTTATTGATGAGGAGGTTAAAAGTGCGATTTCAGTACACAAAACCGACGAAAGTGTCTTGTTTTTGTAAACAAATTGTGGCCGCTCGTTAACGTGATTTGTAGCACTAATTTGGCGTGCAATTTCCGCTCGCCAAATTGGTGCTGGTACTAGATATTGTGTTTGATTAGTTCGTGTCTATGACCAACTAATACACTGCAGCCTTTAGAGAGACTTTTCAGTGTAGACGATGTAGTTAACGTCTACACGTTTACCTAACTTGTAGCTATCCGTTAGCGGATTGTAGGAGAGGCCGGTGATGCCTTTTTCAATCAGCTCGGTGGCATCAATCATCTTAATAAGCTCAGAAGGCTTGATGAACTTGTCATGGCTATGAGTGCCGTCTGGAACAATTTTAAGTAGCTTCTCAGCACCAACAATGGCAAACAAGTAGGATTGTAGGTTGCGGTTAAGGGTAGAGAAGAACACTTGACCACCAGGCTTGACGAGTTTGGCACAAGAAGCAATAACGGATGCTGGATCTGGAACATGCTCAAGCATTTCCATACAGGTCACTACGTCGTATTTACCCGCGTTTTCGGCAACATGCTCTTCAACCGTGCTTTGAACGTAGACGAGCTTAGTGCCAGTCTCTAGGGCATGTAAGCGCGCGACTTCCAGTGGCTCCTTGCCCATATCCAGGCCAGTGACATTAGCACCTTGCTTGGCCATGCTCTCTGCCAAGATACCGCCACCACAACCCACATCGAGTACGGTTTTGCCGAAAAGGCCATTGGCTTTTTCTAACACATAGTTAAGGCGCAGTGGGTTGATTTGATGCAGAGGTTTAAACTCGCCCTCTAGGTCCCACCAACGGCTTGCCATCTCTTCAAATTTTCTGATTTCGTCTAGATCGACGTTTTGTTGCTTATCCATCTGTGCCAATTCTCTGTTCCGACAATTCTGTGTTCCGATTAACTTTAGCTCCGTTCATGCGTAGTTCTGTTCAAACGTAGCTCCGGCCATTTTTCACACCGGTATGGCGCGGAAGTATACCGCAATTTCAATTGGGAAAACCTACCCAGTGAGCATAATTGGCGCATTTGTGGCTTGCGGCCTACTTAGCTCGAACATTTTGAGTGTTTTTTCGCCATTTTTCAGAGCCATAGATTCAAAATGTGCAAATTGTGGACGTTTGAATCACAACCAAGGTCACAACATAATAAAAGGGAAGGGAAAGTGATGCCGAACCCACTATTCTTGTGTTATATTTTGTCACCTTATACGTATCAATATACGATCAAAATATAGAGGGATATTGGCTCTATGAGCGATCTAGCTAAAGAGATCACGCCCGTAAACATAGAAGATGAGCTGAGAGGCTCATATCTCGACTACGCGATGTCAGTTATCGTGGGTCGTGCTCTTCCAGATGTGCGTGATGGCCTAAAACCAGTACACCGCCGCGTTCTGTTCGCGATGAATGTGCTAGGTAATGATTGGAATAAACCATATAAAAAGTCTGCCCGTGTTGTCGGCGACGTAATCGGTAAATATCACCCACACGGTGATAGTGCTGTATACGACACTATTGTTCGTATGGCTCAGCCGTTCTCGCTTCGCTACATGTTGGTAGATGGTCAAGGTAACTTCGGTTCCATTGATGGCGATTCAGCGGCGGCAATGCGTTATACCGAAGTCCGCATGGCTAAAATCGCTCATGAGCTATTAGCAGACCTAGACAAAGAAACCGTTGACTATGTTCCTAACTATGATGGAACAGAGCAAATTCCAGCGGTTCTGCCGACTAAGATTCCAAACCTACTAGTAAACGGTTCTTCTGGTATCGCGGTAGGTATGGCAACCAACATTCCACCGCATAACCTCAATGAAGTTATCGATGGCTGTTTGGCATACATCAAGAACGAAGACATCTCGATTGATGAGCTCATGGATTACATCCCGGGCCCAGATTTCCCGACAGCGGCACTGATCAGTGGTCGTAAAGGCATCATCGATGCTTACAAGACGGGTCGTGGTAAAGTCTACATGCGTTCTAAAGCAGAGATCGAAGAAGACAAGAATGGCAGAGAAACCATCATTGTTACCGAGATCCCTTATCAAGTGAACAAGGCTCGCCTAATCGAAAAGATTGCAGAGCTTGTTAAAGATAAGAAAGTAGAAGGCATTAGCGCACTACGTGATGAGTCTGATAAAGACGGTATGCGCATTGTTATCGAATGTAAGCGTGACGCAGTAGGTGAAGTGGTTCTAAACAACCTGTACTCACAGACTCAGCTACAAACTACGTTCGGCATCAACATGGTTGCCCTAAACAATGGTCAGCCACAGCTGTTCAACCTTAAGGACATGCTGAAGTGCTTCGTTGATCACCGCCGTGAAGTTGTGACTCGTCGTACTATCTTCGAACTTCGTAAAGCAAGAGACCGTGCTCACATCCTTGAAGCGCTATCCCTAGCCCTTGCGAACATCGATGAAGTTATCGAACTCATCAAAAACGCACCAACGCCTGCAGAAGCAAAAGTTGGTCTGGTTTCTCGTGGTTGGGAACTAGGTAGCGTAGCATCAATGCTAGAGCGTGCCGGTACTGACGCGGCTCGCCCAGACTGGCTAGAAGATCAATACGGCATCCGTGATGGTCTGTACTACCTAACTGAGCAACAAGCTCAAGCGATTCTAGAACTTCGCCTACACCGTCTAACTGGTCTAGAGCATGAGAAGATCCTAGAAGAGTACAAAGCACTTCTAGAAGAGATTGCAGAATTAATGCACATCCTTTCTAGCACAGAGCGCTTGATGGAAGTGATCACCGAAGAGCTAGAAGAAGTTCAAGCGACCTACGGTGACGAGCGTCGCAGTGAAATTACGGCTGCCGTTCATGACATTGATATGGAAGAGCTGATCGCTCGTGAAGACGTAGTAGTAACGCTGTCTCATGAAGGTTACGTCAAGTATCAGTACCTAAGCGACTACGAAGCTCAGCGTCGTGGTGGTAAAGGTAAGAGTGCGACTAAGATGAAGGAAGAGGATTACATCGAGCGTCTGCTTGTTGCTAACACTCACGACAACATCTTGTGCTTCTCAACGCGCGGTAAGACTTACCGTCTGAAAGTATATCAATTGCCACAAGCGAGCCGTACAGCTCGTGGTAAGCCTATCGTTAACATTCTTCCACTAGAAGAAGGTGAGCGTATCACGGCTATCCTGCCAGTGTCTGAGTTCAGCGCTGACAAGTACATCTTCATGGCAACTGGCGACGGTACAGTGAAGAAGACGTCACTAGACCAGTTCTCTAACGTACGTGCTAACGGCCTAATCGCTGTGAACCTGCGTGACGATGACTCGCTAATTGGTGTGGATATCACTAACGGCGACAGCGATGTGATGCTGTTCTCGAAGCAGGGTAAAGTGGTTCGCTTTAGCGAAGACAAAGTCCGCGCAATGGGCCGTACAGCGGCAGGTGTTCGCGGTATGAAGCTGGCTGACGATGACCAAGTGGTGTCTCTGATTGTTCCTTCAAACGAAGGTGACATTCTAACCGTTACGCAAAACGGTTACGGTAAGCGTACTGAGCTTGAAGAGTACCCAACTAAGGGTCGTGCAACGCAAGGTGTGGTTTCAATCAAAGTCTCTGAGCGAAACGGTCCTGTGGTTGGCGCTGTCCAAGTTGAAGAAGGCGACGAAATGATGATGATCACCGATGCAGGTACGCTAGTACGTACTCGCGTTGCAGAGGTGAGCCAAGTCGGTCGTAACACTCAAGGCGTAACACTAATCCGTACCGCTTCTGATGAATCTGTAGTAGGTCTACAGCGCATCGATGAAGTGGAAGAGCTAGCGGAACTTGAAGGTGAAGAGGGTACCGAAGGCGCGGTAGTAGATGCTGCAGCAACCGATACTCCTGAAGCACCAGCAGCGGACGACGCTTCTGAAGAGTAATCAGATACTCGAATGATAGAAAACCTGCCTTATGGCAGGTTTTTTTTTGATCTAATCACTTCAATTAGTTATCGATATCGCTACATGTATTTATGCCAAAGTCTTTCTGAAAACTCGGTTTGATTAGCTTTCTACTCGCGTGTAGAGATGGATGAAAAGCGATGTGGGAGAGTGCTACAATGCCGCTCATAATAACTCACTAAAAACTAAAGAGATAACATGACCGAATTTGAAAAGATGCTTGCTGGCGAAGAGTTTGATGGTGGCTCGGAGAGCATTAATAAAATCCGTCAAAATGCAGCGGATTTACTACAGGCCATCAATCAAAATACTAACGAAGCGCAACGTGGTGAGCTGTTTCAGCAACTCATGGGGAGTATGGATGGATCTAGCATTATTCGTTCACCTTTTTACTGTGAGTTTGGTAAAACGATTTCGATTGGCAAGAAAACCTTCCTCAACATGAATGTCACCATGCTCGATGGCGCGAAAATCACCATTGGCAACAACGTGTTGATTGGTCCCAATACCCAGTTCTACTGTGCAAGTCACGACTTAAACTACTTAAAACGCCGCAACTGGGCGACACAATGCGACCCCATTGCCGTCGAAGATGATGTGTGGATTGGGGGCAATGTTGTGATAAACCAAGGTGTGACTATTGGCGCTCGCTCAGTGATTGCAGCGAACTCTGTGGTTAATTCTGATGTACCACCAGACTCGCTTTACGGAGGCACGCCCGCCAAGCTTATCCGAAAGATTCACGAAAATGAGCAGGAGAGTTAGAGTTTTTCTTGTATAGAAAAGGGCTCAAATGAGCCCTTTTGATGCTTCATCTCAAAGGATTTAGCTTACTTTAAATTTACCAATCGTCTTTTTAAGCTCTTCTACCATTTCAAGCTGCTTGTCGATTTTGCTTAGCATCTTGCGTGTGTCTGCGACACTGTCTTCGGCTAGCTGATCCACAGAGACGGTCTGCTGACTGATTTCGCCAGAGGCAATAGCTTGCTCATTCACCATGGAGGCGATCTCTTGAGATTGAGAGTCGATCATTTCCATCGTTTGATGAATTTCGCGTAGCTTATTGTCGACTTCTGCAATCATATCTACGCCTTGCTCGGTTTTAGAGCGGCCAATGCGTAGTGAATCTACCGCGTTAGCCGCAGAGCTTTGTAGCGTGGCGATGATGCCTTCAATATCAACAGTAGACTGTTGAGTGCGCTGGGCGAGGGTACGAACTTCATCGGCAACGACCGCAAAACCACGCCCTTGCTCACCAGCGCGAGCGGCTTCAATCGCGGCGTTGAGCGCGAGTAGGTTCGTCTGCTCAGCGACGCCTTTAATTACCTCAAGCACACTAGTAATGGCGGTAGCATTGTCATTAAGAACGGCAACCACTTTCTCTGATTTTGAGACATCTTGGTAGATGTCATTCATCAGATTGCTTGCGTCGTGAGTCAGTGTTTGACTCTGCTGAGAGCTCGTTGACGCATCTGAAGCATGCTGTTGTGCTGTCTGCGCATTGTCCGCAATACCACTGATCGTTTGTGACATTTCCGTCGAAGCTGTGGCGATTTGCTCAATGTAGCTTTTTTGACTAGCGATGGTGTTGCCAAAGTGTTCAGCGATACGATGCAGTTCAATCGCGTCGTTAGTGACTTGCTCAGTGGTTCGAAGGCTAAGCTGTGTGGTCTGCTGGATATCGTTGACAAAGAGGTTAAATGAGCGACTTAATTTACCAAGCTCATCGTTATGTTCGTACTCTAAACGCTGCGTCAGGTCGCCTTCACCTACTGCGATGTTGTCCATCGCCGTAACCACGTTACTCAGCGGTTGAGTTAGGAAGCGATTAATGATGAACATCATCGCCATGCCACTGATGATAAGCACCAACAAAATGACCGCAACGGTTCCCCAGAATGTCGATTGAATCGGATCGGTAATCAAACTCTCTGGAACCATAAAGCCCACGCGCCAATCTAGCTCCAGTGTGGGGTCGGTGACTGCTTCAACAAATACGAGCTGTGGCTGGCCATTGAAAACGACAGTACCAATAGTTTGGGTTTGCTGGCGAACGTTGCTTTGCAGCTCGGCGAATCCGGATGTATTACCAAACACTTTATCGACGTCACCGAGGGTTGGTAGTGTCGACATATCAATGCGGTTTTGGGTGTCGTTAAATGCGATGATGCCACCATCAGAGGCGATTAAAAAGCCCGTACCAACACCTTGATAGCGCATTTTATCAATCAAGCCTTGTTTTATTTCTGTCCCTAGAATATCAATTCCCAAGACACCAATAAGCTGCTGCTTATTATCTTTAACCGTGGTTTTAATTGAAGTGACAATACTTTTATCGTTGGCATCAATTTGTGGTTTTGTAATGAAAAGACGGTCTTTTTCTAGTGCTTCAAACCACCAAGGTCGCTTGGTAGTGTAATAGTCAAGGTTGTTATAACGGCCGTTGAGATCGAAATATTCATGAGTATTGGCTGGAGCGTAGAAGACCGACTTGATCAGTGGATCGTGCTTAGAAATAGATTGAAAGGTATCAACTATCGACTGATAGGTAGGGTCGCTATCTATGTTAGAACCCCGCTGAGTATAGTTGGCAAACCAGTTGTTAATAAACGGGTTTTCTGCCAAGGTTGTGACCACACGTGAGCGCTCGCGAAAGAACTCGTGAATGGAGCGTACGGTTTTCTCAGTAACTAACTGAACTTCCTGAATCACTTGACTCTCTACAGAAGCGGAGCGCTGATTAACAATAAAATAGGAAGCGAATATCGATATCGTTACCATAATAGCGGCGATCGCTAGCACTAACTTCTTAGCGATCGAGTCCATCAATCTCATAAATACTCCTTAAATTTAGAAGATTGCACGTATATTTTTGGGTATCCTAGTGGATAGGCGGCTATTTTCACACAGACAGAAAATATTTAAAACAAAATATAAGGCAGAGTAAGCAAAGCTGGCATTGCGGTCATGAGAATGATGGGTTTTATTAATGATGTCATTAGTAAATGTAGTTTTAACTAATGACATCATCGGAATTGGATTACATATTAATCACATTTATTTGATCTAGGCTGCCACCTTTAGATTCATTTAGCAGACTTGCGTATAGTCCATTAAATTCGACGAGTTGCTGATGATTGCCACGTTCGACAATTTCGCCCTTGTCGAGCACAAGAATAATGTCGGAGTGTTTAATGGTACTTAGGCGATGCGCAATGGCAATGACGGTTTTGTCTTGATACAAACGACTCATTGCTTTTTGGATTAAATCCTCTGTAATGGAATCGACAGAGCTGGTGGCCTCGTCCAGCATCATGATTTGCCCGCCTTGAGCGATGGCCCGCGCGAACGAGATCAACTGCGTTTGTCCAACCGATAGGTTTGCGCCATTTTTGTCGAGTTTAAAGTCGTAATTATTTGGGAGCTGATCGATAAAGCGATCTGCATAAACATAGCGTGCAGCTTCTACAACTTGCTCGCGTCCGACGCTTTGCTTACCAAGCGCAATATTGAAATCAATGCTTTGTTCAAACAGGTGAACATCCTGCATCATCATAGAGAATAGGTGAGCACAATCTTCTGCCGCGATATGTGACAGCTCAATACCATTAAGCAAAATACTGCCTTCATAATCGCGATAGGTTTTCGTGATCAAACGCATGATGGTTGACTTTCCAGAGCCCGTAGAGCCCACCAATGCGACTTGATGACCTTTATTGAGGGTAAAAGACACCTTGTTGAGCACATAAGGCCCATCCTGTTTATACCTAAAGCTGACATTACGAAACTCTAAGCTTTGGAACTCTGCGAGCTTTGGCTTTATCTCATCACTTGGTAGCAGTGTATGTCCTTCTTCCTCAAGCGGTTCTACAAATAGCTCCTCAATATGGTCAAAAGCGGCAAAGGAGCTTTGAATAGACGCAATTTGAGAGGTGAAGTCTCGGATCGGAATGAACACTTTCTCAAGTGTGTTGATAAATGCAATCAATACACCTAGCGTAAGCGAGGCTTCAAGCACTTGCCCAGAGCCAAACCAAATCATTAGTGCGATGGTGATCGAGGTGACGCCAGAGATAAACGCGAACAAAATCGCATCGTATTTGTTCACCTTCATCTGCGCAGCTAAAAACTCATCAGTATAGCTTTGGTATTTGGCCTCTACTTCTTGCTCGGCGCGATATAACTGAACGGTTTTTACACCGAGCAGCACTTCTTGCAGGTACCCAATACCTCGCGCAAGGGCAGAACGGGTAATTTGATGCATTTGGCGTAGGCGATTACGCACATAGACGGTTAAATAAATCACAGGTGGCATCACCACTAATACCACCATAGTGAGCTTCCAATCGATAACCAGCATCATGATCAAAAGTGCAATGGTATTTAGACTGTCTCTCACTAGTCCCACAACGGCTTGAACAAACGAATCACCAATGGTTTCTAGATCGCTGGTTAACCGCGACAACGTGATACCAATTGGTGTGTTATCGAAGTAACTGCGCGGCAGTTTAAGCACTCGTGACACCAGCACAGAGCGCATGTCGGCAATGGTGTGTTGACCAGTTTTACGCAAGTTGTAGGCATAGGTGGTATCAACGATGTAACTGACAATCAGCACTGCAACTAAGTAGAGGATAGGGGTGAGCAACCCATCAACGTTACTGTGGGACAGGTAGCCATCGATCACTTGGATAATCAGCCATGGAAACAGCAAACTGCACGCGATGGAGAGCGGCAACATGGCGACACCTATCCATGCCGTACGTCGATAAGGCTGAGCAAACTGGAAGAAGTGTTTGAGGTACTTTACATCTAACCCTTTTAACATGGGTTTGCCTCCGTTTCAGTTTGCTGTAGTAGCCAGGTCTCTTTGTAGTAGTCACAGGTTTTTAAAAGAGTCGCATGGTCGCCTTTGGCGAGTACTTTGCCTTCGCTAAGCACTAAAATCTCATCCATATATTCCAAGGCATTGACGCGATGAGAGACCACAAGCACCGATTGATGATCTAATCGAGCAAACAGACCTTCGAGTATCTTCCTTTCTGTTTCGTAATCCACAGCCGAGAGCACATTGTCCATAATAAGCAAATCGCAAGGCTCAAGCAGCGCCCTTGCAATACTCAAGCGCTGCTTCTGCCCACCGGAAAGCATAACGCCTTTTTCGCCTACCACGGTTTGCGCTTTTTGCTCAAAGCGTTCCACGTCGCCAGCGAGTTGACTCAGGTCCAGTACACCTTGAACATCGTCGTCGCTAATCGTTCGACTCCCGCTACCGAACTTGACGTTTTCTGTGATGGTTGCTGAGAACAAATATGGATCTTGAGTAATGGTTTTTACAAAGCGCCTCAAATCATTTCGGGAGAAACTGGTGATGTCGCGATCGCCTAGAAAAACTGAATTACCTGGTACATCGAGATGGTGATTAAGACAGTTCACTAGGGTCGTTTTTCCGGCGCCAATGCTTCCTAAAACCCCCACTTTTTTACCTGGTGGAATATCGAAACTAATGCCATCAAGTATAGGAGCATCGTCTTGCGAATAACGGTAGGTGAGATTGCGAACCGAAAAGGGCTGGCCTTTAAGGGTATTAAGCGTTTCTTCTGGCAAGGTTTGGGTGTCAATTTCAGGTACTTCGGCGTTCAAGATAGTTTGACAGCTGGTGATGCCAACCATACCGCGCTGATAGATTGTTGCGATTCGCCCAAGTGCCATTAGCGGTATCGAGAGCAGTACTGAGTAGGTCAAAAATGCGGTGATTTCGCCCAGAGTCAGCTCTTGCTGCATCAACATGTAGCCACCAAGACCTAAGATGAGAATCTTCATAACACTGTTGGCGTAATCCAACACGGGCATGTAGAACACCTGAATGCGAGTCAGCTTCATTTGGCATCTGAGTAGCTTTTGATTTAGCGCGTCGGTTTCGGTTTGCACCCAGGCTCCCATCTGCTGACTTTTTATCAAATCAATGGCGGAAAGGTAGCTCATCAGTTCAGCAGAATACTTTTGTAGACGGCGCATATGCTCCATGTGCAGATCTTTCATCTTGGTAAAACCGATGCGAAAAATCACAAAGGCAATGATAATTGGGATCACCGAATATAGAGTCAGCTCCGGTGAAATGCGCCACATCCATAGTGGAGTTAATGACAAGGCCAGTAGGGTATTAAATAGCTGCAGAAATCCGACACCAAACATCAATCGAATCCCCATTAAGTCGTTATTAACAATAGAAATCAGATGTCCCGAAGCAAACTGACTGTGGAACTCATTTGGGAGGCGATTAAGTTTTTTCAGCAGGATGTTTTTTAGCTCAGCTTCCGTTATACGCCCAGGGTTGAGGCCATAAATACGCGATAGTATGCGCGTAATGATCATCGCAATGGCCATAACCACGACGATGGAAACGTAATATTGCAATTGGCCATAGCTTTCGCTGCTGATGCCATCAAGAAGATCGATCGCTAATTGAATGTAGCGTGGGATCTCTACTTGTAACCAGTTAACGAGGAAAATGAAAAAAATCGCTAGCAGATAAGAGGTGCGATTCAGACGCAAAAAATACGCAATAAACTGGGTTTTGGTCATTTGAGACTTTCTTGTCGGTGAAACAGTTGGGTGAAGAAATAATTTGGCTCATCAAATCACATGCATGAATAAGTGTACACGTGACACCCCTAAAAAGCAGCAGACTGTAATATTGATGGTCAAACAATAAAAAGTTAGTGAGAGGTTACTATCGAGCGTACCTGTGACACAGTGACTTCAGGATGTTGGTAATCGACTGGCAGCTCCACAATTGCGTTACCTTTAGATAGAAATAGCGAAGGGAAGCTGTTGCCGCCAATACTGCGAGCAAAAGCGATCTCTTGGAGCAAAGCTTGTTGTGTTTCTTGAGCGGTGAGATCTCGCGTAAAGCGGTTCCTATCTAGACCAATTTCGGTCGCGATGTCGATGAGTACGGAATTATCGCTCGGGTTTTTCGCTTCAAGATAGTAGGCACTTTGTATCGCCGCGTACATTTCAAACTCGGCATCTTGAGCACGAGCAGCAATAATCGCTCGGCAAGCTGGATAGGTAGCACGCCTTGGTTCGTTGAGCGTCCAAAAATCATGATTAAACTCGGTTCCCAAGTAGCTCTCAATTTTGCGCCAGTACTCCGCTATCTGAGTCCGCATCTGAAGGGGCATCGGCGCATCAGTATCTTCAGCCAGCCCACCTAAAACGTAGCGGATTTCTACGTCTCCGCCCAGCGAAGCTTTGATAGCCTCCCAAGTCGGTTTATAGCCCCAACACCATGAACACATGGGATCGTAAACATAGTAAAGAATGGCAGAGGGGGAGTTCATAGTGGCTTTCCTAATCGACGTGTCCATGTCTAAGTGCTCACCTTAGCATGGATGGATTTGAGCTCAAAGGCGCGTTGTTTGATGCAGATTATAGATTTATCTTGATGGTGATGTAAATTGTTCGCATTACCAAAAGGGGTGAAAAATGAAAACAATTGTGATTTTTGGTGCCAGTAGTGGGCTGGGGCTTGCTGCGGTGCGCTATTTTGCTAGCCAAGACATCAATGTTATTGGTGTGGCAAGAAACCCACAGAAGGAAGCTGACTTGGATTCCCTTTGCGAAAAGCTCATCGCATGTGATGCAACAGAATTCGACGCTGTAAATAGTGCTGTATCAGAATTACCAAAGGACGCCGTTGTGCTGTCTACTATGGGCAGCTTTAGGTCGGATAAACCAGTAGACTACATTGGACACCGCTATTTAGTCGATGCTTTGGAAAAACACGGTATTGACCGCTTTTTAATGGTGACTTCGCTTGGATGTGGTGATTCATGGCAGTACCTTTCTGAACGCGCGAGAGCGGGCTTTGGAGCTGCAGTACGAGAGAAATCGTTAGCGGAAGCGTGGCTGGCGAGTAGTTCACTCGATTACACTATTCTACGACCGGGCGGACTTAAAGATGGTGAGGTGACAGAGCGAGGGGAATTGTCTCAACATGTGGAAGTTCATGGTGCGATTCATCGCAGCGAAGTTGCACGCTTAGTGCACCAATTATTGTTGAATGATGCAAGTATCGGTCAAATTTATCAATGTGTTGATCCAACTGTTAGTTACTACTAACGAGAAAAGGCAGGAGAATCCCTGCCTTTTGTGTTTCCAAAATGAGGTTAGTCTACGCGGGTGTTGTTGAGCGCATAATTCCACACACGATAGAAATAGAAAATGTAGCCAATGCCTAACGTCAGTATCGATATCACAAACCACAATAGCACGTGGCCGAGGTCGCTAAACAGATCGATATCGCAATCCATTTTTCGCTCTCTTCCCATATCATCGACCACATAGGTGCGGTTGAGAATGAACTTGGAGAAAGAATAAGGGAAAAAGAACAGTGCGATACCAAAAGTGATGAAACTTAATATCAACCAAATTAACAAATGACCGAGAATATCTAAGATGGCGACGTCGGCTTTGAGTCTCATTCGGATTTCCTTTAGTAAAAAAATGGCTTTCAATCTGAAAGCCATTTAAACAAACATTATTGAGTAACGGTTTTCTCTTGAATCACCGAATTATAGCGCTCAAAACCGGTTTTTAGATCTTCAATTAAATCTTCGACACTTTCCAATCCGATATGAAGACGAACGAGAGTCCCCTCAAAGTCCGGGTTGGCGACGGTGCGCAGTGAGTTAAAGCTCTTTGGCTCATTGGCGAGAATAAGGCTTTCGAAACCACCCCAGGAATAACCCATGCTGAAGTGTTTCATGCCATCCAGTAGCGCAGTAGTCGCTCGTGGGTAGCTCGATTTCAACACGAATGAGAACAAGCCGTTACCGCCAGTAAAGTCACGCTTGAAATACTCGCTGCCAGGACAAGTATCAAGAGCAGGGTGGCGAACATGATCCACCTCAGGACGCGTGGCCAACCACTCAGCGACCTTTAAACTGTTTTCAGCGTGTTGACGCAGTCTCACATCCAGCGTGCGGATGCCACGCAGGCCAAGATACGCATCATCAGGAGAGACACACTGACCCATAAGGTAGCTCTGCTCGCGTAGTTGATCCCAGTATTTTTCGTGAGTAACAGCGGTACCCAGCATTACATCCGAGTGACCCACGATGTACTTAGTCGCGGCTTGAATCGAAATGTCGACACCATGCTCAAATGGAGAAAAGTTGACGCCTGCTCCCCACGTGTTATCCAGCATAACAATCACGTCGTGCTCATGAGCGATCTTAGCCATACCTGGAACGTCTTGCACTTCCATGGTGATAGAGCCTGGGGATTCTAGGAACAGAATTTTGGTGTTTGGCTGGATAAGATCTTTAATGCCTTGGCCAATCATTGGGTCATAGTAAGTGGTCTCTACGCCCATTTTCTTCATGATGCTGTCACAGAAGTCACGAGTTGGCTCGTAGCAAGTGTCGACCATGAGAATATGATCGCCGGTCTCGACAAAGGCAAGAATCGCATTTGAGATAGCCGCTGTGCCACATGGGTAGAGCGCACAGCCAACACCGCCTTCGATTTCCGTCATCGCATCTTGGAAAGCAAAATGCGTATTGGTGCCACGACGACCATAAAACAGGGTCTTATTGGCGCGATTCACTGTAGCGTGATGCTTTTCAGCGACAGTATCAAAGACAACGGTAGAGGCACGTTGTACTGGCGGGTTCACGACGCCGTTTGTCCACTTTTTATCGCGGCCAGCGGTGACAAATTTGGTGGTTTTGCTTTCTGACATTAAGGATCCCTGTCTGTATTCAAACCGCAATGTGTTTGAGATTAATGCTTAGATAACAGCAATAAACCATGAAGGCCAAAGAGTTGCAAGTCTTTGGCCTTCTTCTGTCCTTATGATCAGAGCAGTGGGTTGAACAGGTAGAACAGTCGTTCGAAGAAACGGTGATAGATACTGCGTTGTTTCCACTTGTTGTAGTCGACTAACTCAGCGCTCTCGATGTAGTGGCTTTGCAGCTGATGCATTTCGAGTGTGAAGGCTGGGTCTTCGACCGCAAGTGTTACCTCAAAGTTGAGCCAAAGGCTGCGCATATCCATATTGACGGTACCCACTAAGCAAAATAGCTCATCAATCACCACCGATTTAGTATGCAAAAGACCACCATCAAACTCATGGATTTTCACTCCTGAGGAAAGCAGATCCGTGTAAAAAGCGCGTGATGCCCATTTCACCATCATGGAATCGTTGTTTTTCGGTATCACCAGTTCAACATTAACGCCGCGCTGTGCTGTGGTTTTAATGGTTTCTAATAGATCGGCACTTGGTACAAAATAAGGCGTGGTGATGCGCACGGACTTTTCTGCCTGATGCATGGCAATGGTGAGCACCTGACCAATCAACTGATCTGGCATACCTGGTCCCGATGGTACGACTTGAACCGGTTTCGAATCCTCTGGAATATCGATTTGGCATTCTGGCTGCACAGGTAGTTGGCGGTCACCGGTTTCTACTTCCCAGTCCCAACAGTGAATAGCAGAGAGCACATTGACGGTTGGGCCTTCAATACGAACCATAATATCAATCCACTGACCAACCCCAGAGCTTTGCTTGAAGTATGCGGGATCGACCATGTTCATAGAGCCCGTATAGGCGACTTCATCATCAATAACGATGATCTTACGGTGCTGTCGCAGATCCAAACGACGCAAGAAAATACGCCATGGTGAAACCTCAAGCCCCTCAACTAACTCAATGCCGCCATCGCGCATCATGGTTGCCCAGTGGCTGCGGAAAAAGGTTGGACTGCCTGCCGAATCCAGTAAAACTTTGACGTTTACGCCTCGTTTTGACGCTTGGATAAGTGCCGCCGCTACTGAGTCAGCCAACCCACCAGGGTACCAGATGTAGAACACCATTCGAATGCTGTGCTTGGCGTTCTCGATATCATCAATGACCGAGAGCAAGATTTCTTGTGGGGTGGTTTGCAACTGCAGCTCATTGCCACACAAAGCGGGAATACCCATGCGCTTGTTGCACAAGTTATCGATCTTAGAAATGTGCGTACCCATGTTGTCGGGCACGTGAGCATTACAATGGTTTAGTTCAAAAAACCACTCTTCAAAGGGCTTAAACATGACGCGAGCGCGTTCAGCGCGTTTACGGCCAAGGTTGAGCTCACCAAACATGAAATAGCAAATCACGCCGACCACTGGAATGATATAAATCACCATTAGCCACGCAAGAGAAACACTGACTGCACGCCGCTTGAGCACGACCCGCAATGTCACACCGGCAACGAGTATCCAATACAAGCCAATGCCTGCGAGTGTTAGAAAGTGATAAACCTTGTCCATTTAGCCTCGATAGAAAGACAGTTTTGGAAATAATAATCTCAGAATCAAGTATTTGGAATAGTTAACTGTCTGTCAAATACAACTAGTCACTGCTGTGAGCGCTAAGAGTTAACAAACGTGAGATAAAAGGTTATGGCAATGGAAGTGATCAGAGCAAAGTGTGGCTTAGGGAGGTCATTACGTTGACATTCGATGGTTTAGTGGCCGAACTATAGTGAAATAGAATGCAAAATAGCCAGATAATGGTTTTGGCCTTCCAATTGTAAAGATTACCTGTTTTACTTGCTACCCATTCGCAAAACTCCTATAAAAACTGCGCTGTAAATTATATTGTACAGCCTTGATCTGGGAGCTGCTAAGACTTCGCACAAGGAACAATGATCGCTAGTTAGTGATGGTTTGCGTTGCTATTTGTATCAAGGACAGCCAACTTTACATTTCACGTCGCTGGGCGACGGTTTGGTACGAAACAATGACAAGTTCCGATAGAGGACAATTCACTTCTCGCTTTGGTTTTATAATGGCTGCGGCGGGGAGCGCAGTAGGTTTAGGTAATGTGTGGGGCTTTCCAACCCAAACGGCGACCAACGGTGGAGCGGCATTCTTGCTGGTTTACCTGTTTATGATGGCGCTGTTGGCGTTTCCAATGTTGATCGCTGAGCTGACAATTGGCCGTTATGGCCAATCAAACCCAATTGCATCGCTTCGCAAAATATGGGTAAAAAATAAGCCGGTGGCTGCCATGTTCGGTGTTATCGCGCTGCTCACTGCTTCCATGATTCTTAGCTTTTACGCCATTCTAGCTGGCTGGCTAATCGGTTTTGGTCTTGCGCCGATTGCTGATGTTATTGGGCTAAATGGTGTGGCTGACTGGCTAGTGACGTTCGGCACAGCTCGTAACGTAAGCTTAACTGTGCTGTTCATGTTGATGACGGTGTTCGTTGTTAGACGCGGCGTTTCCGACGGGATCGAAAAGTGGTCATCTCGTTTGATGCCAGTCCTTTTTGTGCTTTTCATTGCTCTAATTGGCTACATCTTTACCCAGGATGGCGCTATGGACGGACTGGAAATGTATCTCGTGCCGAAATGGAACCACTTAAATGCTAGTCTTGTGGTTAACGCGATGGGCCAGGCGTTTTTCTCATTGTCACTTGGCGTAGGCGCAATGATGGTATACGGCTCTTACTTAAGCAAAGACATCAATATTCCGAAAACGGCGGGGCAGGTGGCGATCATCGATACAGGTGTCGCGTTTATGGCGGGTTTGCTGATTCTTCCCGCTATGTTTGTTGCAAAAGAAAATGGCGTGCAGATTTTCAATGAGCTTGGTGAGCTTATTAGCTCTGGTAACCTGGTGTTTGTGGTACTGCCAGCGCTTTTTGATTCCATGGGGCTAGCTGGTGAAGTCATTGGCATCGCATTTTTTGCTCTAATGGTCATCGCTGCATTAACGTCTTCTATCGCTATGTTAGAAGTGCCAGTGTCTTGCCTTCAAGAAGAAGCGAAGATGTCTCGCAACAAAGCAACCAAGATCTTGGGCGGCACTATTTTGCTATGTAGCGCTATTATTGCTGCTAACTTTAATGCTTTGTTCGACTTAGTAGCGACCGCCTCTACGGTTTATATGCAGCCGCTTCTTGGCGTGGTGTGGGCTGTGGTTCTTGGTTGGATTTGGAGCCGTAACTCACTGCTTGAGGAAATCAGACAAGGCAACCCAGAAATTGAACAGACCTGGTTCTGGAAAATTTGGCCTTGGTATGTGAAGTTTGTGTGCCCGGCGGCAATCTTAATCGTGTTTGCTTATCCTTTCCTCTGATCAGTTATTATCAGAAAACCAAAAGCTGCTCTTCGGGCAGCTTTTGTGTATCATCCGAGCCAAACAATTCAAAGTTACGCCTTTCATGTTCGATATTCAGTTTGAAAATGATGATTTTGTGGTCATCAACAAGTACCCAGGTGTTAGTGTTCACAAAGATGACGGGGATACCATGCTGGTGCAAGAAGTGGCGACCTTCCTTGGTTGTCCGCCTCTATTTTTGGTGCATCGCCTCGACAAAATGACTTCGGGGTTGCTTATCCTAGCCAAACGCTCCGAGGTGGCCGCCGAGTTCTCGCAACTGTTCCAGCAACGTCAAATGGACAAGTTCTATCTGGCGATTGGCAGCAAAAAGCCGAAGAAAAAGCAGGGTACAATCTCAGGGGATATGGAACGTTCTCGTCGTGCTTCTTGGAAGTTGGTAGCAAGTAAGAATAACCCGGCAGTGACACAGTTCTTCTCCTCAGCAGGCGAAGAAGGTGAGCGGGCATTTTTATGTCGGCCATTAACAGGAAAAACTCATCAAATTCGCGTGGCGCTTAAATCAGTGGGCTCTGCGATTGTGGGTGATCCCATTTATGGCCAGAGCACAGGCGTTGATCGCGGTTATCTTCATGCTTACGCGCTGCGCTTTACCCTTTTTAATCAAGCGTATGAGTTTATCTGCGATCCAAGAAACGCAAAACTAGGTAGTAAATGGAACAGCGCAGCTTTGAATAGTGCAATTGAGCAATGGTCTAAACCGTGGGAGTTAGTATGGCCGAAGAAATGATTTCATCACAAGACAATCAAGAGCCACAAGGTCAAGTGATGCAGGCCGAAAAGTTGGGGGTGTTCTTCGAACAAGTCGAGTACGCTTTAGCTTCTTCGCCAACGGAGGTTCGCCGTTTGTTTCACGGCCGTGGTAAGTGTTTCCCTGGTTTAGAGCAATTGACTTGTGATTGGGCAGCGAATCAGTTGTTGGTGAACTTGTTTAAGCCTGTTGATGAGATGTTCCTAACGACACTGCAACAAGGTTTAATGGAGTTAGCGGTTTCAACTATTTGGGAAAAGGCGCAAGGCAAAGCGATAGTACTGCAACACCGATACAGCGATGGCGCGCCTTCAGAGGTGCTTTGGGGTGAACTCAATAACAAACCTGTGGTAGAAGAGCTAGGTTGTCAGTATCAACTCGATATTGGTCGCAACCAAAACTTCGGTCTGTTTCTTGATATGAGAAATGGCCGTGAGTGGGTGAAGTCTAAAGCGGAAGGTAAGCGTGTTCTTAACTTATTTGCGTACACTTGTGGCTTTTCAGTCGCGGCGATAGCTGGTGGTGCCGAGCATGTGGTCAACGTCGATATGGCGCGTTCATCGCTCAACAAAGGGCGCGACAACCATCGCCTGAACAATCACGATCTTAGCCAAGTGAGTTTTCTTGCCCACGACATTTTTAAGTCTTGGGGGAAAATCAAAAAGTATGGCCCGTATGACATTGTCGTGATTGATCCACCGTCATTTCAAAAGGGCAGTTTTGCGCTAACCAAAGACTATAAGAAGATCTTAAGACGTTTAAATGAGCTGATGACACCTAATGGTGAGGTGATGGCGTGTGTTAACTCGCCAGCGGTTACTCCGGATTTTCTGATTGAAGGCATGGCTGAGGAAGCGCCGCAGTTGAGTTTTGTTGAGCGTTTGCCAAATCCGGACGAGTTCGCGGATGTAGACCCAGATGCAGCCTTGAAGGTATTGCTGTTCAAATAGTAAAAATAGCACTCAATGAGTGCTATTTTTTGTTCTCCCCTCTAAACCACCGCCTGTAGCGGTGGTGATTGTTTCGTAACAAGGATTTGGAAATAACAATCGCGTTTCCTTTGCCTCTAACTGCCCAATATAGCCGTCACCCTCACGAAAGTGAGGTTCTTCTGCGCGGGTAGGTAACTGAATATTATCGGCTACGTCACGTAAATCAGCTTTGCTACGCGCTGAATGAGATTCCCTTTTAGACAGAGGTGTGCTCAAACACCATCGTTCAACTCGAAGCTAATACAGTTCGACATCTCAAAGTGTAAATTTTTCTTAAGCTTCATTGACTTTGTATGTAATTAAAAATTGCTATTCTACACCCACAAGCAGCGAGGAAGCCTAACTCAAACATCAAACGAGATTGGTACGGAAACAGATAGGTTTACGATTTAAGGTACACATTATGTCTGATATCAAAGTAGTAGAGAGCAAAATCAACGAAGCAGGTGTTTACGAGTATAACGAAGATGCCGATCCGGCAAAAACGTATGAGCGTATGGCCTCGCCTGACATGGCATTCTACGACGCAGTGCGTGCAACCAAAGAAAACGGTACGCGAACTCACGTATATGACGACATCTTAGAGGCACACACAGGCAATGCTTTCTTTGTTAAAGCGGGTCAAGTCATCCGTTTCGAAAACAACCCTAGCCGTCACAACGGCCGTACTCAAATCATCGATGTGCAAATGATTACCCCAGACCTGACCCAGTGGGCTGACCATCTAAATACTTCGGCACTGGAAGGGTTAAACCTTCGTGTGAACTCAGGAGTGTGGTCTCAACGTCATAAGATGGAGAAGATGGCGACACTCGTCGAAGATAACTTCCCGTACGAAAAACTGGAAGAAGGCTTTACCCACATCTTCTATGCCGCACATTGTAACGCTGACTGGCTAACCATGCTGTACGGTGAAGAAGGTAACGTGAACTCTTGCAACGAGAATTTCCTGCATGGTTTTTTACGTGTTCCAGCAATTGCCGCAATTGAAGACGAAACCGAACGTCGTGAAACGGCCATCTTCCATGCAAATCGTAACGATGTGAACATCTTCCAACCTAACCGCTTTACGCAAATGGACGGTGACATCACTCGCTGTGTGCTAGCGCCAGCTCCCGCGGTTGAAGATGGTACAGCGGTAGAGTTCTACGCAGAGAAAGACCAGTACTTTGTTGTATCGAACTGCCCATACGCAGATCAACAGCTGCCGTTCCCAGAAGCGAGACCAAATCCAGTGTACGTTTCTGTGTTCGACACTGGTATCAAGCCAAACCACCCAGGTATGAATAACCAAGGTTGGGAAGAGCAAGTATGGAATCGCATCATGTCGAAGGATGTATCTCCAAAATAACCAGCTTTTCGGTGAGAAAAGATTCAAGGCTCCCAATATCTCGGGAGCCTTTTGGGTTTAGCGTGATGGCTAGTTTAGTCGCATGTGAATAAACTCTCGCATTCGAAGCTGCTGAATTTAGTGTTCTGAATTAAGGGAGCAGAACATTTAGAGCAAATGTCGTTATAATGGACACAACCGTGAGCAAAAAACTTTCTACAGAAACTCTAATCTATGCAAAATAATCAACAATTCGATTTGAATTTGATCAGAACATTCTTCGAGGTTTACCGAACTGGCTCGTTTACTAAAGCGGCTAACAATCTTGGTATTAGTCAGCCTTCTGTGAGTGCTGCGGTAAGAAAGATGGAAGCCGATATTGGTTATCAACTTTTCGTAAAGCAAGGGCGAGGCATCAGTCCTACTGCGAACGCACATAAGCTCGCCTCACGATGTCATCAAGGTTTCAATGAAATTATTAATGCAGTGACAGATGATGTGAATTTTGAAGTACATGTCAACGAAGCGCTTCTTCATCAAGTCGTCAATATCGACCATGCTCAAATACAAGAAACGCCAGCTGAGCAGGTGAGTGTGATTGAGCGCCTGCGCAATCAATCTTTGGATCTCGCACTGTCTGTTTTTACTGTTAGAGATCCCTCACTTATTATTGAGCCTGTCGTTGAAGAAACCGCGATAGTTATTTGTAGAGCTGATCACCCGTCAATTGGAGATACAATGACGAGTGAGGAGTTTTATCAGCAGCGCCACATCATTTTATCCACCAAATGGGAAAGAATGTCGGGCTTTGAGCATGGTGCTAAGTCGATAGTTCAAGAGCGCCAGATCCATAGCGTTGTTGGTTCGCTTTCAGCCAAGTTAATGCTGGTATCAAAATCGGATGCAGTAGCTGTTGTATCAGAAGGGTTTGCCAAGTACTGGCAAAACACTTTGGGGTTAAAAATGCTTGCGTGTCCTATTGAACTTAGTGCCATAAATTATAGTTTGGCTTACCACAAGCGATATGCCAACAATGAGCAACATAAGTCGCTCAGAGAGGCCATTAAGCGTCGTATCGCTGGCGGATGGTAACCATTTTAATCATAAAGGTAGATTAACCGCAGCAACGTTTGTATTTTTGCCCACTGCCACATAGACAAGGTGAGTTCCTGCCTATAGAGCTCATTTTAGTCGCACTGGTTTTAGGCTCTCTGTAGTTCAGCATCCACATCAGTTCTGCAGGAGAGCGCCCCTGTTTGAGTAAGTTGCACATTTCCTGCATGTAGGTTGCAGTGTGCTCAAAAAACAGCTTATAACCCTGACAGAAGTAATTGTGGTTAGGCAACCCATTTGGACTGACAGTAAAGCGCTGCTTTGGACAACCTCCATTGCAGGCAAACTTGTATTTACAGCGTTTGCAGTCTGCGTTTAATGTTTCCTGTTTGTCCTTTCCGAACTGAATGGCCTGACGGCTCGTATTGCATTCCTCGATAGATTTGTCGTGAATATTGCCCAACAAATGTTCAGGGTAAACATAGTGGTCACAGTTGTATAAATCCCCATTTGCCTCAAGAGCAAAGGCGTGACCACAGCGCTGCGCGAAGTGGCAAATACTAGGGTTCTCACCAAACCAGCTGCTCAATGTACTATCGAACATGTTTACGTAAACTCGTCCAATATCTTTTCGCACCCATTGGTCAAAAATAGCGTTCAAAAACTCACCATATTGGCGCGCAGGTACGGACCACTCGGTGACATCCGCTAATGCTTCGTGGGGTAGAACCAAGCGTAATTGATCACTTTTTGCCACCCTGGCTTCTCGTTCGACCAGAGGCGTAAACTGGATGTAGGTTGAACCAATATCTTTAAGAAACTGATAGACACGATCCGGATACTTTACGTTTTCTCGGTTCACCACGGTCAGTGTATTAAAGTCTACGTTATGTTTTTTTAGTAACTCGATCGCTTTCATTACCTTTACGTGGGTTGGTTTGCCGGCTCTGTTTTTTCGATAGCAGTCATTTAGGTCTGCGGGGCCATCAATAGACAGGCCAACAAGAAAGTTGTGCTGTTTAAAGAAACGACACCAATCATCATTAAGCAGCAGGCCGTTAGTTTGAAAGCTGTGCTCAACCGTTTTATTGCCTGCGTATCTCTTGCTTAGTTCTACTGCTTTTTGGAAAAACGTCAGCCCCATGAGCGTAGGTTCACCTCCCTGCCAGGTAAGCTGAACATGGTTATTTTTCTGCGCTTCAATAGTCTGCATGATATAAGCTTCCAACGTTGCGTCGCTCATGCGCCAGTTGTTTTGGCGATCTGGATAGAGCTTTTCTTTCTCTAGATAGAAACAGTAATCACAGTCAATGTTACAGACAGAGCCAGTTGGTTTTGCCATTACATGACAACTAGTCGGTGTTTGCATGAAAATTCCTCACGGCCAAAGGGGGGCTTGATAATTTGGTGTTGTTGAATGTTGCTAAGTAGCAGCTGTACGTTGCTACCAACCGAGACAGTGCATCTTCGGTTGGTAGCGACAGGTGGTGATAAAGTGACCGTTAATTGAGCGTGTAATCCACAAACTCAATGCGGTTCGGGTACTCGAAAGGCGCTTCGTATTCTGGTGTCACTGGAGAGCCCAGATCCATACCGATATCGGTAGTTTCTGTTACTGCAAAGCGAAGCGGCACAGTGTTTCCGATTTTCTCAGAACCTACCTTTTTGCCATTCACGTAAAGAGTTGCAGTGCCACCTCCACCATGTTCACTAGACTCTTGCTTGTAGTCCATCTTGATGTCGAGAGAACCACTCGGCAAAGGCTCTTCTGATGTCACATGGAAGCGTTTTTTGTTGAAGAAGTTGTAGTGGTAGTGCAGCTTGCCATCTTTGATATAGATGGTGTAGCCAGCCACATTACCCCCAACAGCAACGATGACACCTTCATCACCATGGTTGTAGTCCAACTTGGATTCAATGGTGTGGCTACGTGAGTAGACAGGAGGAGTACCACCTTCAGGTATGCGCACTGTGCCTTGGTAATATCTGAAGTGCTTTTTACCGCGAGTAATCGACGGACGGTTTGGGTTTACTACGCGCTCTGCATACCGATCATCCAATGGATAGACGTCATACTTGTTTGCTTCCTCATCGAATATCTTCTTCAGTTCTTCAAGTTTCTCTGGGTGAGACTTAGCTAGATCATTTGCTTGAGAGAAGTCTTCATCAATGTTGTAGAGCTCCCACGTGACATCATCAAAGCCTTTCGATCCTATAAAGGCCCACGGTACGCCATGGAATGCCGATGCCATCCAGCCGTCATGATAAATAGCCATATGACCTGCTACCTCAAAGTACTGTGTTTTTCTAGTGCCTTCTTTGTCTGCACCATCAAACGAGTAATTCATCGGAACACCGGCCATTGTTGACTGTTCTACACCGTTTACTTCTGTCGGGATTTCAATTCCTGCTGCTTCATAAATAGTAGGGGCGATATCGACAACATGGTGGAACTGGGTGCGTTTTTCATTTTTCGCTTTGATTCCTTCTGGCCAAGAAACTATGAGACCATTTCGGGTTCCGCCAAAGTGAGAGGGTACACGTTTCATCCATTGGAAAGGAGAGCTACCCGCCCAAGCCCAAGGCACTGCATAGTGGTTTTCAAAGTCTTTTCCACCGATACCATCAATCACTTCTAATTGATCTTCAACGCTATCTGGGAAACCATTTTGTACCATCATGTTGTTAGTTGTGCCGATGAGTGTACCTTCACCGCTGGCGCCATTATCACCTACGACGTAAATAACCATGGTGTTTTCTGCCCCCGGAATATCCTTTGCCTGCTCGATTAGATTACCCACCCAGTGATCAGTGTGCGCCATAAATCCAGCGGCGACCTCCATTTGACGTGCAAAGAGTTTCTTTTCGTCCTCAGACTGTTCATCCCAGGCTGGGATCTCATCAGGTCTCGGAGTCAGTTTTGTGTCTTTTGGAATGATGCCTAGTTGCTTCTGCCTTTCAAAAGTGTGTTCGCGCATCGCATCCCAGCCATCATCAAACTGACCCTTAAATTTATCGATCCACTCACTACCTACATGGAAAGGAGCATGGATCGCACCCGTTGAGAAGTATGCAAAGTAAGGCTTATCTGGGTTGAGAGATTTTTGTTGCTTGATCCATTTAACGGCGTCTTTCGCAAGGTCTTCAGTCAGATGGTATGTCTCACCCGGTTTCTTTTCAGGCTCTACAGGTAAGGTATTTTTAAAGAGCTGAGGCTCATACTGACTGGTTTCTCCTCCCATAAATCCGTAGAAGTATTCAAAACCTAATCCAGTTGGCCAACGATCAAATGGTCCGGTTTGGTTGGTTTCCCAGTCAGGCGTATTGTGCCATTTCCCCCAAGCTGCTGTGTTGTAACCATTCTGCTTTAAGATCTCTGCAACACTTGCTGAGTCTTTCCCCCAAATACTGTGGTATCCGGGGTAGCCAGATGACATTTCGGAAATGGTTCCAAAGCCAAGTTGGTGGTGGTTTCGTCCTGTCAGGAGTGATGCCCTCGTTGGGCTCGATACCGCAGTTGTATGGAAACGGGTGTATGTAACACCTTCTTCAGCCAACTCATCCATTGCAGGAGTTGGGATTGGACCGCCTAAAGTGGATGTTTGACCAAAGCCAACATCGTCAAGGATAACAAGGATAATGTTTGGAGCCCCTTCAGGAGCTTCAACGGGTTGCGGATAATCTTCTGTTGATTCTGCGATTGTGCGACCAATCTTCCCATTAAATTCCGGAGTTTCGTACGGTAGTACATTTCCCGAACCAAATGAACTGAATGGTAGCGCTAGTGTTATTGCTGTGAGTAAGAGTTTATTTCTCATTTCAATGACCAACGTTAATAGAGGTATATTACAAAACTGTCTGTTTTAAAGTTGTGAATGGGAATATCAGATAGACAATGACCCTCCTAGATAGGAAATATTGACCAATGATATAAAGGGGACAAAGGCTATTTTAATGGTGGGGTGTAATTGATATAGGGGGTGGTCACGATACATTTCATAGGCTGGGGCTATGAGTTCTTGGCAGGGCACTATGAACAACAGTATCAGCACCGCTGTTATCTCGACTTATTCTGGCCTAGGACTAGAAAGGTCATTGACACAGGCTTTGGTGAAGACGAGGAAGTCTTCGGTCATGATGGCGCAGACCGTGTGTTGAGCGGTATCGCTGCAAACGCTGCGACCGTAGCCATCTCTAAAATATCCAGGATTGGGTTTGCAACTGCAAAGCTCAAACGGCTCACTAACTACATTTTTAGCGTGTTTGGTAACTGATTTGCTTACTCACGTTCTTCATTTGTACGCCAACCTGATTGAACGCATTTTGGATGGTGGTTGAGACATGTTTCTGGCCATCGCTCATCAAGAAGTTTGTTCTATCTTGGTTCGATTCGAATACACAGATAATTTGTAAGCTCTGTGGGAAGGACTGGAATTTGACCGTGTGAGTCACCCAAAGAAAACCTTCGTAGTTTTTTAGCGTACCTTCACAAACTTCGGTCAACACTTCTCTGATTAGATTATCAATTTTCTTATCAGATTTACGCATCAAGAAAACTTCCTATTTATAGTGGGTGAGTAACTATGATGGCATACTTACTCATCCATTATTAGCAAAAGTGACACTCTTCCTGTCGATACTCGAGTTTACCTGTCAGATGATTGACATGGCTTCGCCCTTGTTCCATACCCATTTCATAGCCTTTATCGAGTAGAGCTTTTTTCATCGTTAAGCGCTGCACAGGAAAGTCCTCGGGTGGGGTGATGACTCGAACCACGCAATCTTTGGGTGGGTTTTTAATAAACAGCAGCGAGTCATTGTAGTTTTCAGCACGTTTTGCCAGCGCTAGCCCAATGTTTGGATGCTTCGTGAATAACTTTTTCATTAGCCAACCTGCTTTAGGCTTTGGCATTTCATAGCTTAAAGGGTGTGATAAAATCACAGTGATGTCTCTTGCTCCGCGGCGATAAGCTTCACGTACTGGAATCGAATCAGCCACGCCGCCATCGGTGTAGCAGCCGCCATCAAAACAAGGAGTCTCTTTGTAGGCAAGGGGCAGCGAAGCGGTGGCTTCAATAGCCTTGGCGATATTGTCTGGCGTGATTTCGTAGTAATCGGGACGACCAGTAGCGATATTGGTGGCTGCAGCGATAAAAGGAGCCGATGTAAACACGCGCTCCAGATCCAAAGGGAATCGGCGATTAGATTCTTCATAGAGCCATTTCACATCGACCAAATGGCCGCCAGAAACAAATCGACGTGGGTTGTAGAACTGTTTGCTGGTCGCCAACTCAGTAATGACTTGATAGCTTCGAGTTGGTGCATTGCCTAAGTAACTAAGTAGGTTGGAAGCACCCGCAGAGACGCCGAGAACAAAGTCATAAGGGCGATAGTCTTGCTCTAAAAATGCATCGAGTACGCCTGCTGCGAAAATGCCGCGCATGGCGCCTCCCTCGACAATGAGTGCTTTGGTGGTCATGGGTAATCTCGTTTGGTTCAATGTAGCAATTCAATATGTCGATAAGATACGTGCTTTGCTGTGCGAGAGATAACTGGATGTGGTTATTCTTCCAATAGGCAAAACCAATGTTGTAATGCCAATGTTGTAAAGCAAAGGTTGGGCAAGAGCCGAGGGGAGGGAAGGGATACAAAAAGGCCCCGCATAAAGCGAGGCCTCCTAGATCATGTGTTTGGCTTAGTTTACCCAGTCTTTCAACTCAAATGTAAGCGTATGCGCTTGGCCTTTAAGTTCTAGACCATTTTGAGTGACAGTGATTTCACTCCAGTCAGAAAGGGTTTGAGATACCGTTCTTTCGATGTCCATTGCCGCACCTGGACACATTTTCATCGTCATACCCATTTTTTCAATGCGGAACTGACCGTCTTTCAACTCACCTTGACCGAAGAAGTTATTACAACCTGCGTTGCCGTTGGCTGTCATTTTTTCACCGATTTCTAGGCGTGGCGCTTCGCTTTGCTCTTCGATTTGAATTGGGTTGCCATCAATTTGAACCAGATTCCAGTTATGGTGCTGAAGATCCTGAGCGGTAACGGCTTTCATTGGCTCCTCCTGCTTAGCATCGTTTGCGGCACAAGCCGTCATAAGAACTGGAAGCGCAACAGCTGCGAGTACCTTCTTAGAAAAAATCTTCATATTTATTGCTCCAACTAAATGAAATTGCTGACTAGCGTATCTAATAAAACACTGTTTTTTGTCAGGAGTAGGTTATCTTTAGTATAGTGGGATTTCAACCTAGGATGTGGAAGTTATTGTATATCCATGTTGCAGGTATGGCTACTGACCGATAGTTCAGACTATTCTTACTTTCTGAATTTTAAGCTTTGTAAGGTGGGTGCTAGAGTAATTGAAGGGCGAAAACAGAGGTATAGCTAGGCAGAGTAATATTTGCCAGCCAGATTAATGATTGGATAGCAAGGAAAGTGAATGGAACAGCTTGAGTTTTTTACCGTGCCGAGTCCTTGTGTTCGAGTTTGTACGGTGGATGAAAAGGGCTATTGCCAAGGATGTATGCGCAAGCGGGAAGAACGTTTTAATTGGCTTTCTTATACGTCGGCACAGCAGCTGCATATTATCAAACTTTGTCGGCAGCGATATCGTCGTAAATTAGCACAGGGTAAAGTCCCTGTGCCAAATAAAGTTCTCGAGGAGGAAACAAGCCCGCAGCAGGACTTGTTTTAACTAACACCTAAACCCAAGAATTAAGGCAAGACCGAGGTGTCAAAGCCAATAGTCACCAAGTACTTTGGTTTCATTGTCCTGATAGGCCATTTGCGCCTGAAGCAACTCTGCTGTTGCAACAGCATCCATCAGAGCGTGGTGAGGTGGGTAGTCTGGCAACCCATAGCGGCGACGTGTTTGACCTAAACGCACCGAATCCGCACGCTTACCTTTGAGCTTATTGACTATGCCCGCCGTTAATTTCTCTTGATAGTCCGACTCTACCTGCATGGTGTCGACAACTGGGAACTCAATACCTTCACCGAGCATTTTCTTCAATGCACAGTTTAAAAAACCGCGTTCAATGGGGCGGTAATGCACTACGATGATTTTTCCAGCTAAAGCGTTGAGCACGTCGGCCAATATCTCATTCAATGTAGGCGCATCAATCAAGTCATTGTGGGTGATGCCGTGAATGACCACAGACTCTTCTTCGAGTTTAGCTTTTGGTCTTACTGTCCAATGAGCGGCTTGACGGAGTTTAACTCGAGAGAGTGTAAATGGGACTAAACCAATCGACAGAATCCCATCTTTTTCTGGGTTAAGTCCTGTCGTCTCGAAATCCAAGGCAACAAAAGGCACTTCATTCAAAGGGGTTTCTGGTGACGGTAAGCCTGCAGCATAAAAGGCTTTGAGCCTGTCATCTTTGGCACGCTCACTAAGTTGTTCGAACTTACTGTTCCATTGCACTGCCGGAGCTTTAAGGAGCTTCTTTATCATATGACCTACTTAAAGTTGTTACTGGCTTGATAGCGGAACTTCAGGAAGTTCTGACCGTTGCTCAAGATTTGGAACGCATCTTTGAGATTGCGTCTTTCAAAGTCGGACAGGTTCTCCGGCTCGACGTTGTTGTCTGGCTCGATACCTTGCTCGACGTCGAGCGCTTGGTGTGAGATACGCACCATTGAGATAAATTCGAGGGCATCTTTAAGATCACGTGCACGACCCTTGGGTAAAATCCCTGCCTCGTGGATGTCATCTAGACGCTCAAACGAGTTAGTTGAGCGTGAGCCGACCGCGAGGGCGTGCACACGGATAAGGTCAACCAAAGGTGCCGTACCACGTCGTTTAAGGTTGATAGAGTTGTTATGACGGCCATCCTTTTCCATCACAAAGTCTTTAAAGAAGCCTAGAGGCGGCTTGCGGTTAAGCGCATTGCGTGCCAAACAGGCAAGGAAGCGGTTGTTGCGTCTCGCGCGTCTGACAATGAAGCTGTTGAGTTGCTCAGCCCATTTTAGCTTGCCGTATACGCCATCTAGATCGAAGAAGATAGAGGCATTGAGTAGCGCTTTCGGGTTGGGGTCATCAATCCAATCAGCAAAACAGGCTTCCCATTCTTTGCGGGTCATTCGCCACTCGGGATTGGTTGCCATGATATCGCCGGTGCAGTAGGTGTAACCGCAGTCCGCTAAACCATCGCAGATAAATTTGGAGAAGGCTTCAAAGTACTTACCGTGCTTGGCTTTATCATAACTGTCATCAAGAATAATGGCATTGTCTTGATCTGTGACTATGAGCTGCTCATCACGTCCCATAGAACCCAGTGCTAAGAAGCAATATGGGATCGGTGCTTGGCCTAATTCTTCTTCTGCGAGCTCAATGATACGCTGTTTAAAGCTTCGTCCGATCACCGACATTGCAGTGCCTACCATGTGGGCGTTAGCATCTTCATTCACCAAGCGCACGAAACTGTCGCGAACCTGTTCAGACAGTGCTTTGAGTTCTTCAATGGACTGTTGCTGGAAGATACTGCTTACTAGAAGCAGCGAGTTCTGCGACTCGTAACGAACGATATCGGTGGTTTCGATGATCCCCAGCGGTTTTTTGTTTTTAAGTACAGGTAGATGATGGACGTTGTAACGAAGCATGGTGAGCATGGCTTCGTATACGTACGCGTTGTGATCAAGTGAAATTACGTCAGTAGACATGACAGAGGAGACTTCATCTTGTGGATCTAGGTTTTCCGCAAGAACGCGTGTGCACAAGTCTCTGTCGGTAATAATACCGACGACGGGAGAGGAGTCATCTTCATCACTTTCGACGATTTCAGGGTCGATAATAAGCAGTGATGACACTTGTTCATCCGCCATAACGCGCGCGGCATTTTGGATACTACTGCTACGTTCAATAGTCGGTGCATCTCGGGTCAAAAGGGTTCGAACTTTTGATGTTGTAAGGTCGTTAGTGTTCTCATTGTTCGAGACGGTTTGGCGCAATCGAACCGTATCTTCTACTTCTACAAAGTCAGCGAAGGAGTCAAAGCCATCATATAGCTCCTGAAACACTTCAGCGGGAATACAGTACACCAACGTATCTTCGACGGCTTTGGCGGGGAAACGTACCTTGTTGTTGGTAAGAAGACCCATTTGACCGAACAGATCGCCTTCATCAATTCGGTTGTATAGCTCACCTTTACGGCGGTAGATTTCGACGACGCCGCTGCGCACCATAAACAGATCTTGGATATCGTCACCAAAATGAATGATTGGGGTGTCTTCACGATAGTAGCCAATCTCGATTTGCTGTGAGATGTGTATCAGCGTTTCTTCAGGGAGTTCATCGAAAGGGGGATGAGAGGCCAGAAAGTTCTGGATTTCAATCAGTTCAGCGTCCATGACGAGCCTTATCAAATGGAGTATCTGTTAATACTACACGCTGAAACCAAAAAGGTCAGCTTACGCTGACCTTTGAGTTAATATTTTGATATTAGGACATTAAAGTACCGCAGCGATACCTTTACATAGTGGTCCCATATTTGATTTGGTCATGCCAGCAACACTGATACGGCCAGAGCCAACGATGTAGATAGCAAACTCTTCTTTCAGACGGTTCACTTGCTCTTTGCTTAGGCCAGAAAAAGAGAACATGCCGTTTTGGCGCTCGATAAAGCTAAAGTCTGCGTCAACGCCTTCTGCTTTTAGTGTCTCAACGAACAGCTCACGCATATCTTGGATGCGGTCACGCATTTCTGCTACTTCTTGCTCCCACTCTGCGCGCAGTGCAGCATCGTTAAGGATGTAAGTAACAACCGCAGAGCCGTGTGCTGGTGGGTTAGAGTAGATAGAGCGAATGATGCTCTTAACTTGAGAGAACGCTGTTGTTGCGATCTCTTCTGATGCTGCGACGAGTGTGAAGGCACCTACACGCTCGTTGTAGAGACCGAAGTTCTTTGAGAATGAGCTCGCCACTAGGATTTCTGTATTGTACTTAGCAAATGTACGTAGGCCTTGTGCATCTTCTTCTACGCCTTTTGCAAAGCCTTGGTAAGCGAAGTCAAATAGAGGGATAAGACCTTTGTCTGAGACAAGTTTCGCTAGTTGCTCCCACTCGTCACTTGTTGGATCGATACCTGTTGGGTTGTGACAGCAGCCGTGTAGTAGGACGATGTCGCCTGCAGATGCCTGCTCTAGGTCCGCAACCATGCCAGCGAAATCTTTGTCTTTGCTTTCTGCATCGTAGTAACGGTATTGCGCGGTTTCGATACCTGCTGCGCTGAATACGCCGTTGTGGTTCGCCCACGTTGGGTTACTGATCCAGATTTTTGCATCGCCAAGTTGGCGCTTGATGAATTCACCAGCAACTCGCAGTGCACCCGTACCACCCGGAGCTTGAGCCGTTTTTGCGCGTTTTTCAGTTACGATTTCAGCATCTGTACCGAACAGAAGTTTTTGTACCGCTAGACCGTATTCAGCTGTACCTTCAATCGTTAGGTAAGATTTGGTTTTCTCCGTTTCTAAAAGTGCTGCTTCCGCTTTCTTTACGGTCGCTAGAACAGGGGTTTCACCTTGCTCATTCTTGTAGATACCAACACCTAGATTGATCTTTTCAGCGCGAGCGTCTTTTTTAAACTCTTCTGTTAGACCGAGGATAGGATCAGCGGGTGCTGCAACAACTTTTTCAAACATATTCTTCATCCATGTTAATTGAAGGGGGCGAAAAACCATTGGTAACGAAACGGTTACTTGGTGACAACAGCCTATTTATACCTTTCAAGGCTATACCTGACAACCACATTAAAGAAGAAAACAGAAAATTATTTTGATTTGAAACAGAAAAGGGAACAAATTGGGTGTTTGTGTATGAAAAGGTATGGGTTTATCGCTAACATACGGGGAGAAAGGTGTCACTAACGTGCTTTGCGCTGATGAATGTGAATGGCAGTATCTGCCAATCTTATAGCTAGACACGTTAGTGATAGCGGGTTAGTCGTCGTGGCCTTTCAATTGGTGCTCCGACTCAACGGCTTGAGTTTCGATATCGGGGTTTTTATCGAACTTACTTTTCGCCCAATCATTAAGATGCTTCAGTATTGCGCTTGCAGCATGCTCTTTCGTCGCCTCTTCACTACTGCCAACATCTAGGTCTTGTTTAGGGTGTAAGCCGGTTTCATCTTCTGCGACATGTAGCCAATCTGGGTGCCAATAGTAAGGCTGGCCGCTTGTGGACTCCCATTTATGTACGCCGTTGCTTTCACCGGAGTATTGGATATCGTTCTGTGTAAACTTGCCCATCAAAACACCTCGTGTTGTTGTTTTTCTTTAATCTAAATGTAGTGTGATTTTGATGGTTTACCAATGTAAAAAGTGCTTCGAAAACGAAAACTAAACACGCATTAATAGTGACTTTAAAACGGTATATCGAGTAATAAAAAAGACCACCTGTTGAGGTGGCCTTTGAAATAGCTAATTTGTGCGACTAACTGTTCTACGAAACAGCTTAGAAGTTCGCGCTACGTGGTGTACGTGGGAACGGGATAACGTCACGAACGTTGCCCATGCCTGTTACGTAAGACACTAGACGCTCAAAGCCAAGACCGAAGCCAGCGTGAGGTACTGTGCCGTAACGACGTAGATCGCGATACCAGTTCATGTGCTCTGGGTCGATATTCATTGCACGCATACGGTCATCTAGAACGTCTAGACGTTCTTCACGCTGTGCACCACCGATGATTTCACCGATACCTGGTGCGAGAACGTCCATCGCTGCAACCGTTTTACCGTCGTCGTTCAAGCGCATGTAGAATGCCTTGATGTCTTTCGGGTAGTTCTTAACGATGACTGGCGCTTTGAAGTGCTCTTCCGCTAGGAAACGCTCGTGCTCAGAAGACATGTCGATACCCCATTCAACTGGGAATTCGAACTCACGACCAGAATCTAGAAGGATTTGGATTGCGTCTGTGTAGTCAACCTGAGCAAAGTCAGCATCTACGAACTGCTCTAGGCGAGTGATTGCTTGTTTGTCGATGCGCTGAGCAAAGAACTCAAGATCATCACGACGCTCTGCTAGTACCGCTTTAAACACGTACTTAAGCATGTCTTCAGCAAGCTTAGCCACGTCTTCTAGGTCTGCGAATGCAACTTCAGGCTCAACCATCCAGAACTCCGCTAGGTGGCGGCTGGTGTTTGAGTTTTCTGCACGGAACGTAGGACCAAACGTGTAAACCTTGCTTAGTGCACACGCGTAAGCTTCGGCGTTCAACTGGCCAGATACGGTTAGGAACGTCTCTTTACCGAAGAAGTCTTCGTTAAAGTCTACGTCGCCTTTTTCAGTGCGAGGTAGGTTCTCAAGGTCTAAAGTAGACACACGGAACATCTCACCAGCACCTTCAGCGTCAGACGCTGTGATAAGTGGCGCAGAAGTCCAGAAGAAACCTTGCTCATGGTAGAAACGGTGAATCGCTTGAGATAGACAGTTACGAACACGCGCAACCGCACCAATCACGTTAGTACGTGGACGAAGGTGTGCTACTTCACGTAGGTACTCGATTGAGTGACGAGTCTTAGCCATTGGGTAAGTGTCTGCATCTTCAACCCAACCAACTACTTTAACGTCAGTCGCTGCAAGCTCAAAGTCTTGACCTTTCGCTGGAGATTCTACGATTTTGCCCGTTACTTCCACTGAACAACCAGTAGTCAGTTTTAGGACTTCTTCTTCGTAATTATTAAGATTATTTGGGACCACGGCCTGAATCGGGTCGAAACAAGAGCCGTCGTAGATGGCAAGGAAAGAGATTCCAGCTTTGGAATCACGACGCGAACGGATCCAGCCGCGAACAGTTACTTCACTGTCTACCGCTAGCTTACCGCTTAGTACGTCAGTTACAGGCGCGTAAGTCATGTTATTAATCATCTCCATGGAGGTAACAATACAACCCAATGATTATTGACCAATAATTAGTCAACTCATTGGGTTGCTACTAAATTTCTTTTCAAAGGGACATATTACCTGTCAATTTTCACGGTTCAACCTTTATTGTGGTTATTAAGCATAAATTGATTAAGTAATGTCTCCAACTGATGAGAAAGCTGTTGTAAGTCCATGCTGATTTGATGCGTTTGGGTCGCGCTGCTGGATGTTTCGTTTGCATGCTCCGTGATTGTGGCGGTTTTTTCACCGACACTTTCACTGGTTTGGCGGTTGGCTTGGATCTGATCCTGCACTTGACTAGCAAGCTCTGTCGTTGATTCAATTTGCGACACTACGGTCTGCATTTTGCTAGCGAGGGCTTGCACTTCATCAGCGCGCTGGTGGGCAGTGTCGGACACTTGATTGACTGCGTTAACGGAGAAACTACTGCCTTGTTGGAACTTGTCAATAATGGTTTCAATATCGTTGGTCGCTTCTGTAGTCCGACTGGCAAGGGAGCGAACTTCATCGGCGACAACAGCAAAGCCTCGGCCTTGCTCACCCGCACGTGCTGCTTCAATGGCAGCGTTGAGAGCCAGCAGATTCGTTTGGTCAGCAATGCCTTTAATGGTGGATAGGATCGCAGAGACTTGTTCCGTCTGCTCATTGAGCTCAGAGATGTGCGTTGAGACTTCTGTTATATCTTGAACTAAGGACTCAATATCATCACTGGCGTTTTTCGCTTCCACGCTACTTAGACGAGTGAGCTCACAGGTTTCCTGCATTAATTGTGAGGCGCGCTGTGTTGCTTCGCTGACCGTTGCCTGTTGCTCTTTTAGCATCTGCATGTTGGCTTCAACCGCAGCGGTTTCATCAAGCTGACGCTTGGCCGTCGATTCATTGTTTTGCGCGATGTCAGTAAGTTTGTCGGCATTGCCACTGACGGTTTGAGCGGTCGACTGCACTTTGACTAGGCTATGTGAAACAGTATCTAGGAAGTCATTGATATCATTAGTAAGGTCGCCAACTTCGTCGTTTTGCTTGCCTTCTAATCGGATGGAGAGATCTTTGCTTCCACTCACTCGCGTCATAAATTTCGATGTAGTTTGCACCGGACCCACGATAAAGCGTCTCGCAATGAAAATGGTCGCGAGGTAGCCGATAAACGCTATGGCAGCCATAATGGCGACGGCAATCGCGGTGCGCTGGTTGATCATGCTATTTACATGACTGAGATTATACTCAATTCGAATTGCGCCCAGCACTTCACCTTCTTGAGACATGTGGCAAGCAATACAGTTGGTGCCGCGGTAGTTCTCGCTGGCTTTCATTGGCAATGCAACGACGAGGCCTTGCCCCCATTCTGCCTTAAATGGCTCCAACACGGTTTCTCCAAGTAGGGCACGTTTATCGATATCATCAAGCGCAATTTGATTGTCTAAACCTGGGCCGTAGAGTTTGCTCACAGCATCACCACGAAGCACTCGGACATTCTCGATATTCTCTTGAGCCAGAGCTTTACCTCGTAACGTTTCTTTTTGTGCCATGGTGCCGGTAAGCATCATCATATTCAAACTATCAAAATAGTTACTGGCTTTATCCTCTAGCTGCTCACTGAGTACCGAATAGATAAGGTTACGTTGCTGGTTGTATTGATAAGTGGTTGAAATGACAACGACGGTGCCAAAAACCAAGATAAGTGCGAGTAGAAGCTTATTTGTTATAGTAAGTCGCATAATTATATTGTTAACTGTATGGGCTGACGGGGTGAATATTAAGTTAATAAATACTTAATAGAAAAGTGGATTTGTGGCAAAACCTCGAAAAGCTCATGGTTTTTAGTGCAAACTGCTTCAAAATTGAGAAATCACCCTTCATACGTGGTCGTACCATCACACTTATCAATTGATGCCGATTGACTATCACGAGGTCATCGAAACTTCATCAGTTCTTGACTCAAATCTGACAGGGTAGTGTGTTGTAAGGCGTAAAAATGAGGTTTGATGTTATTGAACGTTATCCAGCATGTCTTCACAACCCACTGAATTATCAGTAAACAATAGCTTCGCTAAGGTGAAAGCACAGGTACTTCGACCATTCGTATTCGCGTTGTTTATCACGCTTTCTTTGTATTACGTGTGGGTCTTGTATCTTGCCGCCCACCCGAATGTGTCAACGGCTTACCAGACCTATTACATCGACAAGAAAACTCGCTATTGGGGTCAAGAGAATATAGACCTCATTTGGCCTGAAATGGGGACTATCAATGTCGCAGAACCATCGCCATTTTTGAGCCGCCAAGGTTGGGAATCCTTACCGCAGAGAGAAGGTAGGGAGTTAGTGCACGATGCGAGCCTCTACTTTAACTTTCAAAAAACGCCACATAGCCCTGTTCGAATTAAAATCTCGCTTAATCAATCGATTACTGAGCCTGTTTATATTTCAGCAAACCAAGGCAGAAAGGTCATGTTGATGCCGTTAGAACTCAATTCACTAGAAACGACGTTACCCGCAAGTGTTTTTTTGCGCGCTCAGCCAATTCAACAACTGCGATTTGAAACTGACGCCAGTTTGAATGTCCGGCAGGTGACGATTACGGAGGCGGTGCAATGAGTATGACCAAACTAACCATGACAAATCCACAAAACGTTGCCGATTCTACTTTATTGCAAGAACAAACACGGTACGTTGATAAGCATTTACCAAGCTTGACGATTTCTAAGCAGCAGTGGATAACCCTAGTGGTTGCAGTTCTGTTCAGTCGTACGGTTTTCTATGCGCTAGGACTGATTGGAACGCATGCGTATAACCCAGAAACGGTTGTTAATATCGATATATGGCAACAGGTATGCCGTTTTGATTGTATGTGGTTTCAACGTATTGCCGATGATGGCTATGCATTGTTCCCGACTTATATGAAAGGTGGCAATGCGGCCAATTGGGCGTTTATGCCGGTATCACCTTTGTTGGGCAAGCTGATGGCACTGTTAGTCAGAGACACCAATCTCGCGCTCGTTTTGGTTTCCAACCTGACATTTGTACTCAGTGTGGCTGTATTCCTGAAAGCGCTAAAGCAGTTAAGATTCAGTGAGGAGATGCAAGACATCGCCATTTGGCTACTGTGCTTTTCTCCCTATGCGGTTTATGCCATGTCTGGCTACTCCGAGCCGCTTTATATCGCTCTCATCAGTGGCGTCTTCATTGCCTGCTATCGACAAAATTGGTGGGCAGTAGGCATGCTTGGGTTGGTCGCTGCGATCACTCGAAACTTGGGTGTCATGTTGGTGTTTTCAGTATTGATAGTGGGCTTTCAGGCTTATGGAGCGAGCAGTTTCTATCGGTTAAAGAACAATGCGCTCTCGGTAATTGCTGCAATTTGGTTGATTCCTTTGGGCTTCTTTAGCTATATGGCTTACTTGCATTTTCATATGGGGGATGCCCTGGCCTTTGGGCATATCCAGATTGCTTGGGGTAGGGAGTTCAGTAATCCAATTGAGTGGTTGGTTTATGGTGTGAAAACCGGAGGAGCAAAGCTCTATTTGGTGCTGGTATCGCTCATAGGATTCGCACTTAATGCTTACCTTTTCGTGAAAAAACGTTATGCAGAAGCGACGTTTATGCTCATCAATCTATTGATCCCGTTGTCATCGGGTGTGAATGCAATGCCGCGTTATATTTTTGGCTTGTATCCAACCTACTTGGCAATCATGCTCCTGCTTGAACGCTATCCAAAAGCGCGAATGCCAACCTTATTGACAGGTGCGGCTATCTCGACTTTTTTTGCCATTGGTTTTTATTCCAACGTATTCTTTACCGTGTAGATGCAAAAATGCCGAAGCTATTTGGGCTTCGGCATTTATATTATTGAGCGGTTTGTAGACCTATTAACAAACCACTTTAATCGCTAGACCGCCTTGCGACGTTTCACGATATTTCGCGTTCATGTCTTTGCCCGTCTCTAGCATGGTTTCAATCACTTTATCGAGTGAAACACGTGGAGCAGATGCGCGGCGAAGAGCCATACGTGTCGAGTTAATCGCTTTTACAGCAGCGATACCATTACGCTCGATGCACGGTACTTGTACTTGGCCTGCAACTGGGTCACAAGTCAAACCTAGGTTATGTTCCATAGCGATTTCAGCAGCCATACAAACTTGCTCTGGGCTGCCACCCATGAGCTCAGCAAGACCTGCTGCGGCCATTGAACATGCTACGCCGACTTCACCTTGGCAGCCTACTTCCGCACCAGAGATAGATGCGTTTTGCTTGTACAAACCACCGATAGCACCAGACGCAGCAAAGAAGCGGATATAATCTTTCTCTGTGACGGTTTGAATGAACTTGTCATAGTAAGCCAGAACCGCTGGAATGATACCGCACGCACCGTTCGTTGGTGCTGTAACGACTCGGCCGCCAGCTGCGTTCTCTTCATTGACCGCAAACGCAAACATGTTAACCCAGTCAACGACTGACATTGGATCCGTTGTGGTTTTTTCTGATGTGATCAATTGCTGACGAAGCGCTGCAGCACGGCGTGGTACGCGCAGAGGACCAGGCAGAATACCTTCGGTATTCATACCACGTTCCATACACTCACGCATGGTGCGCCAGATGTTCGCAAAGTAAGTGCGTGTCTCTTCATCAGAATGAACCGCGTGCTCATTTGCCATCACGAGTGTGCTAATAGAAAGACCGTTGTCTTTACATAGGTTAACAAGCTCTTCAGCAGAGTTGAACTCATAAGGCGCTTTGAGAGCAGAGACCTCTTCTTTGCCAAAGTTTTCCTCGTCAACGATGAAACCACCGCCAATTGAGTAATACGTTTTCGAGTAAGCGAGCTCTTCATCGATCCACGCGTGGATCTGCATACCGTTTTCATGCAGCGCTAGGTTGGTTGAATGAAAGTTCATTCCGCCTTCACGAGGGAAGGAAACCGTATGGCAATGCATACCAACCGGAAGACGTTCTGTCTCTTCTACGCGTGCAATAAATCCTGGGATAGAGTCGATGTCGACTTTTTCTGGCGAGTTACCCGCCAAACCCATGATGATAGCGATATCTGTGTGGTGACCTTTCCCTGTCAGTGATAGTGATCCATAAACATCTACAGTGATCTTGGTGATGTCTCTTAGTTTGCCCATGGTGCGTAGATCATCGATGAACTCTTTACCGGCTTTCATCGGACCCACGGTGTGTGAGCTTGAAGGACCAACACCAATTTTGTAGATATCAAAAACACTGATCATACTGATTTGCCTCTAGAAAAGCCCCTATACGAAATAGGGGCTCAAATTATCGTTATTGTGTATCGAGATACGGTTTAATCGAGATGTTCAATTGACAGCGTCAATTAAAAAGCGCCGTAGATTACCGAAGTAATCGCCGCAACACCACAAATTGCTGTAAAGATTTGTACAGGCGCTGAAGTTTGGAGCTTCGCCATCGCTGGCACTTTCTTCATTGCGTATACAGGCATCAGGAATAGGATAGCTGCGATCATCGGTGCGCCCATGGTTTCAATCATGCCAAGGATGCTTGGGTTGATGATAGCGACGACCCAAGTTGTAACTACGATGAACACTAGAGACGCTTTCTCAATTTTACCGATTGGCGCTTTAGAGCGAGACTTACCAAGACCCACTAGACCTTCGTGAGCACCAAGGAAGTGACCAAAGTAGCTTGAGGTAATCGCTGCGAAAGCAACAACAGGGCCAAGGATAGAGATAAATGGCGACTCGTGAACGTTAGCAAGGTAAGACAATACAGAGATGTTTTGCTCTTGTGCAATCGATAGTTGCTCTGGAGACAGAGATAGCACTACAGAGAATACGAAGAACATAACAAAGCCCATCAACATCATCGCAGCACCGCCAGTGATCATGTCTGTTTTCTTCACAGCGTCGTCACCGTATACGCGACGTTGCTCTTTAGAGAACTGAGAAATGATTGGGCTGTGGTTGAATGAGAATACGATGATAGGGATAGCTAGCCAGATAACTGAAGGCATTGAACCCCAATCAGGGCTCACGCTCATCATTGATGTATTCCAGTCTGGAATTAGGTAAACAGACAGAGCTAGAAGGATGAATACCAATGGGTAAACCATTGCAGACGTCGCTTTTAGCATTAGTTCTTTGCCGAATACAACACCACATGTCATTGCAGCGATAAGACAGCCAGATAGCAACCAGCGTGGGATAGACTCCATGCCCATTTGGTTTACTAAGAACGAATCTACTGTGTTTGTGATACCAACACCGTAGATTAGAACAATCGGGTAAATGGCGAAGAAGTAAGCGAAAGTAATAAGGTTTGCACCCGTTTTACCAAAATGCTCTTCAACGGTGTCAGTGATATCTGCGTCTGGGTTTTTAGCAGAAAGTACGAAACGCGCTAAGCTCTTGTGCGCAAACCATGTCATTGGTGCTGCGATTAGGGCTAGGATTACTAATGGCCAGAAGCCGCCAGCACCCGCTTTAATAGGAAGGAAAAGTACGCCAGCACCAACGGCTGTACCGAAAAGAGAAAGTGCCCACGTGAAATCTTTGTAGGTCCACTTAGACGCAGCGCGACTCGCTGCCGCAGTAGTTGTGGTAGTCATAGTTAATACTCATTTTTTGGGAACAGGAAATAAGTCGGCCGCAATATTGCACGTAAATTGCAGCCAAAAACTAGATCTAGGTCATGGTTTGTGTTGGCTTATTCATTGGGGCTATATTTTGCAGGTTTAGTCACGTTTTTTTCGTGCTACTGATTAGGTGGACTGATGGGTGGCATTAGTAAAACTAATGCCATTTTAGGCAAACGATTGGCTTTTTACTTTTATTTAACTTGGTAAAAGTTGAGTCTGTAGGTTTTCGATGATCTGTGCTGTTACGCCCCAAATAAAGTGTTCTTTATAAGGAATAGACAAAACACGGTGGTTCTGTCCGCGAATTTGAAAACCTACAGCCGAAAGATTGGTCGGGGAAGCGAGAAACTCCAGTGGTACCTCGAATAAGTAGTCGACTTCGTTAGTGTCAATTTTAGGTCGATATTTAGGCTCAATAAACGCGAGTACCGGTGTCACGTTGAACGCCGTGACGGTTACGAGCTTGGGAAGGTAGCCAATCACGGAAATATGATTGCTACTGATACCTATCTCTTCTTCTGTCTCTCGAAGTGCTGTAATGATAGGGCTTTGATCACTTGGCTCTACCTTACCACCAGGAAAGCTAATCTGGCCTGGGTGGTGTTTTAAATGACTGGCTCGTTTGGTAAGGATGACGTGAAGCTTGGCTTCACGTTCGACTAGCCCTATCAACACACTGGCTTCACGCAGAGAACCTTTGTCTATATTTGCGGTACGTAGTTTAGTCTCTTTATGGTAGTCCTCGGTTTGTTGCAGTTGAAAGCGCGATAAAAACTCAGATTTCGTCATACTACTATTCGCCAACTACACCATTGATGCTAAATATTCGTTGATTTGGTTTTTGATAACTTCCAATTCTTGAATCACGAATTGAATATCCGCCAATTGCGGTGTATCGCCACCGCGAGTCGCAGTTTCTATCGCTTCTAACTTGTCGACGGCTTTGGTTTCGCCAAAGCTTGCGAGAATACCTTTTAAAGAGTGGGCAGTGATAAACAGTTCGCTCCAATTTTGCTCGTTATAAAGCGATTGTATTTTGTCTGCACCGTTTTCATGTTCTTCCATGAATGCCATAAATACGGCTGCGATGATGTCCTCGTCATTGTCCATGTAGCTGCGAAGTACGTCGAAATCTATCATCCTGCTGTCCTTTTATGCTGTTTATCGTTTTTCCTGACTGAGTTTGTTTCATTTCAGTCACAAACTCAGTTACTTAACAACAATAGTATAGTTTATTAGAAATGAAAAACTGCCAATCATGAAGATCTAAACTTGATCTTTGTAATCGCTGCTCACCTAAGACTTTGGTACTAATTCGATCATTAATTGACTAAACAGTATGAAGTAAATTTTGATGCATAGCATAAAGGGGACTACTCTTGATCATGCGACGCACCTCAAAATATTGAAACTAATAATTATCTATAGAGTTGGCGAGGCTGCAGAGATATGGAGATTATCATGACTACTAGGATCGAAAACGCAAAAACTGACGGCTTAGACAGCAATGTAGATTTCTACTCCAAGTATATTCAAGATGTCGTAGGTATTGATTTGCTGACACCGGAACAAGAATACCATTATGCTACGCTAGCCAGGCGCGGGGATAAGGCAGCGAGGGATGTACTCATTGAATCCAATCTTCGTCTTGTGGTCAAGATTGCGAGGGGTTATACAAAACGTGGCTTAAATAATCACACCATCCTCGATTTAATCGAAGAAGGAAATTTAGGCTTGATCAAAGCTATCGATAAGTTTGAACCTGAAAAAGGATTCCGCTTCAGTACGTACGCCGTATGGTGGATACGCGAAAGCATTGAGTCTTCTTTGATGAATACAGGTAGAACGGTACGCTTGCCAGTTCATGTGATCAAGGAAATCAATCGACTGTCACGTCAAACTAATGAGATGCGCTCAGCTCTGAAAAGAGCGCCGTCTGTCAAAGAGATTGCTGAGCAAACTTCGAATTCACAGCAACACGTGAGTGAACTTATTCACATGAGTGGATTTATCGAGTCTAGTGCTTCAGTAGATATCACAGACAAGGAGTTCCAGAGTCTAGATACGTGTCGTTCCGATGCTATTCCCGAGCCTTACGATACTTGCCACGATGAAAAGCTTCTGAAAAGTTTAGAAAGAGTGGTTTTATCACTACCGGACAAGTATAGAGATATTGTGATTCATCGATTTGGACTGTTTGGTAAAGAAGTATTGACGTTAGACTGCCTAGGTGAAATGTATGGGCTTTCTAAAGAGAGAGTACGTCAACTGCAGCAAGAAGGTGTGACCAAGCTTCAGGGCAAGCTCAAATTTGATGGCTGGGTAATGAGGTGAGTAATGTTTGTCGCTACTTGCTAGTAGGTAACACTAGTGATGCAGCCTTGGCTTCGATTGTGACGCTTCGGCAACTGACAGTACCTCTGTTAGCCGTTGTTTGACTGAACAGTCCTGCAAACCCGATAAAAAGCGAGTAAGGGCAGCGAAATATACACGGTGACGACAAATTTCAGCCAGCGTCTGTTCAAGGCGTTGAAGTCTGGTTGTTTTTTGTTGTTGTGATTGTGATTCCCAGTCGCCTTCAATATTCGCTAAAGAGTGAGCACAGCAATATTGCTCAAAGAGAGTATCTTCCCCAATTATCGGGCGATAGCCACTGACATACCAGGCTTCGACCATTTCTCTGATCTCAATTTCTTCCTGTGGTATCTCATTCTCATTCAGAGCCTGGCCAATTGGCACCGCCTGAGTATAGCTGTGATCGAGCTTGTCTTTGACGTATTTGTACATAATAAAACTTATAAAAAGTACACGTTAGCAAAATATCATAGGTACCGTAAAAGCGCTATTGATAGTTTGAGTATTAGTGCTAATGATAAAAATTCTTAAATCCCTAATAAAAATAGTGTTTATGGGTAACTTACTTTATACAGTAAATAGTGAACGTAGCGAAACTCTAGCGATTCTGATTGCCATTGTGACGTAATACGTTTTACTGCGCTTTGGTATGCACGACATCGTATCAGCAGTGTGAGTGTTTTGGTTAAACGCTTAAATTCGTCTACTCGTTGCCAAAAGTTGATTTGCTCCAGTTGACCTTCGATAAATGGAACAAAGCCTGCTTGATACCAACAATCAAGAACTTCACGAATTTCAAACTCTTCTTCGGGTACATCACCGCGCTGTAGCGCTTTATCGACAGGTGGTGGGGTATGATACACATCGTCATATAAGTCATCGACATACACGTAATCCATCGAGCCCCTCCGCTACGCAACAACATGACAATAACCTAGAACGCATTGCACTGCATTCAAGTAAATATCAACTTGAATTTGAGTTTGTTTCTTCTAGCTTGTTTTGGTGCAAGAGGGAAACTCATAAGCACCTCGGTTGGCTAATAATTCAAAGAGAGATCGACATGCTAGCGAAGCAGGCTGAAGCGAAGAAGCTGTTCTGGTCAGAGCATCTTCATGACATAACTACTGAAGTGTCAAAAGGCGAGTTTTGGCAGAGGGTTATGAACTTTGATACCCGTCATTCTCATGTCAATCCACCTTCGATTGACAGTATTAACCACATACTCACTTTGATTCGCGACGTCCAATTTGACGGTGCACCAGCCGCCGTACCTATTCCACTCGAGACGACCGGCGGTGAGTTGATTGTAGTGAAATTTGAGATCTACTTGGTCATTGATAATTTGGTGAAAGGCAATGTTGAAGTGTTATCACACACGCTTTCTAAGATTGCTTGTACTGAGCTTTTGGAGCATGTACTGGATGATCCTGCCAGAGGAGTCATGATCACCGACGATAAACACCGAGTGCTGTTTACCAACGAGAAGTTATGTCGAGACCATGGTACATCCTCGCTTGCGTTACTTGGACGTAGTATTAGTGACGGAGGGCTGTTCCATAGTGACAAGCGACATATTGAAGCATTTCAAAAACGTATTGAGCGTGAAGTGAGATGGCGCGGAGCGATGATTACTAATGCGAAAGAATCGCGTTCTATGTTGGAGATGGTTCATATAAAGCGAGTTGAGGTAGCGCAAGAACACTGCTTTTATATATACAGCTTTCTAGGTGAACATCGGAACCCAATAAAAAATAACGCGCCAGATGTAGCCAATGCTCCTAACTTGGAGGAGATGGACGAAGTTGCATTTAGAAATAGTGCCAAGCAGCTTTCATCTCAAGGAGGCAAGTTCATTGTAGTGAGTTTACATCCTCGCTTTTACAGTGAGCTTGAGGTGGAGTCACGTCAAAAAGTTTATACCGCACTTCAGTCGTTTCATGATGCCGATAGCTTTGGTTATATTGGTAGGAATACATTTGTTGTCTTGCTTCGAATACGTGAAGACGATGTTGAAGACGTCACTACGATCAATATGTGTATTAAGCAGTTTTTCACGGGTTTGAGTAAGTATCTAGATGACCATTTGATCAATGATATCTCTGATGGGCAAATTGGGGTGGCTTTACATGGTTTCAATCAATGTGCGATGGATGAAGTGATTTCTCAGTCGGTTCAAGCCATGTTTGTTCATGACTCTCAATCAAGTAGCGTGAACTTTTACGATGAAGTGCTGGTGCAAGCGAGTATTCGTCGTAGAAAGTTGGAAAATTTACTCATTGAAGCGGTGCAAAACAAGCAAATTGATGTTCACTTTCAGCCGATTGTGGACACCAAAACCAACCGGATTGTGAAGTTAGAAGCCTTGTGTCGCTTCCAAATCGAAGAAGTGGACTATTGTGTTCAGGAGATGATACATCTTGCTGAAGAGTTAAAGATGATCAATGCCATTGATATGATTGTTGCTGAGAAGGCGATTAAAGCGTTTGTTCAACTCGATAATGCAGTGGAGCAAAAGCTAACACTGTCGCTAAATTGCTCGATTGCTGATACTGAGTCCCACCATCTTTACGAGTTGTTTACCTATATTAATGAGTCACCAGTGACAAATGAAGATGTCACTATTGAGATTACAGAAACATCCTATTTCGAAAAAAACATTAACAACTCCAACCTATTGGAACACATTCGTGACTCAGGGGTAAAAATTGCGGTTGATGATTTTGGTACAGGTAACTCGTCGTTCTCCTACTTCAGTGACTTTCATTTTGATGAGCTAAAAATCGACCGTAAATTCATCACGAATATCCATCAGATAAAACAGAAGTTTTTTGCAGTTAATATGCTAAGACAGCTGTCCCATGACTTAAACATCAAAGTGGTTGCAGAGGGCGTTGAGAACGCAGAGGAATTGGAAACACTCAAGCTAATAGATGTGGATTTTATTCAAGGTTATTTCTTCTACAGGCCAATGACTGCCGAGCAAATTCAAGAGCACCTTGCTGGCAGTGAGTGTGTCGAATAACTCTATATTTTCCTGAGTATTAGGTGATTATTATGGAACGTGGAGAACAGCACGGAAGACTTATGTTACAACTCGCTTGTGACACTCTAGTGTTCACGCGAGAGTATCTACAAAGCTGCTCCAAAGAGTTAGAGTCCATTGAGCCAGAGCATGTAATATGTGAAAACCCGAACGGGGTGTTCAAAGATTTTGGGAATGGTTTTTACGCGTATCGTAAACAGTCGAAAGATGAGCAAACGCTAGTATTGAAATGCACCGTAGGCGGAGCTGCTTTTCGGATTTATTGCCCCATTGATTCAGATGAAGTGATGAGTGTCCCTGATCATCTAGATTTGCCTTGCTTAGACATGAGTGCTTTGTCTTTGCGCAGACACGCTCCGTCTCTTTCTGGTTATACGATGCTCAGTGACGGAACCGTCATGATTTCTATAGAAAGCTTGTGCCGAAACGCATCTAGAAAATTAACGGATAAAGTGAAGGTCTCTTTCTTAGGTGTCAACGACATAGATGAGGGCTATACCTCTAATATCACACCACAGTATTTGTTGGTATACCCCAATCAGACACTATTGGCTCCTAAATCAGAGTTGTGTCACTTAACCCTTTTATTCAAGAATTTTGGTTCTGAAGAGATCACCAAGGTTATGATCTGTTTGGACTTCTCTCGTTTCTCTAGTTTGTTTACCTCTAGACTATCCTTGTCTCACGATACTAAGTGTTTTGAGCAAAAAGTGCTGGCTCAGGTAACCCCTTCATTATCAAGTCCCATTGCTTTTGTTGAGTCCGTTTTCTGTCTGGACGATCAGCAGTTCCTAGTCCCACAAGCTGATGGTTCGTTTGTTGATAAAGAGGAGAAAGCGGTATCAGTCAACCCAAGGCGCTTTGTGTACTCGATTTGTGATGGTGTAGAGCATGTTGCGACAGGGATTGCGGTCGCAAACCTACCAAGACAGTTACAGGTGAAACCCAAAAGACGTCAAACTAACGTTGAGTATTAAAGGCAGTACTCTATTCGCTCCTGTGTAGCGATGCCGAAAAAGTTCTTGTCGCCTTATTATCTGATATTTAACAATATATGGAAAACAACCAAGAATTGTCCTAATACTTTAATGAGTCACGATAAACACACAACCAGTGCGTTCCATTAACAAGGAGAAGATGAATGAAAGGAATTATTTTTACTGAATTCATGGAGTTGGTTGAAGAGAAGTTTGGTCTGGATGTATTGGATGAGGTGTTGGAGATGTCTGGTGATGAGGGCATTTATACTGCGGTTGGCAGTTATGACCATCGAGACTTAGTCAAGCTTATCGTCAACTTGAGTAAGAAAACCAACATTGACCCTGAGACACTTCAGCAGGTGTTTGGGCAAACGGTGTTTAAAACCTTGCTTGCCTCTATTCCAGAAAGTGCCAGCATTGGCACCAGTAGCTCGACTTTTCAGTTTATCCGACATGTGGAAGACTATATCCATGTAGAGGTAAAGAAGCTTTACTCTGATGCGGAGCCCCCCAAGTTCTACTTCATCAGTGAGTCTGAGACTGACATGGTGATGGACTATCAAAGCGCGCGCTGCATGTCTCATGTTTGTTTGGGGCTCATTGAAGGTTGCGCTGAACATTTTGGTGAGAAAATCAATGTTGAGATGACGCCTCAGTCCGACGATAACAGCACTGTCAGATTCAGTCTCACTCTGGTGTAAAGACACTATGCCCAGCAGTGCGGCGATCGAGCGCAAACTTAAACGAGAAATAGCCGCGAGAAAAGCAGCGGAAGCCTTACTCGAACAGAAGAGTTTAGAGCTTTTTAATGCTAATCAGCAGCTTGAGGTTGCACTCAAGCAAACGGAAGCACGCTCCGAAGCAAGTTTTAAACGTCTGGAGTTTCAGCAGAAAATCGAGCGTATCCTTATCCATTTCGGTCGGATTTTTTTGCGTGCCAACTTAGATGATGTACTGGTCGTGGATCTGGTTAATCAGCTCTCGGAAGTGACGGAAGATGTAGCATGTGCCATCGCTTTGCCAAGTGAGCTCCTCCCGGCAGTTACCCAATCTCACTATCAAACGACTAAATATGCCCAGCTTATTGTCGACGAGGGCTGTACGACATCTTGTATTTCTATTGAACTTGAGCAGAAGGTGATTGGTAAGCTTGAGTTAGGCGTTATTGAAACCACGTTTGATATGGACTTTGTTAACAGTCAGATGTCACTGGTGTGTGAGTTACTGGCCAGTTCGATTAACCGTCAAGTTATCAATCAACGCTTAGTTGAGTCAAAGGATCGTGCAGAGGCGTCGGAACGTTCGACTAGAGAGTTTTTGGCGATGATAAACCACGAGCTTCGAACTCCTTTAAATGGATTATTGGGTAGTGTCGAGCTATTGGCGGATACGGGATTATCAGATGCACAAAAAGATCTTCATCATAATCTCAGCCAATCGGGTCAACTACTGCGATCCATCATCAACGACTTGCTAGATTTCAGCAAGATTGACGCCGGTATGCTTGAGCTTATCGAATCAAAGTTCAGCTGGAACACTTTAGAGTCGACCTTAAAGAGTATTTTTGAACATAAAGCACAAGAGAAGCAGATTGGATTTACAATTAAAACACAGAATTTGGATAGCCAGCAGATCAACGGTGATTTAGAGAGAATTACTCAGATATTTGTAAATTTGATTGGCAATGCGATTAAGTTTACCGACAAAGGCGATGTTAGTGTCCATGTGGAAAATAGCGCCAATGGCCTTCAGGTATCCGTGACAGATACTGGTATCGGTATTAGTGAATCGGCTCAAAAGAAGTTGTTTCAGCCCTTTACTCAGGCCGATCGCTCTAGCTCGCGTAACTATGAAGGAACTGGGCTGGGGTTAGCTATTTGTCGCCGCTTGGTGGAGTTGATGGGGGGTAATATTTCGCTGGAAAGTGAACTCGGTGTCGGTACCACGTTCCATGTGTTTCTGCCCCTAAAAACGGAGTTGATTGAAGAAAAAACTGAAGCAGTTCAAGCCGATAGTAATCAAACATTAGACTTTTCAGCGTTGAAGATTCTTGTGGTCGACGACATAAAGATGAACCAAGTTATTATTACTAAGATGTTGAGTAAATTGGGTATCTCGCCTGACTTGGCAGTTAATGGCCTCGAAGCGGTTGAGCATGCGAGCCAGCAACAATACGACATTATTTTTATGGATTGTCGAATGCCGGTCATGGATGGATTTGAGGCGACCAAACGACTGCGCAGTGCGGAATATCGTAACCCAATAGTGGCTCTGACCGCTGGTACCACAACGGAAGAGCGTCAAAATTGTTACGATGTAGGGATGGATGACATACTGTCCAAACCCTACACCGCAAAAGATCTTACTCAAACATTGGCCAAGTGGGGGCCAAATTGGGGACTTGAAGCGATTTAGTGCTAGACCCCATCGAGTGTCATAAGCTGTCTAGTATAGGCAGTATCTTGCCTAGCTTGTGGTACGTCTCTTGATACTCATCGTCACAGTCACTGTCGGCCACTATGCCACCGCCCGCCCAAGCATAAATCTCACCTTGCGTCGCAATTAATGTACGAATAGTAATGCTGGTATCCATTACGCCATGGGCACTGATATAGCCAATGCTGCCGCAGTAGACACTGCGTCTGTGCGGCTCAAGCTCTTCAATGATCTCCATAGCTCGAACCTTTGGCGCACCAGTGATTGAGCCGCCAGGGAAGCATGCTCGCAATAGGTCAGTAGCTTGATATTGGCTATTCAGTTCTCCCGTTACCGTGCTCACTAAGTGATGAACAGCAGGGAAACTTTCAATATCAAATAACTTTGGCACCTTTACAGAGCCCGGCTTGGCCACGCGGCCAATATCGTTTCTTAGCAAATCGACGATCATCAAATTTTCGGCTTGATCTTTTGGCGCGTTAGCCAGATCGATTGCACTATTTTTGTCTTCAGTGGGGTCAACAAAACGTGGTCGGGTACCTTTAATTGGTTTAGTTTCAATGACGCGGTTATGAAGCTGCAAGAAACGCTCGGGTGAGATGCTTATAATCGCACTGTCTTCCAAACGGATAAATGCACTGAATGGTGCTTGATTGTGTTCATCTAAGACTTCAAAGGCATGCCATTCACTGCCAGAATACTGAGCACAGTGTCGCTGGGCTAGGTTTATCTGATAGCTATCACCTGCAGAAAGATACTCTTTCACTGAGTGGAAGCGTTGTTGATAACCGGTCTGGCTCATGTTGGATTGCCAAGGTGTGGTGAGCTGAAAAGGCAAGAGTGCTTTGCCCTGTTGGCTCTGCAGCCAAATGAGCTTGTTATTTGGCTCAATACCGATAATCACTGCTTTTTTCTGCTGGTGGTCGACCATCAGTGCCCAGTCGTAGATACCAATCGCCATATCTGGGGCGGCAATGTCATGATTTGCGGTCTCAGGAATACGTTCTACTCGTCTGCCTAGATCGTAGGCAAAGTACCCTAGCGCGCCGCCTAGAAACGGCCACTCGGTTTCTATGTCAGTATGCCCAATCTTTTCTGCAATCAGGTCATTGATAAGCGTGAATGGATCGTCGCTACGCGTTTCTTCCGCTCCATCATAGTGAATTTTTGATAGCTCACCATAGGTCTGCACCGTCGCAACTGGCTCAGCGACCAAAATATCAAAACGATTGTTTTCATGTTTTAAAGTCGAGGACTTCAGCAGCATAGCCCAAGGGAGCTGCTCGATAGTGGCAAAGTATTGTTTGGCTAAATCTGGCTGATAAGGCAGGTCAACGAATTGAATAGATTGGCTTTCTTTTTTGTTCATTTGCTTAAACTGTGACAGAAACGTTGTCGCACTCATGGCGCATAGTGGAAAGCAAGAGTATCATATTTTCACAACAAAAAGTCGGACATTTAGCCCTGATAACACTATGGTTAAAGTGAGTGGTACTAAGCGCTCTACTCGAAGTAGTCACTCGCTTGCTGATGGTTTTTGATAGACCAATAGTTTTTAACAGATCAATGAGTTTGATAGGTCAAACAGTTCGGCCTCCTGGAAGCTAAAATTATAAATGAGGTATTCAATGGCGGTTATTCGTAAAGAAGATGTGATCAGCTCTGTTGCTGATGCATTGCAATACATCTCGTATTACCATCCCCTCGATTTTGTTCAAGCCCTAGACAAAGCTTATCAAAAGGAAGAGAGCCAAGCGGCGAAAGACGCGATTGCTCAAATCCTAATTAACTCTCGCATGTCAGCAGAAGGTCACAGACCTATTTGTCAGGATACAGGTATCGTGACTTGTTTCGTGAACATTGGTATGAACGTTCAATGGGACAGCGACCTGACCGTACAAGAGATGATTGATGAAGGTGTTCGTCAAGGTTATACCAACCCAGACAACCCACTTCGAGCATCGGTTCTTAAAGATCCTGCGGGCAAGCGCATCAACACCAAAGACAATACGCCTGCCGTTGTGCACATCAACATGGTGCCGGGTGATAAGGTCGAAATCCAAATTGCGGCTAAAGGCGGCGGTTCTGAAAACAAAACCAAGATGGTGATGCTTAATCCATCAGATGATATTGCTGAATGGGTAGAGAAAACATTGCCAACGATGGGGGCTGGTTGGTGTCCACCGGGTATGCTTGGCATCGGTATTGGCGGTACGGCAGAGAAAGCTGCGGTGCTGGCAAAAGAGTCGCTAATGGAGCATATCGATATTCAAGAGCTTATCGACCGTGGCCCACAAAATGCGGAAGAAGAGCTTCGTCTCGACATCTTCAACCGAGTGAACAAACTCGGTATTGGTGCACAAGGTCTTGGCGGCCTAACGACGGTTGTTGATGTGAAAATCAAAACTGCGCCAACACACGCGGCGTCAAAGCCAGTGTGTATGATTCCAAACTGTGCAGCAACGCGCCACGTTCACTTTACGTTGGATGGCTCAGGACCTGCCGAGCTTACGCCACCTAAGCTTGAAGAGTGGCCAGATATCACTTGGGAAGCAGGCGCGAACACACGTCGTGTGAACCTTGATGAAATCACTAAAGAAGACGTTCAAGAGTGGAAGACAGGTGAAACAGTACTGCTTACCGGTAAAATTCTGACAGGTCGTGATGCAGCGCATAAGCGCATTCAGGGCATGTTAGAGAGCGGTGAAGGTTTGCCTGAAGGTGTAGATTTTAAAGGCAAGTTTATCTACTACGTAGGTCCTGTTGACGCAGTCGGCGATGAAGCGGTAGGCCCTGCTGGCCCAACAACATCGACGCGTATGGATAAGTTCACCGACATGATGCTGTCTGAAACAGGCCTAACGGGCATGATTGGTAAAGCCGAGCGCGGCCCTGCGGCGATTGAATCTATCAAAGAGCACAAAGCAGTCTACCTAATGGCGGTAGGCGGCGCGGCTTACCTTGTTGCGAAAGCGATTAAGAAAGCGAAAGTGGTTGCGTTTGAAGATTTGGGTATGGAAGCGATTTACGAGTTTGAAGTCGAAGACATGCCAGTCACGGTTGCGGTGGATTCAAGTGGTGCTAATGCTCACCAAATTGGTCCAGATACGTGGAAAGTGAAAATTGCGGAAGCGGAAAGCGCATCCTAATTTGAGTTTAAAAAAGTGAGTGTGTGAAGACATACTCACTTTTTTTTATCTATAATTCAGACATATACCCAAGTAGCTTTTTGGCATATTGAGGCAATTAGGGTATATACTCAAAGAAAAAGAACCAAGGAGAGTGCAAACATGCCTCGATTTATACAAATATTACAAATCGCGTTACTACTAGTAGTGGGTTTCTTTGTTGGCTATGACTTGATTTTACACGGCATCAGCATCTTCAATGAAAAGTACGTCACGATGGCGTGTGTGCTGACTGTACTGCTTGAGATTGCTCTGTTTGTTATTTACAAACTCATTGAGGATGATTAGTGCCAATTGGCCTATCTAAAAATCTCTAGAAACGCTCTAAACCCCTGAACTGTATCAGGGGTTTTTTGTTCATACTTGGTTAATCTCGTATAGTGCACACTGTTCCTCGTCTTTTGTATTGGAGTAAGTTGAATGAACCGCATTGGTCAAGAAGTCTCAGATTTGTTGCATCGAAGCCTAGATTCTCACGTTCGAATTGCTGTTACCGGTTTGTCCAGAGCGGGTAAGACCGCTTTTATCACCTCATTGGTGAACCAGTTACTTCATACTTCCACTCACGACAACTTGCCATTACTTGAGTGCGCGCGAGATGGGCGACTCATTGGAGCAAAGCGCGTTCCTCAGTCTAATTTAATGGTACCGCGCTTTGCCTATGATGATGCCATCGCACAGCTTCACGCTGAGCCACCAGAATGGCCGCAGCCAACGCGAGATGTGAGTGAAATTCGTTTGGCGCTGAAATATAAGCCAGCGAAAGGAGCGAAGCGTTTAATCAGCAAAACATCGACTCTATTTATTGATGTTATTGACTATCCAGGAGAGTGGCTGCTGGATTTACCTTTGCTTGACCTTTCCTTCGAAGAATGGAGCGAGCTGCAGTTTGCAAACTTGTCTGGTATTCGTAGCGAGTGTGCACAAGCTTGGCTTGCTGCACTGGAGACATTTGATGCAAAAGCAGAAGCTAACGAGAAAGTGATTGCTGAGATCTCTCAGGCCTTCACGGATTATCTGTTTGCTTGTAAAGATCGTGGCCTGCATTGGGTACAACCCGGTCGCTTTGTGTTGCCCGGTGAGCTTGCGGGTGCACCAGTGCTTCAGTTCTTCCCATGCAAGCCTCTAACGGACAAAGCAGAAAAGAACAGCGGTTACGCCATGCTGAAACGCCGCTACGAAGAGTATCAAACTAAAGTGGTTAAGCAGTTCTATAAAGAGCACTTCGCTACCTTTGATCGCCAAATCGTACTGGTGGATTGTCTGCAGCCACTGATGGCGGGGGACGAGGCATTCAATGATATGAAGCAGGCGCTTCAGCAGATCATGAAAAGCTTCCGTTATGGACAATCGAATTTGCTAAGACGCTTGTTTGCTTCGCGCATCGACAAAATATTATTTGCCGCGACAAAGGCAGACCATGTAACACCGAATCAGCACGGGAACTTGGTCAGCCTATTGCAACAGATGGTTCACCCAGCATGGCAAGAAACGGCGTTTGAAAATATTGAGATGAGCTGCATGAGCGTAGCATCTATTCAAGCAACGGAAGCCGGATTTGTCGGCAATGGCAGCGACAGTTCTCCAGCATTGCGTGGCACGACATTGGATAATCAAACATTAACGCTGTATCCCGGTGATGTGCCAGCAAGACTACCGAAGCCTGATTTTTGGCAGCAAAGCGGGTTTGAATTTACCTCATTCAGGCCTCTAGCGAGTGCGCAAGATGCACCTTGCGGTCATATTCGCCTTGATAAAGCGATGCAGTATTTAATTGGAGACAAACTTCGATGAGTGATATGAAAAACAGAAAAGTCTTTGATGAAGATTTGTCTAATGGAGAGCCAACATTAGACATGAACAGCCAAAAGCTGTTTGAGCCTGAGCAAACCTTTGTTCCCGTTGAGCAGGTTATTGTTGAAGACGAGGGTGATGCCGAGCTGGAGAAAACCATCCGTGGTAGTAGCAAGAAAGGTTGGATAGCGACGACATTTCTGACTGCGTTTGCAGGTCTCGTTGGCTGGCAAGCTATTGATAACGTAGTTACTGCGGCAACGACGGGCGACTATCTATCGCTTGGCTGGTCTGCTCTAGTGACTGGCGTTGCTGTCATGGGTATCGGTGCCTTTGGTAAAGAGCTCTTTAAACTTCGCAAATTGAAGAATCATTTTTCAGTGCAAGAAGAGGCGCAAGCGTTATTGGACAATGACGCGGTAGGTAAAGGCGAAAAGTTCTGTCAAAAGCTTGCTCACGAGGCGTCTATACCTGCAGAACATCCGGCTTTTGATCGTTGGCAAAATAGTGTGCACAGTGCCCATAGCGATGCGGAAGTGCTCGATATGTATCAATCTATGGTGCTGACAGAGCAGGACAAGAAAGCAATGGCGTCGGTCTCTAAGCTTTCTGGTGAAGCGGCGATTTTGGTGGCGTTAAGCCCACTCGCGATTGCTGACATGCTTCTAATTGCTTGGCGTAACTTCCGTATGATTGACAAAATCTCTGAAATCTATGGTGTTGAGCTAGGTTACTGGTCGAGATTGAAGCTGTTCAAATTGGTGTTGGTGAACATAGCGATTGCTGGGGCAAGTGAGCTAGCCATTGAATCGAGTGCTGACATATTGTCGATGAACCTGGCAGAAAAACTGTCTGCACGCGCAGGGCAAGGTTTAGGTGTGGGTTTGGTGACGGCTCGTTTAGGATTGAAGACCATCAATTTAATGCGTCCGATTCCATTTAAACAGGAACAGACACCGCGGCTTGGCTCAATTAGAAAGTCCGTGGTTGAAAGCCTCAAAAACAAACTGAGCTAAATTGATACTCAAATCACATTCCAAGAAACTTGATGATATTTATGAGGAAACTTTGATCCTACGCTAGTCCAAACTGGCATAGTGGCGTGATACTGCTCACAGTAATTTATTCTCAGGACGAGCAGTATCATGCAAAAATATCTGAAGTATATCATTCCGATATCGATCCCATTGATCGTACTACTTCTACCATTATCCGCATTCCCTTTCGAAGGATTGACCATAGTTCAGCAGCGCGTCATCGCCATCTTTTTATTGGCCGCACTTTGCTGGGTATTTGAACCTATTCCGATCTACGCCACCTCCGTTGTGATTATTGTTCTCGAGCTTTTGCTGGTGTCCAATAAAGGTGTTTATTTGTTCAGAATGGAAGAGGGGCAGCCACATTTTGGTGAGCTTCTCAATTACAACGAGATCATGGCGACCTTTGCGAGCCCAATCATCATGCTGTTTTTGGGGGGCTTCTTCCTTGCTATGGCGGCAACGAAATACCGTCTTGACGTCAACTTAGCTCGCGTATTGCTTAAACCTTTTGGAAGCGACCCGAAGTTTGTCATGTTGGGCTTGATGTTGATCACCGGTATCTTCTCGATGTTTATGTCAAACACGGCGACGACCGCGATGATGCTCTCGATTCTTACTCCGGTTATTGCAGTGTTTGGCCCTAAAGATCCGGGTCGTATCGCGTTTGCGCTGTGTATTCCCGTTGCCGCTAACATTGGTGGTATTGGTACGCCAATTGGTACGCCACCGAACGCAATTGCGCTCAAATACTTAGTGGGTGACAACTACATCAGCTTTGGTGAGTGGATGGCATTTGGTGTGCCGTTCGTCGTTGTCATGATGGCGCTGGCTTGGATGCTGATTAACTTCCTGTACAGTGCTGATCAAAAGAAAATCGAACTGTCGATCAAAGGTAAGTTCCTTAAAACTCCAAAAGCCATCATGGTGTACATCACGTTTGCTTTGACCATTATCCTCTGGCTAATGGGCTCAACACACGGCATGAACTCATACACAGTTGCGCTTATTCCGGTCGCCATTTTCTCGCTGACTGGCATCATCAATAAAGAAGATCTGAAAAAGATCTCGTGGGATGTACTGTGGTTGGTATCAGGTGGTATCGCGTTGGGTCTAGCGCTTGATAAAACAGGGCTTGCTCGCCTCGTTGTTCACAGCATTCCGTTTGATGAATTCTCTCCTTACGTTGTGTTATTTGGCGCTGCATTTCTATGTTTGGTGATGGCGAACTTTATGTCCCATACCGCAACGGCAAACCTATTGATGCCTATCATGGCGGCACTAGGTACCTCAATGACTTCTTTAACGCCGTTAGGCGGGGAGTTGACACTCATTCTTGTCGTTACCTTTGCTGCATCACTCGGTATGTCTCTACCGATTAGTACGCCGCCAAATGCATTGGCTCATGCGACAGGCCATGTACAAAGCAGTCAGATGGCACGCGTTGGCGTGATATTGGGTGTGGTGGGCGTATTGCTGAGCTTTGTCTTAGTGTGGCTGCTGCACGCAGTTGGACATATAGGGTAGGTGCCAATGGATTTGTTGGTTCGTCATTATTTTTCAGAGCCAAGTCGTCAAGTTACTTTCGATGCCGAAGAGGTGGTGCTGCGCCAAGAAGCGCACAATGACCGTCTGTATTACGTGCTAGAAGGAGAGCTTGAGGGCTACTTTGAAAGTGAACAAGATGGCAAGCTCACGAAGCTCTTCAATGCCTCGAATGGGGCATTTATTGGTGTGCACAGTTTCTTTTCTGGTACCTGGGTCGCTTCATCGACGGTGATTGCTAAAACCAAAGTGACGCTGGCTTGGATAGATAAACATACTGAGCCAGTCGAACCGCAGCAATACGGTCCATTGAGTGCCCAGTTTATGCCGGTGATGGTCAATGAGCTATCAAGACGTCAAAGGCGCGCTAAGCAAGAAGCACTAGCCAAAGAGAAAGCGCTTCAACGCCTGCATACTGCGGAGCAGATGACCACCTTGGGTCAATTAGCGGCTGGGATTGCACATGAGTTGAATAATGCCATTGGCGTGGTGAGCAGCAAAACAGAACGAATGCAGCAAGATTTGTTGCAACTCCTTGAAGAGCTACACCCGGAAGTCAGTGGCTATTTCGATGTCGGTCTGATGCTCGGTCAAACGGTTTCTTCCAGTGAGGTACGCCGAATTGCCAAGCGTTACCAAAGTGATTATCGCTTAGAGAGAGACACGGCTAAGCAACTGGCGAGAGCGCTAGGCAATAACCCAGTCCCCGAGTCTTGGTTGCATGATCCTCAGAAAGCGCTCAAATACTGGGGGATGGGACGGGATCTACACGACCTCAAAATTGCTGCGAGGCATACCGTTGGCATCGTCAAATCTGTGAAGCAACTCGGGCGTACTGATGGTGAGCCCGATGAGCTGCTTGATATAAACGATACCATCAATAAAGCACTAGCACTGTTGCAAAGTGATTTGAGAAGGGTGTCAGTTCGTGTTCAACCAGCGGTTCTGCCGTTAATAAAAGGGGCATCGACGGAGTATGTGCAGATTTGGAGCAACATTTTAAAGAATGCTTGTGATGCACTTTCCCAAACGGATGCGCCCAATATCGATATTCAAACCAAGTTTGTGAATCAACGTATTCTGGTGACCATTGCCAATAATGGACCGGAAATCGATGAGTCCACACGCCGAAAAATCTTTCAGCCTAACTTCACAACAAAAAAAGGCGGACTGTCTTTTGGCTTGGGGTTAGGACTATCAATTGTGAAAAGAATCGTCAGCGAGATAGGTGGCACGATTGCTGTTAAAAGCGATGAAACACGCACTATCTTTCGCGTCAAGTTACCAGTAGGAGAAGCATATGGAGAAGCTTAACGTCATTTGTGTGGATGACCAGAGAGAAGTACTCAGCGCCGTCATTCAAGATCTTGAGCCGCTATCAAGCTGGCTGAATATTGAAGACTGTGAGTCGGGCGAAGAAGTACTGGATCTTATTGAAGACCTTGATGCGGAAGGTGAAAGTATCGCGGTGATTGTCTCGGATCATGTGATGCCGGGAATGACCGGGGTAGAGCTGCTGACTGAGCTTTCAGGTGACAGTCGATTCAAAGAAACAAAAAAGGTGCTGCTCACTGGTCAAGCGACGCACTCAGATACCATTACTGCGATTAACACTGCGGGTGTCAGCCACTACTTTGAGAAGCCTTGGAAGGCCGAAGAGCTTGTGAGTTGCGTTCGTTCATTGGTAACGGCCTATATATTTGATCGCGGTTTTGACTATCAGCCGTATCATGAACATCTAGACCAAAACATTGTGCTAGAGAGGCTACGCTAGACTTGTTTTAGACAACGGCTGCTCAGTGTGATGCTCAAGGAGGGAAGAATGAAGGTTATGTCTCGCTATATTGTACTTAGTTTATTGTTTGTTTTAGGGGCCGCTCATGCCAGTGAACGAGCAAAACAGGGCTGGCAAATGATTGAGCAAGGCGCAATGGTCATCGACGTTCGTACTCCAGAAGAGTTTAATGCTGGGCATTTAGACCAAGCCGTCAACTATCCACTTTCTGAGTTGGACAAGCACATCGCTGCACTCGATAAGTCTCAACCTATAGTGCTTTACTGCCGCAGTGGTAATCGCTCTGGGCAAGCACTGGCTTATATGGAGTCTAAAGGCTTCACAGCACTTCACAATGCCGGTGGGCTAAATGAGATGAACATCGAATCTCCACAATAAGCTATCGCTTGGAACTCCTCGCCCGAAATGTGGTCAATCATTTCGGGCGTTTTACTTTTTACTACGCCACACTTAGCCGTTTATCCCTATCTCCGGGGGATACTCACGTTATTGCTTCCTCCGCTTAATTTCCCTTGCTGTGACAGTTCGTTACAAATGCTCATGAATTTTGTTGAGATCGCAATACTTCGCTGCAAATAGTCGAACTTTTACATCCAAAGAAACGCTTCTTTTAACTCTTCAATCAAATCTTACAGTTCCTACCTAGAGCCTTGTAACCATTCGAGGATAGAATTAAGTTCGAATTTTGTATTGCATATGTGGTTTTTGGTTCGGAATTTCCGATGTTTTTATCAGGGAGCCCAAGAAGGGAGAAAGACAACCAACTCACTATGTGCAGAGAAAGAGAGAAGTGAGTGTTAACTTGAGTATCGAGAGAGCCGTAATAAATAGCGGGATACAAAGCCAGAGCAGCGGTAGAGGCCAGAGTTCGTCGTCTCCGCTATTTGGCCTTTTTGCGTTGTTTCCGTTTTTGATCTTAACAACCGTCTTGTCGTTGTATGATCCTCAGGGCGTCAGTTGGAGTTTTCCTTGGGTTCCGAGCCTAGGTCTGGCGTTAAGTTTCCGGCTGGATGGACTATCGTTTCTGTTTGCTTGCTTGATTAGCGGTATCGGTACTATGGTGCAGATCTATGCGCTGGCTTATCTTAAAGAGCACAAACAGAGACTCGCATTTCACTGTTACTTGACCGCGTTTATGGTCGCCATGCTTGGCGTTGTTCTCAGCGATAATGTGTTGCTATTGTTTGTATTTTGGGAATTGACGACGGTTACCTCGTATCTGCTCATCGGCTTTAACCACGAAGCGCTCAAGTCTCGAAAGAATGCGCTGCAATCACTGCTTATTACGGGCGCTGGTGGGTTAGCATTACTTGCTGGCCTGATTATGCTTGGCTCCATGGCGGGCAGCTATGAGCTGACCAGTATCTTGGCGCAAGTAGGCGAGATCTCAAATCACGCTCTGTTTTTACCCTCTTTGGTTCTTATTTTGTTGGGTGCGCTGACTAAGTCTGCTCAGTTCCCGTTTCACTTCTGGCTGCCTAATGCAATGGCAGCGCCAACGCCAGTGAGTGCTTATCTGCACTCCGCTACAATGGTTAAAGCGGGTATCTACCTGCTGGCAGTGGTATCACCCATCTATTCTCACTCAGAGGTCTGGTTCTATACGCTGACCTTACTCGGCGGTTTTACTGCGTTGTGGTGCGCGCTGATGGCGCTCAAGCAAACTGATTTGAAACTCATGTTGGCATACAGCACGACCGTAGTACTCGGAAAGCTGACCTTTTTGCTTGGTATTGGAAGTGACGTAGCACTTAAGTCGGCACTGATGCTGATTGTTGCTCATGCCCTGTACAAAGCTGGCCTGTTCATGGTGGTCGGCAACATTGATAAAGCAGCGGGCACACGTGAAATCAGTCAGCTTCGTGGTTTACGTTCTGTGCTAAAAATCAGCTTTGTCGCCGCGGTTGTTGCTGTGCTTTCGACCTCTGGTGTGCCGCCTCTTCCTGGCTTTTTGGGTAAGGAGTACATGTACAAAGCGGGGTTGGAAGTCAGCAATTGGGCAGTCTTTCTGATGGTATTAGTGAATGCGCTTACCGTGACACTGGTTATGGCGCTGTTAATTAAACCTTTTACTACACGTCATCAAGGTGAGCCGACACAAGTTAAGCCCGTTGAACTCAATAAAGGGTTGTGGATGCCACCATTTATGCTGGCCATCATCAGCGTTTTGGCGACGGTCATTGGTCTAGGGTGGCTTAATGAGCAAGTGATTATTCCTGGCGTGACCACGATAGCGCCGGTGTCGACGCCTGAGCCAGTGAAAATGTGGCATGGTATCAACACGCCGCTCATCCTGAGTGTTGTGACTTTGGCACTGGGCGTGCTGCTTTATAAAGTGTATCCGTCACTGACCACATTGCTTGATCGTCAGTTGTCAAAAATGCCGTGTGCAAATCGTGTCTTCGATAATCTGCTGCACGCTATGGTGAGCTTTGCGAAGTGGCAAACGAACTTGCTTCAGACAAAACGAATGAGTGTTTATGGACTGCTTTCATTTGGAACCTTGGCGGTGCTGCTTATTTCCCATACTCCGATGTCGTTTAGTCAATTTACAGGTCGACTGGAGGGTATCAAGCTTTACGAAGTCGTTATAGCAGCTCTACTCATCGCGTCGTCCTTCGTGGTGATTATTTCCAGAACAAAATTCTTAGCGGTCGCAGCTCTCGGCATGATTGGCTTCATGACCACATTGGTGTTCATGATTTATAGCGCACCCGATGTCGCTAAGACTCAGCTATTGGTTGAAACCTTGATGGTGGTCTTCTTAGTACTGCTAATGCGTCATTTACCAAAACTATCGACGGTGAAGCAGCACTCCAAAGGTCGCCGCGCTCTGCACGCCCTGGTTGCGGGTTCAATAGGCGTTGCCGTTGCTATGGTGCTGATTTCTATTACCGCCGAACCTATCGATATGTCGGTTTCTCAGTTCTTTAATGAGCAAAGCGTACCGGGCGGTCATGGCCGCAACATCGTCAACGTCATTTTGGTTGATTTCCGCGCCTTCGATACCTTTGGTGAGGTACTGGTTGTGGCACTAGCTGGCCTGTGTGCGGTGAGCCTACTTAAACCTGGCAGTGTGCCATCGACCAAGGTGAAGTCACTTATCTTAGGTACGGCATCGCACATCGTTGCCGCCCTTATGTTGGTGTTCTCGCTTTATCTACTCATGCGCGGTCATAACTCTCCGGGTGGTGGTTTTATCGGTGCGCTGATCGCCGTTATTGGTCTGTCGCTGCTCATGTTTGCCGAGTCTCCACAGTATGTGCGAGAAAGGCTGCATTACGCGCCGTTCAGCATCGCTATGCTCGGTGTCTTCATTAGTTTTGCCGCGGGTGCCGTGAGCTTAGTGTTTAATCTGCCATTCCTAACGGGTCTTTGGTGGAAAGATGTACTGCCACTGGGTACGCCATTAATTTTCGATATTGGTATTTATCTGGGTGTCATTGGTGGGGTGATGGGAATGATCCTCCATGTAACGGAGGAGATGGACTGATGGAAATGTTGTGGAGTGTTGTTGTTGGTGTGTTTGTCGCATCTGGTATTTATTTGATGCTGGAAAGACATTTGCTCAGAGTCCTATTTGGTCTGACTTTGCTGAGTAGCGCAGTCAATCTAGCCATCTTTAATGCAGGTCGACTAACGCCAGGAAATCCGCCGCTCATTGATGCTGATTCTGTCGTGCCACATATGGATGCTGCGAACCCGTTACCACAAGCGCTGATCTTAACGGCCATTGTGATTGGCTTTGGGCTCTTAGTGTTTGCTTTGGTGCTGTTCTACCGCGCTTATGAAGAAACGCAGTCAGCAGATATTGATGAAATGAAGTACTCAGAGGAGCAGGTGTAATGTCAATGTGGTTAACCTTGCCTGTTATCATGTCTGTCTTGACCGCTGTGTTAGTGTTCTTCGCCAGACATAACCATAAGCTTGCTGAAGCAGTAAGTGGCACCAGTGCACTGTTTACTTTGCTAGGCAGTGTGTTGTTATTGAATGGCGTTTTAGACCACGGCCCTCAAGCAGTCGCATTCGGCCAGTGGGCAGCGCCATTTGGCATCGTGTTCGTCGCCGATTTTTTAGCGGCAGCGATGGTGGTCATTACCGCCATTATCGGTGTGGTAAGTGTGTTTTATGCCATGGCGGATCTAAAGCAGAAACCGTCCTACGGCGTATTTCATTCGCTGATTCATGTGCTTTTAGCAGGTGTGTACGGCGCATTCTTAACCGGTGATATCTTCAACCTTTACGTTTGGTTTGAAGTTATGCTGATCGCGTCATTTGGCCTTATGGTGCTGGATGCGAATCGTAAGCAAGTTGATGGCGCGGTAAAGTATGTAATGCTGAACTTTATCTCGACGCTGATGTTCTTGTTGGCGATTGGTCTGCTATACGGCGCAACCGGTACGCTGAGTTTGGCTGACTTACACAGTAAGGCGGCAGACATTGCACCACAAACCAAGGTATTGCTTGCGGCATTATTCCTGTTTGGCTTTGCGGTTAAATCAGCGTTATTTCCATTGTTTGCGTGGCTGCCTGCGTCATACCACACGTTGCCAAGTGGTGTAGTGGCACTATTCGCTGCGCTACTGACCAAGGTGGGTATTTATGCGCTAATGCGTGTGTTTACCTTGGTATTTCCTTTGGCCGACAGTGGCTGGCAGCCTCTGATGATTTGGGTGGCTGCGCTGACGATGCTGACAGGCGTACTGGGAGCCGCGAGCCAATATAACGTAAAGAAAATCCTCTCTTTCCACATCATCAGCCAAATTGGCTACATGGTGATGGGACTAGCACTGTATACACCGCTTGCTTTGGCGGGCGCTATTTTCTACATCGTGCACCACATAATCGTCAAAGCGAATCTGTTTTTGATAGGCGGTCTTGTCGAGCGTAAGCATCAAACTAGCGAGTTAAGTGAGTTAGGTGGCATGTACAAAGCGACGCCTTGGCTTGCGTTCTTGTTCTTAGTACCAGCGTTTTCACTGGCTGGCTTCCCACCATTATCAGGGTTTTGGGGCAAGTTCTTGGTCATCAAAGATAGCCTGCAAAACGAGTACTACATGCTAGCTGGTGTCGCACTGTTTGTTGGCCTGCTTACTATCTTCTCAATGACCAAGATCTGGAGTGAGGTGTTTTGGAAGGCCAAACCGTCTAAGCAAGACGGAGAGATGCCTGTAGAAAAACTGTGCAGCAAAACCAGAGCGCTTTATTACGCGCCAATCGTTGTGTTGACTTCAATGACCTTGGTTATTGGCTTTGCAGCAGAGCCGTTCTTTCAGTTTGCCTTTACCGCAGCAGAGCAACTTCTCGAACCTAGCGCTTATATCAACGCCGTTTTAGGAGGTGGCGCATGAATTATTTCTTCCTAAATGTCTTCTTGGGTGGCGCATGGATGATGCTCAATGGTGAGTATACCGGCTTGAGTTTCGTCACCGGTTTTGTGGTGGGCTATTTCGCTCTTAGGTTGAGCCAGCCGTTTGGGCTTAAATCGAGTTACTTCAAACGGTTCAGTGCTTCGATAAAGCTGTTTCTTTATTTTTGCTACGAAATGCTGGTGTCCGCCGCTCATGTTGTGTGGGACGTTGTCACGCCCACCCATCTAAGTGATCCAGACATCATTTATGTGCCGTTGGATGTCACCTCAGATCTTGAGATCACGCTGCTGGCAAACATGGTGTCACTTACCCCAGGCAGCTTGAGTCTGGATGTGACTGAAGATAAGAAACATTTGGTTGTTCATGCCATGTTCGCACCAGATCACGACGATGTGATTCGCTCAATAAAGAATGGGATGGAAAAACGAATTCTGGAGGTGACACGTGGATAGCTGGCTGTCATTTAGTATCAATTTTGCCTATGTAGGCATGCTGTTTAGTTTGGTGTTGGTGTTTATCCGATTGATTAAAGGGCCGACGCTCGCTGACCGAGTGGTTGCACTGGATCTTATTGCCTTTATCACGGTTGGTTTTATTGCTGTGCACACACTAGCGAGTGGCCAAAAGTCGCTACTTGACGTGGCGATCACGCTCGGATTGGTGGCGTTTTTAGGCACTATCGCGTTTGCTGGTTTTATTGCTAAGCAAAACCAGCAACAAAATGAAGCGGAAAATCAGAAGAATCTTGAGGAAGGGGGCAAGTCATGACGTTTTTAACTGGGCTTTTACTCTGTTTAGGCACTTTCTTTGTGCTGGTGGCGAGTATTGGGGTACTGCGTATGCCGGATCTCTATACGCGAATGCATGCCTCGACTAAAGCTAACACCATGGGGTTGACCGCATTATTGGCTGCTGTGGCAGTAGGTATGCCAGACGTGACCGTTGTCTCCCGAGTTCTCGGTACCATGCTGTTTATCCTGTTGACGGCGCCAGTCGCTGCGCACCTACTCAGCAAAAGCATGTATTGGAATGGCTACAAGATGTGGCGCAAAGATAAGTAAATTGCCGAGTGCCTACCTATCTCTGGATAAGCACTCGTGCACTATCGGTTTTTTAATCGTGAAACAAAAGGAGCGTTTATGCGCAGAAAAGAAATCACCTTACTAGTGATAGCCTGTGTTTGCTTTTTGGTAACCTTGGTAGTGGGTAAGTAAAGGTTATCGGAAAGTGGTGTTTGCGGGATTGAGCTAGAAAGCTCGCAGATACGAAAGCACTCGCCCTAAATGCAGTATCGATGTGCGTTAGGTTTTCATCATCGATACTGCTTATTCGCTGTTATATAGAGCCAAATTAGTTCTCAGTCACTAAAATCAAACGCTGGATAAGTCACTCGAATTCGGCGTTGTTCAGACATCAAACGTTTGAAAGATAATGTCTCAGTGAGTGAGATGATCGCTTGCTGCTCATCATTTTTTAGCACTGCGCCCGCGACACTGTCGCTGGTGCCATCATTAAATGCAATCTCTCCTTGGAATATGTACTCCGCATTCAGCGAAGTCCGCTCTGTTGAAATAACGATATTACTTTCTGCAATCTGCAATACCTCGTAACTGTGATTGGCTAAATGCAGCGTCGGTCGCTCTTTAGTTGGATAGGTAAGTCGATAGTGACGTCTTTGATTTTCACTCATGGTTTTCGTTCCTAACGCGAATGATGTGAAAACAAGTTAGTAGATAACAGGCGCTAGTCGACCTTTCATACTAGTTTGGACGATAAGTGTTAACTGAATCGCATTTATTGAGAACAAAGGCTCAACGGTGTTGTGTAGATAAAATATTGAAAATGCCTGATCTGCGAATAGACCAGCGTGCTTTGGAGAAATTGAATCAACTGGAGCAAGAACTACGAGCACAAATAGTGATGAGGTGTTGATGCCGAATTAGTATTGGTATTGAGAATATAATTAAGATGGAAAGGGGGTTGGGTGGCTATCATTTGTACTGCGAATAGGCTTTATAGCTGCTTGTTTGGCTATTATTGGTGATAAGTTCTGACTTTTGTCTAAATCTTGCAAGCTATGACTTATTTGGTTCTGAGCGGTTGCGTTAAATGTCTCATCTACATTAGGGTCTTTGTCCGCTAAATGATTTGTATGAGGAATCGCGATGTTAAGCGCTCGCAATATTGCCGCACTAGGCTTTATGACGTTTGCCATGTACTTGGGGGCTGGCAACCTTATCTTTCCACCATTTTTGGGCTATCAAGCAGGAGAAAACTATCTCAGTGGTATGCTCGGGTTTTTGCTCACTGGTGTTGGTCTTCCCGCAATGGCGTTAGTAATGGTTGCTATTGTTAATGGTTCAGACAAATTGACCTCCGCATTGCCAAAACCATTGGCAACAAGCTTTTGGGTGATGGTATTTATTGTCATCGGTCCTGCATTTGTAATACCTAGAGCTATCACCGTTGCATATCAATTCAGTTTTGCACCGATTTTCGGGGAGTCTGCTCTACTCCCATTCACAGCTATTTTTTGCTTGGTCACCATTTTGTTTGCACTATACCCAGGTAAACTCATCGATACTCTGGGAAAGATTTTGACACCTGCGTTGATGGCTATTTTGTTGGTAATGTCGGTGACTGCTCTCATCTATCCAGCAGGCGATTTAACCCGTGCAAGTGGGTCGTATATTAACAATGCTTTCTCTGAGGGTCTCACTCAAGGCTATATGACCATGGATGCGTTAGGCTCCATTGGCTTTGGTTGGATTATTTTCCGTGCTATTCGCAGTATGGGAATAGAGTGTCCAAGGTTGACAGCGCGATACACTCTGATAGCCGCTATGATGTATGCTGTCGCCATGGCTTTTGTCTATGTATCTCTGTCTTATATCGGCTCCACTAGCTCTTACTTAGCAGCCGAGTTTGGTAACGGTGGGGATATTTTAACGGCCTTTGCCTTTAATCACTTTGGTGCTTTCGGTTCGCTGTTGCTTGGTGCTGTGATGGTACTTGCTTGTTTAACGACAGCGATTGGAGTGACAACAGCTGGCAGCGAATTTTATGACAAAACATTTACCAAACTGTCATACAAAGGTTCTGTTGTCATTACTATGGTGCTTGCGGGACTAATTGCTAACGTTGGTTTAGAACAGTTGCTTGCAATAACACTGCCAGCCGTTGTGGCGCTGCACCCAGTAGCCATCGCTCTAATGCTAATTGCACCAATTCGAAACAAACTATCTCGTGCTATGATTGTTTTCTCTGCTTTCACTGCACTTGTTTTTGGCTGTGTCGATGCGTTGCATGTTCTAGGGCACATACCGGATTCAATGAACATTTGGTTTGAGAATAGCATGCCGCTATACAAGTACTTTGCTACTTGGGTCGTACCAACTATCTTGATGATAGTGATTGGACTTGTCCTGGCTAGCCCGAAAAAACAGGCAGTGACGGAAGAGCTCACAAGTTAATTGTTAGTTGTGCTGTTTTATCGTAACCAAAGCTCGTATTACTCGGGCTTTTTCATTCTTGAATAGCACAAGATCTCTTTCTTCAACAAAAGGACTATTGGTCATTTTAGTGAGTTTTATCGTGGTGTTAGCGGCGTATATTTATTTGGTTGGGATGCTTCCTTGCGAACATATTACGCTATCTTATGGTCAAACTCACCAACACCAATCTGTTTGGGCATCCGTTTCCCTAGTTGTTAGGTACAAGGGCAATAAGTTCATGTTAGAGGTGCTAGAGAGTCAACAGGGCGAAAGGAGTAAATGTGCTATGGTGCGTATTCTTTATCCCTGTAAAAATGTGCTAGAGTAAAAACATAACTAACAATAACTTAGAAAGTTTATGCCTTCACATTTACCTAAATCGTTTAGTAAGCCGTTTTTAAAAATATTTTATGTGCTCGAAGCCGTGCTGCTGGTGGCGATTACGCTTGCCACCATTTACGCCATGGTTGAAGAGTTCATGCACGTCTTTACTGAACGTCGAGTGCTGCTCACTGATATCCTGCTGATGTTTATTTACCTAGAAGTTCTCGCTATGGTGCAGCAGTTCGTCGTGAACGGAAAAATTCCAGTTAGATATCCAATCTATATTGCCATGATGGCCATTGCTCGCTATATCACACTTGGGATGAAAGAAATGGACGCAACCATAGTCGTTTGGCTATCGGTAGCGGCATTTGTTTTGGCGGCCGCGACTTTGCTTATTCGAGTAGGGCACCATTACTGGCCCTATGTGGATAGAGATAACAACAAGCCTCAAGAGTAATTCGAGTGGTAAGATAGTGGCTTATGAGGCACAAAGCGTCAGAGGATGTTAATAGTGGAATCCATGCCCATTCTTTATTCTCTGCACAATTGCCCTTTTGCAATACGTGCTCGGATGGCGCTGATTAAAGCTCAGCAACGAGTACGTATTCGCTCAATTAAGCTAGACAATAAGCCCGCCGAACTCCTGCAAGCCTCTCCAAAGGCCAGTGTGCCGGTACTCGTGGTTTCAGAAAGTCAGCAATCGCTGTTGGCTGATGAGACGCACGTTCTAGAACAAAGTTTGGATATCATGGTTTGGGCGTTGTCGAAAAATGATCCTCATGGATTATTGGGAGAGGATAGTCACAATCAGCTTCCAATTATGCTGACATTGATTGAGGGATTTGAACGAGATTTTGACCCAGCACTCAACGCGTTTGGATGCGCTAAACGCTACCATGAAGATTCAATGAACCCTCTGCGGCAAGAATGTGAGCGTGAGCTGGCCAAGCTCGAACTTCGTCTTTCAGAGCACCCGTTTCTGTTTGGAGAGCGCGAAAGCCTCGTTGATATCGCCTTACTGCCATTTATTAGAAAGTTCGCTCGTATCGACAAGCAGTGGTTTCGAGAAGCGCCTTATCCCAAGGTACGTGACTGGTTGACTCGTTATCTAAATAGCCCGTTTTTTTCCAAAGTCATGGCAAAGCAGCCGCTGTGGTCAGTAGAGCAAGCTGATGTCTATTTTGGTGACTATCAGTATAAGCGTTGAAAAGCTATCGGCTTAGCGCTTCTCCAAGCGGTTTAAAGTATGCCAGCAGTGCATCACTGATGGTTTGGCGATGGTGCATATCTGGATACAACGCGATAAGATCTTGTTTCTCGGTACCTGCAACGAGGTACGAGTTTTCAATCTCTGAGCATGATTCAATGACAGCCTCAAATGCTCGAGCCATCATTTCAGTTGGCTGAGAAAAGTAGTTGGCACCTGCGGCTTGATCTGCTTTGACACTTCGAGAAACATAGTCGTGTCGATCCAAACCATCACTGCTTAACAGCACAGTATCAAATACGTTAAGTAACCGTTCATTTAAAGGATGAGGTAAGTGTTTAGTATTGGTAAGCCAACAATCACTCGCGAACAGTATTTTTGTCTGCGGGCCTGAACGGTCACCAATATCAAAGGCTTTCTCTGCAATGTAATGGTCAAACGCGTGCCAGAATTCGTGCGCTAGGGCGCCAGCGCCCGCATTTTTAGCAAGTGCCAACTCTCTCTGATTGGGAGCATAGTGCGCCTGTACTCCTTTACGGCCACCAGTGCCAAAAGCAAGATTCAGATTGCCACGCAGGCCGATAGCCTTAGCTGGAAGTGCGAGGAAAAACGCCAAATCAGCCAATGAATCAAAGATAAGGTTAGCGGCGAGATCTTTCTCTTCCGAGTTTACCCAACTTCCAACACGAATGCTGCCAATGCCAAACGTCTGCTTGATATCTAAAAAAGAAACCTGTTCGCCATGACGATAGTCAGGGCCCTTTCGCGTTTTATATTTGAAGTTGGACAGCTGCATAATAGGGTAAGAATAGGAACTAAGGTTGCTTAAGTCGTCTTTACACGAGTGTGTGGCGTGCTAGGGAGTATATACCCAAGTGAGACTCAGATGTAGGCTTGGTGTGATTGCAATGAATGTTCATGTGGTTTACTTGGTTATGGGTTTAGTGGCATATTGTTGCTAAGTGACGGTTTTACAAGGAAAGCTTATGTCTCAAGTTCATCTCATTCGCCATGGGGAAACGGTCTGGAATGTAAAACTGGTCACACAGCTAAATCTTCAATCATAAAAATTAAAGGACTTCGCAATGGATGCATTAATTGCCCAATATACAGATGCAGACGAGCATTCGCGCTTGACTCGTCAGTATATTACCCAGCTTGAATACGATACGACTATGCATTTACTGAGTGATTATCTTGGCAAAGGGAAACAGGTTAGTGAACTGGGGGCAGCGACAGGGCGTTATTCTCTAGAGTTTGCTAGTCAGGGGTGTCATGTTACTGCCGTTGAGTTAGTACCCGATCAAGTGCGTTTGCTAAAAGAGAATGCTTTGAAACAAGGTTTAGCGCTAGATATCCATGAAGGGAATGCTTGCCATGTGCCTTTTATCGAGGATGAATCTCAAGATTTATGTGTCATCTTGGGGCCGCTTTACCACTTGAAAACTGAGCACGAGCGTCAGCAAGCGATTCAAGAAGCTAAGCGCATTTTGAAGCCAGGTGGAGTGCTTGCGATAGCTTATATTTCTAAGTTTTTTGTTGCTGGATTATTTGCTCAACGTTTTCCTCACCTGATTACGCCTGAGATACTTGGTGAATTGCACTCAAAAGGCACCGTTTCAAACCAGGAAGCGGATGGTTTTTTCAATGTTGGCTACTTTGCTTCACCAGCGGAGATGGAGTCGCTAGTCAAAGGAGCAGACTTTCAAGTCACAGCTCATGCATCTACAGATGGCTTTAACCGATATTTAGACCAAGGAGTTAATCGATTTACACCCACTCAATACCAGTCTTGGCTTAACTATCACTTAGCAACCTGCCAGGAACCGAGCTTATTGGGTGCAAGTAATCATGGCCTTGTTATTGCGGAAAAATAATTCATCATCTTCAAAACCAACATAGCCTTGTTGTTAGCGGTAACGCACGAACAAGGCCATGTATTCGCAGATCTTTGATTAAGTCTCTAAAAACAATCAGAGACAAAAGTTATATTCGGTAGTCTTCGACCTCTTCCTCACTTTGCTTTGACTCGGTTAGCTCACTCTGCGTTTCATAGTTTATCCAGAACAAGAACAACTCATACCAAATCGCTAAGACAATTGCTCCCAAGAACAAGCCTATGATGCCCGCAAAGAGCATCCCGCCAATAGCACCGATTAGGATGATAGGCATCGGAACGTCAACACCACGCCCCATTAACATAGGTTTTAGGAAATTATCAGAAAGACCGCCGGCCAATGCCCAGATCGTAAATATTGTGGTGCTGGTGCCATCGCCTGTTGAATAAACGTAGAAAATCACCGGAGCGACAATCAAAAGCGCGGGAAGCTGAGCGATACATAAAATCAAGGTTGCAAGAGTAAGTAAACCAGCGGCTGGTACTTTGAATACAAACATCGCAGCGCCAATAATGGCTGCTTGAATAAAGGCAACACCGACAACGCCCAGCAATACACTGCGAATAGTAGCGGCCATTAAGTTCGCCCATTGTTCTGCTTTTTTACCAACGGTTCGCACCGCGACGGTTTCTAGTGCACCAGATATTTTTTCTGCGTGAGCCATAAAGCCACCGGCTATCGCCAGTGAGATGATGAACATGATAAGACTTGTCAGTGCGCCACCAAGGATAGAAGCTATGGTGCCTAAGAAGCCTTTAATTTCAGGCAAGAACTGCTGAATGCCTTTTTCAATGTTGGTCGCAAACAAGTTCCAGATACTATACAGCTTGTCACCGATGATAGGGATTTCGGCGATTTTGTTTGTTGGACCAGGGATCTTAATCTCACCGCTTTGCAGTACCTCCGTCGTATGTGCAACGCCGTCATAAATTGAGCCTGACACCAACGCAAATGGGATAACTAGAATTGAGATACCAATCAAAGCAACTAGTGTAGAGGCTAACCCTCGCTTACCACCAAGCGAACGTTCAAGCTTTTTAGTGACGGGCAATAAGGCTACGGCAATGATTGCCCCCCACAACACCGGAATAATGAACGGCTTAATGATGTCGTAAGTAAAACTGAGCAAAAGTACGAGTAAGCCGATTCGAATAGCCGACTCCACCATATTATTGACAAAGAGCTTGCTTTGACGTTGTTCGGTTTGTCTATCCATTTTGTTGTTCCCTGTGTTGCAAATTTGCACTGACTAAACTCGATACGACGATTGCCATATAAAATACGCCGACAATCGCCTCCAAATACACCACTACTTGCGCCAGTGGCGTCACTGGACTTATGTCGCCATAACCTAATGTTGTTAGTGTAACGAAACTAAAATAGGCTGCATTTGAGAAGTTCTCTCCCCAAGAAATCGCTTCCATACCGGTAAATGCGCCAGGTGAATATTCAATGACTACCAAATAAACGATAGCCCACATTAAGCCAAGCAGGAGAAATAATGCGACTGAGCCGATGACTTTGTTGGTATTTACCTTGCCATGAAACAGTACCTGCCTTGCTGTGGATTTGAATGTTCCAAAGAAGAAGCAAAAGGTGATCGCCAGCATGGCGATATCCATTTCACGTCGCTCGAATATGAGTTTAAAAATAATGACGGCAACCCAGCACAGAGCGAGTGTTTTCAGAAGTCGTGACCAGTTTTTATCAAACCTAAGGCTCGCAAAACAGACGATAAAGGTAATGACAATAGTGACTTGAAGAACACGCTCGATAGCACCACTACCCACAACTTCTGCCAAAGCACCGCTAATCAATAAGGCAATTAAGGCGAGAGTCAAATAGAAGAAATTGTTTTCTTCATTGATGTTTTTAAGGCGATTTCCTACTTTCATGTTATCTGTCCTTGCTGCTTTGCCACCCGTTTCCATATTGTTCACTAGCGCGTGGCACTTTATTCCGTGTCTTCCATCACCATAATAGAAGCCGATAGACCAAATCTTAGATGAACCCCTTCAGGTAATTCCTTAATCGAAATACGCACCGGAATACGCTGCGCGAGTCGAATCCACTGGAATACAGGGTTCACATTAGGCAGTAAGTTGTAACCCACGGTGCCATCTTTGGGGGCAATCCCCCAGCCAATGGAGTCGACCGTAGCTTCTAAAGGTGTGTCTGGGTGCGACATTAAAGTGACTTGAGCGTCACTACCTGGTTTGATTTGTGGCAGTTGATTTTCTCTGAAAAAGCCGAATACCCAAAAGCTATTTTCATCTATGAGGGCTAATAACGGTTGGTTGGCCACAGCCTGCGTACCAGTGCGAATATCGAGGTTGGAAACAAACCCATCGACAGAGGCCGCTACACGGGTATAGCTTAGATTAAGCTTGGCGGATTTCAGTTTTTCCTCTGACGCTTTGATTTTGAGTAGGGACTCTTGATAAGCGATTTCACGTCGAATCAGATCTTTGTGCGATACTGCGCCTTTGTCTTTTTTACGTATATCGAGCAAGCGGTCGTATTCGATTTTTTTGCCCTTTGAGCTGATGATGGATTGCTCAAGTGCAACTTCCGCTTGAGCCAATGCAACCTGGTAAGTCTCTGGGTCAATCTCAAAAAGAAGATCGCCTTTATGCACTCTTTGGTTATCTGTAATAGCAACGTTAACAATGGGGCCTGAGACACGTGGCGCGACTTTGATTATGTTCGCCCTTACTTGGCCATCGCGCGTCCAAGGGTTATTGAAATAGTCTTGGTACTTCTGATACCCAAACCAGGCCGCGCCGCCAAGTATGACTAAGTTCAGGACGATAATAATGGATTTCTTCATTCGGAGGCTCCTAAAACCTAATCACAAAGTGGTCGAAGGCAACAACGTACATCACCACGATGGCGAGGAACGTTAGTGAAGGAAATGCGACAAATCGCGACAACTTAGTTTTGTTCATAATGATCACCGTAATCCATGTGGCGACAATCGCCATACATACTACGAGGAGTAGCGGTGAAAAGTAGATGTCGCCCCAAGCGAGTTCGTGTGGCATCTATGGCTCCTCCTTATTGTGCGCAGTCCTAAACATCAGATCAGGAAGCACCGTATTGTCATCGTTGAGTTGGTTATCCCAATCCGTTCGTTGTTTCATCTGCTCAATGTTGTCTGGAGACACAAAGCTTTGCCCAGATTGGATTTGCCAACCGCCCCCGAGTGACTTGTAAAGCGCGACGACCTGGTTGGCGACGTTGCCCTTGATTTGTGCGTAGCTATCTTCACTGCGAGTCATTTTTTCTACCGAATTGAGCAGGCGTTCAAACGAGATTTGGCCGTTCTCATATTGAGTAAGAGAGATATTGAATGCTCGCACCGATGCGTTGACCGATTGAAGACGAAGTGCTTTTTGCTCGACATAGAGTTCGTAGGCTTCCATGGCGTTAGTGACTTCTTGCACCGCTTGTAGAACCTTCTTGTTGTAGTTGGTCATGGTCTCTTGGAAACGGGCGTCTTCAAGGCGAATGTTATTTTTAACTCGGCCGTATTGAAAAATGTTCCAGCTAAAGGAAGGACCTGCCACTAATGTCAGTGAGTCATTGAAGCTAAAGCTTGAACCTGACGGAACTGAGCTGTCGATACCAATCGAGCCAAATAAGGAAAAGCTAGGATAGAGCGCGGTTTCTGCTACACCAATTTGTGCACTTTGGGCATGGGCTTGAAGTTCTGCGACTTGCAGATCTGGACGTCTCATGACCAAGCTTGCGTCGATATTGGAGGCAAGTGCTGGCGCCGCAGGCACAATTGACCCATCCTCATCTTCTGATATCAGAGATTTTGACCCTGATGAACGAAAACGCTGTTCATATTCAGCGAGCCTTTGATTCATCCCATCTTCAAGTAAAGGGTCGACCTGTTCTGGCAGCAAACCGAGCAAAACAGCAAGTGCATTGCGCGCTTGCAACATGGCAATCTCAAGCGCGGGCAGTGCCGCTTTGGTGGTGAATAGTTGGTTTCTCGCTTGCTGCACGTCGAGCTCGGTGACGTTACCGGACTCAAATTGAACTCGAGTGATATTGACAACACGCTCTTGAATTTCGATGTTTCGCTGAGAAAGTAACATGCGCTCTTGGAACGAACGATAGTTGATGTAGTTGCGAGCCACTTCTGAAGTGATGGTCACCAATATATCGTTATAAGAGGCAATAGAGGCGTAGTAGGTTGCCTGCGCGGCTTCAATACCGCGAGCGTATTTACCCCAGACGTCCATTTCCCAACCTGCGTCGAAACTGATGGCGGCGTTGTTAAAGGAACTTTCATTTACATAGGCTCGAGCCAGGTTGCCCGATATTGCCTGTGCTTGTGGGTAACGCAGACCATCGGCAATGCCTAATACGGCTCTGGCCTGCAAGATTCGAAGTCCAGCGGCCTCGACATCTAGGTTTTGCTTAGCGGCTTTCTCTACAAGTTGATTGAGAGTCGGGTCGTTAAATTGTTGCCACCAGTTCGCCGTTGATTGTGTGCTCGATTCTGTTTCACTGTCACTCCATGACTGAGGAAGCACCACCTTGCTGCTCGGCTCAAATTCAGGGCCAAGTGTGGTACAGGCAGTCATCAACATAGTCGTAATAAAGGCTATGAATAGCCGATAGCTCATCATTATTTCGTCCCTAAAATCGATGCATTTTGAGGTTCTCCAAATCGATATCTCGACCAGCCTCTTCAACATTTTTCAGTGATTCATACAGATTTCTTTTTAGATGAAGAAATAGGTAGAAGCCTGCAATGTCATTTTTGTCTATCTCGTCCAAGTCGAGCGACTCGAAAAAGGTTTCCAGAGCTTGTTCCGCTTGGGTGTAGTCTTGCTCAGCCTGCTCGAAATAAGCATGACTGTTTGATCGGGCGACACCATTCACCTCGAGCCCATGCACTCTGAGGAGGCTTGGCAAAACAGTATCAATGTGAGTCTCTCTAAGCTTAGTAATCAATGAGTTATTTTTCAGAATTGTTTGTGCAGCAACGAGGTTATTCACATGTCCTATTAATACTCCGCAGCGTTTGGCGTAGTGAACTAAGTGTTGTTGGCTATTGTTATCGAAATAGCTCACGTCGACCTTACTTGCCCAAAGCACCAGCTTTTTAGCGGCAACATTGGCGGTTTTGACGTGCAATGCGAGGCGCACTCTTGTTAGCCAGTTTGGTTTGATATTTTGCATGCCGAGCAGCAAACGGTGTAAGTGAAAGAAAAGTCGCTGCCTAACGGTTAAAAATAGATGCTCCGCTTTGCTGGAAAAAGGAAAGTAGTGTGAGAACACTATCATCATCACCACGAGGTAAAACAACGTCATGACGGTAAGAATGATGCCAAAGTGATAGGTCATAGTGTTGTCTATCCCAAGCACAAACATACCCAACATAAAGAAGATGGTGATAGGCCCTTTAAATAGGTAAAAGCCGATAAAGGTATAAATAAATAGGAACAGTGCGAGTTCAATTCCGAGCTCTAGCGCGGGCAAAATAAACACATAGGCGGGGATAGCGAATAAAAAACCGAATGTGAACAGAAATCCCAGCGCTTTAGGATGAAGCGGCATAAAAGACAGGACAGCCATAAATATGGTGGAGAAAATCACAAAGCTGTAACCACCAGGTGGGTTAAACATAATCCATAAACCACCTGCGACCCAGTAAGTGACGAAGACTTTAATCGACGTTTTAAAATTTTCTGCATCCCACCACAAAAAGGCACTCGGCATTGGAGGAAGCGTTTCTTTAAACGACACCACTTTAGTGATGGAGTCAATACAGCTAACCGCTTCAGCAAGCTTACCTGCGTTATCATAAAGCCGATTCACTAGATAGCCCAAGGTCAACACCGAAGCCCTGGAAAGGTGACCGCTTGCTGCTAATCTTGCTTCATCAACTTGCAGCTTCTTCTCTTCAAAGCGAAATGACTCTCCACCCTCAGGTGAAGCTAAAAACTGCTGACTTTGCGAGAGCAGCGTTTCAATTTGCGTGACAAACGTAGGGAACTCGGCCAAGTAATCATTGGTGTCTTCATGGTTGAAGCGCGCGCTTGACGCAGTCGCAAGGAGTTGGGTAATTTTCTGACTGTGGTGGATGACCAATTTCCACTCATGCATGTACGCGGCGACTTCGCTACTCTCCTTTTTTATGACGTTGAAGCGCTGCTCAAGCGTGGTTTGTGCGGAGAACAGTTTTTCGACTAGATCGTCGATGGATGGAGTCGTGTTTTCGGCAGAATCACGTTCACCAGTTTCGTCTTTTGCCTCATTTGGTTGAATATCATTCGAAGCGGAAGTCGCCATACCTGGCAAAGATGAGGAAATTGCGGCGAAGGTTTTTTGTTGGATGTCTAAGGTTTCTTGAAGCAGCGCAGTGAGGTTTTGCTCTGCTTTACTGGGGAATAAATAGACGCCAACCAAGGTGTATATCGTCACTCCAAATACCGTCATATAAGCACGGTCGACACCATACAGAAATGCACCTTCGGCATCGCCACCGTTTGACATCATTAGCGTCATGACAGCCGTCAGCATGAGTAGAGTAGGGTCGCTTTGATAGGCGTTACGAAAGTAAAAAATAAACGACACCACAATAGACACGCTTAACATGTACAAAAAGCGGTCTTGAGCGAAAGCACCCACTAAAATTAGTCCGATAACAGCACCGACAATGGTGCCAAGTACTCTGAGACTGCCTTTTTCAAAAGACTCACGCTGGCTCCCCGTCGATGCAATGAGCATAACGGTAGTCGCAGCCGTGGAAGCTTGAGGCCATCCCATAGCAAAGGGTATGAGATAAGCGAGAGTCAAACTTAGTGCCACTTTAGTGGCAAATCGCGCTTTGCTATTCATCATCCTTGAATTGAAGAGGGGGCTTAACAGAAATATAGACGCTAAATGGTGGGTTGGGTGGCTAACATCAAGAAATTTAAAAACTTTAGTGCGTTTAGTGAACTGCCTCGGCACTTTAAAAATAGTGCGCTAAGCCTGTGGACTTTCCTTTTTTCGTGAAGTTGTACTGCATATCTGTACAAAATCTCCTAGATTCATAGAAGTGACCAGTAAAAGGGACTTAACGTGCTGAAACTAAAAGGGCTAAGTGGGAGAACGTTAGTATTGATATACACGACTTTCGTCATGTGTGTATTCGCTATTGCTTCTGTCGTTATTTTAGGTCGAGAATCTAAGCACGCGATAGACTATCTGCAAACAACTGGATCGAATTTAGAGCTGCAAGCCGCGAAGTTGTTTGTTGAAGAATACTTAGACAATGCAAAGGCGCGCGTGAAACTGGCGTCGAGCAATAAAGACATTATCGGGTTTCTTGAAGGTAAACAGAGCGTCAACCTTGATTCGACTTTACACCGTTATGAGGGAGACACTCGTTCCGTTTTGTTTGCGGTGTTTAACGCGGATAGGGAAGTCCTTTTTGAAGACAAGTTTAGGCACCCATCTCGAACCAATGAAATCCGTATTTTTAATGAAATGAAGCAAATGGCGTCGAACCTTATTACGCCAGCGCCAGTTTACCTTCTCCATAATGATACCGATCATATTTGCATCAAGATCTTCATGCCAATAATTAGCAACGGCAACTTCGTCGGAATGGTATTTGGTGAGACGCCAGTAGATTATGACGAACTGTTTGGGGAATTGATCGACCCCAAAGAGCGCTGGTACGCGTTAACACAAGGGGATGTCTCTGATTACGTCACTCAAAACGAACTTGGTGCCTGGCTTGTGAACTCTACACCTGTCGCTAGGGCGGGTTTGACGCTAATGCAAGGTGTTAACCCCAAATCTTTAGAGCTGCAATTAGATAGTTTCATGGGGCATATTTACAATGCGATTGCGGTTGTTATGGGCGTCAGTTTTCTACTTGTCTTGTTTGCTGGAAATAAAGTACTGGTTAACCCTCATAAAGAACTCGAAATATCCCAAAAAGAGTTAGCGGAGAAAAACAGCGAACTCATTCTTCAAGAGCGTGAGAGTAAGCTACTAGCAACGGTAGTTAAAGCCGCTAGAGATGCTGTGGTGATTACAGATAAACACGGCGCTATTGAATGGGTCAACCGAGCGTTTGAAGAGATGACTGGCTATGCGTTGGTGAGTGTGAAAGGCAAAATACCTGGTCACTTCTTACAAGGTGACAATACTGACCCGCAAGCGAAACAACGCATTGCGGAATCCCTATCTAAAGGGCTGCCAATCAAAACGGAAATCTTGAATTATGATTCTCAGGGGAAAGAATACTGGGTGGATATCGATATCACACCGATTAGCGATGAGAATGGTGTCATAGACCGATATATTGCCATAGAAAGGGACGTTACTGAGTACAAAAAATTAGAGAGTAAACTAACCACCACAGCCAAAGAAGCGAATGCTGCAAATGAGGCGAAATCAGCATTTTTGGCGACGATGAGTCATGAAATTCGAACACCAATGAATGGAGTGCTCGGCCTAACCCAAATCCTAGAAAAAGAAATTACCGACCCTAAACATCGAGAGGCACTTCAACTCATACTAGGCTCTGGCAACCATCTTATTTCAATTCTCAATGACATCTTAGATATCTCGAAGATCGAAAATCAAGCGCTAGTGCTAGAACATACCCAGTTCAAGATGCAAGAAATACTCGCCCCAGTGAACAATACCTATCAAAGTCTCTGTTCTGAAAAAGGTCTGCTGTTTGAAATTCATGATAAAACCGATCCAGACACGCAGTTTGTTGGCGATCAGGTAAGACTGAGACAGATTTTACTCAACTTAGTGGGTAACGCTCTTAAGTTTACCCAAAAAGGAACGATTTCTGTCTCAGTGTCTAATCGAGTCGAGGCGCAATGCGAGTTGGTTGTCAAAGACACGGGCATAGGGATCCCCCCAGAGAGAATAGACAGTGTGTTCGAGAAGTTTGAGCAAGCAGAAACCTCGACAACACGTCAGTTTGGAGGCACTGGACTAGGGCTCTCGATAGTGAAAAGCCTTACCTTGCTGATGGGCGGACAAATCAAAGTAAACAGTGAAGTGGGAGTGGGTTCCTCTTTTACGGTTCTGATCCCTCTACCTGAGATTAAGAATAAGGTTGATGATCAATTGAGTATTGATCCTATTGATGCAGATTTCTCTGTCTACAGGGTACTGCTCGTTGATGATAATGCGATCAATCGAATTGTTGCCGCCAAATTTTGTCAGTCTTTAAATATCGAAGTAGAAAGCTGTGCCAATGGCGCTGAGTGCTTAGAAATGTTCGATCCTAGCAAATACAATCTGATCATATTAGACAATCACATGCCTGTGATGAATGGTCCGAGTGCGGCATCAGAGATACGAGAAAAATATGGCGATAGTGTATTAATATTCGGTTGGACAGCGGATGTTATCAGTGAAAATCGACAAGAGTTTTTAGATAGTGGCGTCAATACGGTTATTGCTAAGCCCCTTATTAAGAGAGACTTTGAGAGGGCATTGTTAGCCCACTTAAAAGACATTCAACGTCGCTGATAAGAGAGGTATGTTGTTTGTTGGCTGATATTTAATCAGTTGGCGTACGCATTTCCTCCTAAGCTCTTTTTCTTCTCCAATAGCCTCACATTAGATTGCGCCAATGATATAGTGCTAGCTCAGAAAAAGAGTAAGGGATACTAAAAAATGGAACAATTTCTAGCACTACTGGCTTCACAACCAAACGAAGTGATGTTTGAACAAACGATGCAAGTGATTGACAAGCACTTCGACTTTACGCCAGTGAGCTTTGTAAACGGTGATACTGAGAATCAAGCCGGTCAAAACAGCGGCTCTTGTAAGATCTTCGCTTTCGCTCAAATCAAAGAGCTGGATGAGCAATCAACGTTGGCATGCTTTGGCCAATACTATCGTGAAGATGTATTGAAAAACCCTGAAGGTACTGATCATGCCAATATTCGTAACTTTATTAAATATGGCTGGGAAGGCGTAAAATTTGATGGGGTAGCGTTGGTTGCTAAGTAAGGTTTCTAGCACTGCGGTATATGGCAGACTACAGTCATCCTCACAAAACTATTCCAAGTAACCCGCTTCAGTAGGTCTCCTTTTTTAAGGAGGTGAGGACAACTTATTGCCAACATTTTAATAGCAAGCAGGGAAAGCACATCATGACTTTCCCTGCTAACAAACACTAAGCTTTCGGATCAATCGCTTCCTGCAAGCCATCTCCTAAAAAGTTAATCGTAATCACGGTGATGAGCACCATCACTCCCGGGTATACCGCCGCCATTGGGTAATGCCACATGGCTTCGCGAGCGTTTTGTAGCATGTTGCCCCATGATGGTGTTGGTGGATTGATGCCAAAGCCAAGAAAGCTCAATGCACTCTCGGTTAGGATTGCGCCGCCAATGCCAAGCGTGGTGGCCGTGATAACAGGAGCAATGACGTTGGGTAGGATGTGCTGCCTCATTACAAACCAGTGGCTTGCGCCATAACCGATAGCCGCTTGCACGTATTCTCGGTGTTTGACGGATAGTGTGTTTGAGCGCACTAGACGTGCGGCAAATGGCCAGCCCAATAGCGAAATAACAACGACTAAACGGTAGACACTAAAGCTATCACTTCGGACTAACTCTTCTGAGAAGCCTAGCTTGGTCATGTCGATACTCTGGATCAAAATCAGCAACATGATACCCGGCAGGCTAATGATAAAGTCAGCACTGCGCATGATAATGGCATCTACGCGGCCGCCATGATAACCAGCAACAACGCCCAGCACTGTGCCAATCACTGAGGTTGCGATGGCGGCAACAAAGGCAAACGTAAGGGATACCTGACCACCCAGAAGGAGGCGTATCAAAATATCACGGCCAAGTTCGTCAGTGCCAAGCTTATGCGTGTCGCTCGGAGCCTCGAAACGGCTAAATAGATTGTCTTCGAACGGATCCACACCTAGCCATTGACCAATACTGGTGGCGTTAAAGCACAGTAAAGTCATTACGGTAAGAATTACCAGCGAAGCCATCGCCAACCGATGGCGAGACAAGCGATGAACGATTTGCAGCCAAGGGTTTTGGCTTCTTGCTGCGAGTGCGGTCATGACGGGCTTCCTCTGGTCAAATCAATACGGGGATCCACTTTGGAGTAGAGAATGTCGGCGATAAAGTTCATCACTAGAATGGCGGTAGTGGCGACCATAAAACAGAGCATGGCGACGTTGTAGTCACTACCGTTAATCGCATCGACAGTGAGTTTACCTATGCCAGGCCAACTAAAGATGGTTTCGGTCAGTACCGCGCCGCTCATTAATGCCGCAATATCCATTGCGAGCACGGTAATCATCGGTAACATGCCGTTTTTAATGCAATGCCTGAAGAGTACTCGTGTTGAAGAAGCGCCTTTTGCTTTTGCGGTTCGCACAAAATCTTGGCGAAACACTTCCAGCATACTTGAGCGCATAAAACGTGAAATCGAGGCAATGCTGAGTAAGGTCAGGCTAAGGATAGGTAGGATCATATAACGCAGCCTATCAAAACCTTCAGCGCCATCGGCTTCTCCCGTTCCTCCTGCGGGGAAGATGGGGTACACCACCGAGAACAGCATGATCAGCATTAGCGCGAGCCAAGCCGCAGGTGTGGACAGAAACAGATAGGTGATGCCACTAATCAGGTAATCGGTGAAGCGATTTTGCTTTACGGCACACAGCACACCAACGGGTAGTGCAATCAGTATAGAGAGAAGCGTGCCGCACCCAACCAAAATGAGGGTGTTTTTCATCGCTTCCCAAAGCACGGATATAGCGGGCTGAGAGAACATGCGGGAATAACCGAGTTCACCTTGCAGGGCATCACCAAGCCAATGGAAGTAGCGAACATAGACCGGTTTATCCAGTCCTTGCTCTGCTTTAAGTCTTGCGACGTCTTCAGCGGTAATATGGGGGTTATTTTGTACCATGAGATCGATAGGATCGCCTGGCATTAATCCCATTAAGTTGTATGCAGCAAACGAGGCCAGCAGAAGAACCAGCAGCATTTGCAGCAATCTTGAAAATATAAATCGTTTCATAAAATGCGTGTATCCATACGGGCATAAAGCCCTTACATCTAATGGCTTAAACCAGTGGCCAACTGTTTAAGCGGTTACGGTTTGCTGAGAGCGATTTCGCCTGCGCGTGTTGCCAATGTCCGGAACAGCGCTCAGTAGCTCACGGCTGTAAGCGTGTTTGGGGTTCGCAAAAAAATCAGCTTTGGAAGCGTGCTCGACAATGGTTCCGCTTTTCATTACCACCACTTCGTGTGCGAGGTGGTAAACCACCGCCATATCGTGGCTAATGAACAAGAACGCAATACCGTGCTCCTGTTGCAAATCTTTAAATAGATTTAGGATTTGCGACTGTACGGAAACATCGAGTGCCGAGAGCGGCTCATCGGCGATGATAAGCTCAGGCCGTAGCATTAATGCTCTAGCAATGGCGATGCGCTGCCTTTGTCCGCCAGAGAACTCATGGGGATAGCGGGTAAGAACGTCTTCTCGCATACCCACCCAATCTAAAACTTCGATAGCGCGCGCACGCTGCGATTGCTTGTTACCTATGCCGTTGACCTTCATTGGTTCAATAAGCGAAGAGAGGATCGGCATGCGAGGATTCAAAGCGGAGTAGGGGTCTTGGAATACGAGGCCAATGCGTTGCCTTAAGCGACGCTGCATCTGACTGGGTAATCTAGACACCTCTTGGCCTGAGAGAAATATGTCGCCGGAATCGGGTCGCTCCAACATGCTGAGCATGCGCCCCAATGTCGATTTTCCTGAGCCCGATTCACCGACAATCGCGGTGGTTTGTCCCGACTCAACTTTGAGAGAGACATTGTTGGTTACGTGAAGGGTTTTCGGTTTTCTTCCAAACATCGAGCCTGCTTCAAGGAGGTAATGTTTGTGCAGGTTACTGGCTTCGAGCAAAGTCATTAGGCCGCGCCTCCTTGTTGACGAAACATGGACGATTGTAGCGCCGAGCTGGATTGAGATGTTTGTTTGGCTTGCCTTTGTTGATTGCGCTTCTCTGCTTTCTGCAAGTAGCTATCATAGAGATCTGGGCAGCGGTCGCGAAAGCTGTAGTCTTCGCTTCGTTGATCGAGTGGTGGTACGCTGCCTGGAATAGCTGGCAACCTGTCCACATCGACACCAACTCGTGGAATTGTGTCCAGCAGTGCTTGTGTGTACGGATGCTGAGGGTTATCGAAAATTTCATTCACATCGGCAATTTCAACCACGCGACCCGCATACATCACCATAACGCGATCCGAGATTTGCGACACCACACCAAGAGAGTGACTGATAAATTGTATCGCCGTCCCTGTGGTTTCTCGCAGCTCCTCTAATAGATCGAGCACTTGCGCTTGAACCGTTACATCAAGCGCGGTTGTGGGCTCATCAGCAATCAGCACCTTTGGTTTACAAGCGAGTGCCATGGCGATCATTACGCGCTGTCTCATTCCCCCTGATAGCTCATGCGGATAGGCATTAGCGCGCTTTTCAGGGTAAGGAATGTGAACTTGTTTGAGCATTTCGATGGCACGATCTCGCGCTTCTTTCGGCGAACTGTTTTCGTGAATAATGAACATTTCGGCGATCTGGTCGCCAACTTTCATTACTGGGTTTAATGCGGTCATTGGCTCTTGGAAAATCATGCCAATGCCTTCGCCACGAATATGCTGGTACTGCTTTTCACCCAGACCGACAAGATTTCTTCCGCCAAAACGAATATCACCAGACAAGGTTAGCGATTTATCGAGTAGACCCATAATGGCAAGAGAGGTGAGGGACTTACCGCAGCCAGACTCACCGACGACACCAAGGATCTCACCTGGCTTGATTTGATAGCTGACATCCTTAACAGCAAAGTGTGACCCAAGGGCCACACTCATATTGCGGACGTCTAAGATTACTTCATTCATAGACACTTCATTCTTAAAAATGGATACCGATTGACGGTTTCGATGCTTATTAATTTCGAATATTTGGGCTCGAAATCTAGTTCGCTCGACTCCAGTTTTCAGACCAGTAGCTTGAGTAATGTTGGTGACCAGTTGGCTCAACATTGACTAGCCATTTCGGAAGAATGTAGCTGTCTGAACGATAGTAGAGAGGCAGCGCGGGTAGCTCTGTTGCATACAGGTTTTGGAATTGCTTCCAAAGCTCAGTCCGTTTCTCTTTGTTAAGTTCGCCATCGATGGCTTCTAGGATGCGATCCATTTCTGGATTGCTGTATCCAGCGTAGTTTTGTCCTGCCCATTGATTGTCTTTCGTTGGGATGTAGTCAGAGTGCAGAATCGTTAACGGCGGGTTTTCTGGTGACGAGCTCCAAGCAAACATGGCTAGACCTTTGTGTTTGCGCTCGGTCAAGGTAGTACCAAAGTACACGCGTGCAGTTTGGTTGTTAATGCTGGCTTTGATGCCGATTTTCTTCCACTGGCCTTGAGCGAACTGCTGTACCAATTCACGGGTTTTGTTGCCAGCGGTAGTCATAAACTCAACTTCCAGCGGCTTGCCATCTTTCATTTGCACGCCATTGACTAGCTCATAGCCTGCTTGTTTCAAAAGTTGCTTAGCTTTTTCTGGGTTGTAGTCATAGGTCGGTGTGTCAGAGGTATAGATGCTATCGAGTGGACTCGTATCTGAGTTAGCAACTTGTTGTTTACCTTCGAATAGTTTGTCTGTAATTAGCTTGCGATCCAGCCCAAATAATAACGCTTGGCGAACTTTCACTTCTGACAAGTGAGGATTGTTGAGCTGAACGTCTAGATGCTCGTAGAGTGACGCAGGACGAATATCGACGTTAAACCTATTCCCAAATTTTTTCTCAAACTGCAGCGCTTGATCGAGAGTCAGACCCAACTCGCCAGGGATGTAGTCGACGTCACCGGAAAGTAAGTTCGCTTGTAAGGCTTGAGTGTCAGAGACGGTTTTAAGCGTCACTGTATTAAAATGGGGCTGTTTTCCTTTCCAGTGCTCATTACGAGTCATTTTTACAAATTGACCTTGTTTAAGCTGCTCGATGATATAAGGGCCGCTATATAGGCCAGCTAAGGTTGGCTCTGTAACGAACTTGGTGTTGAGGTGGTACTTTTTAGGATCGCTTTCAAAGACCGCTTTTTCGATATGGGAAGGAAGAACGTTTGGAATGTAGTCTGCATTATATTTGAACGAGATACGGTCGACATAGACATTCACCGTATGCCCATCCACTACCTCAACTTTTTCGATTTGTTGTAACGTGGTTAGCTCTGGGTTTCCCTGCACGTCTGGTGAGGTGACCACTTTATGCCAGAACACCATATCTTTTGTCGTGATTGGTGTGCCATCGCCCCAATAGAGATCAGACTTGAGGGTGACTCGCATCTTAACGCCCTGCTTGCTTTCATCCTCTTTGGCATGTGGCCTATCGACGATCTGCGCTAAACCATTTTCGAAGCTAGGAACTTGTTCGCAGTAAAAGCAGACAAGCTCCCAGTTTTGGTCGTAGCCAATGGTATCACGGTTAACAAAGCCTCTGGTGTAGGCTTTTGCTACCATACTATCGATGTCGGGGTGCAGCGTCGCTGGATACTGTGTTATACCGATGGTGAGTTTATCGCTGGCGGCGAATGTTGAAGTCGAAAGCAATGCAGAAGCACAGGCTAGTGCAAATGCGGTTTTTTTTAATGGCATCTGATTTCCTTATCTTTTTTATTGACCTCAAGTCTGACGCTTGGGGTTAGTTACATCCATGTCACCCAAAACTCACATTCACCGATTTAAATACGGTTTTGCGTGTAGGTGCATATCCTGTCCACCATAGTGGGATGTCCATTGCCAAGCAACTCAATGGGTTAGTTGTTGGGTCGAATTGTATTTCGTGTCACATTTCCCATTTATTTAGTGAACTAAAATCAAAAAGTGCGTGCTTTCTTGTCTTATCTAGTTGTGTTAATTACATTTTATTAACTTAATTGTCACCTGTAGGGTTGGTGTAAAGCCAGATTGGATGCGTATCAGCATTGTGTCCCAGCTCTAATAACAGACTCTAAGGAGGCTTTATGCCCAACAGTTCGTTGGTTTCTCTGCGCAGTGTCAGCAAGCAATTTGTTGATGGTAATGAAGTGCATGCGGTGCTTCGCGACTGCGAACTCGTGATGGCTACTGGCTCGAGCACTGCGTTAATGGGAGCGAGTGGAAGTGGTAAAAGTACGCTGATGAACATCATTGCGGGCTTTGAACCATTAAATTCGGGAAAGCTTGCCCTTGATGGCGAAGATACGAGTCAATGGCGAGATAGTGACTGGAGCGAATTTCGCATTCACAAGTTAGGCGTTGTGTTCCAGCAGTTCAACTTATTGACGCCACTCAACGTGCGTCAAAACATAGCTTTTCCGCTGTCGCTTGCTCAAAAGCAATGGAATGATTGGTGTGACTACTTAGTAGAGACATTGGGGCTAAGTGGTTTACTTGATAGACATGTCGCGGCTTTATCCGGTGGGCAGCAGCAAAGAGTTGCCATCGCAAGAGCGCTGGCTAGTGAGCCGAAGTTGCTTTTGGCGGATGAGCCGACAGGAAATTTAGATGAGCAGTCAGGCCGAGAAGTCATGCAGCTTCTGGCCGACATTACCCGGCAAGGCAACACAGCAGTGCTGTTGGTTACGCACAGTGGGGAGTGCGCAGCGTTTATGCAGTCGAGATTACGCTTAGTGAATGGGCAGCTGTATGACGCGAGTTAAGCCTTGGCATCTAGCGCTCGCACTGCGAGTTTATGCCCGCCATTATCTGCAAGCACCATTGCAAGCGGCCTCCATATTGATTGGTATTGTGCTCGCAGTGATGCTGTTTGTTGCGGTCCAAGCGATAAACCTAAATGCAAAACGCAGCTACGCGGATGCTGCAGAGCAACTGAGTTTACCTGCCTCACAGTTTATTATCCCACCAACGGGACAAAAGTACTTCTCAAACGATCTCTATTTTAAGCTTAGACAGGCTGGGTTAAGTCAATCACTGGCGGTACTTGAAGGACGCGTTCGCTCATCCGAAGGGCCGCGATACTCAGTGCAGGGCAGTGATATCGTTGCGGCTGTCACCGCGACTATGAACCTTGGCCGTGAAGATGGTAAGCAACCTGTTTTTCTGTTCGATCAGCAACTGCCATTGGCTGACATGCTTCGAGGTGAACCCGTCGCTTTGGTGAGTGAACAACAGTTTGAGCAAATGGGGCGCCCTAGCAAGCTGATACTCGATGATACCAAGACACAGATTTATGCCGTGCCTGATCAATGGCAACTGGGTAATCGAATACTGGTGGATATTAGCTTCGCGGAGCGTTTACTTAATCGCTCTGGGCAGCTTAGCTACATAGCGGTATTTGAAAATCAAAACGAGCAAGAAAAGAAGTGGAAGAGTCTCGTCGCTGATCAAGGTCAGTGGATTGAAAATACTCAAAGCAGCGATCTCGATTCACTGACCGACAGTTTCCACCTAAACCTAACCGCAATGAGCATGCTGGCTTTCTTGGTTGGGCTATTTATTGCCTACAATGGTGTGAAGTACAGCTTATTGAAGCGTAGGCGACTGTTGGTTCAGTTGCAGCAAGCGGGACTTAATTCCACAACCGTGTTTACTGCTTTGTTAGTCGAGCTGACCGTCATGGTACTGCTTGGATCCCTAGTTGGTTTTATATTTGGTATGCAGCTTAGTCATTGGTTGCACCCAACGGTGGCATTGACGTTGGAGCAGCTCTATGGCGCTACACTACTACCTGGCTCTTGGCAGTTGAGTTGGTTGTTTCAGGCTCTCGCTATTACGTTGGCCGCTGCTCTTGGGGCATCCTGGCAACATTTTCGGGGTAGTGTTCAGCAACCTTTATCGATACACAGTGGCTATTACGCGCTTCCAGAACCACAAAAGACCACCGAGCTACTGGTTATGGCCATTGGTTTAACGATATTGGCGGTATTTGGACTCGTGCTCAGCCATCATTTTCGGGTCACCATGCTTTGGCTTGGCGTGTTGGTGGTTGCGACGCCACTTTATCTGCCCAAAGGTCTATTAATGCTGAGCGCTTGGGCTGAAAAGCTGTTTACCAGTGGGTTGAAGCATTATCTCGTCGCTGAGCTTAAAGAGTTGGTCGCGCCGTTATCTCTCGCGATGATGGCATTGCTGCTGGCCATGACAGCGAACCTAGCGATGAATACCTTAGTAGTGAGTTTTGAGCACACATTGAAACAGTGGCTAGAGCAGCGCCTTCATGCGGACATTTATATCAGTCCCGCCCAAAGTGAGATGAGCAGCATTCAAAGTAGGTTGCAGTCTATGCCAGGAGTAAGCGCCATCTTCACCCAAAGCTATTTAGATACGACGGTTTCTAACCTCTCAACCAAGCTCGGTACCAAAGATACGTTAACCCTCGAACAAACGATGGTAGCCAAAGAAATGGTGCAAGATTTCTGGCCACGCTTTTATCAAATGGAGCTAGCGGCTATCAGTGAGCCAATGGCAGTGAAGCTTGGATTAGGCCTTGGGGATGAGCTTGAGGTGACGGAGCTGAATACAGCGCTTGAACAGCCGTTAAAAGTAGGGGCGATTTTTTATGATTATGGTTCACCTACAGGGGAGCTGTTGATTGCCCCCGCGCTTTGGCAGCGCGCTGGATTCTCACTGGTACCGACTAGCTTAGGCATTAAATCAGAACTTGCTAGCGATGATATGCGTAGGCAACTGATGAGCGAGTTTGGATTAAGCGACAATCAGCTCTACGATCAGCAACAAATCAAAACCATAGCGCTCGAGATTTTCTCGCAGACATTTGCGGTTACAAAAGCATTGAATGGTGTCACGTTAATGGTGGCGGTAATCGGGCTGTTTAGTGCCTGCTTCATGCTTATAGAAGCGCGCAAAGCAGCCATAGCCCGGCTGTATGCACTTGGGGTACGAAGTCGACTATTGCTAGGCATGGTTGTGATGCAAATGGTGGTGTTAGTTTGCTTTACGCTATGCCTTGCGCTGCCGCTCGGTGCGTTGGTGGGGTACATATTGACGGATATGGTAACGCTGCGCGCATTTGGATGGAGCCTGCAATTTGTTTGGAGTTGGAGCGATATCGCGATGCTATCACTGGTGAGTATCGCAACAGCATCAGCGGCGACGGCATTGCCGTTGTGGCGTTTGGTGAAACGTCCAGCGATGTCGAGTCTTCAGAGCGAGGTGCTGTGATGAAAAATAGATCCTCGTGTCTTTTGGTGACACTGTTGCCACTCTTATTTCTATTGAGCGGTTGTGAGGAACCAAAGCCTCAAGGTTTTGGTGCTTTACTTGGCCAAGATGAACAAGGCTTTACCAAGGTGACGGCCAATCGAAGCATAGAGTTTCCTAAAGATCATCAGCCGCACAATGATTTTCGCTATGAGTGGTGGTATGTCACTGCAAATTTAGAGAACAGTGCAGGCGAAACATTTGGCGTTCAATGGACGCAGTTTCGAATCGCCTTAGCGCCAGAGGAGGCGCAAAACGTAGAACAACAAAAGGCAAACTGGAACAGTACACAGATATACATGGCGCACAGTGCAATCACCACGCCAACGCTTCATCTTGCACAAGAGAAATGGTCTCGCGCCCATCCAGAAATCGCTGGGGTGACTGAGCGGCCTTTTCGTGTTTATTTGGATGATTGGCAATGGAATAGTGAGTCCCAAGACATGTTCCCCGCCACACTTTCCGTTGCCGCAGATGTATTTAGCTACGAGCTCTCACTCTCTAGCGAGTCAGCCTTTCAGCTTCAGGGTGATAATGGTTATAGCGTGAAAAGTGCCGATGGTAGGGTTGCTTCTCATTATTACAGTCAGCCGTTTATAGACGTCACGGGCTCGATTCAAGTGGAAGGGCAAAGGCATCAGGTGACAGGGCAAGCATGGATAGACAGAGAGTGGAGTTCCCGATTTTTGCTCGGCTCTCAGCAAGGTTGGGACTGGTTCGCACTGAGGCTCGACACAGACACTAGTTTGGTGGTTTTTCAGCTCAGAGACAACCAAACAGGGGAAGCTAACTACGCCTATGGACGATTGATGTATCGTGACCGAGAAGGAATCACCATTAGTGCAGATGAACTCTCTCTCAAGGTAAAGACACACACAGACCTAAATGGCCACCCGCACCCGACATCGTGGCAACTAGACATACCAACACACGAGCTATCTTTGACGATTAACGCCATTAACCCTAATGCCAAAATGCCTTTGACCGTACCTTACTGGGAAGGACCCGTACAGATAAAAGGCTCCCATGAAGGTCTTGGATACATGGAATTAACGGGTTACTAAGTCTTGTAATGTCGCCCGACACGCAAACTTCAATGTAACACACGTAATTGGCGTGCTTCGACTTGGTTTGCAACCTCCAACATAGTACACCTCTCTGTAGATGACTTAGGTATTTGAAATTGGAGAGGTATCATGCAGTCGCTCGTAGCTTTATCGATGTTTTCGATTCTATCGATTATCGCGTTGGTTCACGTGTATTGGGCGTTTGGGGGTAAAAAGGGCGTTCAATTGGCGATCCCCAAATTAGAAGGAAGTAATGCGTTTACGCCGGGCGCAGGGGTGACATTTTTAGTGGCGATTTGCCTTTCGCTGTTTGCCTCACTGTCTTTAGGGTTAATAGAGTTAGTATTCATCGAACCTGAGCTGCTCGAGTATGTTCAGTGGGCAGGTATTGTTGTCGGAACGATTTTTATTTTAAGAGCGATAGGCGACTTTAACTTGGTTGGCTTTACCAAAAAAAACAAACAGGGTGATTTTGCCGTGCTTGATAGTGTGCTCTATTCACCGCTGTGTTTATTGCTTGGCTCGGGCTACTTCTATCTGGTCTGGTGTGGATAGACGTAATAGTGAACAAACGAAAAGAGCGCACCGAGGTAGTTACACTTCGAATGCGCTCCGATGACTAATCGTGACTATTTTTCAGCTTGAGTAAACTCAGACCAGCTCAATACGCCTTGCACTGCACGTTTCCAGCCGCTATAACGAGTATCACGTTTTTCAGCATCACCTGACGGAATAAAGGTACGGTCGATTTCTGCTTTGCCTGATACTTCTTCTAATCCACTCCAGAATCCGACGGCAATGCCGGCGAGGTAAGCTGCACCGAGCGCAGTGACTTCCACCACTTTTGGTCTATGAACTTCTGTGTTGAGCAGATCCGCTTGGAACTGCATCAAGAAGTTGTTCGCAACTGCACCGCCGTCTACACGTAAAGAGGCGAGCTCAATGCCGGAGTCAGCTTGCATGGCATCAATCACGTCACGGCTTTGATAAGCAATACTTTCCAATGTCGCTCGGATGATATGATTCGCTCCTGTCCCGCGCGTCATACCAATAATGGTACCGCGTGCGTAAGCATCCCAGTACGGTGCGCCAAGGCCAGTGAAGGCTGGAACCACATACACGCCATTACTCGACTCTACTTTGTTCGCAAAGTACTCAGAGTCTTTCGCATCACTCAATAGCTTCATTTCATCGCGTAGCCACTGAATAGATGCACCACCCATAAATACAGAGCCTTCAAGCGCATAAGCAAGATCGCCTTTCGGGCCGCATGCGATGGTCGTTAGCAAAGAGTTTTTAGAATTAATTTTCTCTTTACCGGTATTCATCAGCATAAAGCACCCTGTGCCGTAGGTGTTTTTCGCTTGTCCTGGTTCTACACACATTTGGCCGAATAGCGCTGCTTGTTGATCACCTGCAATACCCGCAATAGGGATACGTGTACCGCCTTTACCACCAATGTTGGTTTGGCCGTAAACTTCTGAAGATGGTTTCACTTCTGGCATCATAGAAAGTGGAATATCAAACTCTTTGAGAATGCGTTCGTCCCACTCAAGCGTATTGATATTGAAAAGCATGGTACGTGATGCGTTGGTGAAGTCAGTCACGTGGACGCGGCCTTGAGTCATCTTCCAAACTAGCCATGTGTCTACAGTACCAAACATTAGCTTACCTTCTTCAGCAAGGTCGCGTGCACCTTCGACGTTATCGAGGATCCATTTAACTTTCGTGCCTGAGAAGTATGGGTCGAGTACCAGACCTGTGTTCTCACGAACATATTCTTCAAGGCCGTCGCGTTGTTTAAGTTCTTGACAGATTTCTGCTGTGCGGCGACATTGCCAGACAATGGCGTTGTAGACTGGCGCACCCGTTTCTTTGTTCCAAACGATGGTCGTTTCACGTTGGTTGGTAATGCCGATAGCGGCGACTTCATCGGAAGTGATGCCCTTTTGGCCAAGTGCTTCAATCAGAGTGGAGCTCTGCGTGGCATAGATCTCTAGCGGATCATGCTCAACCCATCCAGCTTCTGGATAGATTTGAGTAAATTCTCTTTGGGCGACACTGACAATATTAGCGTCATGGTCAAGTACGACCGTTCGTGAGCTGGTGGTGCCTTGATCAAGAGCGACGATGTATTTCTTAGTCATAATAGTGTCCTTTTGATTTCGTTGTAATTATCTGTAGGGGATAGAGTTAACTCAATTAAACGTGTGCTTCCGTGTCGTTGACTTCAGCTTCTTCCTCACACTGAGCCGGGCTAGTACAACCGCCAGCAGCAGGAAGATAAGCGCCAATCACTTTTGGATATAGCCAGCCGCCAAATAGGCCGCCTGCGATAGTGGCAAAAATTGGAACAATGAAATAAGGGATGTCTTTCGCTCCCGTCAGTGCGTAATCCCAACCAGCAAAGTAAGCAAATAGCTTAGGACCGAAGTCACGTGCTGGGTTCATCGCAAAGCCGGTCAGTGCGCCGAGCGAGCCGCCAATCGTGGCAACAAGTAAACCGATCAATAGTGGCACCATCGCACCGCGAGATTCGCCGCCGTTGTTGCTGTCTCCAAACGCCAAAATGCCGAACATTAGAACTGCTGTGATGGTAAATTCCACCGCTGCTGCGCCTAAGAAGGACAGAGAAGCGTGAGGGTAGGTAGAGAAAATACCTGCTGTTGCGAGTGCTTCAGGTGTATCTCGTGCCACGCCGTTGGCAAGTTCCCAGTCGACAAACAAGTTGCTGAACAGTCCATATACCAACGCCGCAGCGCAGAATGCACCTGCAACTTGCGATGCTATATAAGGTAGTACCTTATGCTTTTCAAACCCGTGGAACGCAGCAAGAGCAATGGTCACCGCTGGATTGATGTGAGCACCAGAAACACCTGCGGTGCAGTACACAGCAAGCGCTACGGCTAAGCCCCATACGATACTCACTTCCCATTGGCCGAACTCAGCACCGGTTAACACTAACGCCGCAACGCAGCCGACACCCCAAAATATAAGCAAGCCAGTACCAATAAACTCTGCGATACACTGGCCGAGTAGCGCAGGATCTTTTTTTATACTCATAGTTCTTTCCTTGGTCTTGTTTCATATGCATATCAAATGTGCGCTGGGATTGTAGCTGATTAGACCAGTTAGAAATTCGGCTTAGATCTCATATGTGCGTACGAAAGTTAAAAATGTTCGTATTATGTTCATAATTGTTATCCAAAGCACATTTTATGTTCGTTTAGGTTATTTTTCGCGAAATAGAGCAGAGCTTCGTTTGCTTTAGCTGTAATCGAAGACAGTAATGGACAGATTTGGTGTAGCGACTATTTAAAACCTTACCAATACCAAGTAAACTCGAGGTTCACCATGGTTTTAACGCGAGGGAGTGTGGTTGAAAGCGATAAAAAGACATCAGGAAATCATTGAATTGGTGACCACGCATGGCTACGTCAGCACGGAAGATTTGGTTGAAAAGTTTCATGTGAGTCCACAGACGATTCGTCGAGACTTAAACGAATTGGCGGATGCGAACAAAATCAAACGTAATCACGGTGGGGCAACCATTGTGACCAGCTCTGAAAATTCGTCCTACCAAAGCCGCAAAGTCTCCAGTCAGGCAGAGAAAGAGCGGATTGCTGCGCAGCTCGTCAAACACATACCGAATGGTGCCACACTGTTTATTGATATCGGTACCACGCCAGAGGCCATTGCTAAAGCGCTATTGGTTGAACACAGTGACTTGCGTATTGTGACCAACAATATCAACGTTGCATCGATGTTGATGCACAAAGAAAGCTTCCGTGTCATCTTAGCAGGAGGTGAAGTTCGTGGTCGCGATGGCGGCGTCACAGGAGAGTCGACCATTGATTTCGTGGCTCAGTTTAGACTCGATTTTGGTATATTAGGTATTAGTGGCATTGATTATGATGGCTCACTATTGGATTTCGATTACCATGAAGTTCGAGTAAAACGCGCGATCATTGAAAACAGTCGGAGCGTTTTGTTGGGAGTCGACCACAGTAAGTTTGGTCGTAATGCGATGGTGAAACTGGGTGGTATCGAAGAAGTCGACTTGGTCATCTCTGATATGAAACCACCAAAAGAGATCTGCAATGTTCTGAAAGATAATGAGATTAACGTCGAGATTGCTTAGCGTCTGATAACGAGTCGTGACTTGAGAGACCAGCCTTTATGGCTGGTTTTTTTGTATCTGTGTTTTGTAGTCATGGCATTTATCAAAATTAAAGGTTTTTACCGAAACCAAATTGCGCGATTAAATGCTCGAACGAACATTTGTGAGCAAAATCCCGAAACTTATTGAGTTTTAATGCCACACTAATTGTGCGTTAATTCAATGGGTGGGATGCAATGAAAGCAATAGCTCGATATCAAACAGAGGTGATCGTCATAGGAGGCGGTGCAACAGGATCTGGCATTATGCGGGACTGCGCATTGCGGGGTATTGATTGTATCTTGCTCGAGCGAGATGACTTGGCCTCTGGTACAACTGGCAGAAATCATGGTTTATTGCATTCTGGTGCGCGTTACGCTGTCACTGATCCTGATTCTGCAATGGAGTGTATTGCTGAAAATCGCATCTTAAAGTCCATTGCCTCACACTGTATTGAAGACACTGGTGGTATGTTCATCACGCTTCCAGAAGATGAGCTCTCCTTTCAAGACGAGTTCGTTGCAGCGTGCGATGTTGCCGGAATCGAAACCGAGCGAATGACAACCCAAGAAGCGTTACTGTTTGAGCCTAACGCCAATCCAGCAATGCTCGGCGCGATTAAAGTACCAGACGGCACCATTGACCCATTTAGATTGTGTGCTTCAAACGTACTCGATGCCAAAGAGAGAGGCGCTAGGCTATTTAGCCATTGTGTTGTGACATCTCTCATCCGAGAAGGGGATAGAGTCATTGGTGTTAATGCTTTCAATACACGCACTCAGTTACCGTTTGAGGTGTTTGGGCAAGAGGTCATCAATGCTGCTGGTATTTGGGGACAGACAATATGTGAGTATGCGGATCTCAGCGTAAAAATGTTCCCAGCTAAAGGATCTCTTCTGATACTCGACTACCGCATCAATAACCGAGTCATCAATCGTTGCCGCAAACCGGCGGATGCCGATATTTTGGTACCTGGCGACACCATTTCTCTCATCGGAACCACATCCGAACATATCGATTACGACCAAATAGACGATCTTCGAGTGAGTGCCGATGAAGTCGACATTCTACTGGAAGAAGGTGCAAAGCTTGCGCCAATTATGAGCCAAAGCCGGGTGCTACGTGCTTATGCGGGTGTCAGACCTTTAGTTTCACTCAGTGAAGACACTAGCGGGCGTAATATCAGCCGCGGCATCGTTCTTGTTGATCACGCGGAGTTTGACGGCCTGCATGGTTTTACCACTATTACTGGCGGCAAGCTAATGACGTATAGGCTCATGGCGCAAATGGCAACCGACAGCGTCGCGAAAAAGCTTGGCAACACCAATCCTTGCATCACGCACACCACACCTTTGCCTGGCTCTTATAGTGTCCCAACTCCTGCTAAGAAAACCGCAAGTATCGCGAAGCCTGTTTATCACTCTGCGATTGATCGACATGGAGAGCGGGCACTGGCGTTTTTATCTGATGATAAAGCCAGCCAGTCTGTGATTTGTGAGTGTGAGATGGTCACTGCAGGTGAAATTGAATACGCGGTAAAAGCGTTGGATGTGCATAACCTCGTCGATTTACGTCGAAGAACAAGGTTGGGAATGGGGCCATGTCAGGGCGAAATGTGCAGCTATCGAGCAGCCAGTCTATTGGCGGACTACGGTAACTTTTCGGGGTACGAAGTTGGAGAGATGCTGCATGACTTTCTTGAAGAGCGCTGGAAGGGCACCAAACCTGTACTTTGGGGCGATGCTCTGCGGGAGGCGGAATTTAGCTACTGGATATATCAAGGCTTATTTGGCGCCGGGGATTTTGAGCTCAAACAAGATGATGTGAATCACTGCGAAACGAAACAAGAGACAGATAAGGAAGTGGAGGTTGAGCAATGATTGATTATGATGTGGTTGTCATTGGTGGCGGCCTTGCAGGGTACAGCAGCGCTTTAAGATGCATTGAGCGTGGACTCAAAACAGCCGTGGTTTCTCATGGTCAAAGTGCAATGCATTTTTCATCTGGCTCTATCGATGTGCTGAGTCATTCGCCAATAACTGGTGAAGCAGTGAGCAATCCTTTTAATGAAATTGCTGAGCTTGCTAAGACTTCGTCTTTACATCCTTACGCAAAGTTAGGTGAGAAACGGGTCTTCGAGTCACTCAACTGGTTTCAACAGTTGATGAGCAAACATGGGCTGCCTTTGAAACATCAAGATTCATTGGATAATCACTATCGAATCAGCAGCCTAGGCACACTAAAGTCCACATGGTTATCTCAACCTTATGTATGGCAACTTGATCAGAAATTTGCAGCACTCAATCAGATTGAACGAGTAATCCTAGTCTCGATTGAAGGTTTCCGAGATTTCCAGCCGGAGATTGCCAAAGCCAAATTGGCGAGTTTACCAATGTTCGCTGACAAAGAGCTGCTCACAGTAAAAATCACGCTTGATACATCAGGTATAGCTCAAAGAAATTGCCACGAATTTCGTTCTATTGATGTGTCTCGGCTGCTGCGTCAAGAGGCTGACTTTAAGAACTTTTGTTCCCAGCTTAGGCAAGTTGCCACGCCGAACGATTTGGTACTGATGCCTTCAATCCTTGGCAATGGAGATGGCTTGGTACTGATGGAAAAACTGGCCTCTGAAACACATCTGAAGTTTCATGAAGTGCCCACTATGCCGCCGTCCCTTTTGGGTATTCGAATCGAAGACACGTTAAGACGAGCATTTATTGAAGCGGGTGGTGCACTTCATGTTGGCGACGAGGTGACGCACGGTGTGTTTAAGCAAAAAGGTGACCAGCTTTCGCTTGCGTGTTTGTATACCCGAAAAATGCGAACGGTACCTATTAATACGAAGCATGTGGTGCTGGCATCTGGGAGCTTCTTTAGCAAAGGTCTGAAAGCGGAGCATCATAAGGTGAGCGAGCCTATCTTTGATTTGGATATTGAAGACATCGGTGGGCGGGAATCATGGTATTCAAAGCACTTTTTCTCACACAAATCCCATCCATTTATGAACTTTGGTGTGTCAACTAATGGGGAATTCAAGCCCCTTAAAGCGCATCAGTGCATAGACAATGTCTATTGTGCAGGTTCTATTCTTGCTCATTATGATCCTATTGCTCATGGCTGTGGCGGGGGCGTGGCAATAAGCACTGGTTTCCATGTCGCTGATGCTATCGCTGAAAGCGAAGAGTCAGCTTGTTACTCACACAAATTAAGCCACTCACAGCAGCATAATCAATCACCAAAGAAAGGAGCGCTAGTATGACTGCCGTACGCCCAGCTGAACTAATCGCCGTCGCTAGCCTTCATGGTGATGAGCAAACGAAAACCTTTGAGAACTGCATTAAGTGCACGGTGTGTACCGTCTATTGTCCGGTCGCAAAAGCCAATCCTGAATACCCTGGGCCCAAACAATGTGGCCCTGATGGAGAGCGTTTGAGACTGAAAAGCCCAGAGTTTTTTGATGATGTACTTAAGCTCTGTACTAACTGCAAGCGCTGTGAAACTGCTTGTCCCTCTGGGGTTCGTATTGGCGACATTATTGCTGTTGCGCGTGGAAAGCATGGACGCAAACCGCTGAGTCTGACAACGGCAAGGGATTTCGTTCTGAGCCATACTGATCTGTTTGGTAGCTTAGCCACGCCGTTTGCCCCTATTGTGAATAAGCTTACCGAGCAAAGCCTCGTGAAAAAGGCCATGCACCATACGATTCAGGTGCATGATCATAAGTCTTTACCTAAGTATTCACATGGTACCTTCCGTCGTTGGTACAAAAAACACGTCGCCGATCAAAGCCAATATCGGCGTCAAATCAGCTATTTTCATGGCTGCTACGTTAACTATAACGATCATAGCGTGGGCCAAAACTTTATCCGTGTTATGAACGCGATGAACATTGGTGTCCAGTTATTAGAGCGAGAGAAGTGCTGTGGAGTGCCCCTGATTGCCAACGGTTTTCACGCCAAAGCAAAGAAAAACGCAGAGCTTAATGTGAGTCAGTTGGAGAAAGCGTTAGAGAGCCGCTCTGAGTCGGTGATCTCAACGTCGTCGACCTGTGCGTTTACCTTACAAGAAGAGTATCCCCATGTACTCGATGTCGATAACCAGAAGGTTGCTGACAAAGTACATCTGTTTAACCGCTTTATGCTCGGTGAGTGGCGTGAGGGCAACATACCAAAAATGAAGCCACTGAATAAGCGTATTGTTTATCACACACCTTGCCACTTGGAGCGTAGCGGTGACCATATCTTTACTATTGAGCTTCTAAAAATGATCCCAGGTCTAGAAGTGCAAGTGCTAGATAGTGAGTGCTGCGGTTTGGCCGGAACTTATGGTTACAAGCGAGAAAACTACGATGTATCAATGAAGATAGGTCACGGCTTATTTGAGCAAATTGATCACTCACAGGCCGATTTGGCGGTTTCTGATTGCGAAACTTGTCGTTGGCAAATTGAAGAGAATACTGGGTTATCTTGTGTACATCCTTTGAGTCTCATTGTGGAAGCACTTGAATGATGAAAATATGCTTAGTGTAGGGTGCATCTATCCGTAAGGTTTGGTGAAATAGGCAGATTAAAGGTTAGTGTTCTAATTATTATTATGAGCTTGATTAAGCAGCTAGCATATTGAAAGCTGTTTGCCAATTGTTGTTTTTATTATCAAAAACTTAAAAATATTTGCATGGGTAATATCTATACACATGTTATTTGTAAGGATTTTCTTTAATTTCAGTTAGTTACCTATTGTTGTGCGAGGGAGATCGCATGTCTAAATCATCAATTTATTGATGTTTTCCAGTTGTTAACAGAATGCTATACCTTGAAATTGACGCCAGCTTTACTTAGAGTGCTAAACGTTACATTACAAAGGACTTTAAGGGCAACTCGACATGGATCCCATTCTGGAAGTTAAGGGACTGTATAAAGTGTTTGGGGGAAACTCGAAGAGAGCGTTCTCATTCACCGACATAGAAGTTGAAAAGTGGAACGTCACGAAGCAGTGTGTAGGTCTTGCTCGTGAACTTTCATCCAACCCTGCTATTCCATTCATGGGCGGGGCTTTTTCGGCTCACTACTCTCTTAATCCAATCGAAATGCAAAACGAATCGACTTGTCTGTACCTGATTCACTTGAACAATGACGATGTATTGCAAGCTGGTTGTCCTGATGACATTCTTCACAATCCTATCAACGGCTATGTAGAAGCCTTTCTTAAAGGTGTTCATGCTGTGAGCCTTCTGTTCATCAATATCATCGCACGCAACATAGGCATTGCTATCGCTAGGGTGATTGATTCAAGCTGCAAACAGAGTGTCAGTGAATTTTGTAATAATAACCTACTGTTCATACACTTATTGACAACCCCATATGGAAATCATTATGAAAAACTTAACTAGGACGTTATTGTTTTCGTCTCTTCTTGCTGCAAGTTCCCTTCAAACCGCTTCTGCTAACGAATGCGGTGAAGTGACTATCGCAGACATGAACTGGAACTCTGCAACTCTTATTGCGAACGTAGACAAGTTCATACTTCAACACGGCTTCGATTGTGAAGCAGAACTCGTCCCAGGTGATACTCAACCGACGGGTGCGTCTATGATCTCAAAAGGTCAGCCAGATATTGCACCAGAGTTTTGGAGTAACTCAATGCGTGAAGCCTTGGATATGGGTGTCAAAGACGGTCAAATCCAATACGCAGGTACAACCTTAACGGATGGCGGTGAAGAAGGATTTTGGGTACCAGAATATATGGTCGCTAAAGACCCATCATTGGCAACAATTGAAGGTGTTCTAGCTAACGCGAAGATGTTTAAGCACCCAGAAGACCCAAGCAAATCGGCGTTTTACTCTTGTCCAGCTGGCTGGAACTGTCAAATCTCTGCGGGCAACCTAGTTACTGCACTCGGTATGGAAGAAAAAGGATTTGAGGTCATCGATCCAGGGTCAGGTGCGGGTCTTTCGGGTTCAATTGCAAAAGCATATGAGCGCGAAGAAGCATGGTTTGGTTATTACTGGGCACCAACAGCGGTTCTTGGTAAATACAAAATGGTCAAAGTCGACTTCGGTAGCGGTGTTGATGAGACGATGTTTAAAGAGTGTATTACTCAAGAAACGTGCCTAGAGCCTAAAGCAACTATGTATCCACCATCAATTGTGGAAACGGTGGTTACTACTGACTTCGCTAAGCGCTCACCACAGGCAATGGCGTATTTTGCCAAGCGTGAGTTTACCAACGCACAAATGAACGGTCTTTTGGCTTGGATGGAAGACGAACAAGCGGATGGCGAATACGCTGTCGAACACTTTATGAAAGAGTACAAATCAACTTGGTCTGCATGGTTAACACCAGATGTTGCAGCAAAAGTACAAAAAGCAGTAGATGAACTATAGACCGAACTGGTAGTAAAAGGGGCTAGACGAATAGCCCCTTATTATTTGATACAAGCTCGCTATTTCAGAGGCGAACACAAGGCAGCACTTATTGCTGTTTCTGGCAGAAGTAATCAAGGAGTAACAGATGTCTAATGCCACGTGGTTGAGTGAAATACCTCAATTAGACCGCAAACAACTATTAGAAATAAGAAAAACCTTAGACGGTGCCTATCGAGATTTTTCTCGAGAATACGGCGACACGATCGAATCTCTATTCGACCCATTATTAAGCTTCTTGATTTGGTTTGAGAAGTTACTGCTTTCTAGTCCTTGGTGGCTAATTATTGGTATTCTAGTTGGACTTGCTTATGTTGCGAGTCGATCTTGGAAACTCAGTGCCTCTGTTGGTATCGCTTTCTTTGCTATCGGCTTTTTCGGTATGTGGGACAATACGATGCGAACCATGAGCATCATTTTAGTCTCGACCATGCTCGCGATTGCGCTCGGTATCCCAACGGGTATCCTCATGGCTCAGTCCAAAAAAGCCAGAGCCATCATTACTCCCATACTTGACGTGATGCAGACCATGCCCGCGTTCGTGTATTTGATTCCTGTGGTCATGTTACTCGGTATAGGCAAAATCCCTGGCGTTATTGCCGTAGTGATTTACGCTATTCCGCCCGTTATACGCTTGACGGATTTAGGGATACGACTCGTCGACAAAGAAGTACTAGAGGCTGCCACTGCATATGGTGCTAGTCCCATGCAGCGTCTTTTCGGAGTTCAAGTACCGTTGGCAATGCCTAACATTATGGCCGGGATCAACCAAACCATTATGATGGCACTTGCGATGGTTGTAATTGCATCGATGATCGGTGTAAAAGGTTTGGGGCAACCGGTTCTAAAATCCATCACCAACCAATATTTCACGCTAGGTTTGCTCAATGGCCTTGCTATTGTGGCGCTTGCCATTATTTTTGACCGTGTTTCACAAAGTTATGCAAAACGTACCCAAGCTCACTTAGGAGGTAGAGAATAATGTCTACTACTCAACCTCAGCCAATGATTCAAATTAAGAATTTGTATAAGATTTTTGGCCCTAAAGATAAGTCCTATCTTCAAGCTGTTAAAGATGGCGAATCCAAAGATGATCTTCTAGCGCGTACAGCTCATACCCTTGGCCTCAAAGACATCAACCTGGATATCTATCCAGGAGAAATTTTTGTGATTATGGGTCTATCTGGCTCAGGAAAATCCACTCTTATTCGACATTTCAATCGTCTCATTGACCCAAGTGAAGGGGAGATTATTGTTGATGGGTCTGATGTCATGAAGCTTTCTGATAAAGATTTGCGTGATTTCAGGCGCCATAAAATGTCCATGGTATTCCAGCGCTTTGGCTTACTCCCGCATAAAACGGTGATTGATAACGTCGCATATGGATTACAAATCCAAGGGATGAGTAAAACAGAGCGATTTGAAAAAGCTAAGTCGTGGATCAAAACCGTTGGCCTAGAAGGCTATGAGGCGCAGTACCCGAGTCAGCTATCTGGCGGACAACAGCAACGTGTTGGCCTCGCTCGCGCGCTGTGTACCGACGCAGAGATCCTGTTGATGGATGAAGCTTTCTCTGCACTTGACCCTCTTATTCGTAGTGAAATGCAAGATCAGTTGATTGAGCTTCAGGAAAAGCTCCATAAAACCATCATTTTCATTACCCATGATTTAGATGAAGCGCTTCGCATTGGTGACCGCATCGCCATTTTGCGAGACGGTGTTGTTGTCCAACAAGACAAGCCCGTCGATATCCTGCTCAACCCAGCAGATGATTATGTAGAGGCGTTTGTTAAAGACGTAAACCGAGCCCGAGCACTGACGGTTGAAACTGTTATGCAGCCTCCTGTACTTCGTATTACAGCGGAAACACTGGGTGAAGCTATTAGCCAGATGCGAAAATCGTCAGAAGACTATGGTTACGTTGTTAATGATGACGGATACCAAGGTGTCATTACTCAAGAAACGTTAGAGCAAGTAAACAAAAACGATTATCACAAAGAGATATCGGAAGACTTGCTAGATGATGTACCTGCCGTTCAAAGCGATGCTCTGCTTGAAGAGGTGATTCCAGAAACACTCGACAGTGACCACCCACTTCCTGTTGTCGATGATAACGGTGACCTGCAGGGCCATTTATCTAAGTCGACGCTTGCAGAAGTACTAAGTGATAACGCAACGAGTGAGCCTTCAGATAGCAATGACTCAACGGTCGATGAGCGCGTAACCGATAAAGGGGCAGCGTAGGACAAGAGGCTAGTTCAACTCAATCAGTAGCTTGACGAGCTTCCCTTAATAAGCAAAGCGCAAACCGATGGTTTGCGCTTTTTTTTTGAGTGTAGCATCGGGAAAATCAGTTATGTGTAAAAACGCATTTTTGTAAAATTGACAGTGTAAAAATTTTGTTGTGAAATTGTTTGTAAAAAAGCGCTATTCTAAAATCAAGCGGTAACCAAACAGTCATGAAGCGCCAATAAAGCAGTAGACAGCTTGGTTAATGCAGTACTCAAAGTAGCTGAAGGAATAGACTATGAAAATGCAAACATTCGATAATACACAACAACAAAATCCACAAAACTTTATCGCACAAGCCGTGTTTGCCGTTGAAATGGTCGACGCAGGCGAGCCTACGCAAAAGCAGAAAATGGCCAAGCAGCTTCTTGATACGCTGTTTCCGCTAGAAAATGGCTCACACGAAGACGTAGTGAGTTACGAAATCAACTACCGCCACGTGCAAGCCTTCTTCAAAAACGGCCAGCACAGCGGCCTACGCCACAACAAACACTTTGTTGCTTACACTGGCGACGAGTGCAACCCTGACAACATCTTGTTCCGCGACGAAAGTGGTACGCATGTAGAAATGACCATCGCTCGCCGCAAAGGCACAGGTTGCCTTGAACTAGTTGAAATAGATGATATCCAAATCGAAACGTGCACGACATTTGGTGCAGACAAAGAGATGGGATTACGTCACTGGGTTAGCCTTGTAAAAGGCGACGAAAAACGTCATCCATCGGCGAGCAATGAAGATAAAGAGTATGTAGCAAAAGGTGGTGATGATTACTGCTTGACCTTTAGTTATGCTTGTTAGTCGTATGAGTTGACAATTGTTCTGAACCCACCGTTTCGGTGGGTTTTTTGTTTATGTTGTACCGCAAATCCACAGTACCTATCAGTGCAGCTTATCTCGTAGTCATAGATTCCAAGTTAGTCTTTGCGCTTTGAATTGCCGTTTAGTGTAGTGGTATATTCGATGTGAGTCCTATCTACTCAGCGCATCAAACACTCAATGTAGAGTAGTCATGTTTTGTAGTACGCCATCTCAATTATTGTTCTTAAATAAAGTATATCAATCATGCAGTGTAAATTAGTAATACTAAAAATAGCGTCAATTTCATCTAATTAACTTTCCGGTATATAGAATGACGATCTGTTAATTTTAATGTCATGGAAATGTTAAATTTATTGATTTAGATATTTGCTTTCTACAGATGGGAATTAGATTTCGTAATAAAGGATTGATTGATTAAACATCGCCCGCATGAAGTTTCATAAAATAAAAATATGTGACAAACATCACAAATAAAGTTCAATTTATAAACTTGTAATTTATTTATATAACTACGAATTGTAATATTTTTATATATTCAACAATGCACTGAAGATAATGATACGTCAGACCTCACTAAAATTGGCTTCAATAATCTCTGTTTTTCTAATAGGGTGTCAGTCAACCAATACCCAGCCGCCGGAATGGTACCACTCTGCACAAACAACCAATGATTCCTATATTTATGCAGTAGGACAGGGTAGAAGTTTAGAGATGGCAAAGCAATCAGCTCTCAGTCAAATAAGTGCCCAGCTTTGGACAGAGATAGATTCAACGTTTTCCTCAAGAGACGTATATAGAACAAATGGCGTAGATGAAACTGAATTTGGCCTTGTTGATAGTAAGATTAATAGCAAGACTGCATCAGTGACATTTGCTGACATAGAATATATCCAAACTGAAAAGAATGACATCGCGTACTTTGTACAAGCAAAAGTTAGTCGAGAAAAGATTGCTCAACAGCTTAATAGTGACATCGTATTAGCGGATAAAAATGCACAACAAGTCTTAGACAAATTAACCCATCAGGATAGTTTGCTTTGGTGGCTTCAAAACAAAGACAAAAGAGACGTACAGAATACTATAAATGTACGAAAAGCTATGCTTGTTGCGTTGGGGGTAAAAACAACCTCAAATGCTAACAGTGTAAATAAAATGGTCAAAAAGATTGATGAAATTCAGTCTGACATTGTTGTTCAATTCGCATTCAAAGGTAGTGCGAAGCAAAGTGCTCAACTACTAGCGGACAAGTTGTCACAACAAACGATTAAAACATCTCTCAAGCGAACTCCTAGCGCCACGCATACATTAAGCCTGAAAACTGAATTACGTCAGAACAAAGTCGGAGAGGCGTTCATTTCGACTCAGTTTACACGACTAGAGTTGACACCGAAGCGTGGAGCTACATTGGGAAGCAATGAAATAATTTCAACTGGCAGTTCTTATTCTAGTTACAAAATATCTAGGGAAGGAGCTGAACGAAACTTTATCGACCTAGTTGATGAACAAGGCGTTTGGAACGCACTTGGTTTGTAAATAATAATAATTGAATGGAGTGACAAAATGTTTAAAAAAACGGCAGTGGCTTTGAGTACGTTGATGGTACTCTCTGGTTGTCAAATGACGGGGAGTGGTGTTTCAGCTATATGTACACCAGATATGGCAGTGCCACTGGCAACAGCGCAAGTTGAGTCAAAATCAAGTGATGACCGAAAGGTTATTGTGCTTCCTGTTGATATTTCTTTTGAAGATTCTGCGGATAAAAAACTAAAAGCGGTGATGCGTAATGAGCTTGAAAGCCAAATAAGTAAAACCGGTAGTAAGCTGGTTGATAGAAAAATCGCAAATAAGCTTAAAGACGAGATTAAGCTAGCAGAGCAAAGCGGTCGATATAACACCAAGGGTGTTCCTATTGCGGATTATGCCATCATTACAGAAATTATAGGCAGTGAATTATCAAAGTCACACGAGGAAGCACATACTGCAACGAATATTCTAACTGGTGATGAATATTTAGTCCCCGCGAGCTGTAGTTACAACGTTGATGTTACGGCTGTTGTTAAAGTTGTAACGCTACCAGAAATGAGTCTAGTAAAACGTATCGAATTGGATGGCGATCACTCGTTGAAAACCGATACAAGAGATTCGCGTTGTCCAATTTCGGCTGCCAGTTATGCTGGTTTAGCTAGCAAAGCTGCGACTGAGTCCGTTGATTACAATACAGAGCTACAGCATTTGCTCGCTCCAACAGCTCCTGTTATCGAAGTCCGTCAATGTAAAACTGGCACAATGGCTAAAGTGGGTATAGGGTCGGAAAAGAATATCCAACCGAATGATAAAATCGAGTTTGCAACTCTGATCAAGAACGCAGAAGGTGAAATTGAAACATTTCCGATTGGAGAAGGAACCGTTGTTGATGTTCCTAGAAATGGTATTCGATCCAAGTACTCATGGGTAGGTATAAGTGAAGAAATGTCTTTAAAGCTTCATAAAGGTGATGCTGCAACAGTCGTTCCTAAGGAATGTAGCATGTGGTCACTTACCGAATTTGAATGTGGTCTTAAGAAGGCGATGAAGTAAGATGTTGAAGAAAAGCATTATAGTTAGTGCTGCAGTATTGTCGTTAGCAGCTTGTCAAAGTACTCAGTCGACCGTTGAACAAGCTCAGCAGTTTGCGCAATGTACTTTCCCTGATTCGCCAACACATGAAGCGCCTTCCTGGGTTTGTGATGTCATGCCACAAGATCTTGGTGCTGGCGCTATGGGTTATGCCAAAAAAAGTCGTGCCGGTATTGGAGTCATGCGTGAGCGTGCAGTCAATGCTGCGCGTGTTCAGCTGGCGTCTCAATTCCAGACCGACGTGAGCAACATGTTCAGAGAAGCGATTGAAGGCTCAGTTTTATCGAGCAACGAGGCAGAAGTTGAGTCTGTAACTGAAACGTTTGAGTCGGTAACACAGAATGTTGTTACGCAGAATCTTACCAATAGCAAGTTGATCGTTAGTCAGGTTAGTCCGGCTGGTGGCCTATACGTGTTGGTTGGAATGGACAAAGACACGTTTAAGTCGAACGTGAACCAAGTGGTTGACCAAGCGAGCGAAGCTAAGTTGTGGAATCAGTTCAACAACGAAAAAGCGGAGCAGGAGCTTTCCAATGCGCTTAACTCTTTAAAAAGCATGTAATTAGCAATACACAGGGATCTTCGGATCCCTGTTTTTAACAGTCAGGATTAGATCAATGCGAAAAATAGTCTATTCAGCTCTCGCACTATCCATTGCCACCGCGTTCTCTCCCGTTATTAGTGCAAACTCCCAATCATTTGATGAACTAAACAAAGTTGTCGCCAAAAAGAATCGTCCTCAGGAAGAGGTATATGGTGAGTTTAGGGACTACGTTAATCAACAATTTGATGAGTATGAAGCGTGGCGTGAAAACTATACAGCCAACTTAGATCAGCAGCGAGGCGAATTAATTTCTCGTTGGGGCAGTGCGGAGCTCTCGGATGAAACCAAAGATGTTGAATATAGCGATGACGAATCGATAAGAAAGGTCGTCGATTATGACAATAACACCGCTGAAATTTCTGTTTTGGTTGATGAGAATATGACAGAGGAGCAAGCGAAGAGCCTTGTCATTGCAAATGCTCAGCTTCCAGATGGGTCTAGCCTAGCTATCAACCAAGCTGATGTGACACAACAAAAAGTTGCGTACTCCCACGAACAGCAAGCCAAAGAAAAAGCGTTCATAGTTAAACAAACTCAGCAACAGATGAATGAGTATGACATTCAAGCCGATCGCCTGATCGCGGCGAACACTGGCGTACCAGACTCATTTATTTATGAAAGATCGCACATTAAAAAGACAGGCCTAATTAAAGAAGCTCAGCAGCGGATAGCGGCTCTAAATGCACAGTATGAGCAACAACGTAAGATACTTGGAATCCCTGAACTTACTGATGAAAAGGTGGTTGAGAATAAAACGGCTGAGCTAGCGCCAAGCCCCGAGCCTGCCAAAGAAGTTATTAAACCAGAAACAGATACTTCCGTCGTAGCAGTTGATAAAAAAGCAGAAGATGTCGAAGAGACAAGACCAGCTCAAGAAGTAAAACACGTGGAGGTTGTCAACGTTAAAACGGTTGAGAAGTTAAAGCCAACCAAAAGCGAGCCTGTTAAAGAGACGGCGAAGAGTGAGGAAGTAAGTAAAACGGAATCTGCAAAAGTGGCTGAAGTTGTTGAAAACGAGCCAAAGCAGAAAGTAATCACATACAAAATCAAACTCCCAAACAACAGTCTTGCGAAACGCGCGGCTAAATATCAACCATTGGCGCTTGAACAGAGTAAACGATGGGAGCTCGATCCAGCGCTTGTTATGGCGATAATGCATAGCGAGTCTTCATTCCGTCCAAGAGCAAAATCTCATGTTCCTGCTTTTGGACTTATGCAGGTTGTGCCTACTAGTGCTGGTCATGATGTCAATCGGATGGTCCGAAATATCGATGCGCCAATGAAAGAAGCTGAGTTATACCAGCCAGGCTTTAATGTTGAAACGGGTACGGCATATTTGCATATATTGGACACGCGTTACCTTAGCCGGATAACCAACGATGAGAGTCGTTTGTATTGCGCTATTGCAGCCTATAACACTGGTGCTGGTAATGTTGCTAGGGCTTTCAATTCCGATAACTCTACGAATATCAGAAAAGCAGCCAAAATCATCAATCAGATGACGCCAAAACAAGTGTATGAGCGTTTGATTGAGCGCTTGCCATATGATGAAACCAAAAACTACCTAAAGAAAGTGTCGTCACGGATGTCACTTTATGAAGCAGAACCAATTTAGAGCAAAGTATGATGTCAGACATTCAAACAATAACATCACCGGAGAGTGAAGAGAATGAAGTAAAAAGGCACTCAATCAAGGATCAATGGACAAAGCTTGTTGCCGTTGCTTCATTGGTTGCCATTGCCCTGGGAAGTTTCAATGACAGCGTCGATGCGCTTGAAAAAATATACCAGTTTTCTTTGTCTCAGTTCACGGACATTCCTTCTCAAAGTAAGCTTGAAAAGGTGTATGTTAGAGCCTCTTCTAATGTCCTTGATGAGGTCATGGGAGCGCCTGTTTACATCAAACGCAGCTCATCAGGTGCAATTATCAAGTATTACCAGGACAGCCGGTTTATTCTGTCAGCGATTACTCAGGACGAGTCTATTGCAGCGTTTCTGGTTTTTCCCGTCGATAACTTCCAACCCGATACGACAAAATCATCAGGTGGCAGCAAGCTGTTAAATCGTTCATTCAGTGCTCAGGAAGATGTATCTGATTTGAGAGCAAACCTGTCACGTATTGCTACTTATTATGTTGAAGAAAATGCGGGTGGGGAGTTTGGGAACTTATATGCGTCGGTTTCTGGTTTTTCTCAATTTGAAGAGGACTTGGGAGCCAATACTCGTAATGATTTGGACAGATTAGTCGATGGCATGATGCTCGGAGAGGATGTATCCGTGGTTGCGCAAAAACTCAGGCAGGATCTGGTACCTAACTTTTTCGGCTATAGCACGCTTGCGCTCTATGAATTAGAAGAGGCCATTCTGTCAATGTCTGAGTACCAGTTAATTCGACCTTAGCCACTGATACCTATGCTTTTAGTGCTGATTTTTCCTAGAAGCTTGTGTTAACGTTTTGTTTTTCAAAGGGCGACAACGTCGCCTTTTTTTAGTTGTAGTTATAATGGATTATTTAGAAACGCTGAAATCTCTCTACCTTTCCCTAACAGAGGTAGAAAAACACTTTTTTCAAATCGCTGCTACCACAGTGTCATTCTGTCTTATCCCTTGGCTTGTTCGCACAGTCCTATCACAGTTTTTAGATCTAAAGCTCAACCGAGAAAAAAAGCAGTATGAAGCGCGCTTTGTGCATCGCGTACAGTACTTAGTGGGTTTTGTCTTCAGCCTATTTTGGTTTCAATACTTTTCGGCGCAGGGTTGGTATAACAAACTTGCGGAGATGGGGCTAATCGTATTCTCTGTTTTAGTGGTTCATTCAGTGCTCGACCTCTTTGAGGCTCGATTTAGCAAGAACGAGTCACTGGATGGGATCCCTATCAAGCCGTTTATCGAGCTTATCAAGATTGTTACCTCTGTAATGATGATTGTTATGATCTTGGCAATCTTACTGGATATTCCGCCTATGGCGCTCGTAAGTGGTATTGGTGCAATGTCGGCAGTTCTGATACTCATTTTCAAGGACAGCATCCTTGGTATCGTGACGGCTATTAAGATAAATGTGCACCGACTGGTTCGCAAAGGAGATTGGATAGAGGTAGAAAAATATGACGCAGATGGGGTAATAAAAGACATCACGCTCAACGTTATTACGGTCGAGAACTGGGATAAAACTACCTCCATCATACCTACTTACGAGATACTGAACGTTGGTCTTAAGAACTGGCGAAGTATGACTAACCAAGGTCGAAGAATTAAACGGAGTCTAGCGTTAGATGCAAACAGCATTAAGTTTCTAGACATGAATCAGGTTAGTCGATTGGCGAGCGTGCCACTGCTTAGAAACCAAATAGCGGAGCTATGTGAAACTCATCAGCTCAATCAACTAGGCGACAATATCAATAAACGATGTTTGACCAATGCGGGGCTGTTTCGTCTATATATTGAAGCTTACTTGCGCTCCAGAGAAGATATCACTCAAAAGCATACGCTTATGGTTCGTCAGTTGGACTCATCTGCCAAAGGCGTTCCCCTAGAGATTTACTGTTTCACAAAAAATACGGATTGGACTCACTTTGAAACTGTTCAGGCAGAAATCTTCGAACATCTCTATTCGGTATTGAACCTGTTTGAGCTTCGGGTTTTCCAAGATGTAAGTCAGCTGGAAGTAGCTCAGGTTGCTTGAAGCATCACCTAGGATACTCACCCTAACTGAAGGTGATTGGAAGTACTGTCACCAGCAAGGGTAACAGTGACTATTAGCCTCCAAAGACTCATCTTTGGAGGCTCTTTTAGTAAATAAAACGCCTATTTCTGAATCAAAGCAACCTCAACATCCTTATCCGCAACCATCCACCAACGGTTTTCATAATTAGAGTCGTAACCTACAAGCGGATAATCTTCACACGCAGCGTCGCGATCTGGGCTAACGCCATGAGCGAAATCTTCATCCCATGGAAGATCTAAAACACAATTTTGCGGGGCAACGGCAACCCAAGAGCCGTCAAAGAAATGACCGAGTGCTACCGTTTCAGCATTGATGGAACTATCTGCAGTAAATTGAATACCGTATTGATCACCAATAATGGTTTCGACATCCCAAGCTTGAGTCGCTGTAGAAGGAAGCATAGTGTGAGGCGGTTTTGCGGTGCCGTCTGGTTGAGAGCCTTCATGGCCGTATTCCGTTGTGATGTCTTTTTCAGCACCATGTGCATTCTGATAGGTTCCGCCATGCACCTGCATGCCACTTACGATAAGAATGTCAGATACGGTTTCATTTGATCTTGGCTCCCAGCTTAAAGTGACATGTTTTTTCATGTCGATGGTTGTTGCTGGGACAATCACGTTACCTTTGCGAGCGCCAGTGTCATCGAAGTCATTTTCACCGTTGATGATACGGTTGTTACCATTTAAGTTTACATCCCAACCTTGATGCTGCGTAAATAAGAATTGGTAAGTAAGGCGAGTCAGGTCATTCATGGACTCAGCTCGCTTCAAACCTTCGTGGAAGCTTAGTGTGCGCTGGGTCGTGTCGACTCGATTGAATGTATTATTTGTTCCGCCGACAAGCTGCGCTGCTGAGCCATCATCCCCGACACACTCTGCGGTTTTGTATTGCGTGATGTGGTTCAGGATAGGGCGCTGTCCTTCAGGTATTGAGTTTGGATAGATCAAAGATTCGCAGCGGTTAAGTGTGCGACTAAAGGTGTCGATCATAGTCCACTCCGGATTTTCTAGCTCTTTTAGACCGTCGTCATTGTGCTTGATCGTATGAGGCGCGGACCAAGAGTGATAATCAACTCGTTGGTCGTTGAAGGTTAGGATTGGCGCATTAGCATCGTAGTGTGTCGAGCCTTCTAACATGGTATCCATCTTATGCTGAATCACATCTTGAATTAGCTCTCGCTCGCCGTAGCGATATTCATAACCTTTGTAGGACGCATTACCGCTGACTATCTGAGTATATGAAGGCATGCGATAGTTTCCACCGCTTGGTGTTGATGCTAAAGTTTCAGTCGATGCACGTCCGCCAGGGTCGTTAGAGCCGAGGACACGAGCGTGGATCTGAGAGCGCTGATACATGTGCTCATGACCTTGAACCCAGATAACATCATGCTCGGCAAAGGTTTCTCGAATCTCTTTGTGAATATCGAATAAGCGGTTGTCGTCTTTCTTACCTTCGACGATTTGCTCACGAGTTTCCCCATACTTTGCGCCAATAAGACCATCGTGGCTGGCAATCACGACATGGTCAAAATTGCCTTCTTCATTGGCAAGTACTTCTTGAATCCAGCCAAATGCGATAGGCAGGTTATAGTAGGCGAGGCCAATTATCAGGACGTTCTCGCGTACAACATAGTAGTTGAGCCATTCTGCTGTTGGCATATGAATTGCGTCCTCAGGAATAAAATGACGCATATTTTCAATCCACTCAACCGTGTATGCCCAGCTTGTCTCGTGGTTACCCATGACAGGTAAAAACTCAATACCGGCATCTCGATATTTCTCTGCCACTCCGACCCATTGGCGCCATTCGTGCGTGGAGCCATTGTCCGTTAAGTCTCCCACTGGAATAACAATGTTGACCCCTTGTTCTTTTTGTTTGGCAAGCACGGCTTCCATAGGATGAATAGCGACGTTCCAGCCACCGCCTTGCGTATCTGGAAGTAGACCAACTTTTAGCTGCGCAGAGGGTGTTGATTCTGGTGGAGTGACGATAGTTTCATCATCGCTAGAAGAGTTACAACCTGAAAGAATGGAGGCTATTCCGAGTGCAATCGCCGAAGTTTTAAATATACTGCTTTTCATTGAAATTTTCCAAGGGTAATAATTGTGGCTTTGAAATTTATGAACAGGCAGAGTAGGTGGGGAATATTAAGGATTTATTTACTTTGTATTTATACTTAAAGACAGTATGTGTATATTTGTTTCGCAGGGTTGTAAAGGATGATGTTGATTCCAAAGGGTATGTTGCCTGCAATTTATTTCTCTAGATTGAGATATGTTATTTAAGTGAGTGTAATATTATAGACAATAAAAAGCCTCGCATTATAGCGAGGCATAAATGAGTATAATTGACACTATATCTCTGGTGGCGATGAGTTAAACTGGCGTCTGGCTTCGAAACCATTCATAAACTCGCACCGGTGCGTATAGGCTGATAAGAGCATTGAAGGCAGTATCTCAGGCTGGTAGCGCTTAGTTGCTCTTGTTATAAAGTGCATGTATTGCTTTTTGTTCATCTCTAAGATTCGCTCTTCCACATCCTTCGGGACTTGATACTCCATCGCGAGAGTGGTGAAGTTCGAGCGATGGATTGTTTGGCGATCTACTTCAAGGTAGGTGGCAGCAGCTATACAAGTGGCTTCTTCGGTTAGGTCATACATCATTTTTTCTGGAGAAATGTAAATAGCATCTTTTTGAGCAAATGCTCCCATTGAGAAAAATGATAGCAGAATTGAGATAAGGATTTTTTTCATTATTGGAACTTGTAAGGAGAACATAGGTGGAAATTACGACTAAAATGTTTAGCTTTTATTTCATGTAATGAAAGTTTACAGTTTTCTATTATGGGCTTTAAACAGCCAGCAATATTAAAACTATGCATGGCTGTTTAAATTGGTGCCTGTCGCTGGCTTAATTTGCACTTAAATCTACTTATCCTTCACTACGCTTTCGACTAATCAAGTGATTCGATGCCGCTGCTGCCAATAGCGCACCCCCAATCACCAAAGTTTGGTAATAAGCAGGTACGAGAGTGAGCATTCCGACAGTGAGTGTCATGATAATCAGTGCACCAACAAATGAACGCAGTACTTTACCTTCACCGCCGCTGAACGCCGTACCACCAATTAACACCACAAGAATAGCGGTTAACTCCATACCGTCACCCGATAGCGGGTCACCGAGCGACATAAAGCTTGAACGCGCAATACCCGCAAGCGCTGCTGTAGCGCCGACAATAGCGTAAAGCGTGAAGACGACCAACCCAGTCTTAATTCCCGATAACTTAGCAGCGGTAGGATTACCACCCGTAGCGGCGGCGTACTTACCCAATAAAGAACGGTTTTGCAGGATGATGAGTAGAGCCGTAACGCCCACTGCTACCCAAAACGCCATTGGTAAACCAAGTAAAACAGCATCGCGACCATAGTCGTTAAACCACGCTGGCATTTTTAGATCGCCCATGGATTTGATGGCTGACACGCCGTCCTCAACCAAAAGCAGTGCGATACCTTTATACAAGCTTAGGGTAATCAAGGTAGCGATAACGGGGGTGATATTAAACTTCACCACCAACAAGCCGTTGAATGCTCCCAGCAATATACCGCAAAACACGGTAATGGAGAAAGCCGCCCACATTGGAACACCATTGATGGCGAGAAGGGCATAAATGACGGCAGTGAGTCCCATTGTGCTACCAACGGACAGGTCGATGTAGCCAGAGACCATCAGTAAGGTAAACGCGCCCGCCAATACGAGAATGGGAGCGGAAACACGTAAAATGTTGATGACGTTTTTCTTATAAAGAAAGTTTCCGCGCTCAAACAATGCATACTGATCTAAGTTAACGCTACTTAGAAAAATAACAATCGCTGCCAATACAAAGTAGATGTAGTAGTTACGGAAAAACTCGGCCACTTGTCCGCCCAATGCGGGAGCTGGCGACGGGGCAGATGATGAATTAAGTGATTTAGTTGAATCGGACATAACGTTCCCCTCCTTATTTGTTTCTAAGGGACAGTGCCCAAGTTTGAGCAGTGATCGCTAAGAAAACGGCGACCGCTTTGAGTATGAATTGCCAATCCGGTGATAGGGTTAGCCCAGTCGCAGCCGAGGTCACCACCGCTAAGATAATGGCGCCAAAGAACATGCCAATGACAGAGCCAAAGCCGCCAGCAATGGCAATACCGCCAAGTAGCGCGATAACCAATGCGTCAAACTCCATCAGTAAACCACGATTAGAAAAGCCTGACTTAAACTCTGAGGAGAGCAGGATGCCAACAATGCCGGCTACTAGCGCACTAAATAGATACAAGTAAGTAATGTGTTTGGAATTATCGATACCTGACAGCTTTGCGGCTTCAGGGTTGGCGCCAATCCAATAGGTGATGCGGCCAAACACGGTTTTACGCTCAATAAAAATGGCGACAAAAAATAGAATGAGCATAAACAGTACTGGGAATTGCATTGAGGTGCCAAACACCTTCAAATTGCCGAGCAAGCCAAACTCCTCGGGCAAATTGGTGTTACGTTGCGAACCTTGAGTAATCACCTGGGCGATACCTCTCGCCACCATCATAGTCCCAAGCGTGACAATGATTGATGGGATGCGAAACTTCACGACAAACAGAGCGTTCAAACCACCGATAGCCAGTGCGCCCATTAATGCGCCGACCACCGCAAGCCAATAAGGCCACCCTAAGCCCGTCGATAGGGCTGAACCGCCACCAATAGCTTGAGCAAACCAAACCGATAGCACGCCTGAAAGCGCAACAATACCGCCAACGGAGAGGTCAAAGTTGCCTGAAATCAACAAGAAAGAGACGCCAACACCAAGAGAAATCACTGCCCAGTTATTGGTGATTAGGTTAAGCATGTTTTGAACTTGGAAAAAGTTCGGGACAAACGCTGACGCAACTAGAAACAGCCCGATAGCAACAAATGCCACTAACAAGGTGATGTACATTTGGTCGCTCACCCGTCGATACTCCACTGGCGAGTGATTAGGCTTTACTGACGTGTTCATTATACTGCCTCCTCAAGGCCACCCGTAGCGGCATTCAATATGTAGTTAGTGTCGACGTTCTCTCCATTCTTGATTTCAGATACCAGTGAGCCGTCATAAAGTAAGAAGATTCGATCACAAACGCCCAAGATCTCTTCGAGTTCTGTAGAAAACACCGCGACTGAGTTGCCTTCGTTGGCGAGACTTTTTACTAAGTCATAGATCTCTTTTTTCGCGCCCACATCGACACCGCGAGTGGGTTCATCGAGCAGCAGAAGCTTCGCCTGTGAGAACAGACATTTAGCGATCACCACTTTTTGCTGATTACCACCAGAGAGTTTCTCTGTGTGCTTTTCTATTGAGCTGGTGGCAATAGAGAGCTTATCGACGTAATCGATCGCTGCATTCAGCTCATCATTTTCTCTGAATACCCCAAAGTCAGACATTCTTGGTAGATTCATGACTGGGATGTTTTCTCGAATGGTTAAATTGGTAAATAGGCCTTGAGTACGACGCTCTTCAGGCACGAGGGCAATACCCGCAGCAATGGCTTCACGTGGCGAATTACCCACATCTTTGCCATTGAGGCGAATCGTTCCAGAGACTTTGTCGGCACCGAATATCGCTCGTGCGATCTCGGTTTTTCCAGCACCAACCAATCCATAAAATCCAACGATCTCGCCTTTTTTGATATCAAACGAGACATCTTTGAGGCGATGGTTGTTAAGGCGCTGCGCGGCGAGGAACACTTCATCAGTAATGGCGTCTCGCGGGGAATAATCGTGCATGATGCTGCGACCTATCATCATATCGATGAGCTCTGCGCGGCCATCGACCTCAGACATGGGTTTAGTGGCGATGTGTTTGCCATCGCGCATGACAGTGACGCGATCCCCCAAGGTCAAAATCTCATCCAGTTTGTGAGAGATATAGATAACCGTCACGCTCTGTTCTTGTAGCCTACGAATAACGGTAAAGAGTCTTTCGACCTCTCTTTCCGACAAGGCTGCCGTTGGTTCGTCCATAATAATGACATTAGCGCCAGATGAGGCGGCACGGGCAATTTCAATAATCTGTTTTTGGGCGACACCGAGGGTCGAGACGCGAGCATATGGGTCGATAGAAGGCTCAATGGTTGCTAATGTTTCGATCACGCGCTCTTCTAACCCGGACTTAATCAAAAAACCAAATCGGCTCTGTTCCATACCTAGCGTTAAGTTTTCAAGTACAGTCAATTCATCAACGACGTGTAGCTCTTGGAATAAAGTGGCGATTCCCGAGTCACGCGCTGACTGAGTGCCAGTCGGTCGGTAATCCTTACCGTTCACCTTCATTGCACCTTGAGTAGGCTGAATAGCGCCGGTGATCATTTTTACCAATGTGGATTTTCCTGCGCCGTTCTCGCCAATCAAACAGTGAACGGTACTTCGTTCAATCGCAAAGCTCACATCGTTAACTGCCCTAACACCGGGGTAGTCTTTAATCAGCCCTTCAATTGATAATACAGGTGTTGAATTGTGACTATTCAAGATGATCTCTCCTTCAGTGGTTGCACCTTCGATACTGCTAGGCCACAGATGACATGACAGATGAAGCGAGTTTTTCCTTAACACTGAGATTTTGAATAAGTGAGTAACATATAAGGTCGGCGGTCTAGCCGCCGACCTTAAGCCTGGGTTAGTTGCTGAACTGAGCGTCTAGCCATTGCTCTGCATCAGGCTTTGGCATTGACCAGTAAGAGATGGTGTAAGCCTTATAGAAGAATTCTTCTGCTTGATCCTTCGTTGGCGAAACCTTCTTGTTGATGACATCCATTACTAAGTCGATACGACCACGTGCTGTTTCAATCGGAGGAAGACCCATGGAGACTTTTAGGCTTGATTCAGGATCATAGATTTGACCAAATTCAACCGAGTCAAAGTCAACACTGGCGACGATCTCTGTCACCGGCTTGCCATCTTTAAACTTACCGCGACCTAGCTGGTTGAGACCTGCCATTGTGCCTACTGTTAAGTTCGAGGCTTCGGAATAAATCAAGTTAACTTCTGGTTGTTGAGTAAGAAGATCTACAATGATTTGTTTCGCTGCTTCTTGACCGCCGCTAGCATCAAGAGCGCCGAGGTTTTTCGCTGTTGGATCAACCGAAAGCACGCCTTCAGCAAATGGGTTAGTTCGGCCAGAGCTTACCTCGGTGTGGTTTGGCCAACCGAGTTGAACCATGACGATAGGCTTGTCAGGATTGGCTTCTTTCCACGCTTTTGCCATTTGTGCGCCCATATCGTAAGAGACGGTCGCTTCATCACTTCGAGCCGTTGGAATGCCGGTATCAGTGATTGGGCTAAAGAAAGACGTCATAGCGATGTTCTCCTCTAATGCTTCTTCAACACCCGGAGTCGCAGCTTCGCCATCCCAAATATGAAGTGAGGCACCGTCAAATGCACCTGCTGCTACTTGGTCAACGTTTTGCGTCATTACCGCTGAATCGGCTTTACCATCGAAGATAACCACTTCAGCACCGTACTTCTCTTTTGCGTAGCGCTTTGCTTCCGTCGCTTGAGATTGGTGGAATACATTAGACAAATCAGAAACGAAAAATGCGATTCGTTCGTTTGCATGTGTTGTGGCAGCTAGGCTTGAAGCGACAATAATACTCGTAGCGATAAGTCCTTTATTAAATATCTTTTTCAAAGTCACTGACTTCATAATTTTCTCCATTTGTATTTGCTATTCACTCGTCGTCTTTGGAGCAACATCTGCTTCGCCTCTATAAAACAGCCTCGTTCTTAGTAAGCCAAAAGCAGCACAACACGTTGTTCTCGATGATGTGAATTATCTTTCAGACAGGTGAAATATATTTCACGTGTTAAAAGGTAGTGAACAAAATGTAGCCGGTCAATGCTATATCGATACAATACGTATCACTTTGGCTGTTATTTGTGATCTGGCGCACTTAAATGGTCAAAACGATACGATTGGTATCATTTTGACTTGTAAAAGTCCTTTTCTATGATTACTTTTTACTCAGATGAAATAAATTTCACATCTAGTTAACCAAGGTTGCCAAGACAAAAAGTCATTGAGTGTTAACGAAATGTGAAGCCTATATAAAGGCAGAAAGCAGTAATAAAGGTAGAGATATGACGATGAACGAACGTGACGACATATTGAGACAAACAGCAAAGATCTTAACGTTGCGCTATATGGAAAATCGCAGCCAGTCAGACATTGCTAAGCAGCTTGGGTTGTCCACGGCGAAAGTGAATCGTGTTATTAAGCAAGCGCATGATGATGGTCTGGTCGAGATTACGCTAAAGCTTCCACAAGAAAGAACGCACTCGCTAGAACAGCGCTTGTTGGAAACGTTTGGTTTGAGAACGGCGGTGATTCAGCCAAGTCTCAGTCAGGATGACGAAGTTGTCACTCGCCAAGTGGCACAAGCCGCTGGTGAACAACTTATAGAAACCATTAAGCCAGACAGCATTATTTGTATTAGTGCGGGTAAAACTATGGCGCAGATTGTTCAGCAGCTAAAGCCGATGAACTTTCCGAATGTGCGAGTGGTTCCAGCAACAGGGGGTATTCAAGGTCATCACTTTACGGATGTGAATTACCTAGCCAGCAAGTTAGCGGAAAAATTGGGCGGAACAAGCACCCAGCTTCACGCGCCGCTTTTCGTGGATACCGACGAACAGCGCAACATTTTGATGGAGATGCGCAGCGTTAAAGACGTACTCGACTTGGCGCGTAATGCAGATATTGCTCTGGTGGGTATCGGTTCTGTCGCCAGTGAAAGCGACAGCTACTATGACCTTCGGTCACTAAGTGGTCATGAAACAGAAACACTGATTAGTGCTCAATGTAAAGGGGAGATATTGGCCAACCTTTATGACGCACAAGGCGACAAATGCGCCGAACACATCAATCAAAAACTCATTGGGCTCAATCTACAAGAACTTAATAGCATCGAACACAGTTTCGGTGTCGCAGCTACTCGCACCAAAGTGTCAGCCATGTTAGCGGCGCTGAAAGGTGGATTGATTAACGGATTAGTCTCAGACGAAGACACTGTCGCCAGTGTATTAGAACAAGCAGAATAGGGAATCAACATGCAAACGAGAGAAATCGGCAATTCAGGTATTGAAGCATCAGTTATCGGTCTTGGTACCTGGGCAATGGGCGGCTGGATGTGGGGCGGAACAGATGAGAAAGCCTCCATTGATGCCATTCATGCTTCGTTAGATCACGGTGTGTCTTTAATTGATACCGCTCCAGCGTATGGACTTGGAGTATCTGAAGAAATAGTGGGCAAGGCAATTAAAGGACGCCGCGACAAGGTGGTTCTGGCAACGAAATGTGGTTTGGTGTGGCATACCAATAAAGGTAATCACTTCTTTGATGAGAATGGCAAGCCCGTGCATCGTTACCTTGGGGCTGACGCTATCCAACATGAGGTGGAGCAAAGCTTAAAACGTCTGCAAACGGATTATCTCGATCTCTACATTACCCACTGGCAAGACCCAACTACGCCGATTGCGGAAACCATGGAAGCATTATTGGCGCTAAAGAAAGCAGGTAAGATCCGCGCCATCGGGATCAGCAACGCCAATCAAGCGGAGTTGGAACAGTATCAACAAACGGGCGTTGTCGACGCGGTGCAGGAGAAGTACAACCTCATCGAGCGTCAGTTGGAGCAAACCTTGCTGCCGACCACTATCAAAACTAACGTTGCGTGTCTGAGCTACTCGTCACTTGCTATGGGGCTGCTGAGCGGAAAAGTCACCCCTGAACGTGTCTTCACCGGCGATGACCAGCGCATCACTGATCCTATGTTTACAATCGAAAACCGCCGTTGGGTGCAAAAGTTCTGTCAGTCCATTGAGCCGATTGCTCGCCAGAAAAATGTAAGTGTCGCGCAGCTAGTGATTGCCGCAACACTTCAACAACCTGGTATTACCTATGCCCTGTGTGGCGCACGTAATTCCGCGCAAGCAATAGAAAACGCCGCAGCAGGAACTGTGGTGTTAACTCAGGAAGAAGTGAAGTTTATTGATGCAAAATCCCATGAGTTTTTTGGCGAGTTGGAATTGGCGTAACGATACAACGTAAGGAAAGCGGAAAACAGTGGCAGGGAGCAACAATGAATAATAACTCAACCGCCTTTAGGCGAATAAAAGAGAATAGCGAGTTTGACGCCGTGGTTATTGGTGGAGGCATCAATGGTATCAGCGTTTTTCGAGAGCTAGCACTGCAAGGTGTGAAGGTCTTGTTAGTCGAGAAAGATGACTTTTGCTCTAAGGCCAGTGCTGCGCCATCTCGCATGATACATGGCGGACTTCGTTATCTAGAAAATGGTGAATTTCAATTGGTGAAAGAAGCGCTCTATGAGCGAAACCGTCTGCTTAATAACGCGCCTCATTTTGTTGCTCCTTTAGAAACCACCATACCAATTTTCTCTACTTGGTCGGGTATGTTTGATGGCTTGTTTAAGTTCTTAGGATTGAAAGACAAGCCTTCACAACGCGGCTCTGTGGTCATCAAAATCGGTTTGAGCCTCTACGACTGGTTCACTATGCGTGATCAATTGATGCCAAATCACCAGATGCATTCCGCTCGCTCAACGCAAAAACGCTGGCCAATGATGGGGAGTGACGTAAAGAGCAGTGCCACATACTTTGATGCTTGGATTAGCTCACCCGAGCGCCTCGCCTTGGAATTGATTCAAGAAGGGGTCGAAGCGGGCGGCGTTGCCCTAAATTACACCATGGTCTCTGGGTTAGAGCAGGGGCAGATGACGATTTCTAACCATAAGGTTGCCGAGTCCATCCAAGTTAAAACGCATCATGTGGTCAACGCCACAGGTGCTTGGGTCGACACGACCAATGGATTACTGAGTGCACCTAGCCAGTATATGCAGGGGACAAAAGGGTCACATATCATCGTCGACAACGCAGATCTGCTGGCAGAGCTGGATGGCAATATGCTGTTTTATGAAAATAGCGAAGGACGAGTTTGTATCTTGTTCCCGTATTTCGGAAAAGTACTGATCGGCTCAACGGATATTCCGGTAAGCGACCCTGAATCGGTGCGTTGTACTGACGAAGAAATTGATTACATCATCGAATCACTAAGGGGCGTGCTACCAAACCTGGATATCAGTCGTGAGCAGATCGTCTATCAGTTCTGCGGCGTGAGACCGCTGCCGTCCGTCAATACCTCGACCACAGGGCAAATCCCCCGCAGTCATTCATTGAAACAAGACACGATTGGCGACACTCATATCTATTCGCTTATCGGAGGCAAGTGGACAACGTTCCGTGCCTTTGGTGAGGAAGTGGCAGATGAACTCTTAGCATCGCTAGGCAAAACGCGAGTATGCGATACCAAACAAAGAGCGATTGGTGGTGGCAGCAGTTACCCTGTCACTGATTCATCAAAAGCCGCTTACTTAACCTCGCTGACTGAGCGTCACCCGCAATACTCAGAACGCCAAATCGAAACTTGGTTCCAGCGCTACGGCACCGTTTGTGAATCGCTGCTTGATGCACTTCAAGGAACAGAAGATAAAGCGCTGTCGTCACTCAATGACTACACCCAAGGCGAGCTCAAGTTCATTTTGGAGCGCGAGTATGTGTCGACAACGTTAGATGTGCTGCTTCGCCGGACTTCCATTGCTATTGAAGGCAAATTAACCGCGGAAAGCTTCGAGGAGATTTCTAATTTGGTCGCTGACCATTTTTCTTGGAGTCAAAGCGAGCGCGATAAAGATAGAGCTCAATCGAAGCAAGTACTGCTGGATTTTCATGGCGTTGAGCTGGACGCCTTATCAACCGTTTCAAAACTCAAATTGCAACCTACCGTTACGGAAAATGAACAACTATTAGATGGAGAAGAGTATGTATTTAACCAGTAAAGTCAGGATGAATCGCCTATTTAAACAGGGGCGTTGTTTGGATGTGGCTATCGACCACGGCGTGTGCAATGAGCCTTCATTTTTAGATGGGCTAGAAGACATGTCTTCAGTGGTAAACCAACTTGTGGAGGCAAAACCCGATGCGATTCAGATGAACGCGGGACAAGCTGACTTACTGCAAAATGTTGATGGCAAAGACAAGCCTGCACTGGTCATGCGAATCGATTTGGGGAACCCATATAACGCAGAGCGTCACCGCCACATGTGGGCGCTACTGCAAAATGCGGAGCAGCCTCTTATTCAAGCCCTTCAAATGGATGCGGCATGCGTTGTGGTGAACTTATTCATGCTGCCTGATGAACCTGACTTGTTTAAACAATGTGTTGCCAACATCAGTAAGGTCAAAGCTGAGTGTGAGAAATACGGTATGCCACTGATGATCGAACCGTTGGTGATGCAGCCTAACAGCCAGGGACAAGCGTACATGGTCGATGGCGACTGCGAAAAGATTGTCACGCTGGTACGAATGGCACGTGAGCTAGGCGCTGACATTATCAAGGCAGATCCAACCAGCCAAGCGGAAGATTTCCATAAAGTGGTTGAGGCGGCAAGGTGTCCGGTATTGGTTCGTGGTGGTGGACGTGAAGACATTGAATCTGTGTTTAGCAAAGCGCGAGCACTGCTCGATCAGGGTGCCCTTGGCATGGTGTATGGACGCAACATTTATCAACACCCAAATCCGAGCCGCGTTGTCGATGCTTTGATGGCGATGATTCACAATGGTGCGTCTACCTCAGAAGCAATGAACATCTACATTGGCGATAAATAGCAGATACAAAACTAAAGCAAGGAGGGGATATGAAGTCATATGCGATAGGAATTGATTGTGGTAACACGGCGATCAAAGCGGCATTGTTCGATGAGCATGGCTGCGAGATAGGCGCTGTAGCCAATAATTATCCGACTCATATCCCTCAACCTGAACACACTGAAGCGGACTTAAACCAATGCTGGTCACTGTGCGCAGAGGTGATCGCTAAGTTGATCGAGCAAACTGGTGTGGACAGCAGTCAAATTATCGCGCTAGGAACCAGCGGTCATGGGAATGGGCTGTATCTGCTTGATACTGAACTAAAACCATTACTTGGTATTAAGTCTCTGGATAATCGCGCTGCCAGCGAAGTCACCTTGCTACAGACATCTAAGGGATTCACAGACCTCAAAAAGCGTAATCGGCAAGGCGTGTGGTCATCTCAAACAGCAGTGTTACTTACGTGGCTACAGAAGCACCAGCCAGAAACGTTTCAAAAAATCGGTCAGGTTCTGTTTTGCAAAGACTATGTGAACTTCTGCCTTACAGGGCAGTGCGCGACAGAATGGGGAGACATTACTGCATCGGGTTTGTTCGATTTTGAAACTGACTCAGTGTCTCTTGAGCTTCTAAATCACTACCAGTTGGCAGACATTAGCACCAAATTACCGCCGATTTATGAAAGTAACCAAGTGATAGGAACAGTCACCGAAGACGCTGCGCGCAGTACAAAGCTTAAAGCGGGAACACCGGTCATAGCGGGTTTGTTTGATGTGGTGGCTTGCGCGTATGGTTCGCAGGCCAGTTCGCTAGGTGATATCTCGGTGGTTGCCGGAACGTGGAATATCAATCAGGTAGTGACCGAAGAACTGCCACCTGAAGCGATATTTATGGCGTGTAAATTCGCAGAGAATCGTTACTTAGCCATAGAGTCCAGTACTTGTTCGGCATCCAATTTAGAGTGGCTGGTGGAGCGATTTTTCTCTGAGCGAAGAGAGCAGGAAGCGCGTGTTGGCAACAATATTTTTGAACAGTTTAATCGCCAATTGGAAGATGTCGAATTAATGCCAACGCTACCCATGTTCCATCCGTATCTCTATGGTTCGACTGGGCAAGATAGCCAATCTGCCAATCTGTTTGGTTTGAAGGGTTGGCATCAGGACATTCACGTGGTCTACGCCTTTTATGAGGGTATCGTATTTGCTCACCTTGAGCATATCCAAAGATTACGTTCGGCAGGGTATGACGTGGATCGAATTGCCATTAGTGGTGGCGCTTCTCGAAGTGAATATTGGTGTCAGTTGTTTGCAGACATATTGGGCGTCACGGTGACGTCGACAAATTGTAACGAGGTCGGGGCAAAAGGTGTGGCGCAACTGGCGATGAGTACCGTTACTGAAAGTCAGACTGAGCGACTAAGCCCTCAGCCGCAGCCCGATAAGCGTTATGTGCCTAATACTAAGCGCTCGGAGTTCTTTGCGACTCGATATAGTAAGTACTGTCTTCTGAGAGATGCATTACGTTCATTGGGTTGATTGAACCTTGATGAGCTCAAGCGACAGGTCTAGCTAGTTAGCGACTAACAAGGATTTACCACAGCAAAGTTGTGGGGACTTGTTACGTCCTGAATAAATTAATTTAAATAATGATACGAAATGTATCGATATAAATTGTGAGGTGAATTATGAGTCAATCTATTGTTTTGCCAAAGCTTTTAGAGGTAGGCGAAGGCGCGACAGAGCGAGCGGGGGACATTGCGATCCAACTGGGTTGTCGCCGAGTCATGATTGTATCTGATCCAGTGATGAAAGCCTTAGGTCAGGTCGACCAGCTAAAGTCGGTCGTGAATCAAGCGGGTGTTGAGGCGGATGTGTTCACGGATACCGTTCCAGAACCAACGGAGGCGTCGATACTACCAGCGGTCAATAAAGTGATTGATGGGCAATATGATGGTGTCATCGCGCTGGGTGGTGGCAGTGTGATTGATAGCGCTAAAGCGATTGCTTTGCTGGCGGAGCACCAAGGTCGAATTCGAGATTACAGTGTTCCCAATATCGTGACGTTGCCGATTATGCCATTGATTGCGATTCCAACCACTGCGGGAACAGGCTCGGAGGTCACCAAAGTGACCATTATCACCGACGAAACCAATGATGAAAAATTGCTATGTATGGGGCCGGGGCTTATTCCTTCCGCCGCCATCATTGATTTTACTTTAACGATGACGGCTCCAGAACGCATTACAGCGGATACGGGAATTGATGCGTTAACTCACGCCATTGAAGCCTATGTCAGTGGTAAGTCGGGTCTGTTTACAGACCAGCAAGCGCTACTGGCGATGAAACTTATCGCTCCAAACCTGCGTGAAGCCGTCAATAATCCAGACAATAAAGATGCCAAAGAGCAAATGATGCTCGGCGCGACACTCGCAGGTATTGCGTTTTCTAACGCCTCTGTCGCTTTGGTACATGGCATGAGCCGTCCAATTGGTGCGCACTTTCATGTGCCTCATGGAATGAGCAACGCCATGTTATTGCCGACGGTAACGGAATACTCGATTCCAGCGGCTAAAACACGTTATGCCGAGTGTGCAAGAGCGATGGGTGTGGTTGATGCGAGTACTAATGACAATGATGCCGTTGCAGCGCTACTGCTAGAGCTCAAGCAGATCAATCAAGATTTGAGCGTTCCTTCCATGAGTGACTTTGGGATTGATAAACAGGTGTTTTGGTCCAATCTCGACATCATGTCTGAACAAGCTTTGGCTTCTGGATCGCCCAATAACAACCCTCGTATTCCAAACAAAGAAGAAGTGATCGAGTTGTATAAAGCAGCTTGGTAGAGCCCGAATTTTCAAATTAAGCCTAAAAATACGAAACAAGGATGAAAGCATGATCAGTAGTTTTATCAATAATCAATATGTGGAAAGTCAGTCGGAAAGACACTTGCCTGTTTATGACCCTGCTACAGGTGAAGTGCAGAACCAAGTTGGACTGTGCTCAAAACAGGAAGTAGAGCAGGCAATTACCATTGCACAGGCCGCGTTTGACTCTTGGGCTAAAACCACCCCCCTTAATCGCGCCAGAGTCATGTTCAAGTTTAAAACTCTGTTAGAACAAAATCGTGATGAACTGGCGAATATCATTAGTCGTGAACATGGCAAGGTATTTAGCGATGCACTAGGTGAGATCACTCGAGGGCTAGAAGTGGTCGAGTTTGCCTGCGGTATCCCACATCTGCAAAAAGGGGAGCACAGTCTAAACGTTGGTACTGGCGTCGATTCACATTCGCAAATGATGCCACTTGGTGTGGTGGCAGGGATTTCGCCCTTTAACTTCCCAGTCATGGTGCCTATGTGGATGTTTCCTATTGCCATCGCAACGGGCAATACGTTTATTTTAAAACCATCAGAGAAAAACCCATCTGCGCCACTGTTTATTGCGGATCTTCTGAAACAAGCTGGACTTCCTGATGGCGTGTTTAATGTGGTTCACGGGGATAAAGAAGCGGTAGATACGTTACTGCAAGACTCAAGAGTCCAAGCCATCAGTTTCGTCGGCTCAACACCGATAGCCGAATACATCTATTCTGAAGGCGCGAAATACGGCAAGCGCGTTCAAGCCTTAGGTGGTGCGAAAAACCATATGGTGGTCATGCCTGATGCCGATATTGACGGTGCGGTGAATGCGTTGATGGGCGCCGCCTATGGTGCAGCGGGGGAGCGTTGCATGGCAATTTCAGTTGCTGTTGCGGTAGGTGATGAAACGGGCGATGCATTGGCTCGTCACCTTCAAGATAAGTTAGCCACGTTAAAAGTAGGCCCCGGTTACGGTCAACCGATTGAAAACGATATGGGGCCTTTGATTACCCAAGAGCATAAACAAAAAGTTTGCGGATACATTCAAAAGGGTCAGGAAGAGGGTGCTGCTTTACTTGTTGATGGTCGAGATCTTGAACTGGCCAAGTCGAGTGATGGCTTCTTTGTGGGTGGTACCTTGTTCGACAACGTGACTACCGATATGACTGTGTATCAAGAAGAAATATTTGGTCCGGTGCTTTGCATTGTTCGAGTTAAAACCTACCAGGAAGCCCTGCAAATCATTAACGATCATGAATATGGTAATGGTACGGCTATCTTTACTGCAGACGGTGATACCGCGCGAGATTTCTCCGCCAATGTTCAGATAGGTATGGTGGGAGTGAATGTGCCTATTCCGGTACCTATGGCATTCCACAGTTTCGGCGGCTGGAAGCGTTCACTGTTTGGCCCTTTGCACATGCACGGCCCGGATGGTGTTCGATTCTTTACTCGAATGAAAACCATCACAACTCGTTGGCCTGAATCTGATGTGAAAGTCGGTTCAAAGGACAGCACACAGACTCAAGCTGAATTCGTCATGCCAACTATGAAGTAATGCGTAGGTATTGATCTTACAAAGCACATGAGGGCAAGGGCTTGTTTAAACAAGCCCTTTTAATATCACTCACTTAGGCTTTTTACAAGGTTGCACTTAATCAGTAAAAGCAATAGGCTATTCAAAGCATATCGAATACCGTATCAAGGATGAATGTAGCTCTATGACAAGCTCTAGTTCGGCGAATACTACTAAAGGTTCAACTCTAGACCGAGTACTACAAGTGCTTGCCATCGTGGCTCACAGCCGTGGTCAACTCAACCGAGAATCCATTGCCGAACAACTGTCGATGCCCACAGCTTCGGCCAATAAACTGATCAATCAACTCATTTCGTTAGGTCACCTGCAAGAAAATATCATCGGCCGCGTTATCGCAGGCCCGAATCTTCAGTCTCTATCTCACGACATCTTGAAGAATCAGCGCTTTTCAGAGCAGAGAACGTCTGTGCTACAACGCCTTTCAGACACCATTGGTGAAACGTGCGGTATTTCAGTGCCAAATGGCATCGAAATGATCTATTTTGAGCGCGTGAACTGTAACTGGCCGCTGCAAATTAATCTGGCAGAAGGCAGTCCTGTACCGATTGCAGCCTCCGCATCGGGCAAGCTATATCTCTCCAGTTTAGAGCCAGAGATAAGAGAAAATGTCGTGCAGCATATGGGGCTAACGGCTCATACGCCCAAGACCATAACCAATGAAAACCTGTTCTTAGTTGAACTCGAACGTATTGAGGCACAAGGCTTTGGTGAAGACAATGAAGAGTTTGTTGATGGGATGGTCGCGGTATCGGTACCAATAGGCTCAGAGGCCTTGCACTTCGGTTACCTGTTCTGCCACGCACCAAGTTTTCGTGTTTCTCTTGAGGCGTTAAAACAGCACATTCCTGCTATGAAGAGCGCTGCTCAAGAGATTTTGGATTTTACCCTCACTCAGCGCAGTGCCGCAGATGGACAATAGATGGATAGTAGAAGGATAACATCACGTCGTAAGTTGTGACTTCATATCCTGATATACCTTTTCTAAGTTCTGCTGTGCTGCGCGCAAGATAGGTAGGTAATTCTCTAGCTCAGTAACGTCTTTTCGACTCTTTGGACAATGACAGAATAACGCCGCCATGAAGTTGTTGTCTTGGTCATACAGCGGCAGCGCAATCGCAACCATCCCATCGATGAACTCCTCATCATCCAGGCTAAAGCCGCGTTTTTGAATCAAACTGAGTTCTTTTTTGAGGGCTTGAATATCGGTAATGGTGTTTTTGGCATACTGAGTCAACTCGATTTTATTGAACACTCGTCTTAGTTGAGTGGCGGATAACGTGCTCAAATAAAGCTTTCCACTGGCGGATGCCCATAGAGGAGTAGGGAAGCCAACCGGAATAACGATTTGAAGCGGCCAATTGGTTTGGATTCGATCGTAATACACCATGTGAGGGGAAGGGTCTTCGTTGACGAGTGCTAATCCACAGGTTTCCTCAAGCTTGTTGGATAGCCCTTGAAGTATCGCCTGTCGCTGTAACTTGTGTTGGTTTGTCCATCTCACGTCGAGTGCGATAGAGAGCAGTTGTGAGCCAGGGTAAAAGTGACCGCGTTCATCGGATTGAACGTAATTGGCCTCTTCAAGTTGCTGTAACAATCGATGGCACGTGGGTTTAGGAATGCCAGATTCAAAAATAATATCAGAGGCAGCGATAGGGCTTCCTGCTTCTCCGATCCTCTCAATTACATCAATGAGACGGTCAACTGAGTTTACTTTTTCTGACACCTTAATCTTCCCTTAAAAAGTTTGCCCTTGAATAGTTAAGGACAACAAGACGTTATATTCCCAAACTCTGAGTTGAGTTTCAACCAGCGACAAGCAGAGATGGTGACATTACATGGTGTTTCACCCAAGGTTCAGGGTGACCTTTTGTTGGGGCGGGTAGGCTAAATAGGCAACCGGATTGCGGATAGCGTTCGACCTCGCTTGGTGACAGCTCGTAAGCTGCGGTGGTTACGTAGAGTGTCTCTAAATTATGTCCGCCAAAGGTACAACGCGTGGCGTGTTTAACGGGAAGCTCTATTTCACCGAGCTTAGTTGGATGTCCAATGTGTGTGGATGAGGGAGAGTAATAACTGACAACGCCACAGTCCCAATGACAGACGTAGAGGTTGCCTAAACTGTCCACTGTTAGGCCATCGGGATAACCTTGAGATTTATCGAACTCAATAAAAACAGATTTGCTGAGTATTTGAGTCAGAGAGTCATCCAACTGATACTCATAAACTTTCCTCTGGAACATATTAGAGCAGTAGGCGCGTTTTAGCTTTTGGTTAATCGCAATGCCGTTAGCAACACTAAAACCTTGATCTAATTTAACTAAATCCCCTTCGCGCAATACGTATAGCTTTCCGTCAGGTAAGTCTAAATCTGCGCTGTTCATTGTTCCAAACCAGATCTCTCCGTTGGGTGATGCGATGGCGTCATTTAAATGCAGGTGGGCCTGCTCGCTACAAGGGTCGATGATCTTTGAAGTGACCTCAAATTGATGATTTAAAAGAAATAGCCCCTGTTTACTCGCACAGATCCACGAGTCGTTCTCACCGGGTACGATGGCGGTGACATCGAAGGGGACTGTATAGCAGTGAGTGGTATGGGTAATGGTGCAGGTTTTATAAATCTCTCTGCCTGCAGCATCAACCCAAACGATGGATTTGGTTGATTCCAACCAGATAGGCGATTCACCAATGCTGGCTGGAGTGTGGTTGTAGACAAACATATATTTGGCCTATATTGATTCTATTGGTATCAATATAGGCCAAATATTGTATTGGAGTTTTGAATATTTGAAAAGTGTGAACTGGGTTAGTCGAATGATGAAGGGCAAACGGACACCCACAAGGTGAGGTGTCCGCGTTGTTAATGAGAGCTAAAGCCTAAGCGTGGTCTGTGAATCGAAAATTGAGCAGTTTTTTGCATCAATATTTACGGTGACTTGATCGCCTGCAGCGATACTCTCTTCAGACGTAACTCGATGAGACAGCGTATGCTGGTCACTAAATTTCGTCCAGACTAACGTATCCGATCCCATAGGCTCAACGAGTTCTACTTGACCGACTAGCGCGTTATTGACGGCATTTTCTTTCACCATTAAGTGCTCAGGTCTAATGCCAAGTGTGACATTCATTTTATCCGCAGGAGGCTGCGAAAATGGATAGTCAGTGACATCGATGAGTAATCCGTGCGAGTTGAACGTGATTGCCTGTTGTGTCACTTCCAACTGCCCCTCGATGCAGTTCATAGCAGGCGAACCTAAGAACGTGGCAACAAACAGGTTTTGTGGCTTGTTGTAGACATTGTGCGGGCTATCCAGCTGTTGGATGATACCGTCCTTCATCACTGCAATACGGTCAGCCAATGTCAGTGCTTCAATTTGGTCATGAGTAACATAGATCATGGTGGCGTTGAGCGTTTTGTGAAGCTTTTTGATTTCCAGTCTTAGCTCGGCTCGAAGCTTTGCGTCTAGATTTGAAAGAGGCTCATCAAATAGGTAGATATCGGCATCACGAACCAAGGCACGACCAATTGCCACACGTTGGCGTTGTCCACCTGAAAGGGCGGAAGGCTTACGCTTCAATAGTGGTTCGAGCTGGAGCAATTTAGCGGCCCACGCCACTTTCTTATTGATCGTCTCTTTGTCGACACCCGCAATACGAAGGCCAAATGACATGTTCTTTTCAACACTCATGGTTGGGTATAGCGCGTAGGACTGAAACACCATGCCAATCCCGCGATCTTTAGGATCCGCCCACGTCACATCTTTGCCATCAAAATGTATCGAACCACCAGAGGTATCAATCAGCCCACCAATGGCATTCAATAGAGTGGATTTGCCACAACCGGAAGGACCAAGGAGTACCAAAAACTCTCCGTCATTGATGGCAAGGTCTAGTTGGTCGACGATCTTGATTGAGTCGTAGCTGATATCAAGTTTGCTAATATTTACGATTCCCATAGCGTTATCCTTTAACTGCGCCAGAGGCGATACCACGCACAAACCAGCGTCCTGATGCGACGTAAATGATCAGTGGTACGAGTGATGTAAGAATAGTGGCGGCCATGTTCACGTTATAGGCGCGCTCACCAGTGGTGGTGTTGACGATGTTGTTCAGTTGAACCGTCATTGGAAGGTTGTCGTTGCCCGCAAAAACCAAACCAATTAAGAAATCGTTCCAGATATTCGTCACCTGCATGATCACCGCAACGATGATGATGGGCACTGACATAGGTAGCATGATGGTGAAGAACACTTTGAAAAATCCGGCGCCGTCGATACGAGCGGCATTAAACAGCTCCATTGGCAACGTACTGTAGTAGTTTCTAAATAGTAGCGTCATGATCGGCATGCCGAAGATAACGTGTGAAACCACAACACCCGTAAGCGTTCCATAGATCCCGATATCGGCGTAAACGCGAATCAGCGGGTAAATAAACACCTGATAAGGGATAAATGCCCCAAGCAAAAGACACGCAAACAGTAAGTTAGCGCCTTTTATTTTCCAAAACGAAAGGGCATAGCCATTGATGGCGCCAAACAGCACCGAGATGACCACGCTAGGGATTAAGATACGGACTGAGTTCCAAAACCCCACTTGCAGACCACTACAATCAAGGCCAGTACATGCGCTGCTCCAAGCTACTTTCCAAGCGTCTAACGTGAAGTTTTGTGGTAGGGCAAAGATTGAAGACAGACGAATCTCTTCGAGTTCTTTAAAAGACGTGACCAGCATGACGTAGAGCGGCAGCAAGAAAAACAGGGCGGTAATGGTCAGAAAACCATAGACACCAATGCGTCCCCAACGGGCTTTAACAGACATGACGCGTTTGCTGGGTGTCGCACCCATTGTAGGTGAAAGAGTCGCAGACATAAGTTACCTACCTTGTTTCTTGATATAGTTCGAGTAAATAAATGGCGTAATCAAGCACAAGACAGTGGTCAACATTACCGTTGAAGCAGCGGTGGCAAGGCCGATATTGGCGCGCTCGAATAGGTTATCCATAATGAACTTTGCTGGTACTTCACTGGCCACGCCAGGACCGCCACCTGTCATCGCGACTACAACGTCATACATTTTGATGATGCTAATCGACAGCAATACAACGGTTGTAATAATCATTGGGCGCAACATAGGTAAAATAATGCTGATGTAGACACGCCAAGTGGGAATACCGTCAATTTTTGTCGCTTTCCAGAGATCGTCATCAATGCCACGAAGGCCTGCGAGGAGCAGCGCCATGACCAGTCCGGCACCTTGCCAAACGGCCGCAATAACAACGGTGTAAAGCACCATATTTGGATTAACAATCCAGTCGAATGTGAACGATTCCCAGCCAAGAGATTGCATGGTGTTTTGAATGCCTAACTGAGGGTTAAATATCCACTGCCAAACTAAACCGGTCACGATAAATGACATTGCATAAGGGAATAGAAAAACGGTTCTGAAAAAACTCTCGGCTTTAATTTTCTGGTCAATAAACACAGAAAGTAGAAATCCGAGCACAAAGCAAATCGCTAAGAAGAGAAAGGCGATGATCAGTAGGTTTTCTAGCGAGACGATCCAACGGGATGTGCTAAAGAGTCGCTCATATTGAGCAAAGCCAACGAAATCGTTTTTCGGCAACATTCTTGAGCTAGAAAACGACAGACGTACTGACCAAACCATAGTACCCATGTAGGCAATCATGACCGTTAATGCCATGGGTAGAGCAGCCACATAGGCTAGGGCGTTACGTTTTAGGTGTCTTTGCACCGCAGCAACATTCATGGATGCACTCCAAAGTAAGTCTTAATGAGGAAGCATTTCATTGAATGGCGCACCGAGGTGCGCCGTTAACAACAGTGAGATTAATCGCGAAGTGCTTGAGTGAAGATGGCGACTGCCTTATCCGTCGTCATGTTCTGTGCGTTCCACACCTCAGTGACGGCGTCTTTTAAAGAGCCATACAGGTACTCTTCCATTAGCATTGAGCCATCTGGGACTTGACGCTCAGCCACTTTGAGGATGGCTGCACCTTTTTGTGCACAAACATCCATGCTGGAAACGTCGATATCGGTACGAACTGGCACTGAGCCTTTCAGGTTATTGAACTTCACCTGTGTTTCTGGGCTCAGCATCGATTCCACCAGTTTTTTCTGAGCTGCGACTTGAGCGCCATCGTCCGTTTTAGGGAAGACAAAGACATCCCCGCCGACAATATAGAGTGAGTCGTCACCGAGACCTGGGAAACAGCCGTAGTCTTGACCAGGGATCTTGTTAGCTTGAGTGAACTCACCTTTTGCCCAGTCACCCATAATCTGCATACCCGCTTTGTCGTTGATGACAAGGCTGGTCGTGTCATTCCAGTTACGACCTGGTGAACCTGCATCGACGTAAGGCTTAAGTTTCAGGAAGGTATCGACCACCTGTTTGAACTCGTCGGAATTTAGTGTTTTTGCGTCGCGCTTACCTAGTGCATCTAGGTAAAGTTGCTTGCCGCCGACATTACTTAGAACCGTTGCGAATAGCAGGTTCTCTTGCCAATTCTGACCACCAAGCGCAAGTGGGATGTAGCCTGCAGATTTTAGTTTATCTAGGCTCGCGAACAGCTCATCGACCGTTTGTGGCTCTTTATCAATGCCCGCTTTTTCAAATGCATCTTTCGAGTACCAGAACCAACCAGGCATATGAATGTTGACCGGAGCGGCATAGAAGTGTCCGTCCACTTTAATGGCGTTTAGCGTTGGTTCAGGCAGGATCTGTTCCCAATTGTTGGCCGTCGCTACGTCATCGATGTTGTTCAGCATCCCTTCAGCAATCATTTCATGGTATTGCTGAGAGGTATTGAATAGCGCCGCTGTCGTCGGAGAGCCACCTAGCATACGGTTCATCGCTGCACTTCGGGCATTAGAGCCTCCAGCAACCGCACTGTCTTTCCAAGTGCCGCCTTGCGCCTCAAATGATTCTGCTAATACTTTGATAGCTGCTGATTCGCCGCCCGAAGTCCACCAGTGCATAACTTCGGCTTCTTCCTTGGCAATAACCGGAGATGCGATAAGTCCAATGATCGTAGCGAGCGTAAGTTTCTTCATCATGGGGATACCTTTTGTTTTCGTTATTGTGCCTGTTTTTGTAATTGGGTTGGTCGTCATGGAATCGATTCCATTTATTTATTTTATAACGCTCATTTCCGTATTGTTCTAGAGGTTTTTTGATTGATTTATAAACATGTGTTACCGGTCACATTCCATGTAAAATGCGCAATTTTTAGCAAAATTGGCTGTATAAGTGCCCGATATCGCTTTAGTATTAACGATAAGTCATCAATTTAACCAACGTGAGTAAAACCTAATGGCAACAATAAAAGACGTGGCAAAACTCGCAGGTGTGGGTGTTGGAACTGTTTCCAGATACTTGTCTGGGAGCGCGTCAGTCTCATCCGCTTCTGGGGAAAAAGTAGCGTCGGCGATGGCGGAGTTAAATTATCGGCCAAACAGTATGGCGCGTTCACTATCGTCGAAGCGCTCAAACATTATTGGTCTGTGGGTGCCTTCTTTTTCGGGCTCCTTTCATCGAAAGATGCTGCAAACCATCGAGCGAGAGCTACGAAAACGCGATAAGCATATTATTCTCGCCAATGCCGAGGATGCGAAAACGGATAAAGAGCGCATCGGCTGCCTAGATTACTTAATTGAACGTGACTGTGATGGAATTCTGATGTCGTGTCCGGAGCTTTCTGTTGTCGAGCTGGCACGGATTGAGGCGCGTTATCCAAAAGTGGTGTTTATAAACAGAGACATTGAAGAGCTGATTGATAAGACCTTTTGTGTAAATCACTACCAAGGAGGCCGATTAGCAGCAGAACACCTTATAGAGTTAGGGCACAAAGAGATTGCCATCGTGACAGGTCGAATGAATGCCCAAGATGCACTCAGCCGACACCAAGGGTTTATTGATCGATTAGCGGAAGAGGGTATCGAGGTTGATGTCGACCTCATTGAGCATGGTGGTTACAGCTTTGAGCTTGGTAAAGAAGCCACGCAGCGCTTAATAGACAAAAAGCGCCCATTTACTGCGCTTTTCTGTGGAAATGACAACAGCGCAATGGCTGCGATTGCCACTTTCAACAAACAGGGTATTGCGGTTGGCAAACAGATGTCGGTTGTCGGTTATGATGACATTGATATCTCTCAATATACGTCGCCGGCGATGACGAGTGTACGTATTCCTTTAGAAGATATCTCTATCAATGCCTGTCACCAGATCCTCAACTTATGCTACGGGGAATCTCTCCCTATCCAAACACGTTTTGAGCCGACACTGTCGGTTCGAGACTCAACTCACTCAGTAAAATAATCGCAAACAAAGTTGTACTTCAGAGGGAGATAGAATGACGAACTACATTGAAGCTGGCGCTCGATTTTCGCTAGACAGCCCAACGTTGGTGCCAAATTCAGCGGGATACTTGTGGAATAAACATATGATGATTCACATGAATTGTCAGGGCTACGCTGTCGCTCAATATATGAATCCAGAACCGAAAAAATACGCCCATAATCCGAACATGGCGGCGACGAGTTTCATGCAGCCGGAGCAACCTTATTTTGCGCACCATCCGGGACGTTTTTTCTATCTTCGAGATGACGAAAGTGGGGAGCTTTTCTCTGCACCATTTGCGCCTATTAAGGCAGAACTAGACAGCTTTGAATTTCAGCCTGGTCTCAGTGATATTAAGTGGAAGATCAAGCATTCAGATATTGAACTTGAGATGACACTGACACTCAGCCCAGATTTGGCGGCAGAGCTATGGCATGTCAAGGTGCGTAATGGTGACAGTCAATCAAGAAAGGTGTCATTGGTTCCGTATTTCCCAGTGGGATACATGTCCTGGATGAACATGGGCGCACACTTTGATGATGAGCTCAACGCCGTGGTTTGTACGTCTATTACTCCTTACCAAAAGCTTGAAGATTACGCGAAGAACAAGCATCTAAAAGACATCACGTACTTGGCATCCGATGTTAAGCCAACGCATTTTGAAACCAGTTTACCTAGATTTGAAGGGCAGGGCGGCCTTCACAACCCAGCGGGGCTTAGCGACAAACGCAGTTTAAGTGACCAACCAAGTCATTACGAAATGCCAGCCTGTATTATGCAGTTTGAACTTGACCTAAAGCCGGGTGATGAGAGCGAATACAATTTTGTTTTTGGTCCTGCGCTGGATAAACAAGAGATTGCTGACACGCTTGAGCTTACCCTAAGCGATAACAAAGAGCATGCAGCAGCGGATTACGCCGACTACATTGAGTCTGGCAAAGGGGTATTAAACATCTCAACGCCGGATAAGATCTTTGATCAGTTCGTCAACAACTGGCTGCCTCGACAAGTGTTCTATCATGGGGATACGCATCGTCTGACCACCGACCCGCAGACGCGTAACTATCTGCAAGATGGGATGGGGATGGCCTATGTTAATCATGAGTCGACAAAACAGGTCATCCTTACTTCACTGAGTCAGCAAAAGCGCGATGGTGAAATGCCAGATGGCATTTTGTTAACTCCAGAAGCAGAGCTGAAATACATCAACCAGATACCACACACTGATCATTCCGTCTGGCTTACCCTGATCCTTGAGTCTTACATCAACGAAAGTAATGACTGGGCTATTCTCGATGAGCTACTGACGTGGCAAGACTCTGATGACAAGAGCACCGTCTTAGAACACATGAACATGGCAATGCACCATATGTGCGGCGCACGTGACGAACGTGGTTTGCCTTATATTGCTCAAGGTGACTGGTGTGACCCTATGAATATGGTAGGGCCAAAGGGTAAAGGCGTTTCCGGCTGGCTCACTCAAGCACTCAGTTTTGCACTGCAGTCTTGGATACGTTTATCTCGAGATGTGAATGACGCTAACGAGTTGGATAGGTTCCAACACACCGTCGATGAGCTCGTTGTGATTGCTGATGAGTATCTATGGAAGGGAGATTGGTACGCGCGAGGAATTACCGATGACGGTGTAACATTCGGAGTGCCAGAGGATAAAGAGGGGCGTATTTTCTTAAATACCCAAAGCTGGGCATTTCTTGCCAATATGCCCAATGCACTGCAAACAGAGAGAATGTTAAAGGCGGTGGATGAGCAACTGGATACCCCATACGGCGTGATGCTGTGCGCACCAGCATTTACTGCAATGCGTGAAGATGTAGGCCGTGTAACGCAAAAATGGCCAGGCTCAGGAGAGAATGGCTCCGTCTACAACCATGCCGCTGCGTTTTATGCAGCAAGTATGTACCATATTAATCAGTCAGATAGAGCCTTTAGCACCTTGCGTAAAATGCTGGCCGATCCAGAGTGTGAGTCTTTTGTTCAAAGAGGACAGTTACCACTTTACATTCCAAACTACTATCGCGGTGCGTATTACCAGTATCCTGACACAGCAGGCCGTTCGAGTAACCTCTTCAATACCGGTACAGGGGCTTGGTTCTATCGCCTAGTCATCGAAAATCTGTTTGGTCTTAAGGGATGCAAAGAAGGACTGATGATTGCTCCTCAGTTGCCTTCCGACTGGCAACAAGCAAGCGTGAAGCGTGAGTTTAGGGGCGCGATATTTGACGTTAAATATCAATGGGTGAGTGATAAAACCCAGGCTTGTATTGAAGTTGATGGAGTGGTGCTATCGAGTAACTTGATCGAGGATATTGCTGCCGGTAAGCATTATTCAGTGGTGGTTAACTATCACAATGGTGGGTGAATAGTGGGTAGTGCACATTAATGACATCTAATAGCTACTAGGTACAGGAAAACCTCCAAAGTCAGACTTTGGAGGTTTTTTTTAGTTATTAGTTACTGCATTTTTGTCTTTTTGAATACTGAGTAAGATGCGATTTTCGTTAGTAAATGTCTATCGATCCAATAAGAAGGTGATTGCCAATTTATAGCCTTTCGTTCCCATGCCAATGATAGTGCCCGCAGCAACGGGAGAGATATAGGAGTGATGACGGAAGGTCTCACGGGCGTGTACGTTAGAAATGTGTACTTCGATTACAGGAACATCGACGCCTTTGATTGCATCGTGTAGAGCGATTGACGTATGAGTATAAGCACCAGGGTTGAACACCACGCCATAACAATTCCCTTGTTTGAACTCAGTGCCTGCTTTGTGAATGGCATCAATCAAGTGGCCTTCGGTGTTGCTCTGTAAACACTCTGTCTCATAGCCATACTCTGAAGCCACTTTACGGCAGTTTTCCTCAACATCAGCAAGCGTTTCGTAACCATATTGCTGCGGTTCGCGGGAGCCAAGTAAGTTTAAGTTGGGGCCGTTAAGTATCAGTAGTTTTTTCATGGGGTAGTTCGTCCTTAATCTAGTTTCGAAAGCTGCGAGTGTTTAATGGAATCGAGTTGTTCTTTAGTGGGGGTTTCACCAGTAAAAAGCATAAAGGCATCATTGGCTTGGTGGAAAAAGAGCTCGAAGCCACTTAATACGTCAATAGACGCGCGCGATGCGGCGATTGTAAATTTTGTAATGTGAGGCGTGTAGACGGCATCAAACACCCAAGACTGTTCTTCAAGCCACGACGAGTCGATAGGGCACCCAGGCGTAGAATAATGCCCAACAGGAGTGCAGTTTAGAACCCCGTCGGCGCGTCTTATGTAGTGTTCGAGGTTCGACTCATCTAAGTGAATGGTATCGATGCTCTCGTTAGAGAGCGCCTGTTCAAGCTCAGCGACTTTGCTCGGTTCTTTATCGTAAAGGGCAATTTGAGTAGCCCCTAAATCGACAAGTGAAAAGCAGATAGCTTTGCCGACACCACCACACCCGAGTAAAACCACATTACCTGGCTGTTTGGAACGAAATTGCTTAAATGCGGTGATAAACCCACTGTAATCGGTGTTAAAGGCGACAATTTTGTCATTTCTTTTAACTAGGGTGTTGGCTGCATTTACCCTTTGCGCACATGGGGCGATGCTATCGGCTGCAATGAGTACTTGTTCTTTGTATGGGTATGTGACATTGGCAGAATCAACATTGCCGTTAAACAGTTCGAGAGTATGTTGTTGTAGCTCATGAGCGCAGTTTGTTGTGAGTTCGTCCAGCTCATAGTTCAAATCTATATTAAGTGAGCGTGCCAGCTGATTGTGAAAAGCAGGGGATTGAGAGCGTTGGATGTTCTGTCCAATAAGTCGGCATTGAATCATAGTTCATTCCTTGTTGTGTTTTCATCACGCTATCAAATGTTGTCCGTTTGCGATAATTGCTTTTTATTAACACCTATTCATTTTTGTAGAACCACTTGCAGCGGGGTTTTAATCCCTCGCGCTGTCCGAAGTAAATGTCACTTCTATCTCAAAATCTTATACCTTGAGAAATAATTGAAATATCGCATTACCAACCTGGCCGCTATAGTGGCTTTAGTCATTCAGCGCGCCATTTACGGATGCTTTTGGCCTCATTTTACTCAGTTTTTCAGCCTTTGGGCTTTACGGCTTGAAGAGCAAGAACAAACCGTATGTTCAGATATTTACAAGGATAATAAGGTATTAACATGCAGAACAATCTTGTAGTCCAACACATTCAAAGACCAGATAAAAATGTGGTTGAGAGTTTACGTAAATGTGGTGTCGCCACGATTCATGAATCGCAGGGCCGCAAGGGGTTACTTGCTCATTACATGCGCCCGATTTTCCAAGGCGATGCCGTAGCAGGCTCTGCGTTGACCATATCGGGTGCGGCAGGTGATAACTGGATGATGCATGTGGCGATAGAACAAGCGCAAGAGGGTGACTTCTTAATCTTTGCGCCAACATCACCGTCGAATCACGGCTACTTTGGTGATCTTCTGGCTACATCAGCGCAAGCTCGTGGCGTGGTGGGATTAGTGATTGAAGGCGGCGTGCGCGATACTCGTGATTTACGAGAAATGAACTTTCCAGTTTGGTCTAAAGCTGTATTTAGCGAGGGTACAATCAAAGAAACTCTTGGTTCCGTAAATGTTCCGCTGACGTGTGCCGGTGAGCTTGTTTATCCTGGCGATATTGTAGTGGCTGATGATGATGGTGTAGTGGTCGTTCGACGCGAAGAAGCTGAAGAAGTACTGCATGAATCATTAGCTCGCATGGAGCGTGAAGAAGACAAACGGGTTCGTTTGGCCAATGGTGAGCTAGGTCTGGATATTTACCAAATGCGTGACCGTCTGGCTGCGAAAGGGCTGAAATATGTCTAGTCCTGTATTGAGTGCCCCTTGTATGTGGATGCGTTCGGGTACGTCAAAGGGTGCTTACTTTCTCCGTCAAGATTTACCCAGCAATGACAAGCAACGAGATGATTTTTTGCTATCAATCATGGGTTCGCCAGATGTAAGGCAGATTGATGGTATTGGAGGCGCTGATCCTCTTACTTCAAAAGTGGCGGTGGTAGAGCCTTCAACACGTGAAGGCGTCGATATTGATTACCTATTTTTGCAAGTCTTTGTGGATAAAAAGTTGATCAGTGAGAAGCAAAATTGCGGCAACATTTTAGCAGGTGTCGCGCCTTTTGCCATTGAACGAGGATTGGTGGAAGCGCAAGAGGGAGAAACCTCTGTTCGGATCTTTATGAAGAACACGATGCAGATTGCTACGGTGACGGTTCAAACTCCGAATAAACGAGTCAGCTACGTTGGTGACTGTGCCATAGACGGTGTACCCAATACGTCTGCACCTATTGCGGTCTGTTTTGAAGATACTGCTGGCTCGAGCTGTGGCACGCTACTTCCAAGTGGCAATCACGTAGATGTGATTGAAGGGGTTGAAGTTACGTTGATTGATAATGGCATGCCAGTGGTGGTGCTAATCGCGAAAGACTTTGGTCTGACTGGAGATGAATCACGTGAAGCACTCGATGACAATGTGGAGTTAAAGCGGCGATTGGAGTCGATTCGCCTAAAAGCGGGGCCGTTGATGAACTTGGGAGATGTGCGAGCGTTATCAGTGCCGAAGATGGCGCTGGTTAGTGCTCCACAGTATGGCGGAGCGGTATCTACCCGCACGTTCATACCACATCGCTGTCATGCTTCGATTGGCGTTTTAGGTGCCGTAAGTGTAGCAACGGCATGCATGTTGCCAGAAACCCCAGCAAGTCGAATTGCCAAAGTCACTACAGAAGATCCAATTAAGATGGATGTTGAACACCCAATAGGAAAGATGAGTGTGGTGTTGGACGTTGAAAACAATCAGGTAAAGTCCGCGGCCATTCTTCGAACAGCGCGTAAGTTGTTTGATGGAACCGTATTTGGACAGCAGACCTACTGAATATAACAAGGAAGAAAAATGGACGCTGATTACTTACCATTCCACCCTAATCCAAGCCAGCCTAAATTTGTCGTACCTGAAGGCGCAGTGGACGCTCACTGTCATGTGTTTGGTCCTGCTTCAAAGTTTCCCTACTCACCTGCACGCAAGTACACGCCTTGTGATGCATCAAAAGAGCAACTGTTTGCGCTACGTGATTTTCTTGGTTTCAGCCGTAACGTTATTGTACAAGCTTCTTGTCACAGCACGGATAATCGAGCTTTGGTTGATGCGCTTGAAACCGCTGGTGATCTCGCGCGTGGCATCGCCTTTGTTGATGAGACGATTACCGAACAAGAGCTCTCTGAAATGGACAAAGCAGGTGTTCGCGGAGTGCGTTTTAACTTTGTGAAGCGCTTGGTGGATACCGTGCCAGTCGAAAAACTAAGAGCTATTGCCGATAAAATTCGCCCGTTAGGTTGGCACGTGGTTGTCTACTTTGAGTCGCAAGACATTGACGATGTCATTCCATTCCTTGAAGAACTCAACATGACCGTAGTGATCGACCACATGGGCCGCCCTAATGTCGAAAAAGGTATCGATAGCCCTGAGTTTGGAAAGTTTATCTCTTTGATGGAGCGCAATCCAAACATCTGGTGCAAAGTAAGTTGTCCTGAGCGACTTACACATACTCCACCAGACTATTCGGATGTTGTGCCATTTGCTAAGACCCTGGTTGACTTATTTCCAAGCCGAGTGCTTTGGGGGACGGATTGGCCGCACCCCAATATGAAGTCACATACGCCAGATGACGGTCACCTAGTGGATGTGATCCCTCAAATTGCTACGACTGCAGAGCAGCAACAGATGCTGTTAGTAACTAATCCAATGAAACTCTACTGGCCGGAGAGTGTGTAACATGACTTACTTAAATAATAAACCTATCCCTGGTACTACGATGTTTGACGGCGAGATGGCTCGTAAAGGCTACGGCCTAAATAAGATGTGTCATTCGCTCAACGAGCAGTGTGGTCGTGACGAATTCACTGCTAATGAGATGGCCTACTGCGACAAATATGGCTTAACAGAAGCTCAGAAAACTGCGATTCAGCAGCGTGATGTCTTAGGGCTTATCCGCGAAGGTGGCAGCATTTACTATCTGGCAAAATTCGTCGGAATGTTGGGTCTAAATATGCAAGACATTGGTGCATTACAGACGGGTATGACAGTAGAAGAATTCAAACAAATGTTAGTAGAGGCGGGGAAATAATTATGGCAAAAGTTGTTGGTGGTATTACTACCTCTCACATTCCTTCAATTGGTAAGGCTATTGAGAACAATCTACAGCAGACAGACTATTGGAAGCCACTGTTTGATGCCTACCCACCTATCCATCATTGGCTTGATGAGGTTAAGCCGGATGTAGCCGTTGTTTTCTACAATGATCATGGCTTGGAATTTTTCTTGGATAAAAAGCCGACATTTGCGATCGGTGCTGCACCTTCTTATAAAAATGCCGATGAAGGTTGGGGGATTCCGACTATTCCTGAAATTAAAGGCGACCCAGAGCTTTCCTGGCATATCTGTAACCAGTTGGTGGAAGATGAATTCGACATTACGATTTGCCAAGAAATGAAAGTAGACCATGGGTTAACGGTTCCGATGCAGCTTATGTGGCCGAACTTTAGCTATGGTCATATGAAGGTGATCCCTGTTTGCATCAACGTTGAGCAACACCCAATGCCATCGCCGAAACGTTGTTTTGACTTCGGTAAGGCGATAGGTAAAGCGATCGAAAGTTACGACCAAAACCTTAAAGTGGTTGTGCTTGGTACAGGAGGGTTGTCGCATCAACTTGATGGCGAACGCGCTGGCTTTATTAACAAAGAGTTTGATCTTTATTGTATGGAAAAACTCATTGATGATCCCGAAACACTAACCAAACTGTCGATTTATGATCTGGTCGAGCAAGGCGGTGCACAGGGCGCGGAATTGATTATGTGGTTAGGCATGAGAGGCGCACTAACGGGTGAGTTAAATGTTCTTAAAAGTAGCTATCATGCGCCTATTTCAAATACAGGTGCAGGTACCATGCTGATTGAGAACAATTAGGCATAAACGTCTAACCGTTCTCTTTTTTGAAACCTCAAGCAGTGATGCTTGAGGTTTTTTAGTATCTAGGGAAAGCGACGACTCCGGACATGCTCTGATACTGCATCAATCGAATAAGAGGCTTTAGCGCAGCGTAAGCTATCGGCAGAGTCTTTTGCGAACAACCCAGTTACTAAGGAGGCCGCGAAATACAAGAGTGTTGAATGGGCGTCAGAGCTAGAACCGGAGCCAAAGCCATGAAGAGAAGAGGCTTGGTTAGCCATGGTGTTGGCGCACTTAACGACACAAAAAAGGCCAGTCGATTCAACGACTGGCCTAACATGTTTTCTAGGTTCTAGGTTCTAGGTTCTAGGTTCTAGGTTCTAGGTTCGAGCTCAGGAAAAGGGCTTTCCATTGTCCTCGATGTTAGTGTCTAAACAATGTGAGCTACTTGCTGCTTGGTTTTAGCGCGTACAAGGAAGCATAGTGCGACAAACAAAATGAAGCCCAACGCTCTAGTTAACACTATCGGGGTACTAAAGTTAGTTGCAGCCTCTGGCCAAGCGATAAAAATCGCAGCAGCGATAAAGCCGCTTCGTTTCATCCATGTCAATGGAACACCTAACCAGCCAGAGAAACCAATACTCATGGATATTGTTGCCATAGTCGCTAGGGAGATAGCCACTACTATACTTAAACCATCACCGATCAGTAACACGCCTGGCATAGTGACAAATAAGAATGGGATGAGTAATTTAACAAACCCTAAACGCATTGATTCGATGGCCGTCTCATTGGCGTCTGCTCCTGATATTGTGGCTGCGGCATACGCTGCGAGTGCGACTGGTGGCGTAATTGCTGACACCAAACCAAAATAGAAAATGAACATGTGGGCGGAAATCGTTTCCATGCCCAGTTGTGTCATTGCAGGCGCAACGAGAACTGCCAAGAGAAGGTAGGCCGCTGAGGTTGGCAGTCCCATTCCAAGAACAAAAGAAGCGAGTGCCGTTAACAGCAAAACCGTCCAGAGACTGCCGTCACCAACGTCAATGATAAGGCCAGAAATCATCAGACCCATGCCCGTTAAGTTCAAAATACCAATCACAATACCCGCAGAGGCAACAGCCGCTACGATGGGCAGTGTATTGACCAAGGTGTCCTTGCAGGAATCAATCAGATCGACCCAGTTAACACGAGTCTCTGGCTTCCATGGACTAATAACCAGGCCGGCAATAATACCCATGACCGCCGCTTGGGTTGGTGACTGTCCGGAGATCATCAGACCCACTAGGACGGCCAGAGGCAATAGCAGGTAAATCTTAGTCTGCAGGGTCGCTTTAAGTAGCGCCCAACCCGCCTCAGAGTCGGGTTTAAGACCTAATCGGCCTGCTTCTAAGCGCACTGAAATCATTAGTGCGAGTAGATATAGCAGTGCAGGAACTAAGGCAGCCAGTGCGATTTCTGCGTAAGGAACACCGATCATTTCTGCCATTAAGAAGGCAGCAGCCCCCATGACAGGTGGCATGATCTGTCCTGCTGACGAGGCGGCGGCTTCTATTGCGCCTGCTAATTTCGGGCTGTAGCCAACACGCTTCATTAGGGGGATAGTGAATGTACCCGTGGTGACCACATTTGCTACCGCACTGCCATTGAGAGAGCCGAGCAAAGCGCTCGACAGTGCAGCGGATAATCCAGGACCACCCTGAACGCGTCCTGTTAGTCCTCTAGCGATATCAACAAATACGGCTCCGGTTCCTATCTTGGTTAGTATGGTTCCAAATAAACCGAACAAGAAAATGTACTCTACGGCGACCCCCATAGGCACACCATAAACACCTTCTGTTGAAAGAAGCAGTGTTGATGTTAATCGGTGCAGATCATAGCCACCGTGTCCGTACTCACCTGGAATTAAGTCACCAAAATAGACATAAGCAAAAGCAGTAGCCATTAAAATGATCAGAGCTCGGCCAACGGCCTGCCTTACAAATACAAAAATGACTAAGATGAGGGCGAGGAATACCCAAATGTCTTCAGAAACGGACATCGCACCACGCATGATGATGTCAATATAAGAGTTCCATAAGTAGGGGCCGGGAATTAACGCGATGAGGGACAGCAAGTAGAGACCAGTCCGTAGAAACACTGACTGTGTTTGGGAGGCGTAGAAAACCATGGCCGCACAAGCGACTAAAGAGAAAAATGATGAACGTAAAAGTAGGGCAGTGATGCCCCCGTAATAGGCGCCGTAAAGAACAAGACCAGCCGTCGCAACGGCTAATACACTGAACAAAATAGATACGACAAGTTGCTCCTTCCAACCTAAGGACTCAGATGGAAGAAGCAGACTTGAGAAAGAGGTCTGCTTCATAGAGAGTTCCTTTAGTTAGTTTTAGACTCGTCGAAGTATTGTTTCGCACCCGGGTGCAAATCGATAGGGGTCGTTGGAGCGGTTTCTAATTGGATATTTTTAGCTTGGGGATGCACTTGTACCAGCTCATCCAAGTTAGAGAAAATTGCATTGGTAATGCTGTAGATTTGGTTTTTGTCTACTTTACTACTGGTGAACAAAATCGCCGGGTCATTAATAACCGTAACTGGCTCTGCAATATCAGAGTAAACCCCTGGCTGCAATTGAGCGACTTGATAGAAAGGATACTTTTCGACCATGCTTTGAAGCTTCTCTTTATCGGCGGAAAGTAGCTTCATATCTACTTGAGAGTTTAAATCGATGAGAGAAGAGGTTGGCGCACCGGCTAAAACAACTGTGGCATCAACCTGACCACTAACAAGCGCTTTCACGCCCTCAGTGTATGATAAAAAGCGTGGGGTTATCTGTTTGAAAACGCCATACTCTTCAAGCAAACGCTGCGTGATAACGGCAGCATTACTGCCCGGAGGACCTACACTCACACGTTTACCCTTCAAGTCGTCAAACGAGTTAATCCCTTTACCTTTGACGGTTGCCACTTGTAAAACCGCCGGATAAAGATACGCGACACTTGCTACATCTAACGCCCCGGTTCTTTCAAATGGTCCTTGTCCATTTTTAGCTTCAAACAGTGTGGATGAAGAAGAGAAGCCGATCGTCATTTGGCCAGCGGCGACTCTGTGGTTGTTTTCGACAGATGCGCCAGTCACTTCTGCGCGAGCGGTTGTATCGTCAACATGTTTGTTTACGGTTTCTGCGATACCCGCACCGATAACGTAAAATAGACCGCCAGTGCCGCCCGTACCGATTGAAATGCGCTCGGAAGCAAGTGAAGCGGTAGAGGTCATTGCAGCAGTGAGCAAGGCTGCAATTAGGATGTTCTTTTTCATGTTTTTCTCGTCCCTGGAGTAGTAATTTTATAGTCGTGGCGAGTGTAAGCTGAGCTTTCCAATAATATATTGAAGGTGTTACTTACCGATGTCTTAAACTTGTTATTTGTAGTCTAATCCCTATAAAAATGGTCGGTTTTGTGATCGTTGCACTATTGCCTCAATTGTGAGGCAATAGAGATATGCGAGCGGTTGTATTGCTATTGTTTTGAAGGTTTTAATGCATTCATGCACGCATTAATGTGCGTTATAATGAGTCAACACATTGCGGGAAGATAGCTTGAAAACCTTCGGCATGTTGACAGCTTCGGCCACCTGCTTGTCCACCAGAGTTTCTTCTAAAGTGATTGCCGCGATTTTCAGCAAGATTTTCATAAAAAGTCCATAGATGTTCCTGACCTTGCATGCATTCGATGGCCGCTTTTTTGCTTTCCCACACTTCAGAGATGTCTAAGAAGGTATTAGGTTTCCATTCCATTTGCTCACTTTGATGTGGTTCGAATAGGTAAACCTGTGGTGCACCAAGTACTTTTTCACCAGGGTTATGACCCCATGCTTGAGCGATCATTCGACATTGAAGAGCGATCTCAGTGGCGTACATGTGATCGGTGTTGTAAGGATCCCATTTAGAGTGCGTCATGATGAACTCAGGTTGAACTTCACGAATTAGGTCGACGATTTGGTATTTGCCTTCTTTGTCGATTTCAAGAGGGTAGTCCCCGAAGTCGAAAAAACGAATGTCGCTAACGCCCAGGGCAGCAGCGGCAGCGGTCGCCTCTTGATGACGGATGCGTTTAACATCTTCAATTGTCATTCCTTCTTGCTTCCATAGCTTTGCTGACTCGCCACGCTCGCCATAAGAAAGACAAGCGATGGTCACTTCATAGCCGAGTTTTTGATGTAAGGCGATGGCTCCGCCACAACGCCATACGAAATCGGCAGAATGGGCACTGATTACTAAAGCTGTTTTCTTTGTCATGTTATTAATCCTTCACTTTCTTTATCGCTCTTTTTTGAGCTTGTTTTCATTGTTTGGTTTGAGGCTAATACTCTTCGGTATCAATCTCTGCTTGTGTCTGTGTGTTGTACCTGCTGCCGATAAACGCTGTTTGCGGCACAGTACGTTCAATTTGATCCAATAGAGCGCTTGAGATTGAATATTGCTGAGCATTCCAGTTGTCTTCTAAGTGCTTGATGCTGGTGGTGCCGGGCAATGCAATCGAGTTGGGTGCTTTTGCTAGTGTCCAAGCTAATGCAAATTGCGCCAATGTTGGGGATGGCACAGAAGTATTTTCTTCTGCAAACATTGGAAGCAGGCAAGCAAACTTATCGACTGTCGCTAAGTTAGTGCTGAAGTGATCGTCATTGAAGCGCGGCATAGCATTACGAATATCTCCTGCGACAAATTGATTGCTTTGCAATTCACCACTGAGAATTCCACGTCCGACAGGGCTGAATGAAACAAACGCACTGCCAAGCTCACGACACTTATCAATCACAGCGATTTCAGCATTTCTAGACCATAGGGAATACTCCGATTGCACTGCTGCAATAGGGTGGATGCAATGCGCTTTTTCAAGTGTGGTTGCCGACACTTCAGATAAGCCAATGTGTTTAATCTTGCCCTCGTCGACGAGTCTTGATAGCTCGCCCACACTCTCTTCTATCGGAACTGATTTGTCCCAACGATGCAGGTAATAAAGGTCGATCACATCGGTATTTAATCGACGGAGTGCTTGCTCACAAGTCTGGCGAAGTGTTTCAGGGCGACCATCTATGGTGCGTTTACCATTCGCTCCTTTGAACATGCCGCACTTACTTGCAAGCAAATATTCATTGCGGCGATGTCCCACCGCTTTAGCTAGCAGTTGCTCGTTGTCTCCGAACCCATACAGCGCAGCGGTATCTAGCATGTTGTAACCGAGATCTAGTGCTTGATTGAGAAGCTCAATACCGTGTTTCTCAGTCGGTGGCCTCCCGTAGGCGTGGGACAGGTTCATACAGCCTAATGCCACTGGAGCTAACGTAGTTTCGCCAATCTTTCGCATTCGTCGTCCCTACTGTTGTTGCAGTTGTTGTTCAAGTTCATGTAGGGTTTCCATCGCGGGTAAGCAGCTTGCAACGCTGGAATTAGGTTCGCGACCTGTGCGGATAGCGTCGATAAACTCTCTATCGATCAGTTCGATACCATTATTCGAAACAGCAACACCTTCAAGCGAGATAGGGTTCTCATTGCCATCAAATAAGTCGTCATAACGTGCAATGTAGGTTCCCTCATCGCAGATATAACGGAAGAAGGTGCCAAACGGTCCATCATTGTTGAATGACAAGGACAGTGTACACAGCGCGCCTGATGGGGTTTTCATTCCAATGCTCATGTCCATGGCAATGTTAAGTTCAGGATGAATCGGTCCTTGCATTGCTTGAATTTTGGAGGCTTTTTGACCCGTTTGATATTGAAAAAGATCGACGGTGTGGCAAGCGTGGTGCCAAAGTAGGTGATCAGTCCACGTTCGCGGCTCTCCCTTAGCGTTGGTATTGGTGCGGCGGAAGAAATAGGTTTGAACGTCCATTTGCTGAATAGTCAGTTCACCTGCGGCGATTTTGTTGTGTATCCACTGATGGCTAGGGTTGAAGCGACGTGTGTGTCCAGCCATAGCAACGACACCGGTTTTCTTCTGTGTTTCAACGACTTTATAGCTGTCCTCGATATTGTCAGCCATTGGTATTTCAACCAAAACGTGTTTGCCGGCTTCCATACATTGTATTGCTTGTTCAGCGTGCATTTGGGTTGGCGTCGCAAGGATCACTGCTTGGAAGTCGTCGGACTTCAGCGCTTGTTCGAGAGAACTGAAGCCTTGTGCTGCTTGATATTTCTCGGTAATTAGCTGGTCAAGCTTGTCCTGCTCTGGTGCCACCAAGGCAGTTACATTGACGTCTTCGATATTACGTAAAGCTTCGAGGTGTTTTTGACCAAAAGCGCCGGTTGCGCCTACGACACACACGTTCATAATCATTCCTTTTGTATTCAAGCGATGTAGGGTTTGGATTGGTAATATATTTTGCATTCGCGAGTTAATTTGGCGCGTGCAAGTGTTTGATTATTTCATCTGACAGTTCTTCCAAAGGCAGTTGCTGCTCTTCTATAGGCATAGCGCCCAACATCTGATGCCAGTTCATGGCACCCGTCACCATAGAGTGGTTTATCTTGAGATCCTTCAGCAATGCCTCGACTTCTTTCAGCTCTGAATGTCTTCGCTCTCCGTGATTTAGCATTCTTTCCATGTGGTAGCGACTCAGTTTAGTGAGTGCCAGCTCAGGGTAGGTGTCGCTCAAGGACTTAAGCACTTGTTTTTCCACTCCCGACTTACGTGCAGCAACAAGACATTCGGTAGTGAGTGCTTCAAAGCCTTTGACGAGTATGGAGCGCAGCATCTTAATGCTTGATGCATCTCCAACCCTCTCTGAGATGACTTGCGTCTTAAACCCCAAACTGGTGAGGTAACTGGCGGCTTGTTTTGCTTTAGGACCTGAAAGGTTAACTGGAATCGCTGGAGCGCTGTGAAGTACAGGCGCCATGATAGCAACATCAACATAGTTTGAGCCTTGTTGTTCAGTTAGCCTTGCAAGCTCTTTTTTTGTTTGTGGAGAGCAGGAGTTACAGTCCAAAACCAGCTGCTTGTGACCCAGTGACGGGATGATATCTTTTATTGCTGTTTCAGCCTGGTCTGCTGTTACAAGAGAAAACACGACTTGCGCGCCATGAATAGCCTCTTGCGCTCTAAATGTACCTTGGACGCCATAATCGATATATTCGAGAAGTTTTGTTTCCCTAGATATGGATCTATTTGTTTTTATGTCAAACGCATTCATTATTTCTGGGGCTTTATTGCTCCAAGCGGAAATAAAAGATTTCGCTGCTTCACCAAAGCCAATAAATGCAATTCTTGTGACCCTCACTATAACCACCTTGTCGTCTTTAATTATTTTTGGTTACAGCAAAACAGTACCATTGGCCATTCGGTATGGATAATCAATTAAAGAGTAAGGGTATTCAATTTTGGAAAAAAGCGGTCGAATTAGACCGCCATTTTGACGCCGTTTGTTCTTAATAATTGCAGGAAATGTTTTTGTACAGAGGTAGCAAACCAGTTCTTGCGAACGGTTAAACCAATAGGTCGGGACTGATCGTCGCCTTCAAAAGGTAGAGCAGTTAGGTGTCCTTCTTTGAGTTCTCGTTGAATTTGATGTTGAGAAAGTAACGTCAACCGATCACTGCCTAGTAACAGCTCTTTTACCAGCATCTGTGAGCTGGCTTCTACCAGTCGATTTGGCACTTCGATATCACCTTTAGTAAAAAGATCTTCGAACATTTTTCTCGTTGGCGTTGCTTTTGATGATACCACCCAACTGGATTGCTGTAGATCCTCTAAGCTGACATGGTCTTTTTGTGTTAGAGGGTGGTTTGCTCGGCAAAGTATAGTGTTTTTGGACTCGAATAATGTTTCTTGGCGGATGTCAGTGCTTGGTATAGGAAAGCGTAGTGCGCCAATTAAGATGTCGATCTCGCCATACTTTAAGTGGTTAAGAAGATCTTTATAGGGGCCATCAACAACCTGTATTTGGCAGTCTGGGTAAGCTAAGGAGAATTCATTGATAGTGCTCGGTAGTAGGCCTGTTCGAGCAAGAGGTAGGCAGCCGACAGTGATGGTACTACTGTGACGATTACTTAACAGGTCAACTTCATCAAGTCCTTGTTTTATTTCAACAAAAGCAAGCTTACTTGCTTTGTTCAGAACCGAACCCGCTTTGGAGAGCGTGACACCTGTGCTGGTTTTTTCAAACAGCGTGAAACCGAGAATATGTTCAAGATCTTTCGATGCTCGGTATACAGATGATTGGGATACTTCCAGGATTCGACTGGCCTCAGTAAAGCTCTGTCCATTTGCTACGGCGATCAATGCTTTTAATTGGGTTGTCGTGATATTGAAGAGGTAGCGTTGCACACTGCTTTTGCGTTGTTTGGTTGCAACTTTGAGTGCGTTAGCAATGCCTTGGCTTATGTTTTCTAGTGCTCGGTCAATTCGAAATGCGAACGTTTTTCCTTGTTCTGTGGGTTTCATGCCGTCGCTGGTGCGCTCGAACAACTCGCTATTGATGTTTTTCTCAAGTTTGGAGATGGCTTGGGTTATTGCGGGCTGAGATAGAAATACAGAATCGGATGCTTTGCTAATACTTCCCGTATGCACGACTTCAGAGATAGCTCGTAAGTGACGTAGATTAGGGATATTAAACATGCAGTTTCCTTAAGTGATTAATTTAACTTAGATGTGTTGATAAGGATGTCGAGACCAGCGATAAAACTAAGAATGATATATAGATATCACTTACAAACACTGTGCCTTTACTGAATGACCTATTAGTAACGGAAAATAGGCGTTTGATGAAGGTGATAACGGTACAATGTTTCGAAAGTGTGACTTAATTCTCTATAATGAATGGCTATTCTCGTGATGTTTATGACTATTTATTGATGGTGTGTAGGTTATTTGCTCTATCTTAAGTTGCTGTTTAAAAAGGATTGTTTTTGTTCTTTAAATTCTTATAAACGGTATTGTTATATAATTTTTGAATAATGCTTTCAGTAAGTGAATTTTAACTTGTTAAATCCAAGTGTTAGTTTTATCGGCAATGAAACAGGAGGTTCTACCCGATGAAAACTATAAAAACTGTATCCCTTGCCGTATCCATGGCTTTCGCTGTAAACACTCACGCTGCTGACATCGATATTTCGATTGGGCATGTTGATTCTCAAGATTGGACTATCTCTAAGAAAGGTGCTGCGACACAAGTATTCAAGAATATCGTTGAAGCGGAATCGGGTGGTCGAATCGCCGTTAACATCTATCCATCTGGTCAGCTCGGTGGTGAGACCGAGTTACTACAGTCAGCGCAAGAGGGAATGCTGACGATGGCGATGGTCTCTGGGGCATACTCTAAGCTCTGTAAAGAAGCTAACGTTTTAGAGATTCCTTATCTTTTCCCATCGGCACCGGTTGCCTGGGAAGTGCTAGATGGTGAATTTGGTCAGCAACTAAGCGAGCAATGTCTTAAAACAACCGGTTTACGTAACTTAGCGTACGGTGAAACGGGTTTTCGTCACTTCACTAATTCAAAGCGTGAGATCAAATCCCCAGATGATCTAAAAGGTCTAAAGATTCGCGTAATGACAACACCGTTATACGTTGAGTTACTCAAGTCACTAAAAGCGGAACCAACGCCAATTGCATTCCCAGAAGTGCCAGCAGCTTTGACAACCGGAGTCATCGACGGTCAAGAAAACCCAGTTAGTGTTATCAGTGCGAATAAGTTTTACGAGCTGCAAAAGTACATCACGCTCGATGGTCACGTCTATGGTACCGATTTCTTGTTAATGAATGAGGATTTCTACCAGAGCCTATCTGATACTGACCGAGCCATCATTGATCGCGCGTCTAATGTAGCAGGAACCGTCGGCCGTGCGATCCAGCAAGTCAACTCAGCAGAGGGGCTCGAAGTTCTTGCGCAAAAAGGCATGAAGATTACGTCGCTAACACCAGAGCAACAGAAGCAGTTCCGCGATCAAACGCAACCTGCGGTTATCAAATGGCTAGAGGGTACGGTTGACTCTAAATGGATTGATGGGGCGCTTCAGGCTGTTGAGGCTGCAAGCAAGTAAATCTATTTACCGCGGCACAACACTGTTTCGTGTCGCGGTTCTCTGCTAGGGGAAGGGTAATCATGATGGAACAGTATAAAAAACTCTTAGCGTTTTGTGCAGGTTCATCACTATTTGTACTGTTTTCGGTGATGCTAATTACCACCATCAGTCGTTATTTTTTTAATACGTCGATCTTATGGGGTGAAGAACTGTGCAAATACTCGATGATTTACGGCGTTATGTTTGGTACGTCGCTGTGTTATTTAGAGGGGCTACACATTAAGTTTGCAGTCCTCGACTCAATCAAATCAAGCTTATTTCAAAAAGCACTGGAAGTCATCGTTGATATTTTAGTACTGGTGTGTGCGGGTGTCATGACGTATTCCGGCTACCTTTTTGTGATGAAGCGCGGTGGCATCGAGTCCCCAGGGATTGGCGTGAACATGTATTACTTTCAGGCCGCGTTAGTGGTAGGCGGCATTTGTTTGATTGTCTCAGCGTTACTGCGCTTGGCCGAACATGTGAAAGTACTGCGTAATCAACAGACTTCTTCTCGTTTAACTCAAGGCGACGTATAAGGATTTACTATGCCATCAATAGCTTTAATGGGCGGTATGCTCGTATTTGGTGTTCCTCTGGTATTTGCCATTATGTTGGCAATGTCATTTTACGTAGCGAGCACTCCTATCTCAATCAGCTTGGTAGCCCAGCGCATATTTAGCGGCTTAGATTCATTCTCGATTCTTGCTGTGCCACTGTTTGTTTTGGCTGGTGAATTGATGAATAAAAGCGGCATCACAAATCGCATTATTGACTTCGCTAATGCGCTGTTTGGCCACCTTCGTGGCGGTCTCGCTCAAGTGAATATTTGGTCCTCTGTTATGTTCGCGGGTATTTCCGGTTCTGCCGTCGCTGATACATCTGCTCTAGGGCGTGTGTTTATTCCTCAAATGGAAAAAGAGGGCTACAGCAAAGCGTTTTCCTCTGCGCTGACCGCAGCCTCATCGGTTATCGGTCCTATGATCCCACCGAGTATTCCGGTAATAATCTATGCATTGATCGCCAGTGGTGTTTCTGTCCCTGCATTATTCCTGGCGGGTATTGTACCGGGTATTTTGTCGGCCATCGCACTGTCTACTTTCGTGTTCTTCTACGCGACTAAGCACAACATTGTTGGTACGACTCAAAGAACGAGTCGCCGTAAAGCATTGGTCAAAGCATTTGTTCCCTTGAGTATGCCAATCTTTATTCTCGGCTCTATTTTGTTGGGAGTGGTTACCCCAACGGAAGCTGCAGCTTTCGCCGCGTTCTATGCGCTATCTGTGGGTATGTTCTTATATAAATCGATCACGATTAAAGACTTACCAGAAGTATTTATGCGATCGATGCGTGACTCATCCATTGTGCTGATTTTGATTGCTGTTGTGTCTGTCGCGAACTGGCTATTAACATTCTCTAGAGTTCCTCAGTTTATTAGCCAACAGGTATTGAGTTCGATTTCTGACCCAATCATGTTCCTCATTATGGTTAATGTCATCCTCTTGGTTGTTGGGTTATTTTTGGAAGGCATTGCCGCAATGCTGATTCTCATTCCAATCTTCCATCCAATAGCAATGAGCTTCGGTATCGACCCAGTCCATTTTGGCATTGTGGTGATTTTTAATCTGATGATTGGTTTGATAACGCCGCCAATGGGGATCTGTTTGTTCGTGTCGAATACGATTTCTAAGGTGGGAATAGCCGCCATATCTAAGCAGGTAATGCCATTATTTTTGCTTGAGGTGTTGGTATTGTTCTTTATTACCTTCGTGCCCCAAAGCGTCCTCTTCTTACCACAATTGCTCGGGTATTAGACGCTAATAATGTTTGTTCTAGAAGTATTACTGCCACTCATATTGATTGTAGTGGCAGGGTTTCTCTCAATCAAAAAACGGCTTTTTAGCCAACAGTTTGTCGCGGAAACCAGCAAGTTCGTGCTGTATGTCTCACTGCCTGCGGTCATAGTCAGCAGTTTAACAAGCATAGAACTCACTCAAGTCATCGACCTCAACTTTATGTTGATTTATGCCATTGCTGGTTTGGTGTCGATGATAGCTTCGATAGTGATAAGCCGTTACATGTTCAAATTTAACTGGACTGAGAGTTACATCAACGGGCTAGGTAGCGGGATGCCCAACAGTGCATTTGTGGGCTTGCCTATTGTTCTCTCGCTCTATAACGGTCAGTACGTTGAAGCGTTTTTAATGTGCGTGCTGGTGGAGAACTTAGTGTTTATTCCCATTAGCTTAGTGTTATTGGAGTTTGCTCAGGGCAAAAGCGCAGGTTGGAAAACTCAGATCATGGGCGTGCTGGAGCGCGTATCCAAAAACCCCATTATCTTGGCGATTCTGTTTGCACTTATGGTCAATATCACCGGTGTCACGTTGCCAAGTTTTGTTGCTGATAGCGTATCCATTTTCGCAACAACATCGGTGGCATTAGCGCTGTTTGCCATAGGTGGGGCATTGGGGCAGTCACTGCAGTTTGAGCAATATAAACGCATCGCATTTGTGTCGTCTATGAAGCTGGTTTTCTTTCCCTTGGTGGCGTTGATGCTGTTATCGCAACTGCCAGTTGAGGGGGACATGCAATACGTACTACTGATTTTTGCAGCGGCACCGATGCTATCTATCTATCCAATTCTTGGTGGCTGCTATCAGCAGCAGCGCTTTTGTTTAAATACGTTGATCGTCACCACAATAGCATCGGGTTTTTCGCTGTCAGTCGTTATCTCACTTACCACATCATAACTATAAACACGCGCCAGAGCGCGTAACGTAAATAAAAGGTCAAAACATGAAACAAGTTAAAATAGCTGTTGCTGGAGCCGGTTTGATCGGAAAAACTCACATCAAACTTGTGTCGGAAAATAATCAATCGACGTTGTCGGCCATTGTTGACCCATTTCCGAGTGCCCAAGCGATCGCGAATGAATATGGAGTGAAAGTTTACTCGAGCTTGGAGGAACTGTTTGCGCAAGACAAACCCGATGGTGTCATTCTTGCCACACCCAATAAACTACACGCGATCCAAGCCCATGAATGTATCCAAGCTGGGGTGCCTGCTATTGTCGAGAAGCCGGTGACCGATTCCATTGATGATGCGATTGAGCTGCTTAAACATGCCAAGCGTGAAGAAGCCAAAATGTTAGTTGGCCATCACCGTGCATATAGTCCGCTACTTGAGAAGGCCAAATCTATTATCGACAGTGGTGAGCTGGGTAAAACCGTGTCGATTATGGGCTGTGCAATGTTTTACAAGCCTGATGATTACTACGATGAAGGCCCATGGCGCAAAGTAAAAGGCGGCGGCCCAATTCTTATTAATATGATCCATGAAATTGGTAATCTCCGTCACTTAGTGGGTGACATTGTTGGCGTTCAAGCGCTCAACTCTAATGCAACGCGTGAATTTGAAGTCGAAGATACCACGGTTATTTCGCTTCGATTTACGAACGGCACACTCGGCTCGTTTTTACTGTCAGACTCTTCAGCAAGTCCTCGCAGCTGGGAGCAAACATCACAAGAGAATAAGTCCTACGCGACGTACGAGACCGAAGATTGCTACCACGTAGCGGGCACCAAAGGTTCGTTGTCTATCCCAACCATGCAAATTAAGACATTCCAAAATGAAGTTACGCCGTCATGGTGGAATGCAATGGAGGAGCGTCAGGAAGAAGTAACAAGAGAAGATCCATTAAAGCGTCAGTTGGAACACTTTTGTGCGTTGATTCGTGGCGATGAAAAGACCCCACGTGTGAGTGTTTATGATGGCCTACAGAACTTATTAGTTGTCGACGCCATTATTAAGGCGACCGAAACAGAAGCGTATGTCTCTGTTCAAGATGTATCTGTATTAATCGATAAATAGGAGCTCAGAATGAAATACTCAATCGCAACGGTTTGTCTATCCGGTACTCTTGAGCAGAAGATGCATGCAGCGGCAAAAGCAGGATTCCATGCTATCGAGATATTTGAAAATGATCTGACTCAATATCGTGGCTCTGCCTCCGATGTAAAGCGCATTGCTGACAGTATGGGCTTGGACATTTTAGTGCTTCAGCCTTTCCGTGATATGGAAGGGATGCCAGATGGTTTGCGCCAGAAGAAATACAAAATGATGGAGCGCAAAATGGAGCTCGCACACCAGCTTGGCACCAAACGCCTAATGATGTGCAGTAACGTACACCCGCGTTCCACAAATAACTTAGACCGCTGCGCGGAAGATCTTTACGCGTTGGCCGAACTGGCTAAGCGTGAAGACTTGGAGCTTGGTTATGAGGCGCTTGCATGGGGACGTCATATTGCTGACTACGATGACGCATGGAATTTGGTGAACATGGTGAACCACCCCAATCTTGGTGTCGTGCTTGATACCTTCCATATGTTCGCACGCGGCAACACGTTAGACACATTACGTAATGATATTCCGGTAGAAAAGATTGCTCTGGTTCAAGTCGCCGATGCGCCAAAAATGCAAATGGACATCTTGCAATACAGCCGACATTACCGATGCTTCCCAGGACAAGGAGACTTTCCGGTCATAGACTTTGTGAAGACGCTGAAGGACAAAGGGTATGACGACTATCTCTCACACGAAGTGTTTAATGATGAGTTTCGAGCCTCTTCCCCTAAAGAGAAGGCCGTTGATGGCATTCGTTCTCTGAAATGGCTAGAAGACCAAACAGACAACTTATTTGAAATGCCGAGTGTGTCTGACCTGAGTTTCATTGAGTTTGCTGTCAAAGATCGAGAGGATAACGCGTTTACTGATGTAATTGAGTCGCTTGGTTTCCAAAAAACGCACAACCATAAAAGCAAAAATGTTGACCTTTATCAGATAGGGGACATCAATCTGATTTTCAATTACGAGAAGAACAGTAATGCGCAAAGCTACCTTGAAGGACATGGTGAGTCGGTATGTGCCTTGGGCGTCTTGACCAAAGATTCAGACCGATTGGCGGAGTTGGCAAAACGCTATAATAGCCCAGCGATATTCCAGGCGCGCCAGGAAAATGAACTAGACATTCCAACGTTAAAAAGCTCAAGTCAGCTTATGATTCATTTACTGGATGAAAATCATGCCGAGAAATTCTACGACGTTGATTTTGTCGCTGTAGAGCCATCTCAGGCCGTCAATGACAACCTATTACGTATCGACCATATTGGTCAGGTCGTGTCGACGGATACGTTATTGTCGAACCTATTTTTCTACAAATCTATCTTTGGCTTTGTTCCTGAAGAGAGCTTTGATCTACCCGATATTAACGGATTGATTACTAGCCGAACCATCAAAAGTCCGAACGAGAAGATTAAGATTGCATTAAACACAACCAATGCTAAGCGCACGTCCGCGCAGAGGTTTCTTAATGAGTCTAATGGAGCGAGTATCAATCAAGTTGCTTTGGAGTGTAAAGATATATTCAAAGCAGCAGAGAACCTTTCGCCTATCTATCAGCTGAAGATCCCCACCAACTATTATCTCGACATACAAGCACAATACGATCTCGATGATGGATTGATTGAGAAGCTGAAACACAACAACATTCTGTACACCGAAGATGAAACGGGCAGCTTTTTCCATTTCTATACAAAAGAAGTGAATGGTCTGTTCTTCGAAGTACTGCAGAGAGTTGATGAGTATAAAAAGTATGGTGAGACCAATGCGTTCATTCGTTTAGCGTCTCAGTCGTACAGCGATTAATGCTCTTGTGACAGCGAATGAATAAGGGTTGATTAGTGACGTTTCTCGGTTGCTGGTCAATTGTTATAAATCTCTCGTCAGTCAACAATTGTTTCGTCAAATAATGTATGTAGATAGAACAAGGTCTGATTCTAAAGCCAACTCGGAAAGAGTTGGCTTTTTTACATCCTCGAAGAAGTAGTTACTGTCGAGTTTGCGCTCTATTGGTGTCGTCAAATGGCCATTTCTGTGTTCGGTGTACGTTTATGATGAGTTCATCAGCTAATAATGCTCAACAGAAACGAGGAACACGACATGAAAAAGCTAATTACTAACGCGAACGTTTTTAATGGTACTGATGACAAGCTTATCGAGAACGTATCGGTTCTTATTGAAGACAACCTGATTACTCAAATTGGCGACGTCGAACCATCGATCGCTGACGAAATTATTGATGCGAAGGGCGGGACCGTGATGCCTGGGCTAATCGATGCTCACGTTCACATCACGTTATCTGAGGGCTTTACAACGCTTGATGCAATGACAAGAGAAGAGATTGCTATCCGTTCAGCGAAAATATCTCAAGAAATGCTGATGCGAGGGTTTACGACTTGTCGAGATGTTGGTGGCAATACGCTTGGTCTTAAAAACGCCATTGATAGCGGATACGCAACAGGACCCCGAATTCTGCCATCTCAAGCGGCAATTTCTCAAACTTGTGGCCATTCAGACTATCGCCAAAATCAAGCGCAAGAGCGCCTAGCTAACGGACATGAAGACTCGCCTTTGATGAAAACAGGTACTTTCAAAGTAGCGGATGGTCGTGCTGAAGTGATGAAGGCTGTTCGTGAGCAACTGTTTTTAGGTGCATCACAAATCAAAATAATGGCTGGTGGTGGTGCTTCTTCAACGTTCGATCCATTAGATACACTTCAGTTCACACTTGATGAAATGAAAGCAGCGGTAGAAGCGGCATCTGACTATGGCACTTATGTAGCAGCGCACATCCACACCATTCCGGCAATGAAAAGAGCAGCCGAAGCTGGAGTTAAGTGCTTTGAGCACGCCACGATTATGGATGACGAAGTTGCCCAGATCATCAAAGAGAAAGGGATTTGGGTTGTACCGTCTTACTTCACGTCATCTTTGATTGCTGAGCGTAAAATTCCGCTACCTAACGAAGAGACGTATCGTAAGACCGAGCGCGTTGGCAAGGCGATGTTTAAGTCAGCCGATTTGATTAAGAAGTACAAAATCGAAAACTTGGCGTTTGGCACTGACTGTGTGGGCACATCGAATGTCCATGAAACTCAGATGCAAGAGCTAGGCGCAATTGAAAAGACGTTCGACACTATTACAGCTCTACGCATGGCAACATCAAACTGTGGACGACTGTTCGAAATGTCTACCTATCAGCACCCATACCAAGAAGGTAAGCTGGGACAAATCGTGGAAGGGGCGTATGCCGACCTTTTAATTATCGATGGCAACCCGTTGGAAGGTGTTGAGTGTGTGATGAGTGATGAGGCTAAGAAAGTGATTATGAAAGACGGTGATATATACAAAAACACGCTGTAGTGATGAGAGAGAAAAGAGCCTAAGTGGCTCTTTTTTCGTTAACTGTACGAATTCAGAGGTAGTTTGAAACTATACGATTGAACAGCTAGAACTAGTTTCCTCACAAAGCTATTCTGTATTTCCGGCACTCTATATAGTAACAAGAGGTTAAGAGAGTTTTGCTCTCTTTTAAAACGGTGAAACCCCGGTGTTGGTAGGAAGAAAATAATCTAAGGTATAACTAATTGATATATATAATGTGGAGGCTGAAAATGGTCGGGGTAGTGGCTGTGATTTTGCGGAAAATCGATCTAATTCAAGCGCCTAAGAATAGAGGGTTAGGGGAATTAGAGTACTGGTTTTTGGTCGAGTGTTAAATCATAGTCGCTGCGGCGGTTATAGATATTTTATGCATTTGTGTCAGGGTTTCTCGAGCGTAGTGCTTCCTTAGTTAAGTTTTGCATACTCAAATTGAGTTTGTCTTTATTCATTCTTGTTACATTTGTTAGTCTTACCAAAACTCGGAAAGAAGGCCTTTCTAGTACATGTTATTTCGCGTGATACTGTAACTCTTCATTACGAGAATTGAGATAAGTAGAGACACAAGAATGGGAAGAAATTTAAATGAGACAAATATCAGGTTCATTTCTCTCGTTATAGTTGCACTTTCTGCATCGAATCCAACGTAAGTCAATATAACTCCAGCAAAGAACACACCTAGCCCACTAAAGATTTTAGAAAAAAAAGTCAATAAACTTTGGGTTGCCGCTGCTGCCGAGATTCCGTATTTTTTCTCGCCATAGTCAACACAGTCAGGTAATAGAACCCAAACTAAGTTTGCACAAAAAACGATAAGTACTTTTAAAAGAACCAGAAAAGCCAAACTAACATGTGCTGAATAGTATAACGAAGAATAGAGCGCTACACAGAGAAGAATGATTGTCAATTTACAGCTTGAAATATATACAAACTTTTTGTCTGAATGACGAATTAACTTGGGAACAGCTAAAATAGCGATTGACGATAGAGCTACCACGAGGCCTTGATAGATAGGAAATAATGATTCTTCCTCCAAGTAGTAAATGAAGAAGTAGATTGCGGTCGCTCCCTCTAATGTAACAGAGAACATAAAGCAACTTTGACAAATAATCAATGCAACTAGAGGCTTATTCTTCGTCAAGATTGTATTATAACTAGTAATAGAGAATGGTTTGTTACAATTGTTACAATTGTTACAATTGTTAGAGTTGTTTGCTGATTGATCTTTGTTTCTAGAACCATGCCATGAAATATAAAATAGGCTTACGACTAAAAATGAAATCACTAGAGCGGTAACTTGCCAGCCATCATGTCCACCACCAAAGTATTCAGCAATATACAATGGAAGAAAGCTAGCAAAGAATCCGACCGCGATTCCAATGAATTGCTTACAAGTGATCATTAAGGCTCTTTCGTCATAATGGTTCGACATTTTTACCGTCAAACCATTGTAAGCCATGTTACAAAAAGACAGAGCTATTGAAAAAGTAACGACAGCGAGATAATTGAAGATGGTTGATATGTCATCACTAAAACTATGACTTGAAAATATAAAATAAATGCTTAAACCAAGAATTGGAGAAAAGACCGCAATGTAAGGGCGGTATTTTCCTTTGCCAAAGTTAAACTTAAAATTGTCAATAATATATGCTGCGGTAATGTCAAATATAGCATCAACGATCTTCATGACTAAAATAAGCTTGGCTGCCTGGGAGGCCTCTATGCCGGATATATTAGTAAAGAAAAAAAGTAGATAGGTAGTTGTAAACTGAAATATAGCACTTGATGCTCCCCCACCAGCACCAAACTGCACGATTTCCGCCTTGGTTAGAGCTTTAGTTGAACTACCCATTTGTTTTAAAAGAAATCCTTATAAGCATTGATTAATTGGGGTAAAGATGAGTTAACGTTAAGATCCGTTTTGGGTGTCCAACATTCCGCCACAGCGAGTACACCAACAAACTTATTATCCACAAAGACCGATATGGCACTGCGTCTTACACCATTCTCGTTAAAATTGTTGTCAGCATATGAAGCTTCGTCACTCATTTGATTAATCTCTTCTTGGAGCTTCTCCAAAGGTATGGCGATCTTCTTTCCTTTCTTTCCATAAGTCCAAGCAACATCGTTTTCAGGTGCTTTATCTCCGTAGCAGCGCTTACCAACTCGGTAAACTGCGTCCACTTCTCCTCCCCAGTTCCTTACGAAACCTTCTTGAGCCCAAACACGACGCTCTTTCAAGGGGCTCAATGTTTTTTTCATCACCATGCCGCTTAGTGTAGGTACATACCACTCGGAGGTATAACCTAGTTGCTTACTAAGGTAATTCATTGCCTCAAACAACTTATCGTCGAAACTAGATCTTGAATCCGCAGCTTGAACAATTTGATAATTGGTTTTATATAGCTTTGCTTCATCTTTAACGACAAGGCCTAACATTTCTAGAGTTTCTAAAATTCTCGATAACGTTGCTTTTGGCACTTCAGAGCTCTTGTATAACTGATCTAGGCTTGCACCTTCATTGTTAGTTGAGAGACATTTCAATACCCAGAGTCCACGCGCGCAAGCTGGTGTTGGGTAACTATCGTATTTGTTGTAATTCATAGGAGTCATAGCTAGATTTTAATGACCCGATTATACATCAAATGGGGACTAAAGCCTCATTGCGGTCAGGTTTATCAACACCTATGCGCCCGGAAATGTAACTTTCTATCTCAACTGCCACTAACAGCGGCGCATGAAAGAGTCCTCTTCAACGAAACGCAGGGTGCCAACTTCATCTACTAGTCCCAGTGGAACCAAAGTCGCTAGCCTATGCAACGGTTAAGTTGTTACTCACGGGCTATAACCCAGTCAATTTGTCGAACAAGCTTTGACAAAAAGTATCAAGCCAATAAATCCGAATTAGACTCAAATCGCGATCTTGACTCACTTAGAACCGAAATTAGATGACGGCAGTCACATTTTGTCGGATGTACCGTTGATTGAGATTCCATAAATGGTAAATTCCGCTCACGAAACGCAGGGAGGTGTTGAAAGAGTATTGTTATTGACGTTGTTTTTGAGCATGAGATCCTATGAGTTCAACCAAGTTCCACATCATGGCGAAGCCTGCCAGTTTTAAATGCAATCTGAAATGCGATTATTGTTTCTATCTAGAGAAAGAAAATTTCATTCAAGAAACCAATGACTACTATCTAATGTCAGATACTAGTCTGAGAAGCTATATCAAAAACTACATTCGTGATTGTGATCTCGATGTGATTGATTTTGCTTGGCAAGGTGGTGAACCAACATTAGCTGGTTTAGACTTCTTTAAACGCGTAGTTAAATATCAAAATAAATACGCAAATGGAAAACAGGTTACAAATAGTTTCCAAACAAATGCAATTTCAATAAATAGTAAATGGGCAAGGTTTTTCTACGAAAATAAATTCTTACTTGGAGTTTCTATTGATGGACTTTCTGATGTACACGATAGGTATCGTATATCTATTAACGGCAATCCAACTTTTGAAAGAGTAAAAAGTTCAATTGAGCTATTGATTGACCATAAGGTTGAGTTTAACACCTTAACGGTAGTGAACGATAAGAATTGGCATCGCGGCAAAGAAACATATCAGGCATTAAAGTCTATGGGAGTGAAGCATATGCAGTTCATTCCTATTGTCGAGGTAGATCAGAATGCTACAGGATGTAATGGCGCGAATCAGTCAATCAACAACATCAATGAAATGGCTTCTTTCTCGGTGCCGCCTCATGGTTTTGGGGTATTCCTATCTGACGTGTTTGACCAATGGGTCCGTGCAGATATCGGTAAAATTTATGTTCAGACGTTTGAGAGCATACTGTCAACTTGGATTGGTTATGGTGCGACAATTTGCCATCACTTAAATGAGTGTGGAACGTCGTTGGTACTCGAACATAATGGCGATCTATATTCGTGTGACCACTACGTTTATCCATCACATAAGCTTGGCAATATTCATGATACAAGCATTGAAAAATTGGCTTCAAGTAAAAAGCAGGTTCAATTTGGCAAAGCTAAAAATAAAAAAGTACCAGAGTTGTGTCGTCGATGTGAATATTATTCACTTTGTAATTCAGGTTGTCCAAAGCATAGAATATTTAAGTCTAATAATGGTAAATACAAAGAAAACTATCTTTGTGAATCTTATAAGTTGATTTTTTCTAAGACATCGCCAGCAATGAAGATGATGGTTCATCAAATTCAAAGCGGGGGTTCTCCAAGAAATATAATGGCTCTGTATGCCATGAGTAATTAAATAAAAATAATTAAATATAGAAAGTATTAGGTTATGCAGTGAAAAAATACCTGCAGGGCTTTTCACGCCTTTTAAATAAAAATTTATTCATTTAGCCGGAGATAAAAACTAATGAAAACCACTCTAAAGCGCAGCCTTTTGGCGCTTAGTATTTCAGTAAGCTTGCCTGTAATGGCTCAAACCATGTTTAGCGATGTTATTAATGTTGAGCCTACAGAGCCTGCATCAGTTGCTATTTGGAATGATGATAAAGCAGAAATGGATGCTTTCATTTCTGACCTAATTTCAAAAATGACGATTGAAGAAAAAATCGGTCAGCTTGATCTACAAAGTGGTACTCGAAATGTAACGGGTCCTTCGGTTAACGAAGAGTACGAAGCGCAGATTCGTCGTGGTGAAGTTGGCGCAATTTTCAACTCATACGGAGCTGAGTGGACGAAAGAGCTACAAAAAATGGCTGTCGAAGAGACGCGCCTAGGTATCCCACTTATTGTAGGTCATGACATTATTCACGGTCACAAAACCATTTTCCCACAATCTATTGGTGAAGCGGCGTCATGGGATCTCGAAGCAATCGAGCTAGGTTCACGTATTGCAGCTCGTGAAGCGGCTGCTGATGGCATTATGTGGACATTTGCACCTATGGCTGACATCACTCGTGATCCACGTTGGGGCCGTGTTTCAGAAGGTGCTGGTGAAGATGCATTTTTAGGTTCCGCAATTGCAGCGGCTCGCGTTAAAGGTTTCCAAGGTGACGACCTTTCTGACGTCGACACTGTAATGGCGACGGCAAAACACTTTGTTGGTTATGGCCTTTCTCAAGGTGGACGTGACTACCACACAACAGATGTATCGGATCACGAGCTGTGGACTACTCAAATGCCTCCGTTCAAAGCGATGGTTGATGCCGGTGTTGCAACCTTCATGACATCGTTCAACGATCTAAACGGTATTCCTGCAACTGGCTCAAAGATGCTTCTTACTGACGTATTGCGCGATCAGTGGGGCTTCGAAGGGTTTGTTGTAACTGACTACACTGCAATCAATGAACTTGTTCCACACGGTTACGCCAAGGACGACAAACACGCGGCAGAAATTGCATTCAACGCCGGTGCAGACATGGACATGGTGGGTCTGCTTTACCTCAACTACATGAAAGAACTGGTTGAGGAAGGAAAAGTGAACATGGAACAGATCGATAACTCTGTTCGTCTTGTTCTTGAGATGAAGTGGCGTCTAGGCCTATTTGAAGACCCATATCGTTACGCAGATGGTGAGCGTCGTGCAAACGAACTGCTAAAAGAAGAGAACTTAGAAGCAGCTCGTGACATTGCTCGTAAGTCATTTGTTCTATTGAAGAATGGACAGAATGCACTTCCTCTAGATATCGATAACATCGACTCGATTGCACTGATTGGTCCAATGGCAGATCGTACAAACGATATGATTGGTAACTGGTCGGCAACGGGTGATCGTCAGACAGTACCAATCACGATTCGCCAAGGCTTAGAAACACGTTTGGGTGATGATGTTCAAATCAACTACGCACAAGGTGCGACCCACTCATACATCTACAACGCCGAAGATTATGAAGTGAAGAAACACTTAAGAATGCTTCCTTCTGTCTACGAAAACGATCCAACGCTTGAGCAAAACATTCAAGAAGCGATTGAAGTAGCGAAGAAATCAGACGTGATCGTGGTTGTGGTTGGTGAAGACTGGCGTATGTCAGGTGAAGCAGCAAGCCGCACTGATATCACTCTACCAGGTAACCAACAGCGTCTGTTGGAAGAGCTGAAGAAGCTAGATAAACCAATGAACGTTGTCGTGATGAGTGGTCGTCCGAATGACCTTACGTGGTTGGACGAAAATGCTGACAGTATCCTACACGCATGGTACCCAGGTACTTCTGGTGGTCACGCGGTTTCTGATGTGTTGGTGGGTGACTACGCACCATCGGGTAAACTTCCTATGAGTTTCCCGCGTTCAGTGGGTCAGGTTCCTGTGTTCTATAACGAAAAGAACACGGGTCGCCCATATGACGCTGACAACCCAAATCAGCGTGCTGAACACTACAAATCACGCTACGACGATTCAGACAACACACCGCTATACGCTTTTGGTCACGGCTTGTCTTACGCATCATTTGAATACAGCGATATTAAGCTTTCATCCGCAACCATGTCGATTGATGGCGAAATCAAGGTATCGGTTGACGTAACCAACAACGGTACGCATGCAGGTGAAGAAGTTGTCCAGCTTTACACGCGCCAAATGGTTGGCTCGATTACTCGACCAGTTAAAGAGCTAAAAGGTTTTGAGAAGGTTCATTTTGAAAAAGGTGAGACCAAAACAATTAGCTTTACTTTGAAAGCTGAAGATCTTGCCTTCTACCGCGTAGGCATGGACTGGGGTGTAGAACCAGGTGATTTCAAAGTCTTCGTTGGCACGGCTTCGGATAACGTTAAAGAAGCAAACTTCGTTGTCACTGAATAATTAGCACCAATTAGTACAGAACAAAGCACCACGTGTTCCATGGAACACGTGGTGAAAAGAACCCCCCGTAGCAACACAAACGTACTTCTTAAAAAAGGTATATAACTTGAACAAGAAAATACTCTCGTTGGTAGTGGCTGGTGCGTTAGCGCAAACCGGTTGCTCCACTGATGTAGATAACAAGGAGAACTTGGCTGTTCAGCAAGAACATGAACGACCAAATATCCTATTCATCATGTCTGATGACCACGCAGTGCAAGCATTGAGTGCTTATGGTCATGAGATTTCAAAAATTGCCCCGACACCGAATATCGACAGAATCGCAGCGAGCGGTGTTAAGTTTACGAGTTCGTACGTAACGAACTCTCTTTGTGGTCCTTCTCGTGCTGCAATGTTTACCGGTAAGTTTGGCCATAAGAATGGCTTTAACTACAACGGTCAAACCTTTGATGGTACGCAAGACCACTGGGCCAATAAATTGCAAGATTCTGGCTATACCACAGCGATGATCGGCAAATGGCACATCAACCGTATTCCAGATGGCTTTAAGTTCGACCATTGGGATATTTTGAACGACCAAGGTGAATACTATAACCCAGACTTCATCACTCCAGAGGGTGTTGAGATGGAGATGGGCTATACCACAGACTTGATTACCGACAAGGTTATTGCTTGGTTAGATGAAGGACGTGATAAAGATAAACCATTCGCTCTACTGATGCACCATAAAGCGCCACACCGCAACTGGATGCCAGCGCCGCGTCATACACAGACGTTTGCCGAAACTGAGTTTCCGGTACCAGAGACATACTTTGACGATTACGACGGTCGAGTCGCCGCGCAAAATCAAAAGCTCAATATTTATCGCGATACGCAAGAAGGTCATGACTTGAAGATGACCACAGGCGTTGGCGAAACGGAATGGCGTCGTGATATTTGGCCGCACTTGCTAGAAAGGTTAACGCCAGAGCAGCGCGCTGAGTGGGATGCAGCCTACCAAGAGCGCAACGATTGGTTTAACGCCAACGAAGCGGACATGACTGAAGAAGAGATCGCAATTTGGAAGTACCAGCGTTACATGCAGGACTACCTAGCGACGATTAAAGCGGTCGATGAAAGTGTGGGTGAAGTGCTTGATTACTTAGAAGAGAACGACCTGACCGACAACACCTTGGTTGTGTACACGTCTGATCAAGGCTTCTTCCTAGGTGAGCATGGCTTCTTTGATAAGCGATTCATGTACGAAGAGACCTTCTCAACGCCGCTTGTTATGCAGCTTCCTGGCCGCATTGCACCGGGCACGGTTGTGGATGAGTTGGTCCAAAACATCGACTACGCCCCAACATTCATGGAGCTAGCGGGTGTTGAAGCCTATCCAGACATTGATGGTGAGTCATTGGTTGAGTTAATGACTACGGGTGAAGCAGAAGAGTGGCGCTCTAGCCTGTATTACCACTTCTATGAGCTGCCAGGTTTCCACCGAGTGGCGCGTCATTACGGTGTGAGCGATGGCGATTACAAGCTGATTCACTTCTACTTCCCAGATGATAACTGGGAGTTCTATGACTTAAGTAAAGATCCTAACGAGATGAATAACGCGATTGATGATCCCGCTTACAAGCAAGAAATCGCACGTATGCACGAAGAGTTAGAGTCTTTGAAGAAGCAGTATTCGGTACCGCCAAAAGAAGAATGGGAATCGATGGATCTCAAGCGCAAGCCAAAAGAACGCTTAGAAGATTTGTTCCCTCATAGCTTCGAGAACAAATAGTAGTTTTTCAATCTACGAAAAGGTGGTGGCAATCACCACCTTTTAATCTCAGGAATTCACATGGTTAATCAATATAGAGCAGTGTTAGGTGCACTGTTGCCCTTTATGCTTTTCTCCGTATCTAGCCAAGCTTCAAATTTTGGTATGGAGAACATCTTCGGAGAGCGTTTAGAAGATGTTGCAGCAGACCCTGAAAATACACCTAGATTTCGATTCTTTTCCGGTCTTGAGTACGAAGACATTGGATTGAGTAACGCCCTTGATGAAGTGGAAATGACCACCGTTCATTTCGATGGTTGGGGAACTATTAACAAAAACTGGCAATTAGGACTGGTATCAGAAAGGCTTCAATTTTATCGAGATGGAAACCGACTCAATGATGCTGACATCATCGAGTTTAAACCTAGGTATGAGAACTCTATTTCGAACAATCTTCGATACAACGTCATGGTTGGGTATCGGCATGTAGAGGGGAACAGAGAGCGTAATATGTTTAAGCTCCGTCCAGCATTTTTCTATCGAAACGGGGATCATGCGGTTAATGTCAATGGTTTGTACATCTATCGACATGGAGAAAAGAACGCTCGAGGGGAGAGAATAGACAAATTTGAAAGTGAGCCAAATTACAACTATCGAATCAACGATTTGTTTAGTACCGGGGCAGGCGGTTTGTACGAATCCGAGTTTAACCAGCATGGTGAAAATACATTTCGGAAATGGGGTATAAAACCATATATCACTTATCGCGTTAGTCCAGATTTTACGGTGACACTACGCCAAGATATTTTCAAGATCACTCGACGTGAGAATAGTGGTTGGAATCAGTTTAATACAAATATTCAAACGACAACTCGATTAACAGACTCTATTCGTTTAGTTGCGAATGTCGCATATAGACACTTTGAAGAAACTGATGGAGTAGAAACTTCTGAAGGAAATAAAGAAGTGCTATTTGGACGTGTGGGTCTGAGTTGGTCATTCTAAAACTAAATTGGTAAACAAACATGAAAAAAATAACAATGGCATTATGCTCATTAGTTACTATATATTCTGGGTTCTCAACGTCTGCTCCAATTTATATTAACGATGATAACAAGTTAAATATGAATGGACGCATCTATAGTGGTTTTCTACGAACAAGTGAACACAAGAAGAATGACGAAGTAAGTCAGAAACTAATTGATTCATATTTCCGACTTGGCTTTCAAGGTGCTTCATATGTTACTGATTCCGTAATTGCTATAGGGGAAGCTGAGCTGGAGGTCGATATAGCTGATAAAATAGGTAGAGATGGATTTGATACTCGCTTGGGCTATGTTGGACTGATGTCCCAGGACTATGGCACTTTGACTTTTGGTAAACAATATACATCGATACGTTTGCTAACTTCCTGGACCGATACCGGGGTATCACGTATGTCGGACAATGATGCTGTTATGGCGCCGTCGAGAGTTTCAAACGTATTGAAATTCGAAACAGCACTTTTTGAAGATCGCCTAACACTCAGTGGAGACACAATATTCGAGTATTCGAGTGAGGAATACAATAAGCGCGAAGGTTTGAGTGCAACAGCAAAGTTCGATGTCACTGACAGTATCAGCCTTGGAGCGGGATATTTAGCGCAAAAAGCGACACTAACGCTCGGTGACTCATGGGATAGCCAGTCTTTTCTTACCGCCGTAAATTATAAAAATGGAGGTTTTAGTGCTGCATTGATCTTAGATAATACAAAAGATAAAGCACAGTTGGGTGATCATAAAGCTCTGGAAGCATCGATCATGTATGATGTTCAGCGTTATCGATTTGTTACTCGTTTCATGAAAAGAAATGCTCTTCAAGATGAACGTGATGTTGAAACTGTAACTTTCGGTGTACGATATCGACTCAATAGGCATCTAGATATACTATCTGAGTTTAACTCTTCCATTCAGAATCACGATTACAATGAGCTTGCGGTAGCTGTACAATATCAATTCTAGTATTGGGAACCTCCTTTAAGGGTTATAACCAAGCGAGTGCTTAGAGGAGGGTTTTATTTTGGACGTCGATTCAGAGAGCTGTTATGGTGAAAAGTAATATTCTAGTATTTGGCGCTTTAGGGGAACCAAGTACGTCGGTTATTAGGCTGTATTTAGAACTGCTAATAAACCTTCAAGATGAATACCATATAATAGCGATAGATTCTAATCTTGAGGCTGTCGACTTAAATTCTCATAGTGAATCTCTTGGGTTGTGCTTCGACCTATGTTTTACCAACATAAATGATTACACTCAACACCAAAACGATATGGTGATTGCTGCAGTGTTGATACTAACGCCTTTAGGTAGCCATTATTCGATTCTCAGAGAGCTGGCTGAAGATACACAATTTAAAAACGCGTTGGTAGTTCTTGAAAAGCCTTCATTCTCTCTTGACGAAGTCAAATCTGGTTTCACCGCACTCGTGCCAGCATTAAATAAAAAAAATGTGACTGTTTACTTCATTGATAGTGCAATGGTCTCTCCAGTATTTGATAGCGATAGAGTTAGGAATGTCTTTGATTCTTATGGGCTACCAAAAAAGGTAATTGCTTTAGCAATGGACAATCCATTGGAAAGGTATGGTGAGTGGGGCGAATACAGCTTTGAAAGAAGATTGTCAGCCATAAACAAGAGAAAACTTCTAAGTCTTCCAGATTCTGGTGGAGCTGGTTTGGGGTTAGATATGGGTGTACACGCAATTGCTGGGCTTATGCGCCTGTTCCATGAAAATAATTTTACTTATAACGAGATCGAGATTCAGAATGTCGAGCTGGAAGCGATTAATTGTTCAGCGCTAGAGAGAGACAAAGGTGCTGAATCCCAAGTATGCATGGAAGCTATCATTAAAGGAGAGTCGGGTTGTATCCCGTTGCAGTTCATAGCCGGAAAAGGCGGTTCGATTTGGGATCGTAGGATAGAACTTTATTATGAGAACTTAGTGATGACTATTAGCTTCGGGACACTCAGTTTTTCACCGTATATTGCTATCTTCGAAAACAACGAGCTAGTTGTAGAGACATTTGAACTAAGAGACTCGGGTTATGTGCAGCACCATAAAGATATTCGGTCTTTGTTGTCAACAAATGCGAACAACACACTCAATGTTAGCCCAGAATTGAGCCAAAAAGTAATGGAGAACACCATGCTGACTATGAAGTCGATGTATGATTTTTGCTCTAATGATATAGATTTGCGGGAGTTATTAATTCAAAAGGTCGACGTGCACTCCATGCTCCCTCAGGATAATGAACAGAAGAGCAATAGTGAGAGGATCAATAGATACTTTAATGAAATTTAAAGATAAGAATTACAAACACGTTTTAAGCAGCCAAAAACGAGTGCTCAAACCAAACTACGTTGCATTTCCTCCATTCTCTGCTGAACTCTAATTATTCTAATGGCGATTTGGTTCACATTGTTATGTTGCTCCAATCTCCAGCACAGCTGGGTCGCTGCCAACGACTCTGATGTACAAATACATCACAACCCACTCAGTCCCAGGGCAAAATGGGATATAACCTTTATATGAGCAGACTCATGTCACTGACCACTGCTTCATCTAATTAGCACTCAATAGTAATGCGTGCTACGCACCCTCGGGGCTAAGAGCCCGACCATAGATGCGCTTCGCATCTGCCCGTATCGCCCGATACGTAGACAAATCTTACCCAATTGCTGCTCGAGGTTTCCTCGTGAAGAGGTGTGGTTCGAATATAGGAAAAAACATAGAGGCAACTTAAATCGGTTCCTCGCATATGTATTTTTTATCTTCTATTCAAGAACTAAGCAGCTAAACAACCCCCATGTATCTAGGACGAAAAACGACGAATGTCGCTCTGAACAGGTGCAGTAGGCAGCTAAATGACTCGCTTATCATGGTAAGCAAGTCCGCGATAGGGCGCTAAGCTGTGGGGTCAATACCAAACCTCGAAAAACATAAAAGGAGACAGCGCTGCGCGACGTATTCGCGCGTGTAGGTGTTTCACCTACCACTAACACTCACTATTACTGTTCCCTAGTCTCCATTCCGCAACCACTCAGGAGATTGGTATGTCTAAAAGAAATGAAGTTCCTTCTAGGCATCGGTTTGAGCGCGCTAATCCCAATGCTCGTAACTTTGGGCTCAGGGCGCGCTGTATGCTGAAAGCTGCGGAACACGCAATGGAGGAGCGACGCCTTGCCAGCGCATGCGGTTTTAGCTCGCGTCATCAGCAAGTAAAAAGGTTTGCGTTCTTTGTGCACTACATGCAAGAACGCTATCAGATTAAGGACATGCGCAGAGTAAGACGTGAGCATGTCGAAGGTTATGCAAAGCATTTGCGTACTGTAGCTAATAGCACTCAAAAGAGCGCGTCTTGGGCACAGAACTACTTGTCTGCCGTGAACACGATACTTTCGCAGGCGAGAGGCGACAGTGAATGTCGAGTAACTGGAACGGAAGCTCAGCTATCGAAGCGTGCGTTTGAATATGGCATAGCTAAAGGCAGCTCTGATGAGGAATTTCAAAGCTTACAGAGGCTTTTGGGAGGAAGAGAGTTCAGCATAGCTTCGCTACAGCGCGCGTTTGGGCTGAGATTTGAGGAGGCTGCGAAGCTCAATGCTCACCGAGCACTGCGAGAAGCGCAGCGGAATGAATACATTTCCATCACTGCCGGTACGAAAGGAGGTAAACCCAGGAGAGTTGACGTGTTTTGTGACTCTCAATATCAAGCCTTGGAAAATGCAACTAAATATCAAGGCGACCACAAATCGATGATCCCCAAAAATAGCAGCTACAAAAAGTATCGAAGCTTCTATTACCGACAAATAGGGAAAATCGGATATCGCACCCATACTCAGCGCCGCGAGTTTGCTAGGACGCTATATGAGCTGTTCTTTGCTAGACGGGGGCTCTCAGTGATTGCGCCAATCGACAATCATTATGATAGAAAGCAACAAGTTCGCATTATTGCCAATGAACTCTATTGCGCCTACCAGGATACATTCGGTCTTTACCGTGATGTTCGTTTGAGAAGCGTGCATGACTTCCTTACAGAGGCATCGGAGCTAAATTTCCAAGCTCTCAGTTATATCTCAAAGCAACTAGGCCACGAGAGGGCAAGCATTTCGAGAGTGTATGTGTATTAGGGGGAAACGCGATGAACAAAGCCATAGCTCAACTTGAAAAACATCTTCACCTCTATATGCGCAGCGGAGGCAAAACGAGCCGAAAGCGACAGGCACAAAAAATGCGCATCGTAATAGGGTATATGGTCGAAAAAGAGAAGGTAAAAGGGCTCGAACAGATAGGACGAAAACAAGTCAGCCGGTTTTATCGTGACAATCGTCATCTGGCACCTTCTACTCGCCGAGATTACTACTATGCCATTAACGTGATTTGGCGTCAGTTTCTGCAACGCGCATCGGAGCCACCGCTCTTTAAGTGACCTTTTGATGGTTGTAGAAGATTTACCAAAGGTCGAATACTCTCGGTTGGCGTACTAAAGGTTGTAGAAATATTGAACGTTATACCAGTTCTTTACAGTCTTTTTTGTTGTACCTCGAATTCCTTCCTAGACTGTCGTTTGTAATTAATGGATTTAACTATTAATCAGCAGCGCAAGGGAAAGCAATGATAGAGATAAATAGCTTAAACATAGGACCAATAGTTGGTCATGTTGATACGAATCATGCACGAGTATTTGGTGGTGCCACTTATGAATGCTTAGCCAATGGCGAACCGAGAAGAGCATTTGGTATCGCTAGGATTAAAAAAATTGGTGGTAGCTATCGAAGACCGATCTTTTTTAAGATGTCGCCAAATTTTGACATGACTGGTTTGGCTATCTTTCAAGACCTTTCATCTGATGAGAGTTACGATTACCAAATGGGTTGGTTCTACTCAGACAAAGAACTTGATGAGCTCTCTGCAGATCAGTCGTGGGATTGGAAAGCGTGCGACAGCGGTCGATTCAAAACGGCTACTGAGAATAGTAATGAACAAATCAACTTCGTTTTTGGTTCGTGCAGGTATCTACTCAAACTCTTTGGTGGAAATTGGTTTGATAACAGGGGAGACAAGACCTTCCGGTCAATCTTGCGCCAGATGGAAAATGGAGCCCAACTCAATAAGCTTTTGATGGTTGGTGACCAAATATATGCCGACGATCTTAAGTTTATTGGAGCTGACAGTAATAAGGATGAGTTTTGCGAACGCTATCGAGAAGCATTTTCTCAGCCTCACATTAGTCAACTCATGGCAAACATTCCAACTTACATGACGTTAGATGATCATGAAATCGAAGATAATTGGCCTAAGCATGCTACTGAGAAAGATCATTTAACAAAGTATCCTCATGCTATTCGGGCTTATGAGATCTACCAGCTTAGCCATAGCCCGCTACTGCCACACAATAATAAAGGCAAGTTCATCGCTAGTCCTGATAGATACTTTTATTCTTTTAGCGATGGCTGTTGTGATTTCTTTGTAACTGATACTAGAACGGAACGAGATTACGACGAAGGCGAGATCATTGGTGAAGAACAGATGGATGAATTGTTAGCTTGGCTCAACGACGGCTCGGGCAAGGTAAAGCTTATTGCATCCGCCGTACCATTTTTTCCAGATACTAAGAAGGCCAATGACGATAAGTGGAGCGCTTTCAAACAGCAAAGGGATCAGATCATAGAGCATATCCAGTTAAACCATATTGAAAAAGTGGTATTTCTATCAGGGGATGTTCATTGCTCAATGTCTGCTGAACTAGACATCTCCGTAGAGGGGCAGCCCCCACTAAAAATCCTATCAATCATCTCATCATCATTTTTCTGGCCATACCCTCATATGAAGCGCAGACAATTCAAAGTATCGGGTTATGTCGCTTCTGAAGCAAACCCCAATGCTTACCCTATAACAAAGGTAACCAAGGGGTTTTCGGGTGACAATTTTACGCGAGTTAAAGTGACACCAAGTAGACTGGTTGTAGAGATTTTCGCTCGAAAAGGTGGATTGGTTTCCTTTGAGAGTTTCGATATTTAGCGCCAGCAATATGCCGTTGAATATGATGAAGTTTAACTCTATGGAGTAAAATATGAAGCAACCGACGCTTAAGCCAATACCAGCAGAAAATAGATACGAGTTGCTGCGGGATTACGAGCTTGTAATCGATGGAATCGAAATCGTGGTTCCCAAATCGTTTCGATATGATGGAGCGAGCATCCCCCCAGCAGCATGGCAACTTACCTATTCACCTTTCAATCCTGACGTCATGCTCCCGGCTCTCATCCATGATTGGTTATTCTATATCCACCAAGTAGACAGAGAGAAAACGGATGACATTTTTTTCAAGCTACTACGACGCAACAGAGTAGATTACCTTAAGGCTAGCGCCATGTGGGGGGCTGTACGACTTGCGGGAGAATTTTTTTGGGACAATGACGAAGAAGATATAGCAATGTTAGTCAAATTATGTCGGCGAGTGAAAAATCGTCCAAATTTCGATAAATATCAGTTTCCGCGAACGGTAATAGAGTTGGCTAGGACTGGTTAGGTTTAACTGGCGCGCGACTTTGATTTTTGTGATTACGGGCTTCAATTCATGCTTGATGGTTTGTAGCTCGTCATTTTAGCGAGCGCTATGACTTAAGGAGGAGTTATGAAAAAGGTTGTTATATTCATTTGGGTACTGATTTTTTCTGGTTGTAGTAACTTAGGGCCGCCTGAGCGCACAGCAGCAACCGTGAAACAATCATTAGAAGAAATATCGAGCCTACTAGGTAGTATTAATCAGCAATTGTCAGGTGAAACGGAGCTTATCATCGATGAAGCAACAATTACCTTAATAGCTGAAGGAACGAAATCTGCTGGTGGTGGTTTTGAAGTGGTGAGTTCAGGTAGCGCTGAGGTTGGCTCATCAAATATGGTAAAGCTTGCTTTTACTGTAAATCCTAACGCAAGGACCCCTGAGTCAAAAGAGTTAGATCAACATATTGTATATATTGTTTCGCATTTGGCTGAAGCTGTGAAGGTGATAGCCGAAAATCAAGACACTAGCTTGAAATCACTTGTAGTAGAAATGGGAATGTATATTTCTACTGATAAATCAGGCGGCATTAAGATTGAATTCTTTGGTGTTGGGTTAAATGCAGAAACTACCCAATCTAGCTCTGTAGGCAATAGTATCAAGATTAAACTTACACAAAAGTAAGTCATGATAAAAATTGATTAAACGCTGCGAAAACAGCGCCCTGTGGTGTCTCAGAACTTGTACCTTTTCGGACTCTGCTGGTTTGGCCGAATGGTACCCTAAATCGTGTGCATTAAGTCTGCAAATTGCTAACTGCACATGTACACGCAACAAAAGGGACTTTTCAGACACTTTAAAGGGGTTCTCATGTTAATAGGTTATGCGCGCGTCAGCAGTGATGAACAAAATCTTGATGTTCAAATTGAACAACTATCCAAAATAGGCTGCGAAAAGATTTTTCAGGATAAAGCCAGCGGTAAGAGCACTGAGCGCAATGGACTAAAACAACTTCTCGAATTTGCGAGAGAAGGAGACGTAGTTCACGTGACAAAAGTGGATCGCATCGCTAGAAACACCATCGATGCGCTTGGCGTCGCTGATCAATTAAGCGCGCGTGGCGCGGGGCTTGTTTGTCATGACCTTGGCGATTTAGACATCAACAGTGACGTAGGCCGGGTGATTTACACCACCATCGGTGCGTTTGCTGAAATGGAACGTTCTCGGATTTTACAGCGCTGTAATGAAGGGCGTGAAAGAGCGCGAGCGTTAGGTAAGCACCTCGGACGTTATCCCAATTTGGAGCTACATCAACGTATTAAAGACTTGGCTTCTGGTGGTTGGAGTAAGAATGCGATTAGCCGTGAGTTGGGGTGCAGTCGGTCGACGGTTTATAAGGTGTTGCGTGAGTGTTGATATAAACTAGGGAGGAGAGACTGTCATAGATGCAGGAACAAGCTTGGGCATGGCAAGACCTGATGGAGCAGGTGGAGCAAACGTCAGCTGGTGAGTCGTTACCGGTCGATGCTATTAATTATCAAGGATACAAGTCGGGCAACAATATCTTCGCGCTGGATATCCAAGGTAGAACCGTTTTGACACATGCGGAACTTCGTAATCTTGAACCTAGCGCTGTCTCAGTTCGCTACCCTATCATTGACGCTCACCCGATAATTGCGGCAGACAAGCTCGAACAACACGTGGCAATTTGCGTCAACGAACAGTCGTCTCGCGATTGTGTCATCGGCTGGTGGGCAGCGCAGTAAGCGATTGATTTGTGACTCGCCCACCTCCCTCTCATTTTTTACTCCTTGTATATGCACTTAGTTTTCATTCTGATAGTATCCGAAAGCAATTTATAAAATGGATTTGGGTATAAATAAGTGAGTAAAGTAGTTGTTTTATTGAGCATTTTTCTGTCGTTTGGGGCTGTGGCAGAAGTAGTCAAGACATATTACGAAAGTGGGGCGCTGAAAACACAAGAGAACCACAAGGACGGCCTGCAGGATGGTGAGACGATAATTTACTATGAAAGCGGGAAATTGAAGGGTAAGGAACAGTATAAAGACGGAAAACTTAATGGTAAGCAAGTCATATATTTTGAGAATGGCCGTCTATTTCGAACCGGGAGTTATCTCAATAATCAATGGCATGGTAGCCTCAAAGAGTTTTATGACAATGGCGCTAGGCACAAAGAAATCCACTACGTGCATGGTAAGCAAGAGGGACTTGCCAAGACTTTTCACAAAAATGACTCGTTAAAAGGCGCATTTCAGTATGTGAACGGTCAACTCCATGGTGAACAGTTGGAGTACTTTGAAAGTGGTGCGATCCAAAGTCGAGTTAATTATAAGAATGGAAAGCAGGAAGGCCTTGCAACTCAATATTACCAAAGCGGTGGCAAAGAGTTCGTGCAGAATTACGTTAATGGGAAGCTAGAGGGCATTGTTAAGGCCTACTATGAAAGCGGCGCAATCCAAATTGAGATAAACATGTCCAACGGTGTTCAAGATGGAATACATCGCGAGTTTTATGAAAGTGGTACCGCGAAAATAGAGTTGAACTTTGCTAATGGTTTACAAGAGGGACTAGGAAGAGAGTTCTATGAAAGTGGAGCCATTAAACTAGAACAGTCTTCAGTCAATGGCCTTATAGAGGGCATTGTCAAAGGCTACTATGAAAATGGTGCATTATGGAAAGAGCAAAATAAAGTTAACGGTAAACTTGAAGGCGTGGCGAAGGTTTATTATGAAAGCGGAGCTTTACAGTCTAAAGAGTTCTATAAGAATGGTCTACTTCAGGGGCTCGTTTCTAACTACTATGAAAGTGGGGCAATTAAAGTAACACAGCCCTATTCCAAGGGTGTGGCTGAGGGTTTAGCTAAGGGCTATTTTGAAAGCGGCGCTCTTAAAGGAGAGACGAATTATGTCAATGGTGAACGACATGGTGTGTCAAAGGCTTACAATGAAAAAGGCGTCCTCATCATTAGAGAGAACTATGTAAACGGTAAGCTAGCAGGCTCCTGGCATCGCGACAAGTAGTGCTCAAGTCATCCAGTCATCCAGTCATCAAACTTTTACCAAAGCCGCTAACGCATACAGCCAGCGGCTTTCGTCATTTTTGAGCTACTTGTATTCGTACACACCGGTTTCGGGGTTGCCAGTAAGTTGTATTTGCTTAAACCTGCTGCCATGTGGCGTTTCAACCAGTCCCTGTGCCACGCAAAGATAGGCTCCCGTCATCATGGGTCTAGCGACGACGATACGTTCGTGAGTAAAGGTGGTCTTCGCGCTTAAATCTTTGAAAAAACCATCACAAATTTGGTTGTGCTCTTGCTGTGCCTGCTTCTTCTTTTCTCGCTCTGCCATGCACTCAGGACTGCTTTGACAGGCTTGTTCTTTGGCTTCTCTTTGGGCACGCTTACGCGCTTGCTCTTGCTGTCGCTGCTCCTCACGGAGCTCTTTGGCCGTCATGTTGCTGATGTTGTTCCAAGTATCGACTTTGCCCTTGTAGATGTATGTCGTAGCGGAGTAAACCGTATAGTCAGGCGCGATCACATCCATGATATGACCACTTGGCTCGTACACCCATTCATAGTAGCAAGACGTGACGTCTCGACCATTGCTCTTAATGGTCTTTTCACCGACCAGCGTTTGATTTGGTCTCAGTTCACATAGGGTTGGCTCAACCGCCGTTAATTCGGGTTTAGATGTGCATCCCGCGAGGGCGAACGCTGCGATCGTCAGCACTAATAGTTTGATTTTCATTACCACCACCGTAAGTTATTTATTAGGCGCATCCGCGCGCGCGTATCTTAACGGGGCTAAGGTGAGTTGGATTGTGAATTGTTGGAATATGGCTTATTCCAACAGGTTATCAATGAGTTATGAGGGTAATTGGAGCGATGCGAAAGCTAGATAAGTCTATACGTTTTGCTCTCTTTGTATCAGTCAGTTCTAAGCCAGTAAACCTGTTAGTACTTCAAATGCTGCTTCACAAAAGAATATCCTCCCCCCATTTGGGTTCTAAGCCTTGTAGTATGCAGGCTTTTAGTTTTTCTTTGGGGGGAGGGCATTCCGCCACTGCCATACTGACGATGTTTCAATTACATCCGTTCGAGAAAGGAGTTAGACCATGAGCCATCAACGAAGCAAAAATACCGACACAAAACAACTCACGCATGCCCACTATACTGCAGCGCGGCCTGAGCTTCAGAATCGTGATGCTGAAATCTGTTCGTTGCAGCGTTCAGCCTCCAGAGCAAGGTTTTTTAGTAGCCTCTCATTGACTGACCATACTGATCATGGTGACTTGCAGCGACAGTGGGACGACATTGAAGCCGATACCTCTCTTTTTGATGACTTCCTAAGTTAGCTAATGGCGATAGAAAGTGAGCGCACAACCACCCTCCAGTAAGCGTGTTAGTTCAAATACTGGCCATTGCATAGAAACTATCGATCTATCGGCGTCGGAGCTTAAACTGTTTTAGTCCAGATTTTTCTACCGAATCGTTAGGAAAACGTCACCCAAAGCTGAAGAAGAACAGGCTCTGGGTGGCGTTTTTTTTACATCGTCATATCTTGCGCCCAGAAGCGAACGTGCTGAAGAACGTTGGCAAGCAGAGCGACTTTGCGCCTCGATTACGTCACCAAACGATTACTTGCTTTGGTAGCTAAAAGGCACATTTGTGCTCGTCTGAAGAGCGGTTAATGTAGGCAGAAAAACCACATTTCCGGCTTCGAACTGCTGTTTTAAATCCTTCTCTCCATACGTTCTGGCAAACTTTGATGGTGAATAGAACCAAGCAAAGGCTGGTTGAAAAGCGTAGTCATATGGGTACGTACTGCTTAACGCACTCATCGGAAAATCATCGGGTAATATCGCACTGATGACAGCGTAATTCGGTACTTTACGTCCGTCGAATGCAGCAACAGGCTGTAGGTCGTCATTGACCACGAATTGGAGGTGATTCAACACTTGAGACTGGCAATTCACGTCGTATATTGCATTTAGACGTGTAATGAAACTCTCGACTTCAGGTGTACTATGTTTGCATAGCTTCGAAAAGTTTCGTTTCGAATCCGTGCGATCCCTCGGAATGACGTGGTACGCGCTCTTGTACCAAACTTTCTCTAGCTCTGGAGAGATCTTTGTTTCGTCAATAAAAGTGTAATCGACATCGACTTTTCTGTAGCTAGTGGCAATCAGCTGAGCGAGTTCCTTTTGGTGGCCAGTGATTAATCGTTCTAGCTCCGCTGGTGTCGTGGACTCACTTACTTCGACGAAGCGTAATATGCGGTTGTTGTTATAGAGTGAGCTGACATCCTTTTTATAGGATGAGCCCAAGAGGAAAGAGGATGCATCCAACAAAGACGCACCGCTTGCTAGCAGAGCGGCAGTACCACCCGCGCTAATCGCATCTTTTGTCGCCGTACTTCCTCGGACGAACGGTCGGTCAAGGTTATTGGCTCTGTCTATATCTACTTGGGTGTAGTCATACATGATTTTCATCGCGTTAGAGAACTGCTCATCGGGTTCAACCGCTTCTAATGACGACTCTGAAGCGAGCCGTTGATTCTCAATTGCGTATTGACCTGCATTGTAGGGTTTTGACGCGCACCCCACGATACTCAGTGAAGCGGTAATAGCCAATAACTTTAAGCCAGTGTTCATGACGTTTTCCTTAACTAAATTAATAACTTATAGATTTTATAAATTAAGATTATCATGCCTTCGTAGTGAATGACATAGTCGAAGGAAAACTCTAGTCACTTTCCTATATCAGTTCACTTGGGGTAGGTTTGTGTGAACCGACAGTAGCAAACACTTTTTTGCCCCAAACCGTTTCAGAGTGCGTGGTTTAGCTATAGAGCATTACTAATGTGTAAACTATGTACATTGCTTATCAAGCAACTATCGAGGATTCCTCGGCAGTTGAACTGTTGCAATTCTGGCAACAGTTGCCAGAACAACAAGAAAGCTCAGTTGTTGCAGAATCTGCAACAACTCATGCATGCTCCAATTGTCCAACAGCCTGTTGGACAAACTCTAGTAACCAATTATGCGAGAGGGTCTTGCACAATTGCGAAACAGCTTGTTTCGTAAATCACTTGTGCCCCAAAACGAGTTAGAGTAAAGCTACGCTTAATATCTCATTATCGGTGATTGCCATACTAAAGCTAATTATTTAAGCGAATCGCAAGGTCTTCCCCTCATTTTGGGTTGCTAATCTTTGAGTTAGAAATCTGAATATGAGCACGATGGGATATGCGTTTTACCCAAAGTATGTAAAAATGTTCGTCTATACAGGAACATAGATGCAAAACCTGTTCCCCCATACTGAGCAACTTTGGTGGCAATGTGTCACATAGTTTAAGGGTGAGGGGCATTGTCTGATGAAGGTGCCATGAGGGTTTTGATTAAGGTGAAGCTTTGAGTAAAAGAAAAAAATCAGCTAACTCAGGTATTGACGCTTTGTTGGGGTTCGAGTTTCAGCGCAATTGTGCGTTGTACTTACTCCTAAACGAATATAGTCGATTCAAGGAAAGAGAGTTCTTTCTAAGTATTGAGCATCATGACGACTTCCTATTTTGCTACAGAACAGATTGTCGCAGCAATATCGAAGAAGTCCATTCTTATCAGGCCAAAAAGCTCTCAGGCAAAGTCTGGACAATAAACAAACGATTCTCCGAAGTGATAGCTAAGATGCTTGAAGTTGGAAACGATCTCAGAAACGACCCAGCGCCTAAATGTCAAAGCTATACTCATGAGCTAACGTTTGTATCCAACTCCGACATCGAACTTAAATACACACCTAATAAGCAAGAACAGGATTATGGAAAAAAGGAAATAACCTACCTTCTTAACGAGCAGAACTGTAAGTGTAGATACGATTCTGTTCCTGACGATATCAAAGACAAAATCAACAAGAAAGTAGACAGCTTTTGTAGCACGGAAGAACTTACTTACCACAAACCTGAACTCGATAATCTGCATATTCAGTGGGTGGATTTTCCACGTACAAAGAGTGCACAAAAAGATTGCCTAGTCGGGCTAATGAGTAGGAAGTTTCCACATGTATCAGATCCTTTAGCCGCCATTGAGTTGCTTCTTAGCCTGTTTAGGGAAGTTGAAGCCATTTACAACCAAGACAAAATTATTACCTTACTTGACAGTTCTAAGAGAGTTGAGGGCGTTGAGATCAAGAAAGCGGTTGATATCATTGAAACCGAGCAAAAGACATTCAAGCTGTGGAGAGATCACTCAAAAGAACTAGCCCATAAGTTTCGAGTTCCTATTGGCATCCAAAATAGTCATGAAAACTATATTAGGAATACATTTGAGTTTTTGAAAGACATGATGAATAACGAGCACCAGATCATCAAAAGCTTCGTTAAGGACAATGACTACTCAATGGACTACTACAGCCATGATGAAATGTTTGAGGCGTACGTTTCGAGCATTAAAAGTAAAAACAGCATCAATCTAAGAGATATTGATATTTTCTTCTCTACTTTATGCGCATTTGTAGAGCACCACGGTGAGGCCTTGTAATGAACACAACAATTACGTTTAACAGATTATTTGTCAGCTCAGAATCGCATAATTCGTGTTTTAGTGAAGAGTTTTCACCAGGTGTAAACATAGTTAGTGGACGCAACACATCAGGTAAAAGTTCTTTGATCCAGAGTCTATTGTTTACGTTTGGTGTTAATGACGTTAGAGAAAATTTAGACGAAATTCTCTCATATCAGCCGACTTTCAGAGTAGACTTTACTAAGAAGCTAGGTCAGATTCAGGAATCTTATACCATTGTTAGGGACTCAAAATCCATCTACGTCAAAGAGCCAAGTGGAAAAATAGTTCCTTTCCATGGAGTTGATGCCGATAACAGTGCTGAGCACATTAGACTGAAGGACTACATAAGAGATTTAGTTGGATTCTCACTTATTCTTGAGCAAAAAGGCGAACTTAAATCTGCCCCACTCGAAAGCATGTTCTTACCATATTATATTTCTCAGTCTGTTGGTTGGGTATATTTGCGTGAGTCATTCTCTAATCTTCAATATTACAAGGGATTTAAAGACGACTACTTAGACTATTATCTGGGTATAAGTAATAGCTTTGATCGCGTGGAGCATAGAAGGTTATCGAAGGAAAGAGATCGACTATCTGCTGATATAAATAATCTCAAGCGGTATAGTAAGAAAGCTGAGTTCCAATTTTCTAACTTAGTTGACGAAGCGTTTGGCGAGCAAGCAGAAGCCTACATAGAAAACTACGTTTTAAAGTCAAATTCATTAGAGGAAGAAAGGAACAAGTACATTAAGCTTTGTAATGAACTTTCTCTATTGCAAAATCACCATAAAATTCTGAAAAGAACCAAGAGAAATATCAAAAAGCAGAATTATAACGATGTTGATCGCTGTCCAGCATGCACGCAGGTTTTGTCATACTCTCTTGAAGGATTGTACAGCCATTATCAAAAATATAATGATACTGTCGAACTTGAGTCGCATATTACAGATAAACTAATCGATAAAAAATCCAAGATAAATTCGTCTAAGAAAAAAATGATGGCTATCAATACCGAAATCTCTAATGATTATGGCGTTCTTTTGGACAAAAACGTAGACGGAGTTACATTTGAGCAATGGGTAGAAAATAAAGCAAATATTACGCTATACAAGCAAATGCAAACAGATATTGAACACTCAGAGAGCGAGTTGGAAAGTGTTAAACAGTCTCTTGGCTCTATGGTTACTGAACAAGAAACAATATCCTCTCGAATTAGGCAGGAAAAGGCATTCAAGAAGATATTTACAAAGTACACATCACTGTTAGAGCTTAAGCCTTTGACCGATTCTCGATATCTGGATTTGTACAGAATTCATTCTTTTCCACGTCAAGGTGTTGAACTTCACAAGACCGTCATGGCTTATCACTTTGCTTTAAACGCTATGATAGCAAAATCGAAAACAGCCCATAGACTACCATTCTTGCTTGACGCTATTCTCAAGGAGGATATTGATGAAACTAACTTGGAGATCATTCTGTCATTTGTTGGCAAGAATCTGCCAAGTGATACTCAGACGTTTGTGTCTATATCTGAGCATGTTAGAGAGCCTAGTCCTAAAGAAGATGAAGAAATTAAACCTATTGAAAAAGTTAGAGCTAAAGAGGTTAAAAACTCTTACTTCCCGACTAACTCAAAGCTGTTCTACATAGGCGATGGAAAGATGGAACGTGGATTTCTTTCTCAATCACTAGAAAATAACCAAGAAATTCATGAAGATACTATTGATATAACTGCCATCTAAATGAATGAATGAGATGTGGGGGACTCTATTTTAGGGGAGGCTCACAATACCTTTCGTAATCTCAATTGGATGCGCTAGAGACTAGTAATCTAGCGCGTTTCTTCCAACAGTGTGCCAGGTGCTGGCTCTGGCACAATTTTGCCCCTTTTCTTGTTAGAACAAAAACTTGTTTAGATGATGATAGGGTTATTTAGCAAATCAAATGCGAACAGAAAAGTATATGAAATTAGTTTACATGTATGTTGAGCATCACAATGTCCTTGAGGACATTGGTGTCAGTCTATCAAATGCTCATCAAGTAACCTTTGAGCGTCAACAACTTTGTCTCGATACTGTTGAGAGTAACCTTGACTATTACCATGGCATTCAAAGTACTGCGATAGTTGGCAAAAACGGCACGGGGAAAAGTACATTACTGGACTTTATCGAGTCTTCTTATGAAGCGACAGATTCTTCTGGATTCTTTATTTGGTTCAATGAAAAGGAAAAAATCTATCATCTTTGCCCGATAAATTTTGACGTTGACTCAATTAAAGTTGAATCTACGCACACGGTGAAAGTGAGCAATAACTATAGAAGGTTTCTTAATTATCATAAGGTTAGGCTGATAAAAGCAAATAATTTATCTGGTGGTGAATCAAGTACGATTTCTAGAAGAACTAGAAAAAATGTTTTTTCACATGACTTATCTTTGGCTCAGTACAAAACAGGTAGCCCAACGAAGTTAGCCCAGAGAATATCTCGTTTGATTAGCTTCTTCGTGAACAGTTCTTGGATGGCGAATGAACAAAATATTAAGGTAGAGTTTGAGTTTTTCTTCAAGCCATCTTCTACAACTTACCTTAAGAACCTTTTAGCTAGGGACGATGTCAGAAAAGAGTTTGAGCTTTCTTCTGAAGATCTAAAGCTTTTAGATCATATGCTTAAAACCAGACCAGCTTTCATATCGGATTCAGTAGATGATCCGCGTGTATCTTTGTTTTCAGAATTGATGCGTGTAAATCTTATATCGATTCTCAGACATGTTACCAAGTACTCAGGATTTCGAGCTAAGTTGCAAGATTTCATGTTTTTAAAGTTACTATGTGGTTCTATGACAGGCCGAGTAGACCTATCAGAACCAGATACTGTTCTAGATCTCATACTTAGTAGCAAGATGTACGAGCACTCCGAGGTTAAAGTAATATCAGAAGCTGATGCATTTATAATTTGCAAGCGGTTTCACGACGTGGTGGGAGCAATTAGAAGAATATCGGAAGTCATCAGTGAACACCGAATGGATATTGAGGTAAAAGATAAAGATAGATTTACCTCTTCGCAGACAGCGTTAGTGATCGACCTAATGATGTCAATATCCAAACTTCCAAGTAATGTGGTTTCTAACTTCCATTATGGTTGGAAAGGCTTCAGTACAGGAGAATTTGCAAAGCTAAACTTATTTGCCGAGCTTTTCTATTATATCAATGACGAAAAGCGTTCTAGTTCGGAAAGTCACTTGATTGTCATGGACGAGGTCGATTTGTACTTGCATCCTGATTGGCAAAGAGAGTTTTTGGCTGATACGCTGAGTTTTTTGAAAGCTGAGTATCCACGAGATAGTGTACAACTAGTTCTTACATCTCACTCTCCTATAATCATCGGCGACTTCCTACCTGAAGATATTGTCTCTTTATATCGGGAACCAAGACAATCCCCTCTAGTAGGGGAGTCTTTCGGTTTTGGTACTCAGATTTTGCAACTTTATATGGATGGTATGCACCTGAGTTCCACGTTTGGTAGCCACTCTAAATCTCATATCGATAGAATCATGAATAACAAAATTAATGAGTGTCAAACAGCGTTTGATAGAGAGTTAGTCAGAAAAATAAAGAATTCAAATATTAGACGTATGCTGGGAGACACTGAATGATTCAGTTGAAGGTATTATATTCCGCAGATTTTATTGAAAGGTATTTGGCTTTTTGTCTCGACTATGTGCGCCCAAGGTTGGATGCAGCGTTCGAGGGCCTGGAAGGTGAATTGCGAGAGAAACTCCATTTGTATTTTGATGCTGCTGGTCTCCGACTTCTTCTATCTTCAGATGCTCTTGTTTTGGAAGTCGCCTGCGAAGAGATTTTTGAGAGTATCCCAATTCTGGCTGAGCGTTTTAACCCTAAGCACTTTTTCAATTCTTTTAATGTAGACACTAAATGTAATCATCTAAATCTTAGAACGAATGAAGGTAAGCTGGCTATAGAAAATATCAAGAGAGATGTGCTTACCGAGGTGGATGCCTTCCTTACCACAAAACCTTCGATTTTACTCGGCGAGTTTGTTGAGAATATGAACCAAGCAACTAAAGCAGGTGAGATTAAAGCTCAACTTGGAAAGCTTACCAGTATAGTCAATGGGACAGTTCAGGCTAACGATAATTTCAAGGCAAAGTTTCCACATTGGTTAGAATGTCTATCCAGCGCCTTCAATTATGATTATGTTATAGCTAGGTTTGGTGCAGAAATAGTTAACCTGATTGATTTGCATTACTGTCCCTATTGTGCTGATGAAAGTATTGAGCCTTTAACACGCTACAGACCTGCTATCGATCACTATTTCCCTAAGTCTAAGTTCCCTTTTTTAGCGCTGTCATTACATAACTTTGTACCATCAGGAGATAGGTGTAACAGTCGATTCAAAAAAAATAATGAGATGATTGGTTACTTCAATCCTGCCCTTGACGAACTGCCTAACGCAGCTCTTTTTGATTTTGAGTATCCTTTAGGACGTGACTTTTCCGAAGAAGATATAAAGGTAACTTTAAATAATGTATCCAAAAGATTACATGCAAACTCAACGTTGTTTGAGCTTGAAGATGTATACAATAAGTTTGGAACAAGAAGAGAGTTTAAGAACTTGTACGATAGAGTTAATATGTTAGAGGAGCTGGGTCGAGAGGAAGTATTAAACTGCCCTCAACAAACCAGAGTTTTTCTTAACGTAGACCTAACTTTGAGTCAGAAAAAAGTTAGATATCAGAAGTTTCTTGTCGACTCACTAAACTTTTTGGCTGATTGCAATTTAGTGGTTAATAGTAGCAGATAAAGTTTTTGTCTCTTGTTTTATTAATTAAACTGAACCTTCTTTGTCGTGGCTCAGTGATTTTGGTCATCTAAGAAGAGGCTTACTATACCTGAGCTAATTGATCATTTGCTAAATTAGTAAAATCACTGACGCGTTATTGTCCATAAACGTGCTAGCGAGAGTTACGTTAAATCTCGTTAGCATGCTCGACGAATGCGAATTTATGGAACATTAATTAAAGCTGATGCAGCTGCGCCTAACCCCGCGCCGATTCTACCCAAAACGCTTCTGTGGCGTTCTAGAACGCAAAAACCTAGTGACATTCCCATTATCTCGTACGACTTTAAACCAGAACCGGCTAGGCATCCCCTCAAACTCTCTAACACAGTAGTCATCGCAGGCAGAGTCCTTATCTGCATTGCGAACAATGCTTACGATAGGGCTACTCACATTTCTAACGCTCGCGCTTGTCGCCCAGCAAGCCTCTAGAATGTCAAGCCAGCTCGGCTCCCACTTGTAGAGTGCGCTTATTGCTTCCGCAAGTATCACCATGGTTTTTTCTTCATGGTTATTTGGCACGTATTTAAGCTCGTTTGTACAAGCAGCATGGAAGCACTTGCCAATATCGTGAAAAAGGGCGCCGATGATACCTACTTGTATCTCCTCGTCAGACTTATTGAGCGCGGAGAGGCGATCGAGCGTAAGCTGGGTTACTTCTACCGAATGTGCTAACAGTCCATGTGAACACGAGTGATGATTGTCCATACTAGCAGGGATGGTGATGAATGCTTCCAACAAGCCTTCGTCATGCTGCAGTTTTTCAACGAAGGGTGTTAAGGCTGGGTGGCTCACCTTTTCTACAAAGCTGTTGAGCTTGAGAAAGTCATCGATGAAGGTGGCGTATAGGCTAGCCATTCTATTTTTGTAGCCTTCTGGCAGTGGAATCCTAAGTGGGAGTATATTTTCGGCATAGGGTTTATGGGAGCGCCAATAGATATTATTCAAATAGACACTTCCGTGGCATTTTAAACTCGAGGCATTTGCTCCGAAGAAGCGAGTAGAGCTTCCATCACCTGCAAGTAAAATGTCAGCAAAAGGAACGGTTCCTGTTCCAACGTTTACGACAATACCAATTGAATATGACATGTCTTTCTCCTCAATTTAATTTTCTGCTCTATCTATAGGGCGCAGGTACACGAACTTCACAATTATTTTCCCAAATATCGAGTGGTTCGACCGCTACCCAAGTTAATTCAGCCGGTTTTGTGTAGATTTCGGTTGTCTTAGTATTGCTGTGAGCCATTCTTGCGCTTGGGTTGTAGCCGCGTCGTTCGAACTCTCTTGCTGATAGACCGCGTATTTCATGAAAAGTCGGGCGCTCGGCTTTTGGTAGGTTCGCTTTTACACCTACTTCATCGCGAACGCGACTGAATGCCTTGCTTAAGTACTGGCTATCAAGTTGAAAAGGGTGATCGTTGCCTTTCGCCGTTCCTCTTTGTGATTGGCGCGGACGTCGTCTAACTGCGTAGGGGCAAACAAGGCGATCGGTTTTTGCTAGTTCTATGGTTTCATAAATGCCTCGAGTCACAGGGATCGCGACCCGAGAGCTGTCATGGTTTCTGGATTTTTGTCTGTGGATGTAGAGCGTGCCATACACTTCGATACCATTGATGTGCATTGGCTGGCGTTTGTCGTTCCAAACAATGCCACATACGCCTTCTTTAGGGCGAGGGATGGTGTGTTTGATTCTGGTGATTTCCTTCACCGCATGAGTCGTCTCAAAAGCGAGTCTCATTGCTACTTTAAGAAACGTAGGCGCAGCGTCATGAATCGCCATGAAGTCTTCCATTGTTAATGGCTGACGTGTCTTCTTGCCTTCGCTGCGCGTGATTTTTCGGTTCTTTTTGTTACGCATGAAGTTATCCAAGATGTAGGTCTTGTCCGCGAGGTAGCTCGCCAACTTCTTAATATGAGCAAGAATGTTATTGAAGTTTTTGGCGCTGGTAGAGTGATAGTGCTCTTCGAGAAACTCATTGACCAGTTCGAGATTGAGGTTACGTGTCAGTACACCGCCAAGTTCGCTCTCAAGCTTAACCATGGTGCTTCGATACTTTTGTAAGTAACCGTCGGAGAGCTCTTCTCGTACGACTTCTCTATCCACAATCTGGATGGCGTCGCATAAAGGAACATTGAAGCGGCTCCCGGTTGGTTTCTTGGCGTGGCCGTCATCACTTATGCGGTCAAAAATAGCCGACGTGTCGCGGTAACGGATGTTGTAGTTCGTTGCTTGCATCTTGGCGATATGGGGCGAGACGCCAGGCGGGAGCGTGATACGAGTTTTATCGATGAGCTCCAACTGGAATCGGATTCGACCTTGTGCATCTCTGTAGCGATACAGATAGGGGGGAAGGTCTGAATTGCGCTCGGTGCGTCTGCGTCCCATATCGTCTTACCAAGGCTTATAGATCAGTGCGAGCGGTAAGAGAAAGGACGTACTCGTCGATGACCACCAGCCTTTTACCTGTGGGAGTCAGAACGAAGGTGAGCAATCCGCGATCGAGCCAGTTATAGACAGTGCGGATACCAATCCCAGAGTCGGGATAGAACTCATCGAGAAATTGTTGGGGTTTCAAAGTCCGATATTTCATAAGCGCCTCCATTAGCAGCAAACATCTCGCTCTTATTGTGGCGACTAAAAAATAGCGGAAAGCGGATTAAGCAGCCCAAATGACGTCCCTTAAAGAAAAATGGCACTTTTTTGAGTGTTGATATGTTGGCTAAATGGCTTTCGAACTAGGCAATGTTTTGAATGGTTATTCATTTTGCTAGCCTGATGGTAGGGGCTGAAACCGGGGTTTTCAACTACTGTATATTGTAATTATTTTGTAATTTTACTGATCGTGAAGGGGAGTGCGAAGAAGAGGGAAGTGTGAAAAGTCTTTAGTAACCAGAGGTTAAGAGAGTTTTGCCCCCTTTTAAAACGGTGAAACCCCGATGTTGGTAGCATCGGGGTTTCGAATTTTTTAAAATTCTTGGTTGGTAAGGCCGAGAATCTTTCTATGCATAAGGTTTGGATTAAATCCGATTAATTCCTTGGTAGGGGAATTAGATACGGATGAAGTCCATGTGCTCAACTTTTGGCTTGAACGCGTGACGTTGAACGTCTTGTGGCTTAACCTTAACTTCTTCGCCAGCAACCACTAGAGTGATGCCTTCGTAGAATTCTGGCTTGTCCATTTGGTTTACGATGTCATCGTGGTTTAGAGCAACTGATAGAGGTGCTGCTTCACCACCGTAAACGATTGCTGGGAATTGACCAGCGTGACGTAGGCGGCGGCTCGCACCCTTACCTAGTTCAGTACGTACTACTGCTTCGAATTTCATAGTTTTTACTCTCAAAATAGTAAAATTAACAAATACGTTTTGACATAGCGACCTAGTCAAAACTTAAATCGTTTTAAGGGATCGTAAAGATACTCTCAAAACGAGCGCGGATACTAACATCCATACTGGGGCTCGGCAATAGCAAATTGCTTATATCTCTACTATTTTTCGCCCTTTGCGCGCTTTAGCTTAAGAACTGCGCGCAATCCGCCCATTTTACTCTCTCCAAGCTCTAGTTGACCACGATAACTGTGCGCCATTTCAGAGACAATATTGAGTCCAAGACCCGTGCCAGGTGTGCTTTCATCCAGGCGAACGCCGCGTTTGGTGACTTCTCGGCATTGCTCTGCTGGAATGCCCGGCCCGTCGTCTTCGATGATGAGTTCGACTTCAGAGTCGTCAATATCATTGGAGTGAACTCGAATTATACTGTTGCCCCACTTGTAAGCGTTCTCTAGTAGGTTGCCAAGCATCTCATCTAAGTCGGCTTTTTCAACCGCGACTTCCAAGTCGGTATCAAGCTCGCTAATAAGCGCAATTTCTCGTTCGGCAAAGACTTTGTCAAAGGCGAGCGAGATAGCATCGACGCGCTCACTAGGGGACGATTTCACTGCGAGGATGTTCATCGCACCCGCCATGCGTGCTCGGCCTAAGTGGTAATCGATTTGTGCTTGGATTTGAGCAATTTGTGGCTCCAACTTGGCGCGGTCTTCAGCAGATAGGCTATCAAGCTCATTCTTTAGCACAGACAGCGGCGTTTTAAGCGCGTGTGATAGGTTGCCGGCATGATGCCTTGCTCGTTCAAGAAGCTCTTGATAGTGAAACAGTAGTGCGTTGAGATCTTTAACCAGCGGCGCAATCTCTTTAGGGTACTGCTCGTCTAATGAGTGCTGCTCGCCGGCTCTTAGACTTTGTAGCTCACGTTGCATTTTACCTAGTGGACGCAAAGACCAGCTTACTTGGCCAATGATGAGCGCTAATATACCGAAGACCATAACACCGAGAATGAGCCAAAGCTCACCGGTGAGGGATTCTAGTGTGTCATCAATAGGGTCTTCATCTTGGCCGATAATAATGGTGACTCCGTCACTGACTTCTGGCAGAAACAAAGTGCGCTTTATAGTGATGAGCCTTTCATCTTTGGCACCAAAGTAATGGGGCTGTTTCTCTTTGCCTTTAGTGCGCAGAGTTTGATCCCAGAGCGAACGGGAGCGTTGGATGTCTTGCTTGGTTTCAATTTGCCAGTAAAGACCGCTATATGGCTGATTGAAGCGAGGATCGGAGAGTTGAGCCGAAAGAATAAGCTGACCTTTGTCGTCGACCTCGAGGTTGGCGGCAATTTCATCCATGGCATGACCAAGTTGAACTTCGAGATCACTGATTAAGTAATCTCGAACTAACCCGGGAATGGATACGCCAGCGGCAATGGTCATGGCGGCGAGCCATAGTGTCGCTGCGAGTAATAGTCGAGTTCTGAGACTGAGCTTTTTGACTCCTTTGCGCAGTCTCTCTTTGGAAAGATTAGGCATTCAGCTGATACCCTAGTCCTCGAACGGTTCTTATGACATTCGGGGCGATCTTTTTACGGATACGGCCGATAAATACTTCAATCGTGTTGGAGTCGCGATCAAAGTCTTGTTTGTAAATGTGCTCAACCAGCTCAGTGCGGGAAATGACCTTGTCGGCATTATGCATAAAATAAGCGACAACTTTGTACTCGAGCGCCGTGAGACTCACTGCACTACCTTGCCACATCACTTTAGACGTTCTTGTATCTAAGCTTAGATCGCCAATTTGCATCAGTGGAGAGGCGTTACCCGAAGCACGGCGAAGCTGTGCGCGAATCCGGGCGATGAGTTCAATCATCTCAAATGGCTTGGTGAGGTAGTCATCTGCACCTGCGTTAAGACCTTCAACGCGCTGTGTTAGGGTGTCACGAGCGCTAAGGATAACGACTGGCGTGTTAATGCCTTCATCTCGAATACCTTTCAACACCGTGAGGCCATCGATTTTTGGAAGTCCTAGATCGAGCACAATCGCATCCCAATCTTCAGACGTAGCGCGATAAAGTGCATCAATACCATCTTGAGCGAGCTCAGGTACCCAGCCTGCGCTTTCAAGTGTTTCTAAGATCTGTTCACCCAATCTTGGTTCATCTTCAACAACAAGAATCTTCATTATCTTTCTCTTTTTTATTTATAGTTGATTGCGAGTTATATAGTTGTTTGCGAGTCATATAGTTAATTGTGATTTATTTTTTGATAACTCGTTGTAGATTATGGCCTTTGATTTCCATCATCTCCAGTGTTGTTGCATTGTATTCGACTTTTATAACGTCTTGATCATGCAATAGCTTGAGCTCGTAAATCCACTCGTTGTCATCTTCTTCAAGCTCGACTTTTATCACGCGGCCGTTAAGATCGTTTTCTACCGTCGCAAATAGCTCAGAGAAAGGCTTAATGAGACCTTGTTGAACGGCATCAAAGACTTCGTCCTGATCTTCATCGAACTCAACGCGAGTATCACCCGTTTCTACATCTTGGACTAACTCATGACCGCTCTGTTTATTAGCAGCCTGGTCGTCAGAGAAAAAGCCCGCGTTTGCCGTCAAAGGAACGACAAGCAAGGCTGAAAGAGCGAGTGTGGCAAAGACTTTATTTACTGGGTAAGGCATAGCAAGATCTCAGCGTTATCAAACATGGTATTAATATAACGGGCAAAATATGAATCAAACCTGAACAGGTTTTTAGTTTAATTCATCATCGAACACTTTATCGCGCATTTTCCAGAAACGACCACTTTTACGAGCGATGACAAAAGCGGGCAACCTGAAGCGGTGCTGGTTGTTCACCACTTTAGTCGGTGAGGTAGCGTCAAACTCACGATGCTTATCCGCCAAATGCGGGCGCACGAACTTAGACAAAAAGGTCTGTTTTTGTTTTTTTGTGCTCAAAGACCAAAACTCACTTACTTGTGCATCGTTTTCGCCGATGTAGTTAACACGCAGGCTGCTTTTGCCTTTGTCATCTTTATGAACTTGCAGATTCATGTCGACGCACTCGAAGACTAATGCGTCTTTAAGGTTTAATGCTTCTTTGAGCTTTTTATCTGGGTCGACCAAGGTTGCGTCGCACTCATGACAAATTCGAGCGGCGATGTCGTTATCGGCACCACACTCATTGCAGTATTTGGCTCTAAAGCGATAGTCGCAGTGTTCTCGCTCCCCCGTTTCTTCATCGGTAAAGTAGCCTTGGCATTTACGGCCAAAGTGCTCAATCAAAAAACCATTGGCATCGAGTTTGCCCCAAAAGTCATTGTTAAAGCCGCAGGCAGGGCAGGGGATGGTAATGATTTCCGAGTCTGAATCGGGCTTTGGGTTGCCAACTTCAGGTTGATAGAGATCGTAAGTATTACCTGCATAATCGAGTACTAAACATTCCGTTTTGCCATCAGAAAGGCGAAGGCCACGGCCAACAATTTGCTGATAAAGACTAACGGATTCGGTTGGACGTAGTATCGCAATTAAATCGACATGCGGCGCATCAAAGCCTGTGGTCAGTACGGATACGTTGACCAAGAATTTGATTTCTCGCTGTTTGAAGCGGTTTATGATGTCGTCGCGCTCGGGCGTTGGTGTGTCGCCTATGACGATTTGACTGGCTTGTTCTGGCAGCAGCGAAAGGATCTCTTGTGCGTGACGCACCGTTGCGGCAAAAATCATCACGCCTTGCTTATCTTCACTGTAGCGGATGATCTGCTCCACAATCTGAGGCGTCGCGCGCTTGGACTGCTCAATCACCAAGTCCATTTCCGACTCCTTGTATTTACCCATGCTGGTGGGCTTTAACTGAGAGAAGTCGTAGCTCAGTACTGGAGCATCAATGAGTTTTGCAGGGGTAAGGAACCCTTCATCCAAAAGGTACTGAATCGGAAGTTCAAAAATACAGTCTTTGAAGAAACGCGGTTCATCGCTACGCACCAAGCCTTTGGTGTGATATTGGTAAATCCAGCCGACACCAAGACGATATGGGGTCGCAGTCAGTCCAAGTATTTTTATGCCAGGGTTAATCTCACATAAATGACTGATGACTTTTTGGTAGCTCGATGTTTTGGTCTCTGGCACGCGGTGGCATTCATCGATGACCAGCAATGAGAACTGATTAGCGAATGCATCCAGGTTTCTCACCACAGATTGTACTGACGCGAAGACCACTTGTTCGGAAGTTTCTTTGCGCCCGAGGCCCGCTGAAAATATCGATCCTTTCAGACCATAGCCTTCATATTTTGCGTGGTTTTGCTCAACCAACTCTTTAACGTGAGCAAGCACGAGTACTCGACCGCGTGCAAGGCGAGCGAGCTCAGCAATGACCAAGCTTTTACCAGCGCCTGTTGGGAGCACGATGACAGCTGGGGTGTCATTTTTGCGGAAATAATGGATAACGGCTTTAACGGAGTCGGCTTGATAAGGTCGAAGCGTGTACATACGGCTCAGTTTTACTCTACATTTTGAAAAACCCCTCTATAATACCCCACGAAATGAAAACGAGGTATTCATGCGTTTAGATAAGTTTTTGTGTGACGCGTTAGGCGCTACACGTAAAGAAGCCACAAAAATCATCAAATCAGGCGACGTCACTGTTGATGGCGTGATTCAAAAGAGTGGTGCAATCAAGGTAACAGAAGAGAGTAGTGTTGAATGGCAAGATCGTGAGGTTCGGATGCAAGGCCCTCGTTACATCATGCTGTTTAAGCCAGATGGTTTTGTTTGCTCTCATGAAGATGGCTTTAACCACACGGCCTTTATGCTGCTTGATGAAGTGAAAATGGAAAATCTCCACTTTGCTGGTCGATTGGACGTGGATACTACCGGCCTGGTGTTAATTACCGATGATGGTCAGTGGTCACACAGAATTACATCGCCAAAACACAAGTGTGCTAAGACTTATCGCGTGTGGTTGGCCGATCCTGTTCAGCCAAACTATCAGCAAGCGTTTGAAGAAGGCATCGAGCTTAGAAACGAAAAAGCGCCGACCCTTCCAGCGAAGCTTGAAATCATCGATGATAACGAAGTGTTATTGACTATTCATGAAGGCAAATACCATCAAGTTAAGCGCATGTTTGCGGCACTTGGCAACAAGGTTGAAGGTCTTCATCGTGAGAGTGTGGGTGAAATTGTTTTGGATGAGATGCTTGAGCCGGGCGAGTATCGTTATCTCACTCAAGAAGAAATTGACTCAGTCTGGAAAAAGTAATACTAATAGTTTGATTTATAAGTTTAGATTCATTTTGTGAACACAATGGCTGTGAGCCCCTAATATAATCAGTGCAAAGCAGACTGCGCTTTGTGCTGACGACCTTCCTATTCTCGCAGCCAGTTTCACAACCAATCTCACTCAACGGGACGTTGAGTAAAACATGAGCATAAAAGCAAGGAATGCGGCTCATCGACGTTTTAGGAGCGATATGAGTTCTCAAACCACATCGCAGCCCAATACACCCCAACTTGGTTTGTTACTGTTTTTAGTGCTTGGCGCTATTGGTGCATTGACGCCGCTGGCGATTGACATGTACCTCCCTGCGATGCCAACGATCGCGCAGGATATGGGTGTCACCGCTGGCGCTGTGCAAATCACGTTAACCGTGTATACCGCTGGGTTTGCTATTGGTCAGCTTTTGCATGGCCCGCTTGCGGACAGTTTTGGACGCAGGCCTATCTTGTTATTTGGCGTGTTCTTTTTCGGTGTTGCCTCCGCAGTGTGTGCGACCACGACCAGCATTGAATCGCTTACATTGGTTCGTACTGCGCAAGGGTTTGCTGGTGCTGCTGCCGCGGTGATTATCCAAGCCGTCGTTCGTGACATGTTTGATAAAGAAGACTTTGCGCGCACCATGTCGTTTGTCACCTTGGTTATTACCTTGGCACCTTTGGTAGCACCAATGATTGGTGGTCATCTTGCCGTTTGGTTTGGGTGGCGCTCAATCTTTTGGGTGTTGACGGGCTTTTCGGTGATCGTTATTGCAGCGGTTCTTTGGAAAATTCCAGAGACGCTGGCTCCAGAAAACAGACAACCGCTGCGATTTAGAACCACAATAAAAAATTACCTGCGTCTTTGTCACAACCCAGTTGCGATGGGGCTTATTTTTTCCGGTGCATTTTCATTTGCGGGCATGTTTGCCTTTCTGACAGCCGGTTCGTTTGTCTATATTGATATCTATGGGGTGTCGCCTGATCAATTTGGTTACCTGTTTGGTCTGAACATTGTGACTATGATCATCATGACCAGTTTAAACGGCCGCTTTGTTAAGAAAGTAGGTTTGCACGGTATGCTGCGCTTTGGTATCGGTGTCCAGCTATTTGCTGGCATGGGGCTATTAGTGAGTGGCGTGCTTGATCTTGGTATTTGGGGCATTGTGCCGTTTGTGATGCTATTTGTTGGTACTCTGTCTACGATTGGTAGTAATGCTATGGGCTTACTGCTTAGTGGTTACCCGACAATGGCTGGCACAGCTTCGTCGTTAGCGGGTACGTTACGATTTGGCACAGGGTCGGTAGTCGGCGCTATTGTGGCGTTTTTACCGAGCGGTACACCGTGGCCAATGATTGCATTAATGGCGATTTGTTCGGTATTATCCGCCGCCTTGTATTGGACGTTTGGAAAGAAAGCGTAATGTCTGCATATTATTCAGAAATTCAAAAGGTCGTGAACTCAGCATTAGAAGAGTTGGCGGCAGAGCACGCAACAGGGAAGCTGATTAACTCACCTGTATCGAATAACCACTTTTTGTTGAGGTGGGTAACACGTGCGATTAAAACTCAGCGTTTTGGTAAAGCGACGAGTGCGAACCTTATCCAATGGCAAAAGACTGGGCGTTCTAAGGGCAATGAGTCGATGCTAGAGCCTACGTTCAAACGCATCTCTGCCTATTACGAAGGCTTCTTCGGTTGCGAGATAGCCCCGATTACTGATGCTAAAATCGAGCAGTTCATTGATGATATGGAACAAGCAGGCTGGGGCGTGTGTACGTCGGAAGTATTGACCGATGGCAGCAAAGTCCAATTCTTCACCGATGGCGCCAACTCGTTTGCTGTGTGTGCTAATCAATGTGATGACTGCTTTGATGGTGAGAACCTAGTGAAACCAATGAGCTGGTTTGTTCGTGGTAACCACGCTGAGTTCGTCACGAAAGCTTATGAGGCGGGATTTATGCTTCACAAAGTGACCGATTATAAGTCGAAAGTGAAATACCACGGTGAGTACCTTGTTTATCCACTTAACCAGGGTACGCAGTTAGCGGAAATTCCGCTTTCATTTAAAGCGTAACTATTTGGTTTTAAAGAGTTGGTTTAAATAAGCTGGTTTAGAAAAGCGTAGCTCCATCTTAGTTAATGGGTGCTACGCTTTTTTGTTTCTGAATCAATGTCATACTCGTTTAACTGGGCTTGCTATCTGTTTAGTTAGTTTTGCGAATCGCCTTGCTTTACCAACTATTTAGATTTGCGAACAATAGCTCGAACCATGCCTTTAAAAATGAACAGGTGAGCTGGCATCATCGCAAACCAATACAGTAGTCCTAAAAAGCCTTTAGGGTGCCACCAAGCGCTGATGTTTATCTCACGTTTGTCACCATGGTCTGTGATGGTGAACTCTAGCCGTCCAAGTCCAGGTCCTTTCATCCCAAATAGCAGGGATAGAAAGTAAGGCGGCTCGCAGCGAATGACTTTCCATGAATCGATAAAGTCACCCACCTTTAGCTCTGGCCCTTCGGGAGAGCGCCTCACCGGACGACCACCACCAAAGAAGATGTCGAGCCACTCTCGGGTTCGCCAAAGTATATTGGCGAAGAAGTAGCTGTCTTTGGGATCGCCAATGGTTTTAACGACATCCCATAGCTGCTCAGCGCTTTTACTCGTTGTAAAGCTCGCTCCGGTTTTTTTAGGATAATAACCATACCCAGCTTGCCAACGGCTAAGTGCTGCGGGCTCAAAACCCCATACATTGCTGCGAATGAATTCACCGTCCTGCTGAATGCTGGATGCGACGGATTGCTGGTAAGAAATGAGCTCTTGCGGGAAGCGCTGCCTAATCGATTGAGAGTTGGCAATAAAATCATGCTCAAGCCCCGCCAGTAGAGCACGGCCGATACTTGAAGGCACGGATGTGACCACGCCGAGCCAGTAAGAGGCGATTTTCGGAGTGAGAAGTGGTGTTGCCCATAGACGCAACGGCTTGCCTATTTGCTGACAAATGACCTCAAATTGTTGGCGATAGGAGAGTACATCGGGTCCACCGACCTCATAAATCTCGCTATTTGGTTCGGCTTCTTTTGATAGTTCAATAAGATAGTGGTTGAGGTTCTCCAGCGCGATAGGGTTGGCTTTAGAATCCACCCACTTTGGCGCGATAAGCACGGGGAGGTTGTAAACAAAATCGCGCATGATTTCATACGCGGCGGAGCCTGGGCCTATTATCACGCCTGCGCGTAATTCAGTGATGGGTACTGTACTGGTGCGTAGTAACTTGCCCGTTGCTTTACGAGCGGCTAGGTGCGCAGAGTTTCCGGTTTGTGGCTGTATGGCGCTGAGATAAATAACATGCTTTACCTCACTGATTTCCAGCGCATCGCGAAAGTTTTGTGCGAGCGACAGTTCGTATTCTAGAAAATCATGTCCATGCGCCATTCCATGTACTAGGAAATAGACCAGATCAAATTGCGGAACGAGCGCAAGAGTGGCTTCACGATCGGCTAAGTCTAGGTATTCGAAGGTTAAATGTGAGTGGGGGATAACCCGAGCTTTAAGGTAGTCAATTTGCCGCGCTGCAGCGGTTACTTGATAACCTTGAGCGAGTAAAATAGGGATTAGTTGTGAGCCGACATAGCCCGATGCGCCGAGAACCAAAACTCGTTTCATTTCTATCCCTCGATTTTATTACAAGAAAAACTATCTCTCTAAAACTTAACACATTTTAGAAAATTTTCAGAAAAGCTATTCTGCATAGTCGCTGATTTTTCATTGGCGGAAAAGCAAATTATTGAAGTGCTCTTTTATTATTAAGCGACAGCATATTTTATAAGAATAGCGAACTCGCAGAATAGTCGGGTGATCTAGGGGTTTTTCCTTCCTTGTAGGTCGATTTTAGTGTAGATTCAGTGTCCAAATTTTCGTTTGCGTAAAGAGTTTCAATGCTTAAGTTGTCTGACCTTAGCAAGGGCTACATTGACGGTGGTGAATTCCATCCTGTACTGCAAAGTGCAGAGTTAACACTGGCACAAGGTGAACAACTGGCATTAATGGGTGAAAGTGGCTCTGGAAAGAGTACCTTACTGAATTTAATCGCAGGGATCGATAAAGTTGATTCTGGTGAAATTTGGTACCCTGACTTTGCTATGCATGAAGCGAAAGAGAATAAGCGCACCGCTTATCGCCGCAACAACATTGGTCATATCTTCCAGCAATTTAATTTGCTGCCAACGCTGAACATCGCCGACAATATTCGCTTCTGCCGCCAAATTAAAGGCTTACCTGAAGATCGTGGGTTGTGGCGTCAAATTCTTTCCGCACTCGATTTAATGGCGTTATTAGGACGTTATCCAGAAGAAATTTCCGGTGGTCAGCAGCAACGTGCGGCTATCGCTAGAGCGTTGTATATGGAGCCGAAAATCTTGCTTGCGGATGAGCCAACCGGAAGTTTGGACGAGCGAAACGCTGAGGCGGTCATGCGCTTGTTGACGTCTCTCACTCGACACTTGGAATGTACCTTGCTGGTCGTGACTCACAGTGAAAAAGTGGCGTCGCATCTAGATGGCTCAATTCGCCTTCAAGGAGGGCAATTGCATGTTATGGCCCGTAGTTAAGGCGCTACTGGGACATTATCGTCGCCATCCTCTACAAATTCTTCTCGTTTGGCTTGGTCTAACACTGGGTGTATCACTACTTGTTGGTGTTACCGCAATCAACCATCATGCTCAGCAAGCCTATGCCAGTGGCGAGCGACTGTTTGCCAATCCGGTTCCTTATCGCATTCGTCCTAAACACGCGGAAACCAAAATTCCACAAGGTTTCTATATTCAATTGCGCCGTGATGGCTTCAAGCAATGCGTTCCGTTTGATATCCAGAAAGTGACCACTAAAGATGGCTTAGAGCTGAACTTAGTGGGCGCCGATCCTATTTCTCTCCTGCAATTGAAGAACAAGGTCACTATCAGTGATATTGAATCACAAGATTTGATTAAGGTGCCCACCACGATTCTTGTTAGCCATGATCTGTCTGAACTAAAGGGTTGGAAAAATGGCGACTCGATTACTTTAGACAATGGCTTAGTGCTTGGGCCTGTGAAAGTGGATCGAAAAGTCGGCATTAAAGGCATGCAGATTGTCGCGGATATGTCCTTGGTTCGTGCGCTCAAACGTTCTGCGGGTTTGTCTGTCATTGCTTGCGGTGAAATGAGTTCTGGTCAACTAGAACGACTTCGCAAAATGATCCCAAATGGGATGACACTGTCACGCAGTTCGCAATCTGAACTGGAATCTCTGACCGCCGCTTTTCACACTAACTTGTCAGCGATGAGTATGCTGTCGTTCGTGGTTGGGCTGTTTATCTTTTATCAGGCAATGTCACTGTCATTGGCTCAGCGTCAACCGCTTGTTGGCAGCCTGCGACAAGTCGGGGTGTCTGGTTGGCAATTGGCGCAAGCGCTCTGTATGGAGCTTGCGGTATTGGTCTTCCTAAGCTGGCTATGCGGCAACGTGTTTGGTCTTGTGTTAGCAAACCAACTTATCCCTGCCGTTTCGCAAAGCTTGAGTGATCTTTATGACGCCAATATTGGCTTGAGTATCGAGTGGAGCTGGCAATGGAGCTTGTACAGCTTTGTGCTTGCGATGTCGGGCGCGGTGATTTCTTGTGGCTGGCCTTTGATCCGCTTGTTGAAGACGCAGCCAGTCCGTTTGTCTGCGCGACTTTCTTTAATGCGCTTTACAGGTGCAGAGTTTACTTGGCAGGCATTTTTAGCTTGTGGCCTGTGTGTGGCGGCAGTTGCGATTTATCAGGCACCGAAGTCTCAAAACTCAGGTTACGCTATTATCGTACTCATGTTACTTAGCGTGGCATTGATTACACCCTTTATTACTTGGAAGATTTTTACCCTGTTCTCCTACTCACTTCGCTGGGTCAAACTGCGCTGGTTCTTTGCTGATGCAGCGGCGAGTATGAGTTATCGCGGTGTGGCGAATATGGCGTTCATGTTGGCAATGGCGGCGAACATGGGTGTTGAAACCATGGTTGGCAGTTTCCGTGATACCACGGATCGTTGGCTAACCCAGCGATTAGCGGCGGATATTTATGTGTATCCGACCAATAACAGTGCGAATCGCATGAGCCGCTGGTTAGAAGAGCAACCAGAAGTCGAACGCGTATGGTGGCGCTGGGAAGAAGAAATCCCAACCGAATCTGGTTTGATGCAAGTTGTGAGTACTGGTAATTCGGTTGGCGAGATGGATGCATTAACGGTGAAAATAGCGGTGCCAAACTATTGGTATCACCTTCACCATTCTCGCAGCATTATGATCAGTGAGTCTATGGCGCTGAAACGTGATTTGCGCCCGGGAGACTATGTCGACTTGGGAGCGCCGCTAGGGGGTAATTGGCATATTGTTGGCGTCTACTATGACTATGGCAATCCATATCATCAGGTATTGCTGTCGGAAAACCGTTGGCTTGCGAATTTGGCTGGCTCGGGTGATGTCGCCTTGGGTGCGGTGTTAAAAGACAAGACTCAATCGCTGTTTGTCGAGCAGAGGCTTCAATCACGCTTTAGGCTGAGCAGCGAACGTATTTATGATAATACCTCTATCCACAATAAAGCGATGACTACGTTTGATCGCACCTTTGCTATTGCCGATACGCTTGGCAACATCACATTGGTGATTGCCGTGTTTGGTATCTTCTTTGCGACCATTGCCGGGGAGATTACTCGTCAGCGACATACTTCATTACTGCGCTGTCTTGGCGTTTCAGGTAAAGAGTTGGTGATGATAGGTGGCCTACAGCTATTGGTGTTTGGTTTGATCTCCGCAGCGATCGCGATGCCTTTGGGCGTGGCGCTGGCGCAGCTCATTGTCGACATTGTGATTAAGCAGTCCTTCGGCTGGTCACTTGAGCTGCAGATTGTGCCTTGGCAATACTTAGGAACGTGTTTGTGGTCGTTGGCAGCATTGGTTATTGCGGGTGCGCTTCCTGTATTGAAGCTTATTCGTAATACTCCGATTCATTCACTCAGGGATGCGCTATAAATGAATCGAATGCAGAAACTCATTTTCGCTTGTTTGTTGATTGTTGTGGTCGCAGGAACGGTTATCTGGGCGACCAAGCCGGTACACGATGCGATTACAGTAACGAAAACAAGCCAAATAAATGCGGTGTTTGGTTCCCCAGGTAAAAAGGTATTTGAGCCAGTTTTGCCAGATAGAGAGATCAAGCTACCGCAAGATTTTCGTTTTCATCCAGAGTTTCAGCACGAGTGGTGGCAGTTTGTCGCTCAATTAGAAGATCAAGCAGGGCAAACCTATTGGTTGCGAGTTCGATTCTTCCGTTATGCCAGTGACGATCGCGTTGCTACTGGTTGGCAAGATCCTCAAATCTATATTGCTAACGTGGTGCTAAATAGCCATCTTGGTATGTTTACTGATCAACGCATAGCTCGTGGCGGTATTGGCCAAGCGGGTGGGTTAAGTCGCCCGTTTCGAGTGTGGATTGATGATTGGTCTTGGCGCTCTTTATCGAGTGAGCCACTGCCGGGCAATTTAAAATTGGCGACCGAGCAATTTGCGGTGAATCTCCAGCTTATGGCGGCCGGTCATTATGCTCTGATTGGTGAAAATGGTTACCACAAGAAGCATGACTTACTGCCGCGCGCGTCTTATGCCATTGAAGCTCCATTTGTGAAAACCGTCGGAACTCTGGTGCTCGCGAATGGAAAGGTACTGACGGTTAAAGGCCGAGCTTGGCTCAGCAAAGAGTGGGGCAGTGAGTTAGTTGGTGCGAGCTATGTTGGCGAAGATAACTTTATTCTTTGGCTTAGCGATGATGAAGCATTACTAGTAAGTCGTTATCGATACAAAGATAATATGCCTTACACTAGCGCTGCGATATTGGATCGCCAAGGCAACGTCAAGAATATTCCTACAGACGATATTACTATTCGAGCCGTTGGCTATACAGAATTTGACTCAGGACGGCGCGTCCCACTTAGCTGGCGATTGCGAGTACCTAGCCATGATATAGATGTTGTCATTAAAGCGCGTAAGCGTGATAACTGGGTCAACTTCGTTGTGCCCCAATGGCAAGGGGCTATTATGGCAAATGGCTCCCACCAAGCTCAAGGATTCATGCAATTAAGCGGCTACTAAGCCGCTTTTTTTTGTGCGTTACTCAGTTACATCTGACACTTCTTGTTACGCTATCGTGTCATATTGTTGTTCTAGAATGATATTGACATTGAGTAGACTGAGCTAAGCCATTCATTCATCGCATCAATCTTTGCTCTATACTGTTACTAGTGGTGCTGAATTGGTATACATATCTCGAATCTTGTAAGAGTATTATTCGGTTATTCCTACATTTAACATCCGTAGAATCGATTTTTTATGGTATTTAACTAGATATACAATTTTTAACATTCAAACAATGTGAATAAATATTAAGGGCTTTACATTATGAATGACGTCATTCGTAACTTTTTTAAGATGGAATCTGCAGGGGGCATCATCCTAGTTATTGCTGCGGCAATTGCGATGGTTATCGCCAACTCTCCTCTCAATGAAATGTATCAAGGCGTGCTTCATACCTACGTTTTCGGTCTATCAATTTCACACTGGATCAACGATGGTTTGATGGCAATCTTCTTCTTCTTAATTGGCTTGGAAGTTAAGCGCGAGTTACTTGAAGGCGCTCTAAAGTCAAAAGAGACAGCCATCTTCCCTGCAATTGCAGCTGTCGGTGGTATGGTTGCTCCGGCACTTATCTATGTTTTGTTTAACATGGGTGATGCACAAGCTATGAGTGGCTGGGCTATCCCAGCAGCAACAGATATCGCCTTTGCTTTGGGTATCATGGCACTGCTTGGTAAGCGTGTACCTGTTGCTTTAAAAGTCTTCTTACTGGCGCTTGCTATTATCGATGACTTGGGCGTTATCGTTATTATCGCGCTTTTCTACAGCAGCGACCTATCCACTATCGCATTGACGCTTGGCTTTATAATGACGGCAATACTGTTCGTACTCAATGCTAAGAAGGTGACTAGTATACCTGTCTACCTAGCGGTTGGTGCGGTGCTCTGGGTAAGTGTACTGGCCTCTGGTGTTCACGCGACGCTAGCTGGTGTGGTACTTGGTTTTGCTATCCCGCTTAATGGTAAGCCGGGTGAACATTCACCACTTAAGCATCTAGAGCATGCTCTTCACCCATACGTTGCATTTGGTATTCTTCCTATCTTTGCATTTGCCAACGCAGGTATCTCGCTAGAGGGTGTATCAATGTCAGGACTAACTTCGATGCTACCGCTGGGCATCGCTATGGGTCTTCTAGTTGGTAAGCCACTGGGTATCTTTACCTTCAGCTGGGCGGCAGTGAAACTTGGTGTTGCGAAACTGCCAGAGGGCGTTGACTTCAAACAGATCTTTGCAGTATCCGTGCTGTGTGGTATCGGCTTTACCATGTCTATCTTTATCGCGTCATTGGCGTTTGTAGGTGTGAGCGCAGAGTTTGATACTTATGCAAGACTGGGTATTTTGATGGGCTCAACAACCGCTGCGGTTCTCGGTTACATCCTATTGAACCTATCGCTTCCAAAGGAAGCCGCACCCGAGCCAAAAATTCAATATTAAGCCACTTAGGTATTAAGTACTCAGGCATTAAGTGCTCAGGCATTGCAGTGAGAACAAAACAAACCCAGCTTCGGCTGGGTTTTTTTATGGCTCTAGAAAAACGATAAGCAAAAAAAAGCCCAAACCAACAAGGGTTTGGGCGGATACAAATAGGAGTTAATAAGAAAAAAGCAGCATGTAGTCAACAAAGAGAAAAACAGTGGCATCAGAAACTCATTCTTCGCTGACTACACTTTAATAGACCCACCTGATCGAAATTAGTTCACACAAAAAGCAAAAAAATTACGAAAACTTCAAAGCCCCTTTAAAACAGCCTCTTGAGAAAGATGTCCGACCAGTATGTGAAAAGTTTGATGTTAATCACTTGTTATCTTGGTGTTGCGGGAGTATATTCAAACATATGTTTGATACGGGCGATTGAAATGACGACGAGACTTACCACTAAAGACAAAATTCTGGACGTCGCTGAAGCGTTATTTGCAGACGGCGGCTTCAACGACACATCACTGCGTACGATCACCAGTAAGGCGAACGTGAATCTTGCATCGGTTAACTACCACTTTGGCGACAAAAAGACGCTCGTTCGCGCGGTACTAAATCGTTACTTAGAAGCGTTTATGCCGGCGGTTGAAACGGCGTTGTACCAACTTAACGAACGTGAAGACTATGACATGGTTGACGTATTTCAGTCGCTCAAAGAACCATTGCTTGCGCTTAACGATGTTAAGCCGGGTGGTGCGAGCCGCTTTATGTCACTAGTCGGCCGTGGGTATACCGATGTACAAGGTCACCTACGCTGGTTTATCACGACTCGATACACAGAAACATTGGCCATGTTCACTCATTCAGTGATGCGTGCTAATCCTAAATTAGATGCAGAAACCCTGTTTTGGCGTCTGCACCTTACGCTTGGCACCTGCGTATTTACTATGGCGTCGAGTCAGGCGCTCTCTGAAATTGCGCTGAGCTCATTCGAAAAAGAAGTCAGCGCAGAAGCAATTATTGACCAGATTATTCCTTACCTCGCAGCCGGTGTTGCAGCGGAGTAAAGCTTTAAAACCAAAACGTATATAGAAACGAAATAATAAAAATACACCTGAACAAAAGGATAGGTATCATGAGCTCTCTACGAAGAAAATGGATCAGTGACCCAGCGTTTAAACTGTTTAAAAAAGTGCTACCGCCATTGTCCGCGACAGAGCGTGAAGCAATGGAAGCGGGTAGTGTTTGGTGGGACGGAGAGCTTTTCTCTGGTAAGCCAAATTTCAAAACGCTGCATCAGTATCCAAAGCCAGTTCTTACCGCTGAAGAACAGTCTTTTATGGACAACGAGCTAGAAACGTTGCTTGCAATGCTCGACGATAACAAGATTGTTAAGGAAGATCGCGACCTACCTAAAGAGGTTTGGGATTACCTGCGCAAAGAGCGTTTCTTCTCTCTGATCATTTCTAAAGAGTTTGGTGGCCGTGAATTTTCACCACTGGCGAACTCAACTATCGTAACCAAGATTGCGACGCGCAGTATTAGTGCGGCTGTATCTGTCATGGTACCTAACTCGCTTGGTCCAGGTGAGCTGCTGTCTCACTATGGTACAAAAGAGCAAAAAGATTACTGGCTACCAAGGCTTGCCGATGGTACAGACATTCCATGTTTCGCTCTAACAGGGCCGGAAGCGGGTTCGGATGCGGGCGGTATTCCAGATAAAGGTGTGGTTTGTTACGGTGAGCATGAAGGCAAAGAAGTGCTCGGTATTCGTCTAAACTGGAACAAACGTTATATTACCCTTGCACCGGTTGCAACAGTATTGGGCTTGGCATTCAAGCTTCACGATCCAGATCAGTTACTGGGTGAAAAGGAAGATATTGGTATTACCTGTGCACTTATCCCAGCAGACCATAAAGGTGTAGAAATTGGTGAGCGTCATGACCCACTTCACCTTGCATTTATGAATGGTCCAACACGCGGCAAAGATGTGTTCATTCCTATGGAATGGCTGATCGGTGGCCAAGAGTACGCAGGGCGCGGCTGGCGTATGCTCGTTGAATGTCTATCTGCTGGTCGTGGTATCTCACTTCCTGCGTTAGGTACAGCAATTGGCCACCTAACGACAAGAACAACTGGTGCGTACGCTTATGTCCGTAAACAGTTTGGTATGTCGATTGGTAAGTTTGAAGGCGTAGCAGAAGCGATGGGTCGCATTGGTGGTCTTACTTACCTGCTTGAGGCAACACGAACGCTAACAACAACATCACTGGATATGGGTGAGAAACCTGGGATCGTGACAGCGATTGCTAAGTATCACATGACAGAGATGGCGCGTACGATTCTAAACGATTCAATGGATATCCATGCCGGTCGAGCTATTCAAGATGGCCCAATGAACTATCTTGCATCGAGCTACCTTGGTATTCCTGTCGCGATTACGGTTGAAGGTGCGAATATCCTAACTCGTAACCTGATGATCTTTGGTCAAGGTGCGACACGTTGTCACCCTTACGTTCTACAAGAAATGGAAGCAGCAGCGAATCCAGATGCTAAGCAAGGTGCTGCTGACTTTGATCAGTTACTGTTTAAGCACATTGGTCATGCGACTAAAAATACCTTTGGTGCCTTTGCCGCGGCTCTGACGGGTTCTAAATTTGTCGGCGCACATATGAGCGGTCCAACTAAGGTTTACTACAAAGACTTAACGCGTTTAAGTAAGGCGCTTGCGGTCAGTTCAGACTTCGCGATGCTAACATTGGGCGGCGACCTAAAACGTAAAGAGATGATCTCTGCGCGTTTAGGTGATGGTCTAGCGTATCTATTTATGGCTTCTGCGGCTCTGAAGAAATACGAAGATGATGGCCGTCAGGCATCGGATCTCGACTACGTGCATTATGCGGTTCAGCACTGTTTCCACAACGCGGCTAAGTCGCTAAACGAAGCGTACAAAAACTTCCCAGCTCGTTGGGCCGGTGTCACGCTAAAAGGACTGTTGTTCCCACTAGGCAACCACTTCGAGAAACCATCTGATAATCTAACGCTTGAATTGGCGAAGAGCATGATGGTTCCGGGTGCGCATCGTGACCGCTTGACTCACCTTTGCTACATTGGTGAGCAGCCAAACGACAAGATTGGTTTGATGGAAAACGCGTTCCTTGCGATGTACGACATTCGTGACCTAGAGAAGAAACTGTTTGTCGGCGTGAAAGAAGGCAAGATTGCTAGAAAAGGTCTACTGAAAGACCGCTTACAGCAAGCGATTGAAGCCAATGTGCTTACAGAGCAAGAGGTCGATAAAATCCTTGCGGCTGATGCACTGCGCTACAAAGCGATTCAGGTTGACCACTTTAGCCATGACTTCTCTGAAGTGAGAACGGATAAAGTTGATAAGCCAAAGCTGAACAGCGTGGCATAAAGGAGAATTGTGTCGCTTAACGCGAATTAAAGGTCTAAGCGCTCTAGTTTCTAGAGCGCTTTTTTTGTGCGCTATAAGTATGAAAGTGCTCCAACCACTTGGAAAAATCAGAGAAATTGACAGAAATAGAGTGCGAACTGGAAGTGAAACTCTTATCCTACTAGGGATTTTTTGAGGAACTGAATATGATCATCAAACCAAGAATTCGTGGATTTATTTGTACTACTACACACCCAGTTGGTTGTGAAGCTAACGTAAAAGAACAAATCGCTTACACCAAAGCTCAAGGCCCAATTGCAGACGCTCCAAAGCGCGTTCTAGTGGTTGGTTCTTCTAGTGGTTACGGCCTTTCTTCTCGTATCGCTGCGGCGTTCGGTGGTGGTGCAGCAACAATCGGCGTATTTTTCGAAAAACCAGGGACAGAAAGAAAGCCTGGTACAGCTGGCTTCTACAACTCTGCAGCTTTCGACAAGCTAGCGAAAGAAGAAGGCTTGTACTCGAAAAGCGTAAACGGTGACGCTTTCTCTCATGAAGCGAAGCAGAAAGTTATCGACCTAATCAAAGAAGATCTAGGCCAAATCGATATGGTTGTTTACTCACTGGCTTCTCCAGTTCGTAAGCTACCAGAAACAGGCGAACTCGTACGTTCTTCTCTAAAGCCTATCGGTGAGGCATACACATCGACGGCGGTAGACACTAACTCTGACAAGATCATTGAAGCAAGTGTTGAGCCAGCAACAGAGCAAGAAATTGCTGATACTGTTACTGTGATGGGCGGTGAAGACTGGGAACTTTGGGTCAACGCGCTATCTGACGCTGGTGTACTTGCAGACGGTTGTAAGACAGTCGCTTACTCGTACATCGGTACCGAGCTAACTTGGCCAATTTACTGGGAAGGTGCGCTAGGTAAAGCGAAGATGGATCTAGACCGCGCAGCGACAGAGCTAAACGCGAAACTGTCTCAAACTGGCGGTAGCGCAAACGTTGCGGTACTTAAGTCTGTTGTAACTCAAGCAAGCTCAGCAATTCCAGTTATGCCACTGTACATCGCAATGGTATTTAAGAAGATGCGTGAAGAAGGTATTCATGAAGGCTGTATGGAACAGATCTTCCGTATGTTCTCACAGCGTCTATACAAAGCAGATGGCAGTGCAGCTGAGGTTGACGATAAGAACCGCCTACGTCTAGATGACTGGGAACTTCGTGACGATATCCAGAAGCACTGTGCTGAACTATGGCCACAAATTACGACTGAAAACTTGAAAGAACTGACGGACTACGTTGAGTACAAAGAAGAGTTCTTGAAACTATTCGGTTTTGGTATTGAAGGCGTAGACTACGAAGCTGACGTTTCAACACTCGTAGAGTTTGACGTTATCGACCTATAATCGAAAGCGATTGAATTAAAATGAAGAAGGGGCGCATGATGCGCCCCTTCTTGTATCTAGTGAACAGTTGTTTGCAATGAACCGTTGTCTAGGTTGCAGTAAACATCAGGAAAGAATGATGAGGATAGTACCTGCTAGAGTCATCAAGATGTTGGCTATTGCATAAGTACCAGCATAACCCAAAGCAGGAATTGTCGAGCGAGCGTGCTCGTTAATAACATCCATTGCTGGTGCACACGTTCTCGCGCCCACAATGGCACCAATAAGCAGCGCGCGGTTCATCTTAAGCACATAGTTACCAACCAAGTAGGCGAGTACAACGGGTAGTACACTGACTAAAAAAGCAATCAGAATAACCTGAGGGCCGACTTGCGTTAGGTGCTCAAACATTTTGCCACCAGCGCTTAATCCGATACCCACCATAAAGAACATAAGACCGAGATCTTTCACCATGTTCAGTGCCCCTTGCGGTACATAGCCGAAAGTAGGGTGGTTGGCACGCAAAAAGCCTAGGGTAATACCAGACAAAAGTAGGCCAACAGCATTACCTAATCCAAAGGATACTTGGCCAAAACTCATGGTGATTAGGCCAAACATAATGCCAAGGATAAAGAAGCTACAAAACGCCAACAGATCGGCCATTTGGCTATGGATCGAGATAAAACCAATTTTCTCAGCTAAGCCATGCACACGGCTCTTTTCACCACTAACCTGTAGGATATCCCCTTTAGCCAGCACGATGTTAGCGTCCATAGGCATTTCAATTTGAGCGCGAACAACGCGATTCAAGAAACAGCCATACTCTGACAAATTCAGGCTAGAGAGGCTCTTACCTGCAATGTTGTCACTTTTTACTACGATCTCTTCTTCAACAATACGTAGGTCAAGCAAGTTGCGGTCGAATACTTCTTTGCCGTTACGAAAGCTTGGATCCAAACGTGCGTGACTGTCCGGGAAGCCGACTAATGCAATTTCATCACCTTCTTGCAAGATAGCGTCACCATCTGGGTGGGCGAGGATACCGTTGCGTCGAATACGTTCAATGTAGCAACCAGTTTGACGATAAATACCCAGTTCGCGAAGGTTCTTACCATCTGTCCAATCAATCAGCTCCTGACCAACGCGGTAGGCACGAATGATCGGCAGGTACACTTTGCGCTGTCCACTGCCACCAAGCCCGCGCTCTTGCGCAATTTGCTGCGCTGAGTCGTGAAGGTTTTGCTTTTGAAGCTTTGGCAGCAGTTTCGCGAGCATGATCATGCTGATAAGACCAATCAAATAGGCCATCGCGTAACCGACCGAGAGGTTTTCAATCACTAGGTTGAAATCCATACCGCGTGGGATAGTAGCTAAACCGGAGTTCAGTGCATCTTGAGCACCTACGAGAACAGGTGTTGCAGTCAATGCCCCTGCCATTACACCAGCTGATAAGCCGTAATCTAAGCCTAGATAGTGGCTGGCGAAGTAGGTGACCGTGAGCGCGGTCACCAGGACCGTTAAGCTTAAGATCAAGTAGTGTTTGCCATCTCTGAAGAAGATACCAAAAAAGTTTGGACCGGCCTCAATACCAACACAGTAAATGAACAGCATAAACCCGATAGTCAGTGCTTCAGCGTTAAAACTGAATCCGAGGTGTCCCATGATAAGGGAGGTAATCAGCACCCCAATAGAGTTACCGAGTTGAAGGTTGCCAAAGCGAATTTTGCCAAAGGCTAAGCCAATCGCCAGAGCGACAAAGATCAGGAGAATTGGGTTTTGGTCAAGCAAGTTGACGACGTCTATGTTCACTAGTACGACTCAAACAGACAGTGTGAAAGAATGATTAAAGTGTGGCGATTGTAGCGGAAATTTTCAAAAAGATAAGTGAAATTTTTTCGGTTTTGACATTAGTTCAATTGTGGGGGGTAACAAGTTAGAAATCATAATGTTATCTAATAGGTCTTGTTTGATTTATACCAAAGGTGTTCCGAGTCGCAAAAAAAGAAAGCCAGCGCAAGGCGCTGGCTTTGAAGATGATTTCGTCAACTATACTTGAGTTGACTGTATGGGCATATTAGTCGAATAGACCCAAGTTTGCTTTAGCGTAAGCTTCAAATTCAGTACAGCCACCGATGTGGTCTTGATCGATGAAAATCTGTGGCACAGTTTCTACTGGCTTACCAACCGTTTTCTCTAGGTCTGCTTTTGAGATGCCTTCTGCATGAATATCAACGTAACGATAGTTAAAATCGTCGCGTTTAGCTTTTAGCGTTTCAGCATGCTCTTTTGCACGAACACAGTAAGGACAACCAGGGCGACCAAAAATAACAACGAACATTCAATTTCTCCTTGAAGACTAAACTTTTTGCGTGAACCAGCAGTACCAAAAACAGGGGTTCATCATTTTGTTGAAAACCACTATGCCTCAAGATGAGAAGGAAATAAAGCGTCATTTGTCTCTTGATGCGATAGGTAAAACCTATCAGCACAGAAGTTGCGCAAATCTCTATGACGCGGGATGAAAACAGGGTGTGATGCTGTGCAAAAGTTGAGTATTTAATCGGGTGACATGCGCTAATTGCTTGGCATAAATCAAAAACTGTCGCCAATGAACATAGCATGCTGACGTTAGCTTTGTATGTTTGCTCTACCGAAAAGACTCGCTAAGGTTTGTTTTTCGTATTGCTGGCGGTATAGGCAATGATTCGAATAGTGAGTTGACGGTGTACCTAAAGGAATCCGGTATGTTTCAGTTTATGACTTCGAGTCGAATTATCTTTGGTGAGGGGGCGCTCCAGTCTTCTTTGTCTATCATAAATCAATTTGGTTACAGCGTACTTCTCGTGACGGGGCAAGACCGTCAGCGTGCTGAGCCAGTCATCCATTATCTTCATAATCAAAACATGCGTTATCAGCATGTCGCTATTCGTGGTGAACCGAACATTACTATGGTTGAAGAGACGGCCATTATGGGGCGTCGTTTTAAACCTGACATGGTGGTTGCCATTGGGGGAGGAAGCGTTCTCGATATGGGCAAAGCACTTGCTGCGATCATTCCTAACCAAGGAGATGTTTACGATTATGTTGAAGTGGTTGGGCGCAATGTCCCTCTCAAAACCAAGCCCATTCCTATGATTGCCATTCCTACGACAGCGAGTACCGGCGCGGAAGTAACTAAAAATGCGGTGCTTAAATCGGGTCAAGATAAGGTGAAAGTCAGTTTACGAAGCCCGGATATGTTACCTGATGTAGCCATTGTGGATCCTGTGCTGACCTACGGGACTGATGTCTACACCTCTGGCCGTGGCGCTATGGACGCCTTTACCCATTTAATGGAAGCGTATGTTTGCGGAGAGCCTAATCCACTCACTGATATGGTGTGTGAAGAGGGGCTACGAAGACTTAGCTATTCGATTATTCCAGGCTGTAAGCAAGATAATCCAAAGTCACGCGCAGATCTTTCTTTTGCAGCGATGTTAGGTGGAATGGCGATTACCAACGCAAAACTCGGTGCTGCACACGGCTTGGCATCGGCATTGGGTGGAAAGATTTCTGCGCCGCATAGTGTGATTACTGCTCGCCTTGCTCCTCATGTCATGATGGAAAATATTAAAGCTGCGAAGCGAGCAGGGCGCAGTGATGTTCTTAATCGCTACCGAACTATGGCTCAGCTGCTCACTGGTAGAAACGATGCCAGCATTGAAGATAGCATTCAGTGGGTCAACATGATCTTAGAGCGCCTGTCCTTGCCGCATCTTTCGGATTTTGGCGTGTGCGGGACGTCGTTTGAACAAGTGGCCGCCGATGCTATGAAGTCTGTTGCGATTAAAGGAAACCCAATTCCATTAACCGAGGACAGGCTTATCTATATCCTTAATCAAGTGTGCCAGTGTCAGTGTGATGGTCATGCAGAGACTTCAGAAGATACGACTGAGATAGAGTACCGAAATAACCCGGTAGAGACAGACTAGTTCGATTCGATTAAGCGATTTAGAAAACGCATTGAAGAAAAAGGGAGGTCAATTGACCTCCCTTTTGAGTGTTTCGGTAGAGGAGCATGAGCTCATCTGCAGACAGTGACTAGTAATTTGGTGCTTTGTTGTAGCGAGAATCTTTAAGCGCTTCTTTGACTCGCTTCAGGTTATCTCTAAACCCGCTACCACGACGTAAAGTAAAGCCTGTTGCAAGCACGTCAATAATCGTCATCTGTACTACGCGACTTGCCATTGGCATGTAGACGTCGGTGTCTTCTGGTACATCAACGGTAATAGACAATGAGCTCGCTTTATCCAGCGGCGAATCCTTTGCGGTAATCGCAATAACGGTCGCGCCGTTTTCACGGGCTAGGTGAGCGACTTCTACTTGGCTCTTAGTGCGACCGGTATGCGAGATAAGGACGATAACGTCATTATCAGAGCAGTTGATGCAGCTCATTCGTTGCATGACCACATCTTCGTAGCACGAGATTGGGATATTAAAGCGAATAAACTTATTCTGAGCATCACGAGCGACAGACGAAGAGGCACCTAAGCCGAAGAAAGAGATGCGTTTTGCTTGAGTCAGCAAATCAACAGCTCGGTTGATTTGCATTGAGTCCAAACTGTTCTTCGCAACATCAAGACACGCCATCGTAGATTCGAAAATCTTGTGGGTGTAAGCGTCCGGACCATCGTCTTCTTCGACGTTGCGGTTCACGTAAGGTGTGCCGTTGGCAAGACTCTGTGCTAAATGCAGTTTAAAGTCTGGGAAACCTTTTGTGTCGAGTCGGCGACAAAAGCGGTTTACCGTCGGCTCACTCACATCTGCCATTTTGGCAAGCGTAGCAATGCTGGAATGAATGGCGGTTTGGGGGGACGCCATAATAACTTCAGCAACTTTACGCTCAGATTTGCTGAAGTTTTCTAAATTCTTTTGGACTTTCTCTAATGTATTCATAGTGTTCACAGGGTAAAGAGAACAACTTGCTGACGCTAATTATCCGGGAGCTTTTCTCTCTCATTTGTCTAAATGAAAGACCAAGTTACCGTGATATCGAGTTTTTATAATAGGTCGATCAGCGCCAACTCCATAGCCTCAGTATAAACGAAGCACTCGGTTAGCTGTAACAAAAGCTCACATGAAATCTTTAGAATATGACAGGCATCAAACAAAAAACTGGAAGAAAAAAACAATTGAGTGAAAAACGCTCACTTATTGTCAGTTTCTAGCGCAATTTTACCGTATCACTCCCACAAAACAGAAAGAAAGTTTCATAAGTGTGAGAGTGATAGTGATTTCATATAACCGAGAACGAGCAAGGTTAGTCGCAAATTTTATTGGCTAACGCGTTGAGAGCGGACATTAATGCTGTTGCGGACTGAGCGATTTCTCGCTGCTCGTCTAGCACATTGCTTAGCACTTCTGTCGAGGTTAATGGGTTTGCCAGTACAACTCGGAACACAATGGTATCGCGACCAGACCAACGTATCGGGTTTAGTTGAGTACGAGATACGAAAGATAAGCCAGTTTCACGTTGTTTTTTCTGAACAAACTTGGTGAGTTGGTTAAGCAGATCATGCAGCTCATCTCGGTCACGTTCTGAAGCCATTTCCAGCGCTAGCTTAACGTTTTCCGGAACATAGCGGTACGTAAGCAAACATAACTCAGGTTTACTAACGAGTTCAAAATCACTTTGTTTGTCGATTAGCTCGGCAAAGTAGCGGGCTTTTTCGATACTTTGGTTGATCAATAACTCATAACCGGGCCTGCTAATGATGTGCATTGCAGCATACACCAACATCGCCATTCCTGAGCGTGATCCTTCAAGAGTATGACGCCCTAAGTCTTTCGAACCTTTACGCAAAATATACTGAGCATGGTGTTGAATGCTCTTCATTGCTTGTGGATCTTTGAACAGTACCATGCCCGCACCCATAGGGATGTAGAGCTGCTTGTGCGCGTCGATAGTCACAGAGTCTGCGAGTTCAATGCCGTCTAATATAGTGCGGTATCTATCAGACATAAGTGTCGCACCACCCCAAGCGGCATCAACATGGAAATGACAAGATTCTTCAGCGCAAATCGCAGCGATTTCACGCAGTGGGTCAACATTGCCTGTTTCTGTTGTTCCGGCTACACCGATAACAGCAAATGGGTGAATGCTTTGCTGTTTGAGCTCGGCAAATTTATGCTTGAGATCTTCTGGGCAAATGCGGTTGTATTCATCAGTTTTAACGGCAACGAGACCTTGCTGTCCGATGCCGAGCAAATCAGCCGCTTTTTTTAGCGAATAGTGACCACGTTCAGAGACTAAAATGGCGAGTCCTTCATAGCCGTAGTGCTTCATCGCTTTGAACAGGCCTTGTTTCTCTACCCCTTGGAAATCGCCATCCGCTTTTAGAGCACGATTACGTGCGACCCAAAGTGCAGTTATGTTGGCAATGGTGCCACCAGAGCAAAATGCACCTAAGGAATGTTCTGAGCTGTGCATCCACTTATTGTAGAAAGGCTCCGACTCGGAATAGATCAGCTTGTGAAGCATACCGAGGACTTGACGTTCAAGTGGAGTAAAAGCTTTTGATGTTTCGATTTTCACCAAGTTCTGGTTCAGCGCGATCATGATTTTTGATAGTGGCATCAAAAAGTAGGGTAGCGCTGAAGTCATATGACCAATGAAGCTTGGAGAAGAGGTGTGTACTGAGTGCGAAACCAGGGTATCTAATAGATGTTCAGTATGCGCCGACACGAACTCTGGTTGTTCTGGAATAGCGGCACTAGAGAAGTCTTTTTCTATTTCGTGAAGGGGTTTTTCTTCAGCAACAATATGCTCTCGCAAAAACTGGTTCAAGTTTTTGGATAAACTTTCTTCAATTTGGGTAAGCGTAGAGTCAGGTCCTTCTGGGATAGTGAATATTCGAAGGAGGCTCTCAAAGCTGACATCAGCAATTTTTTGCTCAGATACCATATCGTTATCTACTATTATTCCGTTACTGCAAGCGGCACAATCTAAACCAAATGGGCGTGAATGTCTCGCAAAAAAGTCCTGTTACGCCGATTTTTTGCCGTGCCACAGGGCATTGTTACACCATTTGGTTACTTACAATGCAAAAAGCTGGCGTAACAGCCAGCTTGGTGCGAAAAGTTATACGTTGTCTCGGCTATCGATGAATCAATAGCGTTGACCTATTAATAGCTTATTACTTGCAGTCAATCGTTTCCACTTTTTGAATCGATTGATTATAGCGATTAAGCGCAGTTTCGATTTTCTTTGGGTGGCTAAGCAAATCTGCAAACGCGCTTCGTAGCTCATAATTCTGTGGGTGAGGTGCGGCTTGACGATCGGCGAAGCTCTTAGCTGCCATCTGTCCTAGCTTGTCATTACGTTGTGACAGTGTTTTAACGTCTTGCTGCTCAAGCTGAAGCCAAGTTTCTACAGATTGCTCAGTGGCCACTTTCGCTGGTTCATTGCTTAAGTAGTAGTGAACAGCTTCTCGATTAAGTTCAAAGTGATGCTTTCGGCCTTCTAAAAACCACTGGCTTACTTCATCAAGCTCAGGGTATTCGCTAGTGGTCATTTGTGCTAAGTCCTGGTACCACTGAATGGAAGCGTCGATATAAGCATCATACTTATTGGTGTAGCACTGTGTCGCATCCGCAGACATTGCGCCAAATGAAGTGCTAATCAGTGCGGCAGCAGTGAGCCATTTTTTCATTATTCTAATCCTTTGGTGGGCTAACGAGCGTGGGTTCTTATAATTATACCCAAGCAGGGCAAAATTAGCGGCTGCCTGGGAGATGTTTGCAAGCAAGAATACAGGAATAGATAGGCTTTTCCTGAGACCTACCCTGCAAGAGAAACAAAAAACAGCATCAAAACGGGTACCAATAAGCTCAAAATGAAGCCACTGACGATGGCAACGGGTACACATCTTACACCGCCGCTGCTTTGAATGATGGGTAGAGTAAAGTCCATCGCGGTTGCGCCTGCATAACCAATGGCGGTACAGGGACGTTTGCCTATCAACATAGGTATCATAATCAGTGCGACAAGTTCCCGTAGTAGCTCAATCATAAATGAAGCACCGCCGTAAACAGGGCCGAATGCATCACCAATCAATATGCCTGCGAGCGAATACCATCCAAAACCGGATGCGATGGCTAGGCCTTTATATGGAGAGATATCAAGAATAAGTGCGCCGATAATGCCGCCAACCATCGAGCTTGCCACGATGACGGCTGCAATAGTCATTCCTTGCTTGTTGACCAAAATCTGTTTGAGCGTCAATCCGCTGTTGCGAAGTTGAATGCCAATAAAGAATAGAAGGATGATCAATATCCATTCGCTGGCGGTCTCTACCCAGCCAAGCCCAATGGGAAGTAGCAGCCCGAGCACCAACCCAGAACCGACGACAGCTATTAGCTTGAGTGATTCCATTGCCATTGAAGAGAGTGGCAGTTGATTTTTTAGCTGTTCCGTTTTCAATGGCATGAGTTTGTCAATGAGAGGAAGGCAAAGGAGATTACAACCACCAATCACGATAAAGAACGTCGCGGTAACCGTGATGATGGTTTTAAAGTGACTACCAAAGTTATCGAGCGCGGCGAGACTTAGCCCCATTAAAAATAAGATGACATAAATCAGCCATGAAGTGGCTCGGTTGATGACGTCGAGTTTTTTGGTATTAGAAATAGGAAATAGGTAGCCAATACATAGCGGCGTAAAAATAAACAACATCCCTGAAAACATCGCGTTGAGCCTCTTTTGTTATCCTTAATGATCGCCGCTACTGGCTAATTGTTGACATACCTATTGATAGAAACGCCGAGTGGCTGAACTACATACCAGTGGAGTGGATGACTTCAGCAATTTTGTCCTGAAAATCTTGCTCGCTTAATGACGTTAATTGATACATCACGTCTGCACCATCTACATTAATCTCCACTTCGTGCTCTTCTAACGCATCGTGATCTTGTCTGCGGAACAGTAAAATATGGTTGGCAATGCGAGCAACGTCGAGATACGACACTTCTGGGCGCTCTATCTGCTTAACTCGGTTGGAAGCAACTTCGATAAAATCGCAGTCAAATCCCCAAGTATCAAGAACCTGTTCACTTGTTAGTGAGCAGCGTGATTGGAAAATCTGCATAGCAAGATCAGGGTTTAAGTAGTTGCCCTTTTCTAAATAGAGGTGGTACTCGTTGACTAAGCAAAATAGGCCGATATCCGCGAGGAAGCCGACCAATAAGGATTTGTCTTGCTCTAGGTGCACATACTGTTCGTTAGAAATCTCATGAAATTTTCGAGTTACCATCACCATCACAGCCGCCAACTCGCGCGACACCTTCGCACTATTGACCAATACTTCGTGGCATTCATCTGTTAAGTGAACAGAATGCTTAAGTAGTTCGATGGATTGAGCGGTCACAATATCGCGAACGCGGTAGATGCCCAATCTTGAGACCGCCGTATTGAGGTCATTACAAGTGATATTGCGGCGATTAAATATGACTGAGTTAGCAACTTTAAGGACGGTTGCTGCAAGTCCAGGGTCTTCTAGTAGGCACTCCGCTATGTCAGCAACACCTGTGGATTCATCGTTACAAAGAGCTTGTATCTTTAGTACGACTTCAGAGATGGGTGGGAGAGTGATCTTCCCAGTATTGATAGATTGCTCGACTAAGTCTGCAAATTCCGTTTCGAGGCTTTCGATGAACAGCTGTTGGTTCTCTGGTAGCCAATAAAAAGATAAGTGGTTCATAAATATTCGAGAGGTTAAGCGATGGAGTCAGTGTACCTGCGCCGGTCTGCAATTGACAATAAGATTAGTGATTTAAATTGGTGCAGTTGAATCGTTTGCTGTTTAGAACATCATTCAATTGCATACTCTAGTGCAATTGGTTGTGTATAGTGCTACTTTGTGAAGTGACTCGCAAATGTTTTTTGGATAACTCGCACAACTGTGACATTGAGCCAGACTTAATTTGCAATGTGAACTATTATAAAAACATATAAAAAAGCCCGGCATTTTATACCACTATAGATTGACCGAGCTGATAACAAATTTGATTTTTTTAGCTGCTATTTCTGGTGATCGATTAATCGGGGTAAAGATTAAGGATCAAAGGAAATGATAGAGCAATCTTTTTACAACTACACGACTCAATTTGGCGAATCGCAAAAACGTTCGATGTTTGGTGGCACTGGGCTCTTCAAGGACGGCGCCATGTACGCATTGATTAGTAACAGTAAAGTGTTTATCCGTGGAGGAAAGGGCTTAGACTCTAAACTTCATGGTCTACAATGCGAGAAATTTCGTCATGTGAAAAAACAATCAACTGCGACGGTAAACTATTACGACATAACCCACTTATTTGAACAGCAAGCTCCTGAGCTTAAGGATTTAGTTCAAAACTCAATCGATAACTCAGTTGATCAGCATTGCAGTAAGAACGCGGTCGAGAATCGCCGTTTGCGAGATTTGCCAAACATGCAACTCACGTTAGAGCGCATGGTCAAGAAGTCGGGTATTAAAGATGTAAAAACATTTTTGGAGCTAGGAGCACCAAGAGTGTTTAATCGAGTGAAGCGCACTTATGGCAACGATGTCGATGTTAAGTTGTTGTGGAAATTCGCCGGTGCAGTAGATGGGGTACATTGGAAGTTAATCCAAGATCCAATGAAGCAACGTTTATTGGAGCATTGTTCACAAATAGAACAGTGATTGCTGTAGCGTAATGATTGAAATAGAAAGGGATTGATACAAAAAGAGGCCGTGTTGTTAAAACAGCGGCCTCTTTTTTCATCGCTAAGCCAGTAAATAAAATTAGAACGCGAAGCGCGCTGTAAACATTAGCTGGTCACCGTAGATGTGGTTAATGCGACCTTCAAGACCTAGAGAGAATAGCTCGGTAGAGTGGAAACGACCGTATACAGAACCCATCCAACGATCTTTGTCACCAACGTTTAAGTAACCCGCTTTACCGCCGATTTCCAGCTGTGGACCAAGCCATTGACGTACACCCAAGTTAACTTCCATACCGGTGTCAGTTTTGTGGTGATCGCCACTGTCGTGGATGTGCGCTAGCATTTCACCAGTGAAGTCCGCCCAGTTGTTGACTGGAGCATGGAAACCAACACCACCAGAGAAGTCGTAGTCGCCTTCAAATTTAGAATCGATGCTACCAACGATATGAGCATTTGGGTGAATCGACTTACTGATAGCCGCACCAAACGTCATTGGGCTTGCACCAATTCGAGCTTCTGCGTAGTCGTAGCTGAAGTTACTCATCGTAGCTCGTTGCTCTTCTTGGTTTGCGAATGCTTGCTGCGAAGCGATAACCATCAGAGCAGCTAATAGAGTTTTGCGCATAGTGTCTCTAAACCTTTTTGTTTGAACTTAATTCCATGACCATAAGAGTGCACGTCGCTAGATGCTTATGGCAACTTAAAGTATCCCGCTATGATAAATCAAATTCCCCTTACTGCTCCAACAAAAAGTGCTTCTAACGGGGGCAAAACCTCAAAAATTGACAATGTCATACATATTTCAACCAATAATGGGGCTTTGTGTAAGGAAATGGTAATAAAAAAGGGAGCTATCAAACGCATAACTCCCTAAGTCGTGGCGATTTATTTGACTAATGTGACAATAACAGTCTCTACTCGCCAAAGTTGATGCGATTGTCTGAGATCGCATTGAATATTCGTTCTGTATCCAGCACTCTTGCCCAAGGCATTAAGTCTTGAGTGTTAGCAATCATATAGTCCGTGAGCTGCTGCTTTACTACTGCTCGTAGTTCATCGCCTTTCCATGGTTTACTGATATAAAAGTCCAGACAAGCATGATTCACTGCCTCAATAGTATCTTCATGGCCAGCCTGTCCGGTAAGGAGCACTTTTTTACATGACTTAGCGTGTTCATCTTCACTGAGTTCAATAAGGAAACTGACGCCAGTTTGCTCTGGCATGATATGGTCGCAAAGAATTAACGCTAATCTAGCCCCATCACGAGTATGGTCGGCGATCACTTCTCTCGCTTCGTCGACCGATTCAGCGCCTTCAACGATAAAGTGCTCTTCGAAATCATCCAAATCCTGCAACACACTATCGAGTACTTCGCGCTCATCATCGACACATAAAATTAGATATTCAGTCATAGTGGTGCTCCTTGGTTAGTTTCTGTTGTGTGACAGGTATGTACACGGCCATATTGGTGTATTTGCCAACTTCTGATGTCGCTTCAATCCATCCTTGATGTTGAGCCAATATTTGCTGACAGATGGACAGCCCAATCCCTAAACCGAAGTTACCTTCACGCTTGGTGGTGTAGTTAAGTTCAAAAATACGCTCGAGCTGTGCCTGAGGGATCCCGCAGCCGTTGTCAATGAACTCAAAGCAGTTGTAAAAAACATCATCTCGAGAAACTTGACTACTGCGTATCGTGAGTTCGCCTTTCTCGGGTAGAGCATCGAGCGCATTGGATATGAGGTTGGTCCATACTTGCTGCAAAGTGATGGGCTTACAAAATATCTCAGGTAGCGATCCGTACTCTTTAATTAGGCTGTGGCGCTTGAGACGGTTTTCAAAGATAACTAACGTATCTTCAATGCCTTCATGTAAATCGACTCGCTCGTAAGATTCATTATCTTGTCTCGAATATCCTTTGAGGCTTTTGACCATATCAGCGATGCGCTGAGCACAAACTTGAATGGATCGCAGCGTGGTACCGGTAGCTTGAAAACGTTCAAGCTTGCTAAGAGTCTCGGCAAGTTTCGCTGGATTCGTTATGGCTTGCTTGAGCAGCGCATCGTTGTCGTGAAGGTCGAGGTTCACAAGACGCTTTGCTATGCGTCTATCGCCAATTCGTTCGTTTAGCTCTTTTGAGCGCAGTCTGAGCTCTGAGGTCGAAAGCGGTGAAGAGTGTCTGGACTGTTTGAGTACCTCAAGGCCAATATCAAATGTATTGTCTTCATGTTTGGTGTTGAGTATCTCATCGACTTTTATTGATAAGGTTTCGGCGCCGCGCAAAATTGCAGACACAGGGTTATTGAGCTCGTGGGCAACGCCTGCGACGAGTTGGCCTAGCATGGCCATTTTCTCTTGTTCGATGAGTTGCTGGTGTGCCGACTCCAGTGACTCCAACGTTTTCTGGAGCTCGAGTTTGGTATTAATGCTTCTTTGTAGGCGGCGGTTGAAGTGGCGCAGCAACAAGTTGGTGAATAGGGGCAATAGGTCGGTATTAGAGTGCATTACCTGAGTGAATACGGTTCGGTCGAGCTTCACTACTTTAGTTGGGGTTAACGTCATTGCAGTGGAGAAAGATTGCTCGCCAGTAACAAATGACATTCCGCCAACTATGCCACCTCTGCTATGTCTTACCACCTCTCGCTGTTGGCCGATATCGTCTTTCTTATATAAAGCAACGTGTCCTTCAACAATAAACCACAAGAATTGGTTCGATTGTCCTTCGGCGGTAAGAAGGTGCTCTGCTGAATATTGCCTAACCGCGCGTGTTTCGTCTTTTTCAGCAAAAAATGCCAATAGCGCTTCGATGACTTGTACAGCGAGCTCGTTGTCAGACAGCTCATGAAAGTCATGAATAAAGCTGGCACGATAAGAGTGCATTTTATTTTCAATATGAGCGCGCAAGATCTTTTGCTGATCAAGGACTTTTCCAAAATCAAGAAGCTGGTCTTTCTCATGGTGTACGACATATTGCGTGAGCTCTTTGACCACCGTTTTGTGCAAACTTACTTGTTCGATAGGGTAGGTTAGGCAGTGATCCAGCCGGCCTTCGTTCACTGCGTTTAAGATAGCTTGAATATCGATAGAGTCGGTTTTGCTGATGAGTATTTTTCGCGCCGACTGTGCGTGAGCGGATTGCTCCAGCTGAATCAGGAACTCCCCACCATCAAAAAGACGACTGTGGCGTGCGATGACCATTGCAAGGTGCTGCCCTTGCCGGCCGATTTGCTGCACGAGATCGTGCCCCTCGGAAATCGAGGTCGCCAAATGAATGTCGAAATGCGATTGGTACAAAGATAGCTCGGTATCCAGCTTGTCGAGATTAGCGAAATCGCTATCTAAACACAGTACTGCGTATCGATTGTTTTGCGTCATTGCTCAGCTTATCTCATCAGTCATGATTGATTTTAATATATCAATAAAAAGCAGAGGGTTATGAGAAGTAGGTATGAGATTGGAGATCCTAGCGAGTTGAGTTAGACTGAATGAAATACACTTCACAAACTGTTTAAGTTATCTCTATGAATCAACTAAAGAAGTATGGCGCTATTGGCGGCGCTGTAGCCTTGGTATTGTGCTGGCCTTTAGCGGTCGGGCACATAGGACAAAAAGTCGTTGAAGACGGCGTCGCCCAGCTAAACAATGAAGGCGTGAGCGCCGAGATTGTCTCCTACGATCGAAGCTATTTGTCATCAGTAGTAGAAACGCGCTACCAGGTACAAGATCCTGTGTTAAAGGAGCAGCTAGAAGTCGATGGCTTGCCGACTGAGCTTGTTGTGAAAAGCGATATTAGCCATGGATTGTTCAGCCTTTCGGCGAACTCAGTATTGGAAAATTTCCCTGATTTTCCGCTACAAATGAAGACGGTGACTCAGCTCAATGGCAACACCGAGTTTGAGATGACACTGGACAGCTGGAGTTACCAAGGCAACGAGCAGCAAACGGTAAGCATGTCGATTTCTCCGTCTGTGATCACAGGTACTGCTACAGTACTTGGCAAGATGACCTTCCAAGCCAATGTTCCTTCGATTCAACTCGATTTTGAGAATGGAGAGCAGCTACGCATTACAGATGTTGTGGGTAACGGCGTGGGAGTGAAAGAAAACGGCTTTTGGCTGGGTGAGCAAAGTGCATCGATGAAGCACTTTACCATTTTGGATCAGAACCACCAAAGTCTGTTTGATATCGATTCTATGGGGTACACCTTCAAATCGTCTCTCAATACTGAAACGGATCGCATTGATACACAGCATATTTTTGATTTGGCTCAGCTAACTTACCCTGAAGGTGGAGAGCTCAGCGATCTGAATATCGATTTTGCTCTCAATTCCTTAGATCGAGCGTCATTTGAAGGCTTGGTGGATGTGTATCAATCGAACCCGTCAATGGCACAAGCGGACATCAATGTTCTAGCACCATTAATCGAGACACTGTTCGCTCGTGGCTTCCAAGTGTCGATGAATGACATGCACTTTAAAATAGCTGAAGAAGAGTTCAAATCTAAGTGGTTGTTAGAAGTACCAGAAGGGACAGACAACGTGTCTCGCGACCCAAGTGTGGTGATGCCGGCTATTCAGGGCAATATGAATGCTTACATGTCACAAGGTATGATTAATGCCCATCCGATGTTGGCTCAGGGGGTTGATGAGCTGGTGGTCATGGATATGGTTCAGCAAAAAGAAGCGGGCTACCAGTTGGATGCCAATATTGAAGCGGGTCAGTTGGTGTTTGCCAACGGTCAACGTATTCCGTTGATTGCATTATTCCTGCCATTGCTCATGGGACAGCCGATGGGGCAATAAACGCGACTAGCGTAATTTTTCACCCGTCAAAAGAAAAGAGGCCATGTGCCTCTTTTCTTGCTTTTTATCTCTTTGAAAACGTGATATTACTTGTGGCTCGATTAAGTATTTTGTTAGGAGTAATGGGGTCATGGAGCCGATGTCAGAGAACGTATTCAATTTCAGTGCAGGACCAGCTGGGTTGCCGCGAGATGTATTAAAAAAAGCGCAATCGGAGCTGCTTGATTGGAACGACTTGGGTACGTCGGTTATGGAGATCAGCCACCGAAGTAAGCCGTTTATTCAGGTTGCAGAAGAGGCGGAACAAGATTTAAGAGATCTGCTAAATATCCCTTCAAATTACAAAGTACTGTTCTGTCAGGGTGGTGCTCGTGCTCAATTCTCAGCGGTACCACTCAACCTGCTTGGCGGTAAGCGAAAGGCGACGTACATCGACGCAGGCTACTGGGCACAAAGTGCGGTAGAAGAAGCGCAAAAATACTGTACACCTATCGTACATCAGGCGAAAACTGAGATTGACGGTAAAACCGCAGTACAGCCAGTGAGTGAATGGGTGATTGACCCGGATTCGGCTTACGTCCATTTCTGTCCAAATGAGACCATCGACGGCATCGAAATTAATGAACTGCCGCAAACCGATTTACCAATCGTTGCTGATATGTCTTCGACCATTTTGTCGCGCGAAATCGATGTGAGTCAGTATGGTGTCATTTATGCGGGCGCTCAAAAGAACATTGGTCCTGCCGGTATTTGTATTGCCATCGTACGTGATGATTTGCTTGAGCTTGCAAGCGACGTACTACCAACGTTCCTGAACTACAAAGTTCTCGCTGAAAAAGAGTCGATGTATAACACGCCTCCAACGTTTGCATGGTACTTATCTGGTTTGGTCTTCAAGTGGTTGAAAGAGCTGGGTGGTGTTCAAGCTATCGAGCGTATTAACCGTGAAAAAGCAGCCATTCTTTACGATTACATCGATGCGTCGCCGTTTTACAAGAACCAAGTACACAGCGACAACCGTTCACTCATGAATGTGCCATTCCAATTGGCGAAACCTGAGCTAGACGAAAAGTTCCTAGAATTGGCTGATGAACGTGGTCTGCGTGCGCTCAAAGGGCACCGTGCAGTTGGTGGTATGCGTGCATCTATTTACAACGCGATGCCGCTAGAAGGTGTGCAAGCACTCGTCGACTTTATGAAAGAATTCGAACAGCAATACGCTTAATTGCTCGTATTTACCTTCATTTGTTAGTCAAAAGCCGCGTTCATTACGCGGCTTTTTCGATCTCATTCAACAATCTTCTTCTATCTTTACCATAAAATATCCGATAACCGCTTGGTCACGGAACATGCGACTATTCATATTCTTAGTACACATTCACAGTGATAACACATTATGGATATATTAATTCTTTTCGGCTTAATAGCACTTAACGGTTTGTTTGCGATGTCGGAAATAGCGCTGGTGGCGGCTAAAAGCAGCCGACTGCGAATGCTAGCCGATCATCATGGTGCAGCGCAGGTGGCGCTAAAGCTCAAAGATGATCCGACGATTTTCCTCTCCACGATACAAATTGGTATTACTGCCATTGGTATTCTCAGCGGTATTTGGGGGGAAGCTGTGCTTTCTGCACCCATCATGCATTGGTTGGTCAGTATCGGAATGGAACCAGAGTTAGCAAGTTTGCTTGCGACGACGGGCGTGGTATTGGTCATCACCTATTTTGCGATTGTCGTTGGTGAGTTGGTGCCAAAACGAATAGCGCAAAATAATGCAGAGCGTATTGCGTTGGTTGTTGCGTACCCAATCCATTGGTTGTCTATAGCGACCAAACCATTTGTGTTGCTGTTGACGCTGTCGACTAATTTGATGTTAAAACTGTTGGGTCAGAAGAATAATAATAGTGACGCTGTCACAGAGGAAGACATTGTAGCCTTGGTCAAAGAAGGCTCTGAAAGCGGGGTGATTGAACACCAAGAGCAGGAGATGATAGCCAACTTGCTGCAACTGAATGACCGCTTTGTAACCTCATTGATGACGCCGCGATGTGACATTCACTATCTAGACATCGACCAACCACTTGCTGAAATCCTCAAACATCTTCGTCAAACGAAACATTCAGTGTGGCCTGTCTGTCGGGGTGGTTTGGACAATTTGATTGGTACTATCTCATCAAAAGTATTGCTCGATGAGTACAGTGAACTGTCGATTGGACGTTTGGTCAAACTATTGCGTAAGCCAAGGTTTGTACCTGAATCTATGAAAGGGTTGTCACTGCTAAGCTATATGCAGCAGACGAGCTGTGAAATGACGTTCCTTGTGGATGAGTATGGTGACATTCAGGGGCTTGTGACGCATCACGATTTGCTTACCTCGATTGCCGGTGAATTAGCCATGACGACACAGCATATTTGGGCACGAAAATGCAAAGATGGCAGTTGGCAACTAGACGGCCTCATCCCAATCGCTGTTTTCAAAAGCAAGTTGAACATTAGTGAACTCGAAGGAGAGGGCAGTGAAGGCTTCCAGACACTAAATGGGTTTCTCACTTGGCTTTCGGGTCGTCTTCCAGAGGAGGGAGAAGCGATTTACTATCAACGATTCGTGTTTGAAGTGATGTCGGTTAAAAATAACCGAATTACTCAAGTCAAGGTTCACGAAGTTGTGCTTGAACAAGAGGGAGAGCATTAGGCTCTATCGGGTAGATAAACAAAAGCCCTGGACAACTAACTGTGCAGGGCTTTTTTATTCGTGCTAGATAGCGAGCCTAAAGGACTGCTACGTTTTCAAGGATTACAATGTCTGATGCAGCTCGAAATAGCGACCTTTACGGCTAAGAAGCTCATCATGATGACCAAGTTCAAGTACCTCGCCATCTTCAAGCAAACAGACTTGGTCGAATGACTCTAGGCTCACTAATCGGTGAGTGATAAATACCACGGTTTTGCCGATAAACTGAGTCTCAAACAGTGCCATGATCTGTTGCTCGGTCTTTTTATCTAGACCTTCCGTTGGCTCATCTAATAGCAGTATAGGGGCATCATGCAGTAGGGCACGTGCAATACCGACACGTCGCTTTTCACCACCTGATAGTTGACGACCGCCTTCACCCAGCCAAGCGTCTAAGCCTGTTTCTTCCGTTAGATGTCCAAGATCGACGTTGACGAGCGCAGCGGTTAACTCTTCATCAGTGGCATCTGGTTTTGCCATTGAGAGGTTGTCACGGAGCGTACCATTAAGAATGTCCACTTTCTGACTGACAACGCTGGTTGATTGACGAAGCTGTGCTTCACTCCAAGATTGAATGTTCTCTCTCGCGAGTTCAATCGACCCTTTTTGGACATCCCAGTAACGTGTGATGAGCTGCAATAGTGTTGATTTGCCTGATCCCGTTTGTCCAACGACAGCGAGCTTCTGACCCGCAGGGACGTCAAGATCAATTTCTCGCAGTGCCATCTGGCTTGCACCAGGATAGCTAAAGCTTGCTTGGTTCAGTTTGATTGAGTAAGCATCGCTGTGTGCGGTGTCTTCCTTTGGGAAGGTCACATCAGGTTTGGCTAGGATGACCTCGTTCAAGCGCTTCGCCGAGGTTAAGGTTTGTCCTAGGTATTGGAATGCACCCGCAATTGGCATCAGCAATTCAAAACTTGCCATAGTTGCGAATGCCATCAAGGCGATAAGCGGATCTGGCTGGTTACCACCGACACCGTCTGCGGCAAGCCACAACATAAGAATAAGTAGCCAGCCGTTCGCAAGGATTAGTAGACCCTGTGCGAGTCCAGATATTTTTGCGTGAACGAACTGGTTTTTAATCAGCTCATCTTGCGCGCTAAGGATAGCGTTGCGGTAACGAGACTCTGCTCCGAATAAGGTCAGCTCACTGTAACCTTGGAGCCAATCAAGCGTTTTGATGCGCAGTTCGGCTTTGTTTAGTGTCAGTGCTTCACCGTTTTTCTTACCGAGTCGATAGAATACCGTTGGCCAGATGAGCAGTAGTAGCATCAAAACTGCGCCCAGCGTCAAACCAAGGGCAGCGTCAAACCAGCAAAGGACTGCGGTTAAACACAAGATGCCAAATGCACCAACCACCATTGGGCTAATCAGTCGCAAATAAACATGATCCATGGCATCAACGTCGGCAACCAAACGGTTGAGCATGTCCGCGTCGCGAATGTTGACCGCTTTTCCAGGGATCAGTGGTGCCAGTTTCTTAAAGAAAAAGATGCGCAGATCGGTAAGCAGCTTAAAGGTAGCGTTGTGGCTAACCACACGCTCTCCCCAGCGACCAGCGGTTCTCGCCATTGCCGCGCCACGAACGCCTGCTCCAGGCAACATGTAGTTGAAGGTTTCTCTTGCTATGGTTAGGCCAGCAACGGCAGAAGCCGAAATAAACCAACCAGAAAGCGTTAGCAGACCAATGGAGGCAAACAAGGTACAAAATGCCAATACCATGCCAAGCGATAGACCAAACCAGTGCTTTTTATATAATTTCAAATAAGGGAGTAGGTCACGCATCTAGATTCCCCTTATCTTGGGATTTGGCGGAGTGGTGTGCCGACAACATGCTTTGGAACAGCCCCGGCTGTTTGGCTAGCACATCATAGTTGCCTTGCTGCTCAATTTGTCCTTGATTCATCACTAAGATGGAATCGACATCTTTAAGTTGAGAAAGCTGGTGGGTAACCATTAGCGTTGTTTTGCCGGCCGTGGAAGTATGTAGCCCTTGAGTCACTAATCGTTCACTCTTTGCATCTAGGCTTGCAGTTGGTTCATCAAGTAACCAGAATCGGCCATTTTGAACCATAGCACGTGCCAGAGCCAATCGCTGCGCCTGACCAACTGACAGACCACCTGAGCGATCTGTTACCTGATAACTGAGACCATGCTTTTCGACAAACTCAGCAGAGAAAGAGGCCAGAAGCGCATCATTCACTTGAGTATCGCTAACGTTTGGATTACCCAAAGTCACGTTGTCTAGGATAGAACCATGCAGCAGCATAGGGTTTTGACCGACCCAACTAATGGCATCACGCCATGTTGACTGGTCTACCTCTTTAAGCTCAATGTTGTTGACTTTTAGTGACCCTTGGTAAGGCAAAAATCCTAAAATTGCATTGATTAGGCTAGTTTTACCTGCGCCGCTAGGCCCAACCAATGCGGTTGCCTGATTAGCATTGAGAGTAAACGAAATAGGCCCCACTAGTTTAGTGCCATCTGGACTAAAGACTTCTAGGTGTTCAGCTTGAATGGTCACCGCTTGTTTAGCATCAAGCTTAGTGTTGCCATTTGGCAGTGCAGGCACTTCAAGCTCTAGAAACTCGACAATGCTTTCTGCTGCACCAACTGCTTGGGCTTTAGCGTGGTAGAAGGTGCCAAGATCGCGTAGCGGTTGATAAAACTCAGGCGCGAGGATCAAGATAAAGAGACCCGCGAACAGCGTTACGCCTAAACCATAGTGTCCAAAGTTCAGTTCACCGATATAGCTAAAGCCAAAATACACAGCGGTGATAGCGATAGAGATTGAGGTGAAAAATTCAAGAACGGCAGAAGAGAGGAATGCGAGACGCAGTACATCCATAGTGCGCTTTCGAAAAACTTCTGAAGCGCCATGCAGCACTTCAGTTTCTGCTTTAGTGCGGTTGAATAGGCGGATTGTTGTCATGGACTGCAAGCGGTCATAAAAGTGACCAGATAGGCGTTGCAGAGCCTTGAAGTTTTTTCGGTTAGCATCCGCTGCTTTCATTCCCACTAGCGCCATAAACATAGGAACTAATGGAGCCGTGACCAAGAAAATAAGCCCCGCTGCCCAGTTTATTGGGAAGACAACGATCAAAATGATAAAGGGAACGGCAACTGCGAGAGACATCTGTGGAAGGTACTTGGAGAAGAACTCTTGCATTTCTTCTACTTGTTCAAGAACCAGCGTTGCCCAGGTTCCTGCAGGTTTACCTTTGATGTAGCTAGGACCAAGCTGTCTTAGCTTGTCGAGTATGAGCTGACGAATGTAAATCCGGACTTGTTCACCACATTTGAATCCAGCAATTTCTCTGCCCCAAGCACAAGCAGCGCGGCCAGCAACGGCGACCATTAGGCCGGCAAAATGTGGGATCAGTTCGTGTTTATCGACTTGATCGATAATAAGTTGATGAAGGATGGTGGCGATGAGCGCAGCTTGCGCCAAAAGGAACAGACTTGAAAGAACGCCGAGCCCTATTGCAATCATAAGCCAGCGCTTGGCAAGCTTACTTTGCTGTTTGAGCCACTTATTCAAGCTCCGTTGTTTTTTCTTATCCATGTAGAAGGCTTAATGAGTATTATTATTAGTAGAACCAGCGATTATACAAAAAGAAACCCAGAGGGGGTACCTATGGGTTTTCAATTTTCGATATTGGTATGCTGATAGGAGGTGAGAGCGACTTATGACTCTTCCGCGTCTAGGAATCGCTCTGCATCAAGTGCAGCCATACAGCCAGTACCAGCTGAGGTAATTGCTTGGCGGTAGTTATGATCCATCACATCACCTGCGGCATAGATGCCAGGAATACTGGTTTGGGTTGCGTTGCCATTAAGGCCTGAATGCACCACGATGTAACCGTTGTTCATCTCTAGCTGACCTTCAAAAAGCGCCGTGTTTGGTTGGTGACCAATCGCAATAAATGCGCCCATGACATCGACCGTTTCAACAAGATCGGATTGGGTGTCTTTAATACGAACGCCTGTTACTCCCATATCATCACCCACCACTTCTTCAAGAGTACGGTCTGTGTGAAGGATGATGTTGCCATTTTCGACTTTGTCCATTAAGCGCTTCACCAAAATCTTTTCTGCGCGGAAGCTATCACGGCGATGCACTAAGTGCACTTCTGATGCAATATTGGAAAGATATAAAGCTTCTTCAACGGCTGTATTGCCACCACCAACGACCGCCACTTTTTGGTTGCGGTAAAAGAAACCATCGCAAGTTGCGCAAGCCGATACGCCGCGGCCTTTGAATGCTTCTTCAGAGTCCAGACCCAAATATTTCGCTGATGCACCCGTTGAGATGATAACTGCATCTGCCGTGTAGCTTTGGCTGTCACCAAATAGCTTGAAAGGGCGTTCGCTAAAGTCCACGTTATTGATGTGATCGAAGATAATTTCAGTGTCGAACTTCTCTGCGTGGGCTTGCATGCGCTCCATGAGTAGAGGGCCGGTCAGGCCTTCCGCATCACCAGGCCAGTTTTCGACTTCTGTCGTTGTTGTAAGCTGTCCACCTTGCTGCATGCCAGTAACTAATACAGGTTCAAGGTTAGCGCGAGCCGCATAAACTGCAGCGGTATAACCAGCAGGGCCTGAACCTAGGATCAGCAATTTACAGTGTTTTGTGTCAGCCATAGTTTTATCTCACTTTCTCAATTCTTATCAACATCAGTAATGGATGTAGCTTTGCTTCCTAATATATTGGGGTTAGGGGGCAGGAATCAACACTAGATTTGTGCTGTCTGTTGTTATTTTGCTCACTCAGTTCGATAAACGCAGTCGAGAGGCGCGGATTGTCTCTAGTTTTGTAAGTAGCCTTATTTTTGATGTGGTTTAACTCTCTGTTAATCTGGATTTTATTAGTGCTTTGTACTGAAAGTTGATGCAAAAGATCATCGAAAGATACATAACTCTGGCCTGCTGTTTTTGAGGGTAATTTTGACCTAGTGAAGTGTTCTATATTTTGGAGTGGTCAATATCAATGAGCGGTGTTATATACTAATAAATTAAAGTCATATGGGTTATTGTATCTTATTGTTGTTTGAATTGGATTTAAGTGCTGTAAAAAGTTGATCTGGCAGAATGATTGGTATTTAATGACTTGTAAATAAAATGTAAACAAAAGATGTTGCAGCATAACAAGGAAAGGAGTTAATGATGCTACACACCAGTGAAAGTACCTTACATCTTACTAGTCTCAGTGGTCGCGCTATTGAGCAGCTTGCACCAACATTTTCAACTCTACCTAATACTCAACATGCGGACGGACAATACCGTTTACGCCGCTATTCGGTTATACAGCACCTTGATGGCAAGATTGTCGATACGGGGTTGAGCAGCTTTGTACAGTCAGAACACTACAATCACTTTCAAGGTGATGTAGTGAGGCAGTTTGAACCTGTTCTCGAATCGACGTTACAAAGTGATGCGATGGGCGAGCTAGTGTCTCTTTTTGCGGCGACGAATAGCTTGCCTAATGGACAAGAGATTGAGATTCACCAGATCCGTATCGCGGCGCTTTATGATGAAACCGAAGTCGCACCGGAAGGCGTGCACCAAGATGGGTTTGACCATATTGCTCTTGTGGGGGTAGGTCGTCAGAACATCAGTGGTGGTGAAATCATGCTCTACAATAATCATGATGAAGCGCCGTTTTTTAAGAAAGTACTTGTTGATGGTGAAGTGGCTATTCTAGACGACGCTCGTTTGTGGCATAACGCCAAACCTATTCGTTGTGTTGATGAGCAAAGCGAAGGTTACATGGATGTATTTGTATTAACCGCAAAGGGAGCAAAACATGCACTTCACTCCTGATGAAGCGCGCCGTCAGTTCGCGGCCTTAAGCCAAATGCACAACGATAAGCCGGTCGTATTTTTGGACGGGCCGGGTGGCTCACAAGTGCCTCAGAGTGTGCTGAGTGCGATGAATGAGTATCTCGGTGCTTACAACTCTAATCTAGGTGGTCACTATTTTTCTAGCCAGCGCACTGTGGAGTTGGTGGGGCTTGCCAGAGATTGTGGCCGTGATCTTTTAAACGCGCCAAGTGCCGACAATATTGTATTTGGCGCCAATATGACATCGCTGACATTTCAATTGAGTCGTGCGATTGCCAGAGATTGGCAGCAGGGTGATGAAGTGATTGTGACGGCGCTCGATCATTATTCTAATGTGTCCAGCTGGCAGCAAGCTGCGGAAGATCGAGGCGCCGTTGTTAAGCAAGCGAAGGTAAATGCTCAGGATTGTTCAGTCGATTTGGAGCACTTTGAATCCTTACTATCAGATAAAACTAAGTTGGTAGCTGTAACCTATGCCTCAAACACAACAGGGACGATTACCGATATCAAGCGCATAGTTGAGTTGGCGAAGCAATACGATGCGGCGGTTTATGTAGATGCTGTGCATTACGCGCCTCACAGCCTTATTGATGTACAAGCGTTAGGCTGTGACTTTTTGGCTTGCTCAGCTTACAAATTCTTTGGTCCACATTTGGGAGTGGCTTACATCAGCTCTGATTGGCTGCAGACGCTGAGACCTTATAAAGTTGAACCGGCAACAGATATCGGCCCTGGAAGGTTTGAAACGGGTACGCAGAGTTTTGAAGCGTTAGCAGGCTTTATAGCTGCAGTTGATTATTTGGCATCTTGGGGCGAGGGAGCATCACTTCGTGAGCAGTTAATGGATGCGTTTGAATCCCTTGGTAAGCATGAGGAGCTATTGAGCCGCTATTTTTTACAGCGGTTGTCTCAAGCCAAAGGTCTTACTCTCTATGGTAGTCAAGATATCAGCCATACAGTGAGAACGCCAACGTTTGCATTGCGTTCAGACAAATATACGCCAGAGCAACTTGCGAGAGCGCTTGGTGAACAGAATATCTGCGTCTGGAATGGTCACTTTTATGCCCTAGGCCTTGTTAAACAATTAGATCTAGAAGATAAAGGGGGTGTGTTGAGAGTCGGCTTTATGCACTACAACACCTTAGAAGAAGTCGATCACTTCTTTGATGCACTTGAAAGTCTATAAATACCTCTAGAAAAACAGCCCGCTAAATGCGGGCTGTTTGATTTGAGCAAGGCTGTTAGGCGTCGGTGCTCACTTCTACTTCATAAGAAGTGAACTTGCGAATGTTAATCACACCAGTATCTAGAATGAGATACTGACCTTTAATGCCTTGAAGAACGCCGCTGACAACTGGCTCTTTATCAAAGTTATGTGAAGTGATTTTCGTTGGATGTTGCTCAACTTGGTAGCTCAGTGGCGTGATAGCTTCGTCAAGGATTTCGATAGCATCATCACCATATTGAGCGCGAATTTCGTCAATCTTATCCGCTACCAATGGCAGTAGTTGCTGAGCACGCTCAACTAGATCAATAGGCTCTCCATCTTGTTTCAGCAGCGTACGCCAGTTGGTTTTATCTGCGATGTGTTTAGCCAGTTCAACTTCAATCAAGCCAGAGATGTGGCGCGTTTTCACTTTGAGAATAGGTAAACCTTGGGTAGCACCTTGGTCAATCCAGCGCGTTGGGATTTGCGTATGACGGGTAATACCCACTTTGAGGCTCGATGTGTTGGATAGGTAAACAAAGTGGTCAACCATACAGTTCGCTTCACCCCACTCAGGCTCGCGACATGTCCCCGCATCGTAATGGCAGGTTTCTGGTTTCATGATACACATGTCGCAGCTGGCAAGCTTTTTCATACACACAAAGCAATGACCTTGCGAATAGCTTTTTTTGGTCTTCTTGCCACAAGATGAACAAAAGATGTTGCCCGTGTGGGTTAAGGTAATAGATTTTCCCATCAGAGGCGTCAGTGCGATTTCTTCATCGCCAACCGGAAGGCGGTACTGAACCGTTGAGTCGAGGGAAGCGCGCATTTTTGATAGCGTTCCCGAGGCTAATAGTGACATGACATTACTCTTTTCGTTGTTTTGGTCAGTTTAACAAAAGAGAGTCAGTGGGTCTTTGTAAACATTAACAAAATGGTGTGTGCCAGTAGGTGGTTGCGTGTCCTTTGTCTTTTGCGCAGTACATCGCTTGGTCGGCAACCTTGATAAGCTCCTTAGCGTTAGTGGAAGATTCTGGGTACACAGCGACACCAATACTTAGTGACAGGTCATAACTAGAGAGCTTTTCCGATTGCACTAGACTATGCGTAGATTGATGGAGTTTACTGCAAATAGAGTGAATCACGTCCAACTGTTTAAGGTTGGATAGTACGACGATGAATTCATCTCCCCCATAGCGACAAACAAGATCACTTGAACGTAGGTTTTTAGAAAGTAGCTGTGCAACCCCTTTGAGGAATATGTCACCCACATCATGCCCTTCTGTGTCATTTACCTGCTTGAAATTGTTGATGTCGATAAACAGCAGAGCGAAGTGAAGCTGATTTACTCTATGATGGTTGACTTCACTTTCGAGCTTTTCAAAAAAATCTTTGCGATTGGGAAGGTTAGTTAGGTCATCACGCCGCGCCATTTCCTGAAACTTCTGTTCGGAGTGCTTTAACTGCACATAGTGAGCGTTTAAATTGCTATGTAGGTAATTGAGTGCGCGTGTTAAGTCTCCAATTTCATCCTGAGCATCGTATTGAAATGGTGTGCTTTTTTCGAGGGTAATACGCTTTGCAAATTGGGCTATATTCGTTAATGGAATCGTTATAAATCGAAACAGGGAGAAAGAGAGAACACTGACAATGGCGATGAGAGTTAATGAGGTGAGCGCAAGTGCTTTTGCAGTGTTGTCCATCCACATTCCGCCGATAGTATCTTTTTGTTGCAGGCCGAGAATGTATTCAGTTGAGGTGCTGTGAATCTTAAATATCGCCGGCAGGAAGTATGCGTACTGAAGACGCTCGCTCTCTTCTTCATCTTCTACTTCAAAAAAGGTTGATTGGTTCTCTTCGATAGTCGGTTTGGCTTCTGGATGATCGATTTGTAGCTTTTCGATTTTTCCTTTTACAAAAGCGAACTGCTTTTCACTGTTGGGGTGTAGCAAGTAGCTGCCATCGGTATTGGCAATGGTTAACATGGTAGGGTTAGACAATAGTAGTGTAGCTTCATTGAGAAGCCTTTCTACATCAATGGCAATGAGGAGTGAAAGCCCTTGCTCATTGTTTTTCGTCAACGGATAAACAATGAAAATGAATGGCTTAGGGTCAGGGTAAGAGATACGATCGTAATGAGTCGTAACTGGTGACACATAGACCGACCCTCTAGGTGCGGCAGTGGCTTCGATAGATACTTGTATGTGCGATAGAGAGTTAAGCTGACTGCTGCTCGCCCGAGCAATGTTACCCGTATTGTCTCGTTCAACACGCACTAGCTCTTGCGCTACAGGCATGCGGCTAATGATCGAAATACTGGAAAAACTTGGATTGTTATTGAGAAAAGGGTGAAGCGTACTGGCGAGTTGTGTGACGTCTGAATGGGCTTTTACTTGTTCTCGAACGAGAGAAGCGAGCGTTTCGTTAGCGCGCTCAATGTCTTTCAGTTTTTCTTGCAAAGAGCGATACGCAATGTTGGTACTTTGTGCCATCCGCTCTTCAATATTTTTGATGAGCAATGTTTGTGAGCCTTGATAGCTAAGCCAGGCTATGCCGAAGAAAAACACCAACAGTGAACCGGTTAAAGCGAGGCTTATCTTCGTAGAGAGTCTCATGGAGTGAATCTCTCGATATGTTTTAGCACAGCAGATAGTGACTTACCGCTATAGACAGCATCCCACATAGCTTCGCGCTTGCTTCCTGACTCTACAGGTGACAGCCATATGAGTCTCTCCTGGCTTGTTTGCTGAGAGAATTGCCCCAAAGAGCTTTGCAGACCATGTCGATCAATCAAGCTACGCTGAACCCAAGGCTCCAAAAGAAAGTCAATCCAAAGGTGGGCAATGTCAGTTTGAGCAGAGTCGGCCAAAATTGCCCAACAATCTAACCATGCAAGAGCGCCTTCATCGGGAATAATGTAGCCGACATTCGCTCCACTGTTCCGTAATGCGTTGAGCTGCTGGTGGCCATAATTGGCGAACATGAGTGATAGCTCGAACTTGTTAAAAAGTTCAGTTGCTTCATCTACTGAGCCGTAAAAGGTCAGTGCGTTTTCTCGAAGTGTTATCAATTGTTCGGCAATTTGTTTGTCATGTTGACTTGGGATCTGAAAAGGATCCGGTAACCCAAGAGCGATAGCAGCGAGACTGACATTATGTGTACCACCATCATATCCCAGAACTTTGTTCTGATATATCAGAGACCAAAGTGCACGCCAGGTTCTTGGTGGCTGCTCAATACGATCCTTACTATAAATTAGGCCCATAGAAGAGAAAGTATAGGGAATGCCGTATACATCGCTGCCGGTAGAGGTTTCTGGGTTGCTTGCGAGAGGCGTGAACTGGTCACTAAGCCACTTTAGATTGCTTATCTTATTGGTATTAATGGGTCTTACTTTTAACAGTTTTATGTAGCGCCTTAACTCCGCTGAATTTAACGCTACTACATCATATTGTTTACTCGAATCTTCGATATGATGTCGCAAATCTCGGTCATTATTAATATATGTAATTTCTACATCAATGCGATGTTTTGTTTTAAATGCAGTTACCACATCTTGGTCTGTATATCCATGCCATGATAGAACTTTCAATGTGTTTTTTGAATACACATTTGGTGAAATGGTTATTGATATGCACAACAATAGTGCAACTAATAAGGTTTTCATCGAGCACCTATAGCAAAGAAACAGAGTCAATATAATCTTTAGACCAATGTAAGTTTAGCCGAAAGTACTAGTGAAAAAATAAACTATCGTTTGTTTATATACTTATCAATAGTGTGACTAGTATCGCAAAATGCGCCATTTATGCGGCTTTGGTCACTTTTGTTGTGCAAGTGAAGTGCAATTGGTCTCAAAAGTTGGAACCGGTATGATGTATGTGGCTGACTGGTACATTAATAAAATAATTCGTAAGTATTAGTGACTAATATTAACTGGAATTTTATAAATCTTCTTTTTGTGTGTGTGTGGTTTGTATTTTTACCGGCTAGGGATCTCTATGTTTACTAAGGATAAAATAAAAACATCAGGATACTCAGATGTAAATAATCGAGTTGTTATGTTTATTATCATAATGTCACTCGTTGTAAATGTACTTTTTCTAGTTATTCCTCTGTTCTCAATGCAAGTTTTTGACAGAGTATTATCTTCTGAAAGTCGAGAAACATTGCTAATGCTAGCGATATTTGCCTTGTTTCTGTTGTCAATGCAAGCAATGTTAGATTGGATTAGAGGCCAAGTCATGCTGCGTTACGGTTATCGCGTTAATCAGCAGTCTTCCGATTTTGCGTTCAGTCTATCAATGCTGCAATCTCAGAGTACAAATGGGGTTCATAGCCAACCATTGAGTGATTTGGTGAAGGTCAAAGATACCATTACATCTCCCGGTATTTTTGCACTATTTGATGCACCATTCGCACCCATTTTTCTTGCTGTGATGTATTTAATGCATCCACTCTTGGGTCACTTTGCCCTTGCGGGTGCTGGCGTTTTATTCGCCATCTCAATTGCTAGTATCATTATCACTAAACGTTTACAGCGTCACTTAAGTCAGCATGGTTCTACCTTCAATTCTTTGACGTCGGATTGGCTTAAGAACGCAGAAATTGTTCAAGCATTGGGAATGAACAATAACCTTATCGCCAAATGGCAAAGAGAGTCCATTAACCCTACCGTAGACAAAGCGAACGCAGACCGGGTATCGAGAGGGATCCTTGCTCTGGCAAAGTACATTCGCATGCTGCTCCAAATTGGCGTTCTTTGTTTGTCTGTAGTGCTGGTCTTGGATAATGAAGTCGGGGCGGGCGTTTTAATTGCTGCTTCAATGATTATGAGTCGCGTGCTCGCCCCCGTAGAGCAAGCGATACATAACTGGCAGGGGTGGCTCGAGGGATGGAAAGCTCATAAGCGACTTCGTAAAGCGTTCCTAGAACAAAGCGAAGCACTCGTAGAACTGCCTAAAATCAAAGGTAAAATTCAGTTTGAAAAGGTCGAGCTCGGTCATCAAGGCACAGAAAAGCCACTGCTTGAAAATCTGACATTCACTATTCCTGAAGGTGAGTGTGTGGCGATTGTCGGTGGGAGTGGTGTCGGTAAGTCGACGTTGGCCAAAGCCATTCTGGGGATAGTGAAACCCATTAATGGTGATGTCAGGATTGATGGCGCGACGCTCAATCAACGGGATGTATCAGATCTTGGGTGGCAAATCGGTTATGTCTCTCAAAATAGTCAATTGCTGTCGGGGACAATCGCGCAAAACATCAGTCGATTTGATGTGAATGCAGAGGCAAAGGACATTGTGGATGCGGCAAAACTAGCCAGCGTACACGAAATAATTCTTTCTCTCCCTAATGGCTACCAAACCTTGGTTGGCAGTTTAGGGGTGCAGCTATCGGGTGGGCAGCAGCAACGTATTGCTCTCGCTCGTGCTCTCTATACTAAACCATCTTTGCTCATCCTTGATGAACCGGACACCAATTTAGATCATAGTGGACAAGCTGCATTAGTGGCTCTGCTCTCCCATACACGTCTTCAACGGATCACCACGATCGTGATCTCCCACCGTATGTCGGTGATTCAGCACTCCAGCCTTTGCATGGTTTTGGGAGGGAACCAACTCCAGCAGTACGGTAAAACACAGGAGGTACTGAATTTGCCCGCGAAATCCACCCAAATGGGGAGTGTGTCATGATATTGAAGCATACCGAATCGTCGCGCACGTTTAACTTATCGCTCAAAGGCTTTGTCCTTTTCGGTTGGGCTGTGCTGGTAGTTTGTGTGGCAGGAAGTGGCTATTGGAGTTACCAAGCACCACTTAGCTCGGCGTCCCTTGCGCCTGGGAAACTCGTGACCGAACTGGAAAACCAAGAAGTCCAGCACCACACCGGTGGCGTAGTGGAAACGCTACTTGTCAAAGAGGGGCAGAGTGTCCAAAAAGGCGACTTATTACTGGTGCTGTCTGATCCGTTATTGGTCAGTCAAATGGAGCAGTTGAATCAGCGCAAGTTTATTGTTCAAGCAAGGCTCGCGAGAGTCGAAGCCGAGCTCTCTGGTAATCCCATCGTTTGGAGTAGCAACCAAAGTTTAACGCCGATTCAAGCGCAAATTCAGCGCGATCAAGAGTCATTGTTAAGTCAAAACCGAATGATTCTGAAAGAGCAAGTCGCGTCTATTCATCAACAAATCACTCAGTCAGAAAGCGACAGCGACAGCTATAAAGCATGGCTATCCAGCGATCAACAGTCACTGACATTGTTGAACGAAGAGATTGAAGCGAACTCGGCACTGCTTGAGAAGGGCTATGTGTCTAAAGTGGCGTTTTTAGAGCTAAAGCGTGAGCACTCAAGCTTAAAAGCCCGCATTGCCGAACATCGCACTCGCATTAAACACGCGCAAAGTAAAATCACTGAATTAGGCTCAGAGCTTGATGCAATGAAAATCGATTTCAGACGCACGGCGCAGCAAAAAAAGCAGGAGTTGGTTGCAGAAGAGCAGTCAGTACTAAAGCAGCTTAAAGCCTCCAACACGTTGAATGACCGTATTGAAGTTCGGGCACCAGTGAGCGGTGAAGTGATCAACTTAACCATTCACACTCAAGGCGGCGTCATCGCCCCTGCTAACACAATTCTAGAAATTGTGCCCAACAACACGCGCGTGGTGGCGAGCGTCAACATTCAACCCAAAGATATCGAATCGGTGTATGAAGGGTTATCGGCCAATATCCGATTAACGTCATACAGCTTTCGACAAGTCCCAGCGGTCTCAGGTGAGCTCATACACCTCTCTGCGGACAGCATCGTCGATGAGCGGCTAGGTGGTCATTTCTATCAAGGAAAGATAGCCCTCGATGCAACGGAGCTTCTCGATCTTGGCTTAGATCTTAAACCGGGTATGCCGGTAGAAGCGCAAATTGTACTAGAGGAACGCACAGTTCTCGATTATCTCCTCTCTCCATTGATTCAAAGCATGGAGAAGGGGATGAGAGAGATATAGAGCAACGTTAGAAAGGAATGAATAACATGGACTATGTGAATAAAAAAGGCACACTTGGGGCTGATACTATATTGGTTATAGATGGCGATAACCACATTAAGGGGCGTAAAGGAGATGACGTAATCAACGGTGGAGGTGGTAATGACATCGTTGAAGGAAATCAGGGCGATGACACTCTTGATGGTGGTGCGGGTGACGATATCCTATTTGGTGGTGTGGGAAACGACACACTAACCGGGGGCGAAGGCGCCGATGATTTTGCCATGCGAATTACTTATGGTGGCAATAATACCATCACCGATTTTAGCATTGGTGAAGATACCTTATCCCTCTATGTTGACCGCAAACACTTTGTGTTGGATAACGACCTTGCGCGTAATGAAAACCACGAAGCAAAGCTTGATCAAAAGCTTGATGACAAGATAGATAAGCTTGATAACCGTTTCTTTGAAAACGGCAAAGATAACGATCTATTTAGCGGAAGCGGCATACAAAAAGCGGATGCTTTTGTAGAAAAAGCAATAACTGAAGAGATGACTATTGTGGCCGACGGCGATAATTTAGTGATCACCTTTTTTGCAGATGAGGGCACAAAAGGCACCACAATTACCCTAAATGATGCTGCTGCGAATGAGCATATTGCTCGCTTTATTGTAGACGGTGAAGTACCAACAGATCAGCTCAGTACTGTAACCGAAATTCTTACCGGTGATATCGCTATATTTAATGGTTCAGTTAGCGATTATGTTTTTCAAGACCGTAATGTAAAAGATACCGTAGCAGATCGCGATGGCGTAGTTAGAGTCGAGAATGGCTCGAAAGTGTTGTTTGATGAGGGGGTGTATACATTAAAGACTGGTCATAACGCTTACGATAAATTAGTAGCAGAGGACGGTGTGGATACTATTCTCGCAGGTTATCACGGTCATGATGACTTAATTGGTGGCAGTGGTAATGATTTGCTCTTTGGCGATAACGGCGAAGGTTTTTATTACAAAGGTGGTAACGATAATCTGAACGGTGGCGGCGGGGATGATACTTTACATGGCGGGGGTGGCAACGATAACTTAGACGGTGGAGAAGGAGTCGATACTGCAGTCTTTGGCGGTTCGTATACAGAGTATCACTTCCAAAATAGACTAACTGTTAAGGATACCGTAAATGGTCGAGACGGTGTCGATCAACTTAAAAACGTAGAAAAAATTACGTTTTCTGAAGGAACCTATACGTTAGTAACCGGACATAATGCTTATGACAAATTAGTCGCGCAAGATGGCGTGGACTCAATGCTTATCGGCACTCACGGCCATGATGATTTATACGGTGGCTCAGGCAACGATGTGTTATTTGGTGATAATGGTGTAGGTTTTACCTATCAAGGCGGGAATGATAATTTATTTGGCGGGGGCGGTGATGATGTATTACATGGCGGCGCAGGTAACGATAACTTAGATGGTGGCGAAGGGGTAGATACCGCGGTATTCAGTGGTTCATTTAAAGAATATCATTTTCAAAACCGCCTCACTGTTACCGATACTGTCGAAGGGCGTGATGGTAAAGACCAACTCAAAGACGTGGAGAAAGCCACCTTCTCTGAAGGTACATATACATTGGTAACTGGCCATAACGCCTATGACAACTTGAAAGCTGAAGATGGCGTTGACTCAATGCTGATTGGGACTCATGGGCATGATGACCTGACGGGAGGCACTGGTGATGATGTTTTATTTGGTGACAATGGTGTTGGATTCACCTATCAAGGTGGTGATGATACGTTAGATGGCGGAGCGGGAAGTGACTACATCCACGCTGGCTCAGGTGACGATACAATTTATGCGGATAAAAAAGCGCCTGCGCATTTAGCTATTAATGCAGAAAGTGACATCATTGATGGGGCAGAAGGTATTGATACTCTTACCTACAATGATACTTATAAAAATGCCGATTCACTTAATGTTTACGTTGTGGGTGATGATAGTGACACGTTTAACGTTGAGACCATGCTTGCAGGCAAAGTTACGTCAACGGATGTTGTCTCTAATGTTGAAGTACTAAATGGAACTCGTGGAAACGACATCATTGATTTTAGTGGTTTAGGCCATGGAATGACTTACAACGACAAGTGGACGGGTGCAGGAGAAGAGGTTATCACCGGCACCGACCATGATGATGTCATCAACGTGATGCATGGTGATGACAGAGTTATTGCGAGTGGTGGTGAGGACTATGTCGATGGCGGGCATGGGACAGATACGTTAGTGGTTACAGGTACTGAAATTGTTGTTGTGGCTAATGGACCAGCTTTCAAGCAAGAATATAAAGTTTATGAAGAAGGTTCAAATGACTTTACGATTGTTACGAATGTTGAACAAATAGAGTTCAACGGGACAACGATGGAGCTTGATATAGGTACTTATACATAAGCTACTCTAGGATAGCTATTGTCATGCATTAGAAAGCCTCAAGCCTAGCTTGAGGCTTTTATAAACCCATCCCAAAAGTCAACGCTCCAACCCTCAGCGGGCGAGGGACGTCATACAATACAAATTTACCTATTGCTAATATTCAAGCGCCAAGCTAGTTTTGTTGATGGTGTTGTCAAAGACTTGTGGTGTTATTGAGTCGTTTTTATGAAGTTTTCGGTAAAGTTATTGTTGTCACTTATCCTCGTGACCTTGATGGCGATCAGCAGCTATCGACTTTGGGGCGACCAAAAACGGCTTGTGGTATCGAGTGACAAATTTGGTTTTTTTGCAACTAATGATCAGTTCCAAGGTGGTGCTAGTCTCTCTTCGCTTAAGAAAATGGATCAAGGTGTTCAGCTCGATTGCACACTGAAGACAAGCGATTACGCTTGGCCTTATTGTGGCGTCTCTGTGCACTTTTATTCAGATCCACAACTTGGGTTAGATCTTTCTGATTATCACACTCTTGAACTTGATATCGATTACGATATTCCTCCGAATGATGATCGTTCTCTTCGAATCTACTTTCGTAATTACAATCCTATCTACTCCAACACACAAGATGAGTACACCCACAAATATAACGGCGTCACGTTACAAGCTGATGCAGGGAAAATCATCATTCCGATGCGTAATTTCCAAGTCATGACTTGGTGGGTGGTGGACAATAAAATTCCTATTGCACACGCAGCGCCTGAGTTTACTAATATCAACAAGTTTGAACTGGCCACTGGGTCAAACTCCGCGCTAGGTGAACACTCGATCAAAATTCATAGTATTACGTTGGTCGGCCGCTATATGTCTGGTGAGACACTGTTTCTTTTAATGCTGGTGGTTTGGGTTATTGTTGCTGTGTTTGCGTTACTGTGGGAACTGCGAAACTATCAGCTTGATATGGAGCGCGAGAAACGCAGAGCCAGTTACTTGTCCCAAGTTAATCAACGCTTAGAAAGCGAGAACATTAAGTTTTCTGAGTTAGCGCATCGTGATGAGTTGACGGGGATTCGTAATCGTCATGCCGTCCGTGCTTGGTTGGAAAGGCAGCAGCTGCAAATTCAGGCCTCTTCGATTGGTGTACTGTTTATCGATATCGACCATTTTAAGCGTATCAATGACACCTACGGTCATGGCATCGGCGACGATGTGTTGCGCGAGTTTGCGATGGTTCTTTCTGATCTCGTAGGTAGCAAAGACAAAGTAGTGCGTTGGGGCGGCGAAGAGTTTGTGGTATTTTGCCAGCAAAAATCACAACGCGAACTGGTGAAGATGGCAGAGCAGATACGTCACTATGTTCACGCGCATTTATGGGTGCACGGTGACGAGATGAGTTGCAGCATCGGAGTGGCGCTGGGTCAAAACCATCAGGTTTATGAGACCATCAACTTTGCCGATGATATGCTTTATGAGGCGAAACGGCAGGGACGAAATTGTGTTAGAGCGATTAATATTAGCGTTTGATTGTGCTTGAACATGGACTACTCACACTGCCCGGTAAAAAAATAACGAATAATCTGCAGAGAAGAAGCGAAAAATTGTCAGTGATGGCATATGGTTACGATAGGCGTGTCAAATTAGTACTCTGATTTTCAGCCAAGTTAAGGCTTCAAAACTAGGGATCATCTTGTCAACAGTAAAATTACGGTATTCCTAGTGGCCGGGTTCTAGTAGGATGTGCCGCCCAAATCTAGATAGCACTATGACAATAATTATGAGGTTCTAGGTAATGCAGACACATCTACGGTGGTTCGGCTCTTTACCAATGCTGGTGTTACTTGGATGCAGCAGTAATATTCCCCCCAATGAGCGACAAACAGCTCGCGATGAGATAGATGCTACTTCCGTTCAAATTGTTAGCAAATTGAGTGATGAGTACAGTGAAATTCCCACTTTAGTTAATAACGCATACGGTTATGCCGCCATCAGCATGTCGGGAGTCAAAGTACCGGTTGTTGGAGGAGGGACGGGTGTAGGGGCTATCTACAATAACCGCGATGGTAGCGTAACCTATATTGACGTGGATCGTTACGATGTTGGTGCAGGTTTAGCACTGGGCAATAATGAAGCCTTACTTATTTTCGATGATAAGCAGTCGCTAGAATCTTATCGAGCCGGTGTGTGGCGGTTTTCTATAGGTGCGGATGTGAGTTTCGGAGAGAGTAGTACTCATGTCAGTTCCACGATAGTGGGTGATGATGACGTTCCCATCTATTTAATCACAACATCTGGTGCGTCAGCGATAGGCAGCGTGCGAGTGGTATCAAGTTCTGTGAACTATGATTTAACAGAAACGGGAGTCGGGGACATTGGTATCGCCAATAGAGACTTAAATACCGATGCTCCAGCGAAGGGGGCAAAGAAGTGGGATAGAGCGCTGCCGTTTTATGCTCAACAGGTGATAGATAGAGGGTATTCTCTCCCAAAACCTTACGGAATCAGTATTATTTACACCGATACTTTTCAGTATATGGATATAACTGACCTCAACGTTGGCATTAATGGCTCTCAGAAGTACCCAATAGAGTTTGTTTCGTTTGATAATAATAGCAACAATACTCAATCACCTCAGCTTAAGCTCGATGCTTGGCTATTTCCATTTATGAATGTATTTGGCGCGGTGGGGAAAATCAGTGGCACGGCTGATATAGGAATTAAGTTCAGTGGTAACGACCTTATTGATCAAATGGAAGCGAACTGCAGCCTACCGCCACTACAAAGACCGAAAGTATGCTTGTTAAGGGATGCGGAAGCCGAGTTTGTCGCGCCAGCACAACTTGAAGGGAATAACTACACTCTCGGAACTGTTTTGGCAACGGGATGGAATGACTATTTCGTTACTCTGCCAATTTCATTTACCTACGCCGATATGAGAAAAAACGACGCAGAAGGATTGATTCTCAACGTTTCACCTCGTGTGGGTAAAGTGATCCCTACTGTGGGTTCGCAATCTGTGGCGATATATGCCGGTGCAACATATCTCGATAGCACGCTAACTCTGACAGGCACCTACACCTTTAATGGGGTTGGTATCGACTACAAGGTGAAACAAAGTAATACCGATAAGTGGGCTGGCCTTGTTGGTGCGAATTACAACTTTAATCGTGACTGGTCTTTGATGATGGAATACGGCTGGAAAAGTGATAGGAAACGTCAGTTTGTTTCTGCATTGAATCGACGTTTTTAGTCGCTACTTTCATCAGTACACGATGAGGAAATAACATGAAACTCCAACGCTTATTGCTTTTAGCTGCTTTGGTGATCGTTAGTGGATGCACATCCTTAAGCGATCAGCAAAGGATAGCTGAGCGAAATGAGCTTGATACGGTTGCTCAAACCACCATATTAGAACTACTAAAACAAGAACCACACCTACAAACACAAATGGATGAAGCGTTGGCCTACGGCGTAGCAAACATGAAGGTATCTAAAATACCTGTAGTGGGTGTCGGCGGTGGGGAAGGCGTATTAGTGATAAAGGGCGACGAACCTCGTATCTATTTTACAGTTCAGCGACTCGACTTTGGCGCTGGCTGGGGTGCGCGTTCTTATAAGGTGTTGATACTTATGAATACGCAAGAGTTGGTGGCTGATTGGAAGGATGGTGAGTGGTATTTTGACATTGGTGCAGAGGCCTCTGCTGGGAGCGCTGCTGCACAAGGCACTTCAGGTGATTTGAATCCTGAGTTCACTTTACATGTGCTATCCGATGGCGGGGCATCAGCGACAGTCACTGCAAGGGTAATTCGCGTTACAGTCAACAAATCGCTTACGGATCCATTACCGTAAGCGAGAGTATCTTGGATGATTGAAACTCTATTGTTCCAAGTTATCTCGCGGCTCTATCTTGTCTGGCTCAATGGATTCTTGTAGCGGAGTACTTTCAGGTTCTGGTGCTGTCACAATCGGCTCTTTAGGGCCAAGAAAGCGCGGCTGAGTGTGCATGACATACAAGTCTAGCAGCGCTTTAGTCCTTGCAAACACTTCTCGTAATCTTACCGAATACCCTGACTTAGAGACGGGGCCTGCGACCGCTAGGCATTGTGCATTAATGTCATAATACTGAGCGATAAACAGAGCGCGTTCACAATGGAACTTTTGCGTGATGATCAAAAAGTTATCTGTATCGAAAATTTCTTTGGCACGAACGATAGAATCTAGAGTGCGAAACCCCGCGTAGTCGAGATGAATCGCAGGCTCAGGTACATTTGCTCTGAGCAGATCCCGCTTCATTGTCCATGGCTCATTGTAGGAGCGGTGGGCGTTGTCGCCGCTGAGCAGAAAGTGCGACACCTTGCCTTCGTCGTAAAGTTCGATAGCTGCATTAATGCGATGGGCATAGTACTCATTGAGTGTTCGGCCTAGATATTTGCTTGTGCCTAGCACCACGGCTACTTGAACATTGTCTATCTCAGAAATAGAGGTAAGCAGTTGGTCTTTTGCTCGCCAACTGATCCAGCGGTCAATAGCGACCACAGTTACAACGACAGCAAGCAAAGCGACAACGAGTAGGCGTGCACTGCGTTTCAACAATGAAACTAGCGCACCACGTTGCCACATTTCCTTATCAAATTTAAAGGTCACTAAATCTGTCGATTCCTTTGAGCCCAAATGCCGATACCTATAAAGCTTAAAACCACAATGGAAAACATCAAACCCGGGTCGATGTTACTAAGTGCATTCTTTAACACTGGCGTGGCTTTAATGATGATCAATCCATAACCAAATGCGTTAAGAAGTATAAAACAGACTGTTCGAATTACGAAATTAGTATCACGTAATGCGTTACGCATCAAACGATTAATGTCGGCGCCGAGCACGACTAGCGTGCAAGCGACTAAAGCGGTGGCGATTTCAAGAAGGTAAGGTGAAATAAACTGTCCGCCAGGCGCAAACATATCAAACATAACTAGGGTTCCTCTTCGTGTTCTAAGCGCTTCATTAGACAAAAAAAAGGCTCTTGATAACAAGAGCCTTTGTGTGACATTGATTCCGGTTAGAACGCCGAGCGCTTATATTTGCGATACACAGGCTGCCAGAAGTTCTCTTCAATGGCTTTGAGTAGTGTCTCGTCAGTGCATTCTTTCGCGACACCTTGCTCAATCGCCTTCTTAGCAACAGCGTAAGCAATACGTTTTGATACCAAATGGATCTCTTCTAGAGGTGGCAATAGCTGACCAGAGCCTTTTTGTGCCAGTGGCGAGCATTCAGCAAGTGCACGGCTTGATTCCATCAGCATCTCATCGGTAACGCGAGACGCTTGTGCGGCTAATACGCCAAGACCTATACCAGGGAAAATGTAGCTGTTGTTACATTGTGCGATTGAGTAAGTCTTACCCTCGACAACCACTGGGTCAAACGGGCTACCCGTTGCCACCAACGCTTGGCCTTGAGTCCAACGCAGAATATCGTTTGGCGTCGCTTCAACACGGCTTGTTGGGTTCGAAAGTGGGAACACGATAGGACGCTCGCAGTGCTGGTGCATCTCTTGGATGATCTCTTTGCTAAACAGACCCGGTGCACCAGAAACGCCGATAAGAACGGTTGGCTTTGCGTTCTTAATCACATCATGCAGTGAGAAACCAGAGTTATCTGATTCCCAGTTTTGCGTGTGATTGTGCTTTTGTACCAAACGCTGCTGGAAGTCGAGTAGGTTTGGCATGCCTTCTTGCAGCAGACCCCAACGGTCTACCATGAAGACCTGTGAGCGAGCCTGTTCATCACTGATACCTTCAGACACCATTTGTGCGACGATAGCTTCTGCAATGCCACAGCCAGCAGAACCAGCGCCTAAGAAAGTGATGCGCTGCTCAGAGAGTTTACTGCCTGCTGCCTTACATGCCGCTAGAAGCGAGCCAACGGTAACGGCTGCCGTACCTTGAATATCATCGTTAAAACAGCAGATACGGTCTTTATAGCGCTCAAGAAGTGGCATCGCATTTTTCTGTGCAAAGTCTTCAAACTGAACTAGGGCATCAGGCCAGCGACGCTGAACAGCTTGGATAAAGTCTTCAACAAATGCACGGTACTCATCACCGGTAATACGTGGGTGACGCCAGCCCATGTACATAGGGTCAGCAAGACGCTGTGGGTTGTTGGTGCCCACATCAAGAACGATAGGTAGTGTGTAAGCAGGGCTGATACCACCACAAGCGGTATAGAGCGCCAGTTTACCGATAGGAATACCCATACCACCGATACCTTGGTCGCCTAGACCAAGAATACGCTCACCATCAGTCACGACGATAACTTTTACGTTGTGGTTACGAGCGTTGTTTAGCAGATCGTCAATGCGATCACGATTTGGATACGAGATAAATAGACCACGACCACGGCGATAAATGTTAGAGAAGTTCTCACACGCCGCACCAACCGTTGGTGTATAGATAATCGGCATCATCTCAGAAATGTGATTTTGAACTAAACGATAGAAAAGGGTTTCGTTCGTGTCTTGGATGTTACGCAGGTAAATGTGCTTATCCATGTCATTGTCAAAGCTGGTGTACTGCTTGTAAGCACGATCCACTTGCTCTTGAATGGTTTCAGTGGTTTCTGGAAGTAGGCCTTCTAGGTTGAAGGACATTCTTTCTTCTGAGGTGAAAGCACTGCCTTTATTAAGCAATGGTGTACTAAGCAGTGCAGGGCCTGCGTAAGGAATATAGAGTGGTCGTTTGTTGTTGTTCATTAGGTTACCTGATATGGGAACAGTCATTCGGGAAGTAGGAACAATTAGGGCGCTAATTTAACACATTTTGGGTAGGTTAGCGAAGTGCAAATGTTAACTAATTGTAGAATTTATCAAGGAAAAATCGGTTGCTCAGTGCGACTGTCACTGCAACTGTAGCTTGGTTCAGGGTATACTCGGCACAACCATGAGAAACCGCTGACATATCCATGATCTTACCTATCGACGCCATCGAACACGACGTTAAAAATACACTCACTCATTCACACCTAATTGTTGAAGCAGAGACAGGCTCCGGCAAGTCAACCAGACTACCCATTTGGGCGATGGAGCAGGGCAGAGTGCTGGTGGTTGAACCCAGACGTATTGCTTGTACCTCGTTGGCAGAGTTTGTCGCCGAGTCTCTAGGCGACCGCGTTGGTAAAAAGGTCGGGTATGCCATCAAGTTGGAAAACCGATATTGTGATGAGTCCAATATCGTATTTGTGACACCAGGAGTAGCGCTACGTTGGTATGCCGACAATCAGTTGGCGGATTTTTCCGTGGTCGTGGTGGATGAGTTTCATGAACGTCGTTGGGATACCGATCTGTTAGTTGCCTTACTCAAGCAAAAGCAAAGTCATCGCACCATTATCACTTCGGCAACCATTGAAGGTGAAAAACTGGCGAGCTATTTCGATGCCACAAGACTGGTTGCGAGCGGCCGTGTTTACAATGTCGATGTGGTGCATCGCCGAGAGGACAGTCGCCAACTTCCAGATAGTCGTTATCTTGATAGTCGAATCAAACAAGAACTTGAGCTGCGGCTGGATGACACCGAGGGTGACGTGTTGGTATTTCTTCCTGGCAGAAAAGAGATCCAACAAGTACAAACTGCACTGATTTCCTTAGCAGAAAACCGTGATTTGATGGTGACTCCACTTCATGCCTCGGTGAGTGATGAACAAAGAGCGCGAGCCATGACCGTACAGTCAAAACAAAAAGTCGTGCTCGCGACTAATGTGGCGGAAACATCGCTCACTATCCCCAACATTTCATTAGTCATTGACTCAGGACTTGAGCGTCGCAACGTTCAGCGTAACGGCCAAACGACGCTGATGCTTACGCACATATCCAAAGCCAGTGCGGCGCAGCGCTGCGGTCGTGCTGGGCGGGTGATGAATGGCGTATGTGTTCGTCTCTATGGAGAACATGCGGCGCTTGAGGCTGTGACGCCACCAGAGTTGCAGCGTGAGTCTATCGTTGAGCCAATGCTTGCTGCCGCAGTGTGTGGCCATGAGCTTGACAGTTTGTCTTTCATTGACAATATTCCGGATAAATCTTTGGTCAGTGCCAAGGCACAGCTTTTCGAGCTGGGAGCTATCGACCAAGAAGGTATTACAGAGCACGGTTTAAAGCTCGCCCCTCTGCCTATTGACGCCATCTATGCCGACTTGGTGACTAAGATGCCGACAAGGGCATTGAAAGAAGTGATGATAGACCTGACCGCAGCGATTTGTACCACAGGTAAGTTATATCAATTAACCAGTAACGAAGAAGCTTTGGAGCGGTTAGACCAAGAGGAAAAATATGGCTGTGATGCTGAGCTGATGGTTGGCTTGGTTCGAGGGCATCAATATTCTGGGGTAACAGTAGAGCCAGATGCGCTTCGAGAAGCGCAGGGGCTTGCAGAGCAAATGCGCGCCGCGTTCGAACTGCCTTCATTGGAGGTCGCTTCTCGTTACAACAGAAATCAGTGGTTGGCAGAGATGATTAAAGCCAACTCAAACTTAGTGTTTGTGCGTCGTGAACGCAGGCGTGATGCGTTTGGTAATGGTCATATAGAAGTGTTACTTGGACGCGCGAGTCGGTTAAAACACCAATCTGAGGCAGCGCTGGTGCTTTCTACCCACTCTTTACCGGGAAGAGGTGTAAAGCAAACCATGACTTTAGGTACCTTGATGGTACCGGTGGAGCTAAACTTACTGCGTGAGCAGGGCGTTGGTGAATGGGTTAATGGTGATACTGAGCAGACGGAGCAAGGATTGGTGAGTCACCAATACCTTGTATACGCTGGGCGTAAAATTGGTCATCGTACTGGTCAGCCACAAGGTGAGGCGGCGCTTGAAGTGATCAGTAAAGCGATAGTTGAAGGAAAGTTATACTCGGGGCTTGCTGAAAAAATCGGTAAGCAGATGCAGCACTTTCAGCTCTATTGTGATTTGGGGCTTGCTGACACCACCTTCGAGAAGCCCATTCAAAACCCTGAACAAAACTCAGCAGATGATTTAACTCAATGGTTTTATCATCTGCTTGTTGAGCTGGGCGTTGAAAGCCAAGACGATCTTGAGTTAATCGATGCCTCCGACTTTGTGTTTGACGGCATTCCTGAGTGGGAGTACCAAGATTTTGTTGATAAGTATCCACTAGAGGTTCAGCTCAGTGGCCTAACACTTACCGTGCAGTATTTTGGCAAAGGCAAGCTGGTGGAAGTCAGCTATTCATCGGGTTCTCGAAAAGAGGATCCTAAACGCAAAGAATTGCCGGCATGGTCTGGTTGGCGAGTGAAATATCGCAAAGCCAGCCGAGTGCTGGATTTACGCTAAATGCTTCGCGCTTCGAAATAAAACAGCATACGCATCGGTAGAATACACAACAAGTTACACAACAGAGTTCTGTTTGATGAGTGTATGTTCAAGAGATGTTGCGAGATAGGTTTTTATATCACTTTTGTGGGCATTAAAAGGCTATAAAAGACCGTTATTATATATCCTATTGCTATATAAGCGAGTATGAATGATAGTGATTAGGTAGCATTCTGCAATCGGGAGTGAAGATGTGTGATGATAAAAAATCGCCAGTGGAGTTTGATTACACCAGTTTTCTCGGCGAGTCGTGCAGCAAAAAATGGACTTTCCTCGAAGCTATTGCTTCGGTGGCTCCAGTGTTTGGTGAAGCCTGGAAGGAGACAACCAAACAAGACAGCGATCCAGACAGTCGTCTATGGCAAATAGCGTTGCAGTCGCTTTCTAGCCGCCGTAGTGATGAATCTAATTTGGTGTCGTTGATCCGTATCGCAAGGGATGAGCATATCGAGCGTTTGCAAGTGATCATGCCGTACTCGCTAGAACCAGATCAAATCACCAAGATACAAAGCAAGGCTAATGCCGTGATCACCACGTTGCCAGATGACGATGTGTTGATCGCAGAAATTCAAGCCTAGTTTTTTCAGGCATAGCTTTTCGCTAGACGCATATTAGAAGAGGGGAGCCATTGGCTCCCCTCTTTGTTTTTCAATTCTGACTGTACTTAATCGGCGATTAAGTCGTACTCAGCGCGAAGAATATCAATGATTTCTTGTTTTGGATTCTCACTCAATGTGATTGGGCGTCCAGTAATTTTCTCTGCAATACCCGTGTATGTGCGAGAAACGTCCATCAATGCTTCTAGTGGTAGTGCGTTGTCTTTTGCCAATGCTTCACGCTCTGGCATGCGCTCTTTGTTTAGTAGAATGTCTGGATCAGGGAAGTGGTTAAGTAGGAACTGACGGAAACCTTCTTTTGAATTTTCCACAATCTCACCTTGTTGGTAAGCCTTAGTGTCCCAAATGCGCGATGAATCTGGCGTACCGACTTCATCCATGTAGATGAGCTTTTCGTTGCCTTTTGAATCTGTCACATAGCCAAATTCAAACTTGGTATCAACAAACGTTTGGTCAATCGCTTCAAGGGCATGGCTAATCACACCAAAGCCGTCTTTAAGCAGTTTTTCATAGCTGTCGATATCGTTAGCGCTTGAGAAATTAAACGCTTCGAAGTTGTCGCTGATGTTTTGACGCGTGATGTTCACATCATCCGCTTCTGGCACACCTGGAATGCCGTGCAAAATGCCTTTTGTAGATGGCGTGATGAGGATTTCATCCAGTTTAGAGTCTTTCTCTAACCCTTCTGACAAGGTAATGCCGCAGAATTCACGTTCGCCTTTTTCATACGCACGCCACATTGAGCCAGTGATATATTGACGGCAGATAGCTTCAATCATTACCGGTTTGGCTTTTTGAACGATCCAAACGAATGGGTGTGGAATATCAAGAATATGGCTGTCAGCGAGTCCGTTGTCTTTGAACAGTTGGAACCAGTGGTTAGAGATCGCATTAAGCGCAGCGCCTTTACCAGGAACGCCGCGAAGATCGCCTTCACCGTGCCAAATACAATCAAACGCAGAAATGCGGTCACTGATAACCATAATGGCTAGTGGGGCATCTTCTGCCACATCGTAGCCTTTTTGTTTGATTAGGCGGCGGCTATCTTCTTCAGTCAACCAATAGACAGAACGCACTTTGCCACTGTGAACAGGCTTATCAGTGCGGATTGGGAGATCGTCGTTTACGGCTAGAACTTGATCAGCAAGACTCATGGAGACATTCCTATCTGGTTTACGTCGCGATACTGGGCGACAACAAGTGGAAGAGTGGAATCACTCATAATTGCCACGCATCATACCAGAACTGTTTGATCCTGCCAGAGAAAAAGCAAACGTTTGCGCAATTAGTTATCAAACTAACGTTAATCGATGAAAAAGTACTCTTTGATAAGGGAAAGGCTTTACGTAACAGAGTGGTAATAAGTGACTTTCTATAGAGCTAAGTACAAGAAGACTAAGATAAACAAGAACGATGAGCGATAGCCCATCGTCCGACACCTAAGTAGCAGTGAATAAGAGGCAGTGAATTCTTAGATGCAGAACGATGAATCCAAGAATTAGTGCAGGTAATGCTCACCAGAGAGGAAAATCACCTCACATTGATGGCCTAGCGCCAATGCATTTAAAGTGGCTTGCTGCTGAGTAGTGAATGAGCCATTAGCGATGATGGCGCAGGCATTACCAGAGCGAATTGCTTTTTCTACTACCTGATACTGGTTGAGACTTGCCGATGGCTTCATTTGTACCATGTGATTGCCAAGCTTATGAAAATGCAGAACTTGGCTAGTAGAAGGGCGAGGGCATTCTGCTGTTAACAAAATCCACTGAGGTCTAGATGTTAATTGAGACAACTTTTCAAGGATCTCATCCTGGATCCCACGTTGTGCAGCCGCACTGTCAAATGAGGTGTATGAGCGTGAAACATTGTATCTAGACTGCATTGAATTGTTGATTAACATAACCCTGTTCCTTTATACATGTTGTATGGATATACAGTAGTTTTTTGTAGGGTAAAGATCAAGCACTTTTTGAGCGCTAATTCTTCAATTTAATTTAAGGGTCTGTTTTTATTGAGATTTATTTTTTAACAGAATAGCAGATTTGGTAATGGTTTCCTGTTATCCAGTACTAGCCAAAAAAAACACTGTATAAACTACCTGTATAAAAACACGGCTCATTGCGAATAGAAGCTAGGGCAATACAATCGAAGCTAGGATAAGAAAGGAGGCGAGAGCCTATGAGCGCGTAGCATTTGGGAGGCGGAAACTAAAACGCCTCTGAGGGCAGAGGCGCATTGCGGTTATTGCTGAGCGTTTGCTCGATTTCTAAATTCGATTTCTGCTTGATTGAACTGTCTGACGTCCATGATGGCGAAACTCAAACACTTTTCACATGAATGATGGTGTTTGCCATCAATGTACTCGTGTTTGGTGACAAAGCTAGGTGCATGGCACCAATCGCAGATATCTTGTTTGGTGAATGTATACATGTTTACTCCCCACCCTTATATGTACGTTAGTACGGAGTTGTACTCGGTACGGGTGTTATTTTCGGGACTTATTATGACACAAAAACAAGGCTTTTGTTAAATTAATGTTTCAGAAAAAGAGTGCTTAGACGTTTTTGGTTATATTTTAGGCATTTTTAATAGCTTTAGTGCCTAGACTGAAGGTTGGCAGTCAGTGTATTTAAAGCGAGGTTAAGCTGCTTCATTTCTTCTTCACTTCCCTGAGCATCAGGATGGTAGACGCGGCTCAGTTGTTTGTAGCGGGTTTTTAGCTGTTTCGCGTTCAAGGGCTGGTTCGGCTCAAGTCCAAAGCGTAAATAGGCGTCCCTAAGAGGGGATGTAGGTTGCGCAGTAGGCGGAGCCGTGCGCAGTTGATCGTTGGCAAGTTTGAGTTGGCGCTGCAGTTGCTGAATATAAAGCTGCTGTTTGGTAAGTTGGCTCTGCAACTGGTCTGTATGGTTCTGATGATTAGTGCTGTGCGTTTGCTTTTGTTCAAGCGTCTGAGCTTGGCGCTGTCTATAAAATAGTAGGGCGAGCAATGCTGCGATGACGAATAGATAAACCAGATGTAACCAGCCGCTGAATCCGGAATCGCCTTCTTGCGATGTTTCAGTATTAGTAGAGTTGGTATTGTTCTGGTTTGCTTGCTCTTGCTGTTTAAGTGCTTCGATTTGACGCAATTGCTGTGCATTGTATTGTGCCTGCAAAGCCTCTTCGTAGGCATTTTGGTAGATATCAGAGGCATCATTAGCAAGTGAGTACCAAAGTACGGCTTGGTCTTCGTCTGCAATCTCAAGTGAACCTTGCTGGTAGAGTTTAGCGACTTTCCCCAGTGCGGTTACATCACCGTTTACCGCCAGCTTAGTATAAAGCAGTAACGCTTTGGCGGGATTGGCTTGTACGCCTCGACCAAACTCCAATGCTTGTGCGTAATTGAAGGTCGCTGCAACGTGATTGTTTTCACTGGCTTGCTGATACCAATACGTGGCTTTACCAAGATCGCGTTTGACTCCTTCACCCGTTTCATAAGCGAGTCCCAACTGATATTGAGCATCGGCGTTGTTGAGTGTGGCCTGTTGTTCAAGGTGAGTTTGCTGTTCAAGGTGAGAAAGCGAAGACCACGCCGGAGCGGAAAACCAAGCACAGGAAAGCAGCACATAACATACAACGTTAAGTAAGCGTCTTGGCATCAAAGATACACTCCGGGTAGGCGCGAGCATGAAGGTCGCGCTAGTGAAATTGGAGACTTATTTAAGCAGTTTTGGCGCTTGGGCACCATCAATAGGGCGGTTTACTGAGATCTTGCGACCTTTTTTCAAGCCGACTTCGTAGTCTGCTGTGATGTTCTTCATCGCTTCTTTGAGCTGCTGCTTGAACGTTTCGCGATCGATATTTTTGAACTCTTTATCAATGTAGTTATTGATCTTATTGTTGGACTCATCATCTGGCGCGATAACAGGAAGCTTTTCAAGCGCGCCTTCAATCCAGCCAGAGACAAATGAATTCACGCGTCTTGTTACTTCAGTATTCGCGGTACCGGAGCCAGCAAAGCTATTGCGGAATTGACCTGTATGCTCATTCATTTCACGGTAGATGATATCAAACGCGAATGCGGCGAAAATGGCGCGATCTGCCTCACCAATAAACTCGACGCGCTTAAGGCCTTTGTGGTTCAGTAATACCGCTTCAACACCAAACTTAGTGTTAATACCGCGAATGACGCGAAGTAGGGTAGAACTGATGGTGGTTGGCAGTAGATGTGTCGATTGTGTTTTGCCCATTTTAATGAACTCGATATCGTCTTTATCGAGGCCATACTTAAGCATCAGTCTATGCGCCATTTTGATGGCGTTTGCTGCTTCATTGACGTTTGCAGAGTTACCAAGCTCTAGGCACTTAGCAATCTTTTTAAGGGCTTTTTGTTTATCCATCGACAACCTGAAGTCTCTATACCGCGGAAGAAAAAACGGGCGCTTATTTTAGCGACTTTTACGCTAAAGGGGAAGAGTGTCACAGTCAGACTGTATGTTGATGAAACAAGGAAGGATGGAAATTCGTACGAAGCGAGTCGCCAAAGTCGCTATGTGGTTGCCAAAGTCGCTATGTTGTCGCCCAAGTACAATAGAGTCACTTGGGCATGCGATAAAGGAAATGGGAGGCTTAAATACCGAGCTCGTCGAGCAAATCTTGACTGTTGTCGACCGCTTCTGACTTTGAAGCGTCTTTCTCCGCTTGCTTGGAACGCGCCTGTTCAATAATCGTGTCTGGGCATTCGTCCGGCTGAACTTCAAACTCTTCCATTTGGATGAATTCGGTTTTATCCATTGCAAACTCAAGATAGAAAATATTGTTGTCTTCGGTGGAGAACGTCACACGGCGTGCTTGAGGGCGCTCTAGATTGGTGTCGACCGACAAAACGACCTGTTTATTGATAGACAGCATTTTCGGTTGGTTCTGAGTAATGTTGGTTTGTAGCTCTTTACGTACTTTGTTGGTGAAGTCGCCAACGAGTTGGTTCATCAGCTCGCCCAGAACATCGCCCACTTCGTCTGAGTTATGGTGAATCGCTAGCTCTTCTTCAGGCATACCCATGTTGCGCATGTAGTTGGTATAAAGTTCAAGTGCTGCTTTAGAGGTAAAGTTAATCACCACCAGTCCAGAAAAACCACCATCAAACAAAACAAAGCAGCCGTAGTCAGGCTTTAGTGTGGTTTTTGTTATCTTCTGCACCATCGCTGAATAGGTGACGCTCGATTGTGTTGCTGAAGTGAGGACGGTTGAGACCGACTGACAGAGTTTGAGTAGAATATCTTCTGTAGTGATTACTTTTGTTTTTTTCATTGCGAACCGCTTGATCTAATGATGTCTTCCATAGGTTTAGGAGTGTGTCACGAAGCTTACTCGTTGAAAAGGCATAAAACAGAGGTGTTGTCCGCGAGTTTCCGATTTGATCACACTTTTAATTGTTGTAAAGTGGCGGGATAAGTAAAATCGATGTGCTTTCAGCGACGTATATAACGTTAGCCGTGACGTCTCTATGTACGCGTAAGAGCATTCATACAATTTACTCCTTTGCTGAGTGGATCAGCAGACTTAAGGGGCAGGAAGCTAAATGTTACCAAGATTACATACTCAAACCGATATTCATCCCACTGTACAGGTGTTTCTTCAGCAGCTAGAAGCGAATGGCTTTAGCGGCGATATTGAGACTCAGTACTCTAGCCGTTTGGCGGTTGCGACCGACAACAGTGTCTATCAAAAATTGCCGCAAGCCGTTGTGCACCCGAAAACCACCCAAGATGTTCAATTGATTGGTGAGCTTGCTAGCCAAGACAAGTTCAGCTCAGTGACGTTTTCCCCGCGTGGTGGTGGCACCGGTACCAACGGTCAATCTCTAACCTCTGGTGTGGTGGTGGATTTGTCCCGCCATATGAATAGAGTACTGGAAATCAATGAAGATGAAGGTTGGGTTCGAGTACAAACTGGTATTGTTAAAGACGCCCTAAATGATGCAATTCGTCCGTATGGGTATTTCTTTTCACCAGATCTATCGACCAGTAATCGCGCTACTCTAGGTGGCATGGTTAACACCGATGCATCGGGACAGGGCTCGTTAAAGTACGGCAAGACCTCTGATCACGTACTTTCTTTACAAGCAGTATTTGCTGATGGTTCGCTGCTGGAAAGTGATGGCTCGGGTGCAGGAGTTCCATCGGGTAGTTTTGCTGAGCAAGCTCTCGCGGTATCGAAGAACGTATGTCAGTCACAGCGAACCTTAATCGATGAAAAGTTTCCTCCGCTTAATCGCTTTCTAACAGGCTATGATCTGAAAAATGCTTATCAGCCAGACAGTGATGACTTTGACTTCACTCGTATTCTTTGTGGCGCCGAAGGTTCACTGGCCTTCATTACTGAAGCGAAGCTGAACCTAACACCAATCCCTAAGGCGCGAACTCTAATCAACGTTAAATACAACAGCTTTGATTCCGCGCTACGTAACGCACCGTTTATGGTTGAAGCCAATGCATTGTCGGTTGAAACCGTGGACTCAAGGGTACTCAATCTTGCGAAACAAGATATTGTTTGGCATACCGTCAGTGATTTGATTAGCGACGTGCCGGGCAAAGAAATGCAAGGCCTAAACATGGTCGAGTATGCAGGGCAAGATGAACAGGAAGTCGCTCGCGCAGTAAAAGAACTTACTGACAGCTTGGATGAGAAACTAAAAACCGAACAAGACGGCATTATCGGCTACCAAATTACCACTGATGTGGCGAGCATTGGGCGCATCTATAACATGCGTAAGAAAGCCGTTGGCCTGCTTGGCGCAGTCAAAGGCAGCGCTAAACCGATAGCTTTTGCTGAAGACACCTGTGTGCCGCCAGAGAATTTGGCGGACTTTATCGCAGAGTTTCGAGTCCTACTGGATGGCCACAATCTAAATTACGGTATGTTTGGCCATGTCGATGCCGGTGTACTTCATGTAAGACCGGCGCTAGACATGTGCGATCCGAATCAAGAAGCGCTCATGCACCAGGTCTCCGATGAAGTTGTCGCATTGGTGGCGAAATACGGCGGTCTAATGTGGGGTGAACACGGTAAAGGTTTTCGTTCTGAGTACGGCCCTGAGTTTTTTGGTGATGAGCTGTTTAATGAGCTGCGCCGGATTAAATCTGCGTGCGATCCTCTCAATAAGATGAACCCCGGTAAGATTTGTACGCCGTTAGGGAGTGACGATGAGCTGGTGAAAGTATCTGACGTTAAACGTGGCACTTACGATCGTCAAATTCCAGTTGAAGTACGTGATAGCTTTTCTCAAGCGATGGAATGTAACGGTAATGGCTTGTGCTTTAACTACGATACCGCGTCGCCAATGTGTCCGTCGATGAAGGTGACGGCGGATCGTCGCCATTCTCCAAAAGGGCGTGCCGGTTTGGTGCGTGAGTGGCTAAGACAGCTGTCGGAGCAGGGCTTTGATGTCATAGAGCTTGAAAATGAGACCAAGCAATCACCAAGTGCGAAAGGATTGATCGAAAAGTGGCGCAATACCTTCAATAAGCGCCACGAGTATGATTTCTCTCACGAAGTGTATGAGGCGATGAATGGCTGTTTGGCCTGTAAAGCGTGTGCTAGCCAATGTCCAATCAAAGTCGATGTACCAAGTTTTAGATCTCGATTCCTCAACTTGTATTACACGCGATACCAGCGTCCGGCAAAAGACTATTTGGTTGCGAATATCGAAACCATGCTGCCCTATATGGCGAAAGTGCCAAAAGTGGTCAACTTTGCGCTTAAGCAGCCTTTGGTGCAGAAGCTGACAGAAAAGTCGGTGGGCTATATTGATGCGCCGTTGCTGTCGGTGCCAACCCTGAAATCGAGAATTAAACATCAGCCAGTTTCAGAGTTCAATTTAGAACAGCTTCAAGCTATTCCAACTACACAGCGTCAAGACTATGTGTGTATTGTTCAAGACCCGTTTACTAGTTTTTATGACGCGCAAGTGGTGGAAGATTTCGCCAAGCTGATTTTGAAGCTGGGTAAGAAGCCGGTAATGTTGCCGTTTAAACCCAATGGTAAAGCAACCCATATTAAGGGCTTTTTGGCACAATTTGCGAAGTCTGCTCAAAATACAGCGGACTTTCTGGCGGAGGTCGCAGCACTTGATATACCGTTAGTCGGCGTCGACCCGGCATTAGTGCTTTGTTACCGAGATGAATATACCGAGATTCTTGCTGAGTCGCGTGGTGATTTTGATGTCCTTACAGTACATGAGTGGTTAACACCAATGCTCAAGGATATTGAACCCAGCAGCGTGGTTGATGAGGCGGACTGGTATCTGTTTGCGCACTGTACTGAGAAAACCAAAATGCCAAATGCTGAAAAAGAATGGGGTAGTATTTTCCAGCACTTCGGTGGACGCCTCACAACAGTTCCAGTTGGTTGTTGTGGTATGGCTGGTACGTTTGGTCATGAGTCAGATAAGCTGCAAATGTCGAAAGATATTTATGGGCTTAGCTGGGCGCCAAATCTGGATAAGCTTCCGACAGAGCGTTGCTTAGTAACGGGATACTCTTGCCGAAGTCAGGTGAAGCGTTTTGAACACGCGCCAACCAAGCATCCATTGCAGGCAGTGTTGCAGTTGTTGAATTAACCTCATTTTAAAGCGTCCTAGTCGGGCGCTTTATTATGTGTATTCTCGAAAAATCAAGGAGTCGATGTGAAAGCACTAGAGCTGAAGATACCGCCGGTGTTGGTTTTTTTGTTTGTTGCCGCTTCGATGTACTTTGTGGCTAGATACGACAATGGTTGGCTGTATACCTATATTCCGCTGAAAAGTGTTTGGGCAGCGGGGCTGTTTATCTTAAGTGGCTTTATTGGTGTGTCTGGTGTGCTGGAGTTTAGAAAGGCGCAAACGACGGTCGACCCGACCAAGCCAGACAAAGCCAGCTGCGTAGTGGATAGCGGTATCTTTTCCAAAACTCGAAATCCGATGTATCTCGCACTGTTTGTTCTGCTGCTCAGCTGGGGGTTTTGGCTTGAAGACGGCTTAGCGCTCACCTTATGTTGGCTGTTTATTCCTTATATGAATCGATTCCAAATTAAACCTGAGGAGCGAGTGCTCGAATCTATGTTTGGTGAGCCTTACAGGCAATATAAAGACAAGGTTAGGCGCTGGGTTTGATGCCACCTGATAGAAAGCAAAAAGCCGTGTCATATTAATGTGACACGGCTTTTTTGATACTCGTTAAGCGTTTTGGCTTAGCGTCTCAAGAAACAGATCCTTACGTTCATGGAAGCGAGCTACAAGATCGTCGACCGCATTGGTATCGTAGGGCTTAAGACCACTTGCAACCAAACGTTTAACGCCTTTACCAACGACATCACCGTCTTCTTTAAATGCAAAGTTAAGTGTGACCACACCACGTTTGCCTTCAACATCAAATGTCGCTCCAGTGAATTCAACTTCTGGGTGCTGAAGATCTAGGCGGTCAAACTCGACTTCCATACTCTCGTAAATCACCAGAGGACGCTGGCAGTTGATCATCATTTGCTCTTGTTCCATTAATGGAACCATGATGTGAGGGAAGTTCATGCCAGAGAATTGAACATAGTTGGTCACGACATGTTCGATGAACGCTTGGTCATGGCTAACCTCACCTTGGTGAGTCATTTGCAAGTATTCTTTGCCCGCCGTATCAACAACAGCACTCTCGTGCTCGCCTTTTTCGACGACGTTCAGAGCAACACCGTCACCTACCATGCCGGAGAAATTAAAGCGCATCTTTTGGCTAATGCCTTCTTTTTGAAGTAGGACTGCGAATAGCAGATCGCCCGGTACACAAAAACGCTTGTTGTCTTCGTCATGAATAGGGTTGAAATCGCCCGCGACCTTTTTAGCGAAATGGCTCGCTTGCTTGCGGGTGAACTCAAATTGGCTTTCGCTTGTTGATACGTAAGGTGTTAGAAACATAATTCTCTTAGGATTAACTCAATTGCTGGCGATTATATATTAAGAAATCGTTTAACTGGTTCATCCAGTGTAGATTTTACTTAGAATTGTCGGTTTGACGTTTGTGCTTTGAGGCACAGTACTCAATTTTGATATTTTGAGTGGCAGTAAGGAAAAGGAGGCGAGAGTCCCGCCTCCATGGTGCTCGTAGTCTATGGGGTTAGGCTGAAGCGGCTTCAGACGTATTAGGCTTGGAAATCATAACCAGTGCGGCAATACACACAAGGGCGACAACAATACCGCCTAATGACAGTGTAAACACAGAAGCATAACCGAACTTGTCAATCGACATACCTGCTAGCATCGCCCCAACGCCAAAGCCTCCAGCCATACAAAGCATTAATAGACCTTGTGTAAGAGCTGGCGAGTTGGGGCTTAGTCTGCCTGCAATTGCTGGAATAATCATGTCATTCCAAGACATAGCCTGCATAAGCACAACGAGCAGCGCGATGGGTAAGATAGTGTTTACATCATGACCCGCCGTTAACCAGAATAATGAACCGACGACCAAGTACACTGCCTGAGCAGCATACCACACCATAAATGGTCCACTTTTTTGCATCCAACGTCCAGCAGATTCAAGCATGAAAATACTGATCACGGCAGACACCGCCATACCAAGCGCAGAATTACCAATCTCTACGTGGTACACCTCTTTAATAAGCAGTGGACCGAGCTCCATGAGGTTGGAGGAAAGAAACATAGAGAAAAACACGGCAAGCAAAAATAGGAACCAAGGCATTGCTTTTTTGGTTGCCTTCGGGCTGTGCTCTTGTGTCTCGTCCGATACGGCTTCTTGCAGATTGGCTTCAACTGGAGGAGGCGGTGCAATGGTTACCATAACGAGGACAACAAAGACGAGACCCATCAAAATCAGCAATTGATTGGTGCTACTAACGGCCATCCAATCAGCGAGGGCGACAAGGAGTCCGGTCACAACGATGCCGAAAAATTGACATTGATAGAGACTCGCCAATCCGCGACCTTCTTCTTTTTGATTCTTGCTAGAGGCAATCACAAAGGTAGGATTAAGCACGAGCAGTGCGACACTCCCAACGCCAATGAGTGCACCGACAATCCAGTAAGTCGTGGTTGAGGTGTCGGCAAAGTAGAGGGTCAACAGCGCGATAAAGTGAGTCAATAGAGCAAGGCGTTGCAAGATCTGATGGCAAGAATGTTTGTCAGCCAGACCGCCAATTAATGGTGCGAGTAATCCAGCTCCGCCAATCAAGGCCATGACTTGGCCAAGCAAAGCGCCGCTGGCGGTTCTTTCAATGATGATAGGATTGAGCAAAATTGCGATGCCTACCCATTGGACAATCCCAAGTGAAGCTTGGGCAAAATGCCATAAACGAACACCCTTCATAAGTTGTGACCTTCTACTAATAATTTACTCATGAATTTTCAAGTATCCGCACCAAGATACAAGTAACATACTATGAGTTACCTTCTCACATTCGAAGACGTGTTACCTTGAAGGATTAAAAATTCGAACTAGAGCATCCGCTGACAACAACCAGGTCACAATAACCATCTGATCTGTTGCATATTTTACAGTTTCATCTAACTTTATTAGACACACGTGAGCCACTTTCCCTTTGTGTAGATAGCGCGTCGGTGAAAGAGGCGAATAAAGGAGAATCCCTATGAAAGGTGGAAATCTAATCCGTTATTTTGCGTTGGCGGCGATAGTGCCAACAGCGCTTATGGGGTGCGCAAAATCCGATCCCGAGCCTGTAGGTATGGCAAATCCCGCCGCTGTCTACTGTGAAAAACACGGTGTTTACGATCTAGAAACAGGTATGTGTACTTTAAAATCGGGTGAAAAAGTGGATGCATGGGAGTATTTTCGAGCTCATCATCAGCAAGGCCCTGAGAGCGCAGCACGTTTTTGTGAAGCGACGGGTGGTGGTTATATAGAAGACAAGAAGCAGTGTGCTTTGCCAGATGGCAAAGTCATGGATGCCGAAGAGTACTTTCGTGACCATCAAATGAGTGGCGCTGGTGGATAAGATCAACAGTCAAATTTCAGCTGTTCGTCGCTACCTAAGCCATCATGCTTTACTGAGCGTTAGTGTTTTTTTCACGATAAGCATGACAGGCTGCACCAATCCTATCATTGAACAAGAACCAGAGATGTATACCACCTCTGGTTCACTCGCCCCTTATTCGCAATCCAACTTCAATCAATATATTGAACAAACCACCAAGTGGCTTGATGAGACTCGTGTATTTCATGGTGCTGGATACGATGCTGAGATGAAAGCGGTAAGTCCTTATCGATTAATACCAAATCATCCCAACGGGCAGGGGGTGCTATTGGTACATGGGTTAGGTGATTCGCCTTATTCATTTATTGATATTGCACCTGTCTTGGCTGAACAAGGTTACTTAGTGCACGTCATGTTGTTGCCTGGACATGGTTCTAGGCCAGCAGATTTAATGCTACCCAATGTGAAAGACTGGCACGAAGCAGTTGCCAATCAAGTTACGCTGTTAAAGCGCGATGTTGATGAAGTGTGGTTAGCGGGGTTTTCTACCGGTACTAATTTGGTGACTTCTTATGCTGCTCAAAATCCAAAAGCGGTCAATGGGTTGGTTTTATTCTCACCTGCCTTTAGTCCTGATGATGTCATCGTGCGTTTTGCTGGAACAGCGAGCGTCTTTGTTGACTGGGTGAACGTCGCAAAGGAACAAAACTATACCCGCTATGATTCACTTGCCATGCATGGTGCTGCGCTTTATTACCAAACGACAACTCAGGTAGAGTTGGATTTGCAGCAATATCAGCTAGAAGTACCCGCCTTGTTGATGGTGACAGAAAACGACGAGCTGATTGATACCGAAGGCGTGTATTCGCTGTTTAGAACCGAGTTCGTCAACCCAAACAGCCGTTTGGTGTGGTATGGCGAAAAGTCCTATCCTGATGCACGGGTTATCAAGCGCAGTATGGATCTTTCAAAGCAAAATATCGAGAGTGGCTCGCATATCTCAGTACTCTATCGCGCCGACAATCCTTTATATGGCGAAAGAGGGCTAATGCGACAGTGTGGGGGAGCGGAGGAAGGAGAAGTCTATACGGTAGATTGTGTTGGTATGCCAACATTGACCTATACCGCTTGGGGGTTACTTAAAGAAGATCGCATTAGTGCTCGCCTAAGCTGGAATCCCTATTTCGATACCATGATGGAAAGAGTGGTTAAGTTTATGAAAACGGCGAACTAGAAACTAGCAATTGAATGACCGCATAAACTCTTGATTATTTTATAAAGGCAATGCTTGGTGTCTTTATTAACTAGTACGCTGTATTGATCTGCTTCAAAATATTCTTTTATAAACAAATTACAATTAAAGAACATTCAACTTTTTTGTTAGCAGGTTCTCAAATTATATCCTATAGTAATGACATGTACGGTAAGTTATAGATAATACACTTAGTTAGTTCGATAATGTCTTGTTTGAAAAAACGAACAAGGCTTGATAAGTCGAGTATTGTAAGTAGGTAAATAAATGAATAAGTTCAACACAATCAGTAGCTGGTTCACACTAGACTACAAAATCGCTTTCTTCTTCCCTTCGAGATAACTCTCTCGCACTGTCCAGTGCGTCTGCCTGACAGCAACATGCTGACTGCGACACTAGGTATACTTACACCAGTGTGTACTCAAACCATTGTGTATTCAAACCAAAGTTTACCCGTGTTGATTATCGTAGCCTGTGCTAGCGGCGTCATAAAATAAAACAATCAAATTCAATCGTATCTGGATATATTCCTAGATAGGGTTATCTGTAATTAAAATTCATCTCAGTCTTAACTATAAATAAAAGGCTTGAAGGTAAATATATATAGGGTAATTAATAATGGAAAACTTCAAACACCTACCAGAACCATTCCGCATTCGTGTTGTTGAGCCTGTAAAACGTACTACACGTGAATATCGCGAACAGGCGATTATTAAAGCAGGTATGAACCCATTCTTATTAGATAGTGAAGATGTATTTATCGATCTTTTGACCGACAGTGGTACAGGTTCTATCACACAAGAAATGCAAGCGGCGATGTTACGTGGTGATGAAGCGTATAGCGGTAGCCGCAGCTACTATGCATTGTCAAATGCAGTGAAAGACATTTTCGGTTATGAACTCACTATCCCTACCCACCAAGGTCGTGGCGCAGAACAAATCTATATTCCTGTGCTAATTAAAAAGCGTGAAAAAGAGAAAGGTCTTGATCGCAGTAAGATGGTGGCGTTGTCTAACTACTTCTTCGATACCACTCAAGGTCATACTCAAGTGAACTGTTGTGTGGCGAAAAACGTTTATACAAAAGATGCGTTCGATACTGCTGTGAATGCAGATTTTAAAGGCAACTTTGACCTAGAGAAGCTAGAGCAAGCAATTGTAGAAGCAGGCCCTGCCAACGTACCTTATATCGTGAGCACGATTACTTGTAACTCTGCAGGTGGTCAGCCAGTTTCTATTGCAAACCTTAAAGCGGTTTATGAGATTGCTCAGAAGTATGACATTCCAGTGATTATGGATTCAGCGCGCTATGCGGAGAATGCGTACTTTGTTCAGCAACGTGAGCCTGGTTATCAAGACTGGACGATCGAGCAAATCACACGTGAATCGTACAAGTATGCCGATGGTCTAGCGATGTCGGCGAAAAAAGACGCGATGGTGCAGATGGGCGGTCTACTTTGCTTTAAAGACGACTCGTTTATGGATGTGTATACCGATTGTCGTACCTTGTGTGTGGTTCAAGAGGGTTTCCCGACTTATGGCGGTCTCGAAGGCGGTGCGATGGAACGTCTTGCTGTTGGTCTTTATGACGGTATGCGTCAAGACTGGCTAGAGTACCGCATCAATCAAGTTCAATACTTGGTGGATGGATTGGAAGCGATTGGTGTGGTTTGCCAGCAAGCTGGTGGTCACGCAGCGTTTGTCGATGCCGGTAAGCTTCTTCCACATATCCCAGCGGATCAGTTCCCTGCGCACGCACTGGCATGTGAGCTGTATAAAGTGGCGGGTATTCGCGCGGTTGAGATTGGTTCACTATTGCTAGGTCGCGATCCAGCAACGGGTAAGCAGCACCCATGTCCAGCAGAGCTACTTCGACTAACGATTCCTCGTGCAACTTACACGCAAACGCACATGGATTACGTCATCGAAGCGTTTGAGAAAGTAAAAGCCAACGCACACAACGTGAAAGGGCTCGACTTTACTTATGAGCCTGAGGTGTTGCGTCACTTTACTGCCAGACTGAAAGAGGTGGAAGTGGCCGTAAAGGGCGAAGCTCACAAGGCTGAAGAGAAGCAACTCGAAGAAGCCTAGTCACACCTAAAGAACGCAGCCTTTGAGCTGCGTTCTTTTTCCTAAAAACAACATAATAAAAAAACAAAATAATAACGATAAATCACCCTAATCCAATAACGTGAATTTAAGAGAGCAGAATGATGAAAAAGAATCCGTCGCTCATTGGTGGCGCGTGCATCATTGCTAGCGTCTGTGTCGGCGCTGGCATGCTTGGACTACCCAGTGCAGGAGCTGGCGCATGGACCGTGTGGTCAATGCTGGCGATCGCCATTACCATGATTGTTATGACAATATCGGGCTGGATGCTGTTAGAAGCATTTAGACATTATGATTTAAAGGTCTCTTTCGATACGGTGACCAAAGATTTACTCGGTAACAAGGTCAACTTACTGAACAACATTACCGTTTATTTTGTTGGCGGTATATTACTGTACGCCTACATTACTTCTTCCGGTTTAATCCTTCAGGATGTGTTAGGCCTGAATGCCAAAGTGGCATCGGCACTGTTTGTACTCATTTTCTCAGCGTTCGTTTGGCACTCTACTCGAGCGGTAGATAGAATCTCCGTCGTTTTGATCGCCTTCATGATACTGAGCTTTGTGTTTGGCGTGTCGGGACTGGCGGTCAAGGTCGACATGTCAGTACTGTTTGATACCATCGGTGAGGAAAATGCATACGCGCCATACGCTATGGCGATGTTGCCAGTCGCGTTGACATCGTTTGGTTATCATCATTCTGTATCATCTATGCGTGCCTACTACGGTGAGGAGACCAAAGCCAAATACGCTATTTTAGGCGGCACGGTGATAGCGCTTACCCTCTATTTCTTATGGCTTTTCAGTATCTTCGGAAACTTACCGCGCGCGAATTTCGGCCCAGTTATAGAACAAGGTGGCAACGTTGATGCATTGCTCAAAGCGCTGGGCTCTGTCATTGAATCGGAACAGGTTGCAAACGCCATCAATACCTTCTCTATGGCGGCGATATTGTCATCGTTTATTGGTGTTGGCCTAGGTGTATTTGATTTCTTAGCTGACTTCTTCAAGTTTAGCGATGACAAATCAGGTCGTACTAAGACGTGGCTAGTTACCTTTTTGCCACCACTCGTTCTGTCACTGCTGTTCCCATTCGGCTTTGTTATTGCTATTGGTTATGCAGGTGCGGCTGCGACGGTGTGGGCATGTATTATCCCTGCATTATTAGCTCGCAAAACACGTCAGGTGCATGCAGGCGCAGGAGGCTTCACGGCTCCTGGGGGCAATGCAATGATTTCTGTCGTCATCGGGTTTGGGGTATTGACCGCAATCTTCCATGTGCTTTCTATGTTGGGAATGCTGCCTAACTTTACTGGCTAACGTTATTCCCTGTTTTAAAACCCGCCATTATTTATGTTCATTGTGACCAGTAGCCCTGTGTTACTGGTTCACTCTGAGCGCAATAGACAACTAGGAAAATAAAATGAACGCAATTTCTACAGATAAAGCGCCGCTTGCTATCGGTCCGTATGTTCAAGGGGTGAGTTTTGGTGATATGGTCATCACATCAGGTCAATTGCCGATTAACCCTGAAACCAAAGTCATGCCAGAAGATGTGTCGGAACAAACAAGCCAGTCTCTTCAAAATGCACTCGCGATAATCTCTGCATCGGGTTTGAATGCAAGCAATATTGTCAAAACCACGGTGTTTGTGAAAGATCTTAACGATTTCGCCAAGGTGAATGGGGTATATGAACAGTTTTTCGTCAGCCAGAATGCTCCATTTCCGGCGCGTTCATGTGTAGAGGTAGCAAGACTACCAATGGATGCCAAAGTCGAAATAGAGGTGATTGCTGTAAGAGGTTAATTTGCGTTTGGGGGCGCCTCTAATGCGGCGCCTTATCGTGAGCTCGCAGCTCGTTCCCAATATCTAGACGGGTTTTATTGTGTGGTCACACTAAATTGAATTGTTACTTGCTCTGCCAAGTTTTACTGATCCATCCCCCAATATTCTCATCAAAGTAGCTTCCGCTAAATTCTTGTTTGTATTCAACGACATTGTCGATGCTCGGGCGTTCATCCAAAAGGTGATTGATATACAAAGCCATCGGGTCATCGAATTGATCACGCCGCTTTCTTTCTGCCACTTCTTTGATGATTTGCATGCGGTATGCCTTACTCATTTTTTTCATGTTTTACCTCCATTGTTGTGAGCGGTCTATCAACAATAGAAGTCAATCCTACCTTGGTCAAATTATGAACAGTGCTTTGTGGAAAAATATACTAAAGAGTGATAAGGGGCGTTTGCGTGGTACAACCAACATAGTCTTATATGGGGGAGAAAATGACCGAACTTTGTTGAGAATTGATAAAGTAAAAGTCTGTAAAGTCGGAAAAATTTGCCAATGGATAGCATCTCGTTTCGCTTCGCTTGTGTTAGACTTAATGCAAACAATAATCATTAAGTAGATACAATGAAAAAGCCAACTCCTAAAATGGCGTCTGTTAGTCATAAACAGACCCTGTCACCTAACATGATACGCATCACATTACATAGTGAAGCATTTACACAGTTTCCTATGGACAGCCTTGGCGGTTACATCAAACTGCTTTTTAATGAGCGTGGCGGTACTGATCTCGATGACGAGCCATTTGATGCGCGACCAAAAATGCGCACGTATACCATTCGTCGCCTCGATACATTGCGTGGTGAAATTGATGTTGATTTCGTGACTCACGTTACTGAAGACAAACTTTGTGGCTTTGGTGCTCGCTGGGCAATGGCCGCGGAAGTAGGGGACACTGTATCGCTTGTTGGTCCAGGCGCTCTACAAGAAGTCAATGTGACAAAAGATTGGTTCTTCTTTACGGCAGATATGACGGCCCTACCAGCGCTGTCAGTAAAACTTACTCTGCTGCCAAAAGACGCGAAAGGCTATGCCGTGGTTCAGATAGAAGATATGGCAGACAAACAGGAGATTTACGTACCTGAGGGCATGCAGGTTATCTGGACTACGGGTTCGTTATCGAATGAGGCAAAAGCCTTGCCATGGCTTACTGGCGAACCTTTTGTATGGTGTGCAGCCGAATTCGATGAAATGAGAGCATTGCGCCAGTATTTCAGAAACGACAAAGCCATTCCAAGAGAAGCGATTTATATCAGTAGTTATTGGAAACGCGGTGTTGCTGAAGACGGCCACAAGGCTATTAAAAAAGAAGACCATGATAAGTTTGAATCTCAGTAGTAAATTGTGACTTGCAGCCACTATTGTTAATATACTTATTCGATTCGATGATAATTCTATTAGAGAGTTGTCATCGTTCTTGATTGTTTCTATAAAATAACCTCGATCTTGGTGACTATTTCTTACGACTAAGGTCGAGTATTTAACCAAAAATTATCCTACTCAAGTCACACTTTTCCGTCCTCTTGTGCTGAATTATTTTTACTAGCAGATTAAGTGTCTGTTTGTTACACTGCGCGGCATAAAATATAACAACACGATTACATCCCTGTGTCGCTCAATATCTCTTGTACCCTACATACGAGACATAGCGAGCCTTTAATCCTAGAGAGGCCCCCGGTTACTATGAGTAATAGCAACATCTCGCAAACTGAAATCCACCAAAATCAATGGCAATTAAATCAAACACTCGCCGAGTCCATTTTGCCGCTTCTTGGCAGGCTATATCGAGAAAAAGGCGTAGAAGTGCTTTTATTTGGTAAAACACTCGTCAACGCAACCACCATCGATATTATTAAAACTCACCGTGTTTCCCGCCATTACAGTTCTACTTCCGTCTCTATTTCTCAAACTGCCCCAATCATTGAACGTCTAATTGAACTTGACCTTTCTCCTTGCTGTATCGACGTAGGTCAGTTGGCGACTCAATACTGGTCTCTCAATGACAGTCATCAAAACATCGATGACTTCTTATTGACGACTCTGAACGAAAGCATTGAGAGCAATGGCTCACTAGAAGCACGTGATGTTGTGCTGTACGGTTTTGGACGCATTGGCCGTTTGCTTACGCGTATTTTGGTTGAGAAGAGCGGCTCAGGCTATCCGCTACGTCTGCGCGCTATCGTTGTGCGTGGTGGTCGAGATGGTGACCTTCAAAAACGTGCTAGCTTGTTGCGTCGTGACTCGGTTCACGGTCAATTCAATGGCAGCATTTTAGTTGACGAAGACAACAAGGCCCTGATTGTGAATGGTAATTACATCCAAATCATCTACGCGAACAGCCCGAAGGATGTAGATTACACCCATTACGGAATTGACAACGCACTTGTCGTCGACAACACAGGTGTTTGGCGAGATGCAGAAGGCCTGGGTCAACACGTCGCGTGTAATGGTGCAGAGAAAGTGCTGCTGACAGCACCAGGCAAAGGGGACATCAAAAACATCGTATTTGGTGTCAACCACGAAAGTATCTTGGCTGAAGATAAGATTGTATCTGCAGCGAGCTGCACTACGAACGCCATTACACCAACGCTTAAAGCGGTGAATGATAAATATGGCATTGTGTCTGGTCATATCGAAACGGTGCACTCTTACACCAACGATCAAAACCTGATCGATAACTACCACAGTGGCGATCGTCGCGGACGTTCAGCATCACTCAATATGGTACTGACCTCGACAGGTGCAGCAAAAGCAGTGGCCAAGGCGCTGCCTGAACTTGCGGGTAAGTTGAGTGGTAACGCTATTCGTGTTCCGACCCCTAATGTTTCAATGGCGGTTGCGAATTTGAATCTGGAAAGCAACACTACTAAAGAAGAGCTAAACGCTTACCTTCGCGAAGTGTCGTTAACATCTCCACTTTCAGCTCAGATTGACTATACCGATTCGACGGAAGTGGTGTCTACCGATCTAGTAGGGGCACGTCATCCGGGTATTGTTGATGGCCAAGCAACCATCGCACAAGATAATCGCTGCGTACTTTATATCTGGTATGACAATGAGTTTGGTTACAGCTGCCAAGTGGTACACTGTATGGAACAAATGATGGGTGTGAAATATAAGACCTACCCAGCGCTAGCATAACAATCCGCCGCTTCTATCTAGCCGTTAGAGTTTACGACTGTTAGTGTCTAGGAATAGTAACGAAATGAGATAGTAAAAGCCGCCTTCAATGCTTATTGAAGGCGGCTTGTTTTTTTAGGCTTATCGCTGTTTATTATTCAAGTGATAGGAACCTAGCTTGGAACGGAGCTAGGTCGATGTTATAGAAACCAGAAGCCAATGTTACGTTGTCATTCGTTTGCAAATCATTAAGGTTGCCACTAAATGACAGTTTATCTGCAGAAATAGCAATGGTTTGACTCGATGCTGTCGTATTCACTATATATAGAATCGATTCTTCACCTGATGTTTTTAGATCTGCATAGGCATTTGTTGTAGCGACAACGTTGTTGCGAGTACCTTGAGCTAACGATGGGTGCTGGGAGCGAAGCGTCATTAGCTCTTTGACGTAGCTCTTAAGATCTGCTTGCTCTGTGGTTAGGGTTATGCCTGTGACACCCTCAATTTTGCCACTCATGCGTGCTACATGGTCATCACATTTTCCTGCGATCGCGCAGTCATTGGTTACACGATCAGCAAAACCTTCTAACTCATCACCAATTTCTTCACCGTAATACAGCGTGATGGGGCCAGTATAAGCACCTAGAAATGAGATGGCCGCTTTATGTCGTTGCCAATATTCAGCATCCTCTGGCTCAGCCAGGTTTCCTCGTTGAATAAGATCGCCCAGACGCACTAAGTCGTGGTTGCCAAGCATCAAGTTAGGTTTGGAGTGGGCAGGGTAGGCGTCATGAGTTCGCATACCTTCAGCGAGCGTCAACCCGCCTTGAGTAGAACCATAGCCTGATTCCTCAACGGCAAAGGTTTGTACTAAGCGATATCGCATAGGGAAATCAAATGCCGAACACAGAGCAGGGTTTTCTTTGCTGCCGTAGCCATCACGAGCAATATCACTCTCACCACGCCATATCTCTGCCACCATGTAGCCAAGTGGATTAACGAGTTCACCATCAGCATTGGTATAGGTGACTTGCTGCGACGCATCGTCAACGGCCTTACGAATTTCCGCCCATGCATCCGTTGGAACTTGGTAAGCTTGGTCGAGTCGCCAACCATCAATTTTTAGTTCTTTAACCCAGTATTCCGCCACCTCTTTGAAGAAAGGCAGACTCTCTGGATAGCTTACAGGGTTACTTGCACCGACTGGCTGGTTCCCAGTGGGTGAAGCCATTACGTTGTCTTTATGATGACCGAACACACCATCAAAGAAGACGTAAAGACCCCGTTTGTGCGCCTCTTCCACTAACTTTTTAGCATCGTCCATGGTGCCGAAACGAGGATCTATGGCAAAGTAGTCTGTAGCGAAGTATCCGGTCGCATCCAGTCTATCTGCCCAATGATCTTGGCCGTTAATGGGTACTGAATTGAATATCGGTGTTAGCCATACCGCATTCATGCCTAAGTCTTGAATATAGTCGAGCGAGTCAATAATGCCTTGGATGTCACCCATATGGTGACTGGTACCGTAACCAGTCCCATGGCCGATAGAAGGATTGCCATCGACAAAGCTTTCAACCATCACTTGATAGATTCGTAAGTCATCAGTTTGCGCAGTGTTATCAGCGCGGCACGCATAACTAGTTGTGGTGCCACCTTGGTCTGTTGGCGAGGTAGAATCGCCAGAGCAGCCCCACAGTAGGGTTGCGCCAACGGAAAGAGAGATAAGGGATTTAACCAGTTTCACACGATGTCCTTATTATATTTTTGTAGCTCAATAGGGCATCTTTGATTATTTACTAGGTGAGCATTAGGCGAATCATCCATGTGATGAATTTGTTAGGGAGGAGTAACAAGGCTGAGAGATCTCAATCACGCTTGGTGTAATTATGATAACACCAAGCGTGATGAATGAGACTTGTAAAAGATGAAGACGGTTAGTTGGCGAGTGCAGCGACAAAGGTACTTTGTTGATCGATGACGGTTTTTAATTGGCTTCGTATCCACTGATTGTAGAGACTAAAGTCTGAGTGGGTCGACCAAAATAGTGATGCGGTAACCTTTTTGCCAAAAAATTCTAAGTTGTCGGTCATAATGGCAAGTTCTTTTGTTGTTAGTGAAGGTTCCACAATATGCTCAGGTAAAAACGCTATGCCTTTTTGGGCTTTGCATAGTTCGACAATGGTGGACAGATCATCCAACCGCCATATCTGATGTGTTGCCAAATCGGATAGGTTAAGCAGTTCATCAAAACCATCCATCAACAAAACGCGAGGTAAACTCGGTTTGTTTTCCAATAGTGATGCATGGCCCACCCACCAACAATTGACGTTGAATAACTCGTCCATATTAAAATCGTTGTCGGTTTTGTGATAGGGATTGCCTAGTGCTAGGTCTATTTTTCCTTGGTTAATATAGTTGCTCAGAACAAAACTCGGTTTAGTGACGACTTCGAGGTCGATCTCAGGAAATGCTTCCGAAAATTGAAACAAGGTTTGCTTAACATTGCTGTTATAAACCAAAGGATCAATGCCGACGCGGAAAACGATCTGTTCCGAGTGGCTCATTTTACTCACTGCTGTAAGCAAATCTCGATATTTACTGACTACCGGAGTAGAAAGGTGAAATAAACGTTTGCCCTTGTCAGTTAACGTCACTTTAGCGTTTTGTCTGATAAAAAGGTTAAACCCTAAATCAGACTCTAAATTTTGAATTGCGGTGCTTACTGTGGATTGAGATTTGCCCAGCTTACGTGCCGCTGAACTAAAAGACCCCGCCTCAACCACTGCAACAAACGAAGCAATGTTATCGAATTGCAGCTTCATAAATTGACTAACCTTTGTGCCATTTGACTACTTATAGTTATATAACTTACGTTTTTTTGCATACATTAGCTTGCTCTTAAGTCATTTACAATAGTGATACTTAAAGAGTGTTAGTTTGGCTTTGATAAACAATCAATCAATGCTACGAACTTAGATTTACATGGTGTTTCGTGCACTTAACCATTCGTGAATGGAATAACGCTCCGTAACCTGTGCAATAAATTGAAATGAAAGCGTGATCTGTGCCACATAAGTGCTGTCGGTATACGAATGAAAACTGTGCTCCCGGCAAGTTAATGTAGAAAAAGTAAACACTTATGAGGTCGGGTGCGACACTAGAGTTGGTGCATTGTTAGAGTTGTAAACAAGGGGTTTCTTTGAGCAGGCTATCGATAAAATCGATAGCAGCTATTTTCTTGATATTTTGAGCATAATTTAGAATATAGCGTGCTTATTGTTGAATAACGTTCAAAGGAATAAAAATATGATGACTAAGCTTTATGTAAACGCAGTGACGCTTCTAAACGAATTTAAGCGTGATGAGCGCGGTGTTACAGCAATTGAATATGGTTTGATTGGTGTGGCGATGGCGGTTGCTTTGGCTACAGTATTGGGAAGTACAGATGGTCAGTTCTTGCAGGAGCTTAAAGACGCATTTACCGGTATTGCAGGGAAACTGACTGCTGCAACAGCTGGCTAATTACTACCATAAGTGTAGCTTATAAAGTGGTGCCGCTGACTGTCTGTTGGCGACGCTACTTTAACTAATCTTGACGAGTATGTATTAATAAATAAAACATTCAATGCTCTATATAATTTCGCTTGCTTGCGTTTGTATTTATATATCCATCCTCGATGTTCGTTGTCGACGCATCACTAACATGAGTGTTTTGGGCTTGATGGCCTTGCAATGTTCACTGCTGATAAAAAGTGAGATCTATTTAGCATCCGCTTTGGTAGTCCTAACTGTTGGATTTGTTCTATTTTGGCGACGTTGGATTGCCGCCGGCGACATTAAACTTGCGAGTGTACTGGCCTTAGCGTTGCCTTTGAGCCAATTACCAATGGCAGCCATATTGACAGGCTTAGCTGGAGGTGCAGTCTCATTGTACTACCTCATGGCTAACTATTGGTTTCCAAATAGAAAAAAACGTCAAGTTGGCATCCCGTACGGCGTTGCCATTAATTTGGGTTTTTGCTTAGTGATTGTGGTGCACCAAGTGCCGCAGCTTTTGCAATCCTAACCATATTAGAACCACCTCGGGGGAAACAAACATGCGTTCTCGGTTAGTGCTGCTGATAGCGGTATTGGCTTTGGTTGTAGGAGCCTTTGGGCTTCGTGATATGCTGAGCCAGAAATCTACGCCACAAGCACAAGCAGAGGTTGTTCCAGTACAACCTGTTGAAGAGCATGTCTCAGTATGGCGAGTCAGCTCTGATATTGCTAAAGGCACACCTATTCAAACTGAGCAGGTTGCAAAAGTGCAACTGCCCATGAGTCAGGCGCTGGCACATGGTGTCAAAAAAGATACCCACATAGATTTTTCACCGTCGACCCTAACCAATCGGGCATTGGACAAAGGCACTGTTGTGCTTCCCGAGTATCAAGTAAAGGTTGGGCAGCCAGGCTACATCGATTTACTGGTTACCGAAGGTATGACGCCATACCCACTGCAAGTCAGTGATAAAAATCTCATCAACGATTACATCCGCCCGGGCACCTATATCGATATTTTGACGGTCAGTTCACCAAACAACAATCTCGCCGCGAACACAGATAAGCCAAGAAGCTTTAAAGGCGTTAACGCCAATATGTTTCTAAAGCAGGTCAAGGTACTCAATATCGACAACGATGATGACAATTCAGTAACTGCTAGAGCACCGACTAAAGAGCTTGGTTTTACCACTGTGGTGATTGAAGTTAATCCCGATGATTTACCTAGGTTAGCGCTTGCACAACGAACCATGCACATTGAAATCTACCGCAGTCAAACCTATCGCCAGTCGACCTATGTCGAGGTTCGCAACATTATGGATAATTACGTGGGAATTGAAGAGTTTCGAGGTAAAACTGCGATGCCAGGAGAGGCACTGTAATGAAGTTTAGCCAGACTAAAAAATGGATAGCGCAGTGGTGTCTAAGCTCACTTATGGTCTTACTTGCGACACCTTTAACGAGTGCAGCGGAACGATATATTACGCTTGGCGAAGGCGAACACATTAAGCTGGATTCGCCAGTGGGCAAGGTGTTTATCAGCGATCCGACCGTTGCCGACTACAAAGTGATCAGTGACGACACCTTGGTCGTGTTCGCTAGCAAAGTTGGTCAATCACGCCTAATTGTTTATGGCACAACAGATGAGGTACTGATTTCCGATCGAATCATTGTTGATCTCAATCTATCGGAAGTACGTCGCCAACTTAAGTTTCATTTCCCAAATGCCAATGTAAAAGTTGAATCTATAGGCTCGCAAGTTGCTGTAAGTGGTGTGGTGGAGTCAGAACAGGAGCGCGATGATATTTACCGTATGGTCGCAACGCTACTTGGCCGAGAAAAGACGGAGCGTTGGGATGAAGCGCAAAAATTAACGTTTAAAACCACAGGCGGCGACCTTGAAGAGCCGGAGAGCATGATCTTCGCGCGAAACATGACCTGGGAAGGCATTATCGAGCGCATTGAAGTGGCCACCGTTCAGCAAGTGAACGTTAAAATCTCGGTTGCTCAAGTCACCGAGTCGTTCTCGCAAACTGTTGGTGTGGACTGGGGTTCGGTTGGAGGTAGTGTTGGTGAATTTGTCTTTAACCAATTTGAAGCGGCTGACATTGGCACTTTGATTACTGCGCTTGGTAATGACGATATTGCTCAAATATTGGCGGAACCAAACTTAACGGTGTTGTCGGGTGAGTCTGCAAGCTTTCTCGTTGGTGGTGAAGTGCCGGTAGTAGTTTCAAGTAACAGTAGTATCAACATCACGTTTAAAGAATTTGGTATTCGCCTCGATTTAACTGCAAAAGTTCTAAATCAAAACAAGATTCGCATGCAGCTGTTTCCAGAAGTATCTGAAGTAGAAAAATATGTAAAAGCAGCAGGCATCGAAGTACCACAACTTACGTCTAGACGTGCAATGACCACTGTAGAGCTCGCCGATGGTGACAGTTTTATCTTGGGCGGTTTGATGAGCAGCGCTGATTTTGAAAACATGCAAAAAATCCCATTGGTTGGTGACATCCCTGTCTTAGGCGCTGCGTTTCGTAAATCCGTCACTGAAAGACGACGTACTGAGCTAATCATCGTAGCAACAGTTAATCTCGTTGAGCCAATGCGCCCGACCGATGTGCAACTACCTTACATCCGCAAAACGTCTACTTTGATGCGCTGGTTGAATCTCGCAGATACCGATGGGTACATGCAACCTTCGAACGCGACAATTCGACTGGTCGAGCAGGGAGGGTTTATCCAATGATGCAAGTTAACTTGAAACCATTGGCTTTGGTATTTGTTCTGTTACTAACCGGTATTACGGGATGTACTACAGAGCGTTACTTCGACGGCAATGGTGCAGAAGCGCTGGTGTATCAAGAAGTGCACCGTGTTGATTACGTCATTAAAAATCGCAGCGAGTCGCAGCAAAAGATGGAGCAGTTGATTGCGCTTTCAGAATCTTTTGATAAAGAAGCCGCATATGTGGTCGCTTACAAATCAACGGCAGATCGTCAGCTAGCAGAAAAGGCGTTTAAAGAATTTTCAAAGTTGGCCGTGACACCGTCTCGCGTTCAATATCGTCAAGAGCAAAACATGATTGCCAATGTTCGAATCTCAGTTGCCGTTCGTCAACTTAAAACCCAAACTTGCCAACCTGCGCAACTAGAACAAGAAATTGCGCAGCCTGACTGCTTTGTGGAAACCATGCGTCTAAAACAAGTCGCGTATAAGTCGCGCTTGGTGGGAGAGTAATCGTGTTTGATTTAACGAAAGCACTGAGCACCAAAGTCAAACCTGAACCGAAGAACCAAACCGGTGTTGCGGGTTGTACTTTGTTCTATCAATCGGCTGAGTGTCTGAATCTTGTCCAAGAAGTGTTCCGCTTTGAAGGCTGGAATGATCCTCACTGTGTTCGAACGGTCAAAGGTCATGCCAAACTGACAGAACAGCAGAGTAGCCACATCGTTATTCTCGAGTTGAATGAATCAGATAACGTGGTTGAAGATGCCAAGAACTTTGCCAGCAAACTGCCAACTCATAAAGGGGTGGTGGTTATTGGTAAAGAGGATGCCATCTCCACACTACGCTCATTGAAAGAAATGGGCTTTTACTACGTTTTTTGGCCAGTAAACAAGCAAGAGTTTGCGGACTTTTTGACGCACGTAAACAATAACCTCAAAAACTTCTCCGGCGTAAGTAAAGCGCGTAAAGCCAAACGAGTTGCCGTGGTTGGAGCCAAAGGCGGGGTCGGTACTTCGTTTATTGCCACCGAGCTGAGTTCGCTTCTTTCAACTCAAGGAACCGACACGATTCTCGTGGATCATCAATATGTAGACAGTGATATCGATGTTCTTCTGGCACTAAAAGAGTTTAAGCCAAGAATGATCGATGAGTTTACCGCGCCATTACATGAGATGGATGAAGAAGGGGCGCTCAGTTACCTTCATACCGCGCGTAAAAACTTACGCTTGCTGGCACTGGATGGCGATATGAGCCAAACAGAAATCTTGAATTACAGCCAAAGTTTGTGTGATTTGCTATCGCGAAACGCGAACTTTATCATCGAAGACTACTCCGGCAGCGTTAGCTTCCCAGTCGAACCACAAATGTTATTGGATGGATTCGACGTGGTTGTATTGGTATTGGATGCTTCTGTTTCGGCAGTGCGCAATGCTAAGCGTCTTATCGACAAGGTGGAGAACTTACAGCTAACGTTGTCATCGAGACTGCGCATCATTACTGTCGTGAACTACCATCGCCCCGAGGCTGCCTATGTGATGGACAAGAGCGATCTTAAACGCTATCTCGGCCAAGAACCGAGCTTGGAAATCGCATTTTGTAAAAACCTGTCGCACATCATCATTGATGGTAAACGCGCACATAAACATGACCGCCATATGAGCCGTTCACTGGATCATTTAGTAAAACATATTAACGGCCAGCCTATTTCCGTACCGCGACTCAACCGTTGGTTAGGTAAGGTAGGCGCGAAATGAGTTCCAACAAAGAGATGTACCTAGCCTTCCGCGGGCAGATTTTTGAAGCGCTTGACCCTGAAGCGGTACAAAAGATGAGTCGCAAAGAGCTGGAATCACAGATTCAGAGCGCAGTTGATTTGTTGGCAACGGGCTATCAGCGTCCGATTACCTCAATGATGAAAACGGGTCTCGTCAAAAGCTTAATTGATGAGCTGTTTGGGCTTGGGCCTTTGCAACCATTGGTAGAAGACCAATCGATTACCGATATCATGGTGAACGGGCCAAATAACATCTTTTATGAGCGTCACGGCAAAGTACACAAATCGGATCTGACATTTGTAAACGAAGAACAGCTGCTTGCGATTGCAAAGCGAATTGCCTCGCGTGTTGGTCGCCGTGTTGATGAACTGTCACCGACGGTAGATGCACGTTTAGAAGATGGTAGTCGTGTCAACATCGTTATTCCTCCGATTTCCTTGGATGGTACTTCAGTATCGATTCGTAAATTCCGCGAGCAGAGCATTGGATTTGAAGATTTGATCGAATTTGGCTCTATGTCGATGGACATGGCGCGCGTGTTGATGATCGCTTCTCGTTGTCGTATGAATGTGCTGATTTCTGGTGGTACGGGTTCGGGTAAAACGACACTGTTGAATGCATTGTCGCAATACATTGCTGAAGACGAACGAATTGTTACTATTGAAGATGCTGCGGAGCTCAAACTACAGCAGCCCAACTTGGTGAGACTCGAAACGCGCACCTCAAGTATCGAGCAGACGGGTGAGGTGACTCAGCGAGATTTGGTGATTAACGCCCTACGTATGCGTCCAGACCGCATCATTCTTGGTGAGTGTCGTGGTGCTGAAGCGTTTGAGATGCTTCAGGCAATGAACACGGGTCACGATGGATCCATGTCTACACTGCACGCCAACACACCACGAGATGCTATCGCGCGTGTGGAATCGATGGTGATGATGGCGAACCTTAATCAGCCGTTAGAAGCAATACGTCGTACGATTGTAAGTGCTGTGCAATTGGTGGTTCAGGTTAACCGTCTGCGAGATGGTAGTCGAAAAATTACCAGTATCTCAGAGATTGTTGGCTTGGAAGGTGACAGCGTGGTGATGGAGGAAATCTATCGTTTTCGCTATGACGACAGTGAATATGGTGAAGCGGTCAAAGGTGAATATGTGACCAATGGCATCATGCAGCGCTCTGAGCTAGTAAAGAAAGCACAGTTCTTTGGATTATACAAAGACTTAATGGCGTCATTTACGGGGCGCTAATATGCTTTGGATTTCACTTATATTATTCGCGTTAGCATTACTGCTCAATCGAAGCAGTAAAAAAAGCAAACTGGATCAGTACTTTCAAGTTGATCATCAGGGGGCTGAGAGTGTTAGTGCGATTAATATTCGCTCACTGTCTCAAAAACACAAGCTGCAAAAGTTAAGAGAATCGATTTCACCAACCTTGATGATATTGGGACCACGTTCGACGCTTTATATCGCTCTGTATACGATTGGCGCTGTGACCGCGTCTTGGTATGTGTTGGTGGTCTTTTTGCATCAAAAAAATCCACTGCTAATCAGCGCAGCGGTGGCAGTATTTTTGGTGATTGGCTACCGTTTCTTACTTTCACGCCGCCGTTCAGAATTTGAAAACAGCTTCCCAGATGCGCTCAATATCTTGATGAGTGCAGTCACAGCGGGCGATAGTTTGATGCAGGCGATTGGTTATGTGGGTGACACCATGGATAACGCCATTGGTCGCGAGTTTAAGTTGATGGCAGACCGGTTAAAGATGGGGGAAACACCGGAAGTAGTATTGATGCGCTCTTGTAAGAACTATCCGTATCCAGAGTTTTTGTTTTTTACCATTACTCTGCGCGCCAACATTTCACGTGGTGGTCAGCTTAAAGGGGTATTGGCTAGGCTCATTCGTGTACTCGTGGATTCAAGAACGCTTGAAAAGAAAAAGATGGCAATGACGTCGGAAGCTCGGATTTCAGCCAAGATTGTAGCAGCGATTCCCGTCGCCTTTACGGTGCTACTCAATTACATCAATCCAGGCAATGTTGATTTTGTTCTCTATGACCCAGATGGAAGAGTCATTCTCTATTACGTCCTGATCAGTGAAATGATTGGACTGACTATTATCTGGCTGTTAGTGCGGGGGGTGAGGGCATGATGTTACTCATTGCGGTCACGGTATTTTTTGGTTGCATTCTTGTGGTCATCGCTGAATCGCTACGTGTGGAGCGACGCCGTCAGAAAATGGACAGTTTGGTTGGTATTCAAACCAAATCTGGTACGACGAAGATCAAACACTTTATGGTTCGCTTTGGTAAGGAGCACCGAAAAGAGCTTGAGCAGAAATTAATTGAGGCCGGTTACTACAATAAAGAGTGGGCGAAATATTACTTTCCGCTCAAGTTTCTTATTTTGGCTGTGTTGCTTGCTCTTGTGGCGTTTAGCGATCTCTCCAGCACCAATAAGCTTCTTAGTGCGCTGCTTTCTTTAGTGGGCGTAATCGTAGTACCGGACTTAGTACTCTCTTTGCGAAGCAAAATGTTGATTGGTCGTACGTCGGCCAAATTGCCTTACTTGCTCGATATGATGTCAGTTTGTGTCCAAACGGGCATGACGATTGAAGCCAGCTTAGCGTATTTGGCGGACGAACTAGAGATGTTCGATAAAGATCTGTGTTACCAAATCAGACGAACTTCGGATGCGGCTCGCATCCACGGCTTAGAAAAAGCACTCAATGATATGGGGCAACGATTACCCACGCCTGCAGTTCGAAGTTTTGTTTTAACTGTGATTCAAAACTTGCAATACGGCACCTCAGTTGCCCAAGTGATGAGTGATCTCGCCGAAGATATTCGTAAGGTTCAAATTCTAACCGTTGAAGAGAAGGTAGGTAAACTCGCCGCCAAAATGAGTGTGCCGCTGATCTTATTTATTATGTTTCCCATAGTCGTGCTTATTCTTGCACCGGGGATTATGCAGATGTCGATATCGTTAGGGAGTTGATGTGAACGGATTACAAAAATGTGGTTTGCTGGTCTTGCTGACTCTCGCCCTTATTGGTTGCCAATCCTCGGCTGATCTCGCTCAAAGCGAAGCGGCTACAGTCGCGGGTATGGAGAAAGTAGATAACTATGACGGCTTGATTAATCACTATAAAACCAAGTTAGAAGCGGGGGACAACTCTGCCTCAACAGTAGAAAAACTGGCGTGGGCATACTTCAACAAAGGTGATATCGAATCGGCGAGCTTTTATGTTGATCATTTGATCGATCAAGGCGCTCAGTCGGCAAGCTTGTATCAGCTACGTGGACAAGTTCTGGTTGCCCAAGACAAAGCTCCAGATGCGATTGAAGCGTATTTGGCGTCGCTAAAGGCAGGAAATAGTTCAGGCAAAATTCATGTGCTGCTTGGTGTGGCATACAGCAAAGAGAGTGATTTTGACAGCGCTAAAGCTCAATTCAACCAAGCAAGGCTTAAAGGTTATGACGATGTCGCAGTCAAAAATAACATCGCCATGCTATATATCGCAAAGCAAGATTACAAACGTGCTATTCAAACGCTAGCGCCAGTGATTGCAGACGCGCCAGAAAACAAGGTTGTGCGCGCCAATCTCGCTATCGCACTTATCAAGGCCGACCAAATTGATGCAGCCAAAAAACTGTTAAGTGATGAATACAGTTATGCTGAGCTCACACTTATTGCTCAGCAGCTTAATCGTGAAGAGAGCTGATATATGGTTGGATTCAAGAAGCAGCGTGGTGCTACTGCCGTAGAATTTTCCTTAGGTGCGATTGTTCTGATGTTCTCGACGTTTGCAATTTTTGAAGTTTGTTACCGCATCTACGTGATAAACATGACTGAGTACGCGCTGCGTGAAACGATACGTAACACCAAGATCTACCAGGGAAGTGGTGTACACGAGCAGTATGAGACTCGGTTTCAAACCTTGATTGCGAATCAAGATAATCTTTGGAGTTTTCTTATTGACGACGACAAATTTTCAATTGATGGCAAATATTTCCCAAGCTACTCAGATTTTGTCAATAACGTTGGCTATTCAAAGCAAGATCTCACGTTCAATTACGATCTAGCCGAAATCACAGTCAGTTATGAGTACACACCGATTATCCAAGTTTTCGGTGCTCAGCAAGTCGATATTTCACGCACCATGGTTTTGAATCTAGAACACGAGGGATGGAAAGATGAGACGGAATAACGTTACTCGTTTTACTCCCCGACGCAATCAAAAAGGAGCTTTCGCGATTGAACTCGCGTTCGTGCTGGTTGGCTTGTGTGCTATATATCTGTTCGCTACGGATCTCAGCCATAAATTACTGGTTCGAGCAAAGTTGGATCGTTCAAGCTTTGCACTGGTCAATGTCATCAAAGAGCGCTCTCGCTATTTTGAGGCTGATATTGTTGGTAGAACGAATCTTCAGGTGTCACAGCAAGACTTAGTGGATTTAACTGCCGTCGCAAGTCGTATGCTGGACAGTTCCATAGAGGATGTCGCACTGCAAATTGAGTCTTACGTGATTGGCGAAGGCGTGGTGACGCATCGTAGTCCAAAGTTCTCATCACTTGGATGTCGAACAGATTCGCTGAGTAACTATCAGGCACTAGTACCTGTTGAGAAAGGGCTATCGTATCCGATATACCGTGTCACTCTTTGTGAAGACCACCATTCTTGGTTTGAAGCATTTTCATCGGGTGAGGATGCCGACATGCGTCTGACCTCTTCATCGATAATGCCAGGGAGGTAGTATGACCGTTAAACAGACAAAAATGGCTCAATCTCGCCCTAGCTTGAATCGACAGAATGGCGCCGCTGCAATATGGATGGGACTGACATTAGTACCGATTATGGGGTTCACCTTCTGGGCGGTTGAGGGGACTCGCTACGTTCAAGAAACGAGTCGATTGCGTGATGCCGCTGAGGCAGCAGCAATAGCGGTGACGATTGAAGACGTTGAGAGCGATTCGCAAGCCATGGCGAAGCGCTATGTGGAAAACTATGTCCGAGATATTAAGACGAGCTCGGTAACCACGACAAGATTCGTTCAAGAGCAAGACTTGGATAATAATCAGGACGAGTACACGCAGTACACAGTGAATGCGACAACAACTCATGACTCATGGTTTGCTAGCTCTTTTATTCCATCTTTTGATGACACTCAGGACTTAGCGGGTTATTCGTTGGCTCGTAAGTATCCAGCGTATTTGGGTGATAACAATATCGATATTGTTTTCGTTTCGGATTTTTCTGGTTCCATGTCCTCTGAATGGGGAAGTGGAGGTAATAGAAGTCGAAAAATCGATGATTTGAAAACCGCTATTAGTTCTATTTCGCAACGCATTCTGTGCAAAGAGGAAGATTCCGAACTTTCCAAAAAGTCTGAGGTTGAAGAATGTAATGAACAGCAAACGGAACAAGCGGATAAGGTGAACAATAATATCGCATTTGTACCATACAATATTCGCACTAGGGAAAGTGATAGTGATGGCTATGTCTATGCGGTGAGTCAGCTTCGTTATAAGAACAATGTGGAAACATGGCGAACGGATACAACTTATGAGCAAGTTGATTGGAATAAATGGAGGGGTTACTACGATTACTCTATCCAATACTGTGCATCGCAGCGGCACTACTGCCCAAATGGTTCCTCTGAAGAGCAGCAAGAAGCAAAGCGTCTAATTGGTGCACTCGGACTCGGTTGGAGCCGGTACACTTATCACACTGAAAATTACAGTTATGTGAACTTTAATAAAACCATCAACCAAATGATGACTAATCACTTCCCCAAAGTGAAGACACATTATCGTGTAGATGGTAATCGTCTTTATGCTGGTTTTGGTAGCTGGCAAGGTGATCAATTTAAAAGTATCTCACTTACTAACAATATCCAAAAACTCTCTCCTATTAGTTCAATGTGGGCGGGGGGAAGTACGGCCGTTTTTCAAGGCATTATCCGTGGAGCACAGGTGTTAGCCGATGGTAATCCAAACAGTGACGATGAAGAGGAACAAGAGGCGTACAACAAGAAAGTCAAAATGCTGCTGATTTTGAGTGATGGTCAGGAGAGCCCTAACAACGGCATTCTCAATAAGCTGGTATCGCCAGGTGGTAATAAAAAGGGTATTTGTGACAAAGCACGAGAAGTGATACCTGGTCTTTATATAGGTGTTATCGGCATCGATTTTAGAGCCTCACACAGTAAAGGTTTTCAACAGTGCGTCGCTGACAAAGATGAAGACATTATCGACGTTAAAGACCTCGATGATCTGATAGACAAAATAGAAGAGCTAATCCGCAAAGGCTCCAAGAGCAGCGGCGTAACTAAGTTGTACTAGGAGAAATCATGAAATATTTAATGAGCGCCGCCGCGCTATCCGTTATTGCTCTGAGTAGTCACGCGAGTGAAGAGCAGTTTCAGGCATACTGTCAAAACAGTGCTGGTGAACAGCAGTACTCAGTATCAGTCTCTGATGTAAGGGCTATTGCTCAACACAGAGAAGGTAAACTCAGCATTGAGCAATCCGGTTTTAGTGATGAGTTCGCTTCGATGTTGGCAAAGAAAAGCAGCGCGATTTTAGACAGTTCGGATTGTACCTCGATAATGTCAGTTGCTCAGGCAGGTACGGAGAATCCAGTCGTGCGCGTGAACTTTGGCTTTGATAGCTATGGTTTAACACCTATGGCGAGAACTTCACTCAATAAAACTAGCGCGACTTTGTCAGAGGCTTCCTATGACCTGATTATAGAAGGGCATACGGATAGTAAAGGGTCTGAACAATACAACCAAGGGTTGGGACTGCGTCGTGCTTTATCGGTACATGATGTGTTGCTGTTCCAAGGTGTTGAGCGAGACAGTATTACTGTTAAGTCATTAGGCGAAAGAGAGCCATTGGTGCCGAATAATAGTGCTGACAACCGCGCTCAAAATCGCCGCGCTGAGATCTATGCTGTATCGGAGAATTAATGACGGCGTTCACGCAATTCTTGAACTCCCTCTTAATTGATGAATAAGATCACACAATTGCGCTTCATTGTAGCGACACTGCTTTGGGGCTTTGATAGAATAGAAAATTATATCAGTAAGAAACCCTTCATTTTATAAAAATAAGCGGAATATGGAAATGTTCAGGCGGTTAAGAAGGATTATGAGGTTGTTGTGAATCTAAAAAAATTATTACCACATTTTAGAGCGAAAACATTGATCACGTTAGCAGGCGTGACGATGATGTCAGGCGCTTGGGCTTCTGAACTGGTTAATAGTAGTGAGCAGTCGGAATTAGACACTATTAACACTGAATATTCGTCTCGTTACGGCGAAGTTGGCCTAGATGACACCATCTCTCTTTACAACAAGACCTCTTCAAGCATCGAAGCAAATAAAATTAAGCTGCTGAACAGTATTGATATCGTCAAAGCGGACTCTCAAGTATTCCAAGAGAAGCTTCTGCAAGGTGAATACGATGAAGGTATTGCTTTAGCATTACGTGGCGTATCGACCTCCATCAATAAGCTCAACACTGAGCTAGCGGATGCTGAAACCAAGCTTAAAGAACTCAATAAAACCATCGCTTCTAATCAAGCTAGCGTGACGCAAATTGAGCGTGATAAAAATGACCAATTATTGGCACTTTATCGCAGTATCAAAGACCGTCATTTAAAAGAAGCCAATGTGGTTCATCAAGAAAATTACTCAGGCAAACTTGAGTGTAAAGTGACTGAAAGTTTGTCTGCGTGTGTGAACCGAAACCTGCCTTATATGAAAAACGCTTTTGCACTTGAAAAGGGCGGTTCTGAGCGTATTAACCTGACGTCATACAAAGTGGTCGATGCAACGCAAAAGTTGAATGGTGACCTGACTTATACTGTCTCAGCTGAGTATAAGAATGCCTTTAACTCGAACTTAGAAGGTGAAATTCGCAAGGCTCTGAATCTTGATAAAATCAGATTTGTATTTCGCTCTAACTCTGCAAAAACAGATTATTACATTAATGATGAAAAAGTGGGCAGCGGTGACGTGATTGAGCTGTCCGGTAACTACGTCGGTGTTTATAGTGTCAAAGCCGTGAATAATGGTAAGACACAATCACTGCGTCTGAATTTGAAAAACGACGGGGATTATTTCTTCCCGTTTGCAAAGAAAACTCAGAAAAAAGCTGTCGCTAAATCATCAGCACCTGCGGTAAAAAAGGCTACTCCTGCTGCCAATAGTGCAAAAAACAACCAGGCGGCACAAATCACGAAGAAAGTGCTAAATGATCCTAAATCGGCCGAAATGAAAAAACTACCAAAGCAGGAAGTTGGCACGTTTTCTAATACCGTCGTATACAAAGACGAAGTCTTTACCTATTTGTACCCAGTGTATCGCGGTAATAATAAATCAGCAGAAGTGTTCTTGAGCCGTGATGACGCAACACAATATTGTGAGCAAAAACTGTCGTCTAAGTTGCCAACTAAAGCCGCTTACAAGTACCTAGAGCTGTATACAGATCTAAAGCCGGGTGATTATTGGACAGCAGAAGGGCGCGTTTACTCTTCGCAGAAGAAAGATGTATTTGACAAGACGTTTGATACTAACCGCTTTATTTGTATGGTGAGCATGAATTAATCATCATGTTGCAATGACTTATTTTTGAAAGCCCTCTATTGAGGGCTTTTTTATTTTAAAACTCAGGGCTTTCATTACATCGGCGCACTAATGATGTTCAGTTTGAAACGTTAGAGAAACAGGCCAATTAGTGCACGAGTTGCAGATAGTGAGCTTTTTTCTCAAGTACTTTAGCGACATAAGCCCGTGTTTCCGCGATGGGAAACCGTTGAGTCAACATATCTCGCCATTCTTCCGTTGTGGTCTGGTTAACTCGATAGACAAAATAGTCCAAAGACTTTGTGTCGAATGTGTATTTCATTAGGTTTGTTAGCCCACAATTGTAGGCAGCTATTGTGGCGAGTTGTCTTGTCTTAGGCGAGCGTATCTGGTTTAGGTAGGTGGCATCAAGAAGGTAGAGATAGGCAGTGCCGATATCTATGTTCGTTCTTGGTACAAATACTTCTTCTCTCCCAAGCGCTTTACCACCGAGATAACGCTTTGAAAATTCTAAGACTGCACCATTTTCTGTCACTTGCATAAGTCCAAGAGCTTGCGCAGAACTGACCGCAGTTGGATTGAAGTAGGATTCTACGTGCATGACCGCGTAGATAAGGCTTTGCTCTACATTCCATTTGAGCGCGGCTTCGGATATTAGGTGCTGATAGGGCTTACTTTTTTGAAAGGCGGGTAGTGGCGAGATTTGAGGTTGGAATGGTTTGGTGGACTTTCCACCGCGTAGTTCAATCACACCTGACTTAGCAGATTGGTTTCGTTTTATTGAAGAGTGCGTGTTAATCGATGACAGCGGTGCCTTTAATCCAATGTGTTTATTGTCGCTGGCTGCGAAAGGGGAAACGAGGCAAGACAGTAAGAGTACTATAAACATGCTGTGTGTTTTATGTTCAATACTCATATCGCACCTTGATGCATCGTTTCTTTTAAGCTGTAGTGTAGAACAGAGGCTTCGTGTTTGGATGTTCCAGATTTGACACGAAAGTGAATTTATTGCTGCTTGCGTGCTGTGGGTTACCTCTTTCTCAACCTATCGTGAATCCATTGGTGTTGGTGAGTGAAGTCTGCATGCTGAGGCCACATCAATGACGCGTAGATTTGCTTACCAAACAGGTATGTTTCACCTAAAATTGGTGCTAATTTGGTTGCAGTTGTCTGATTATCAAGTAAATGTTGGGGTAGAAACGCAATCCCTTTTTGAGCGACGCACATATCTAGGATGGTTCGTGAGTCATCTAGTATCCAAATATTGTGATGTGCAATATTCGATAAATCGACGGTATCCTCACAGCCATCAAGAAGCAGTATTCGAGTGCTTGAAGAGAGAGGTGACTGGAGCATATCTTGATGCGCCACCCAAAGACAATTGACTAAAAACAGTTCGTCAACATTAAATGCGTAGTCAGTTTTGTGATACGGATTGCCAATGGCTATATCGACTTTATGGTGGTGTAGGTATTGGCCAAGTATATGACTAGGCTTGGTGAGAATGGTCAATTCAGTTTCAGGAAAGCGTTCGGAAAAATCAAACAACGATTGCTTCACTTGCTGATTGAAAACCAAAGGATCAATACCAACACGAAGTTTACTTCTTTCCTTTTGTCCCAAAGACTCCGCAATATATTTCAGCTCCACATATCGAGAAACTATGGGGATTGTGAGCTGATAGATTTTCTTGCCTCTAGATGTCAGTGTTATGCCTGTTTCGGATCGGTCAATGAGCTCATAACCAAGTTCGTTTTCCAAGCTTTTCACTGCACCACTCACCGTCGATTGTGACTTGCCTAGTTTACGCGCCCCGTTACTAAACGATCCGTGCGTGACCACAGAGTGAAACGAAAGCAAGTTGTCAAATTGCAACTTCATAGTGCTTCTCCATTATCTCACATTTGAAACGACTATTTCTCAGCCCGGCAAGAGCCTGTTTCAAACGTTAAATAGAATATAGTGTGACGAATATCACATATCAAGTTAAGGAATTGCTAATTTAATTTTCTTCGTAAAGTATGGAGTTCGGTAATAAAAGTTTGTTTCAGCGAATATTGTGCGATCGACGGTTGAGTGTTTGGGTAGCCGCATCGGAGAAGGTATCGGTCAAACCGATAGTGTTCACTTTTGAGACGTTGATCCGCCACCTACAGTTATGGGGCATTTAGCAAAACAACAAAGGGAATAGGACGATGATGACAAAACTCTATGTTCGAATTGTTTCGTCGCTGAATCGTTTGAAGAACGATGAGAGCGGGGTGACTGCGATCGAGTATGGCTTGATTGCTGTCGCCATGGCAGTGCTTCTCGCTGCTGCGCTTGGTTCAGACGGTTTTATTGGTAACCTCGAAACAGCATTTGATAATGTCAGCACCACAGTTTCTGACCTCAGCGCCGGTGATGGCGGTGGCGGCGGTGGTGGCGGCGGCGGTGGTACACCGTAACGACACAATGACCGGGGCGTAGCTTTGTGAGCATCTTCGCTAACACTTTTGAAGCTATGGGATTATTGGAGTTAGTGCTGGTCGCGATGTGCGTGGCCGGCGCTATTGTTATAATCAGTGACATCATGTTTAGGCGTATCAGCAACAGGGTCTGTTTGACCGTCTTTTGCTTGTCAGTGCTGGCAGCAACATTACAACAAGCTGATATCGCGCCACATGTACTCTCCTTTTCCGTAATAGCGATTATCGCTTTGGTTCTGTTTTTCACAAATGTAATAGGTGGCGGCGACGCGAAGCTGATGGTCGCGTTTTCACTCTCGCTTCCACTTTCATTGATTGACGACGCGCTCTTTCTTATGGCCATCTCTGGAGGTGTGCTTGCCGTCTTTTACTTAGTTAAGTATCGATTACTCAAGCTTGTGCCAAGTGAAGGCACCATAGGGCTTCCGTATGGAATAGCGATATCAGCTGGTTTTTGCACCGTGATACTTAGCTACTATCTATAGCGGGAAATATTATGAGATCTCGAATTATTGTGTTCGTGGCTCTGTTGGCGATATTGGTTGGTGGCTACGGTGTATATGACAGCCTCACCAATACCAAGGATGGCAGCCCTGTAATCTCGCAGCAACCCGAAGCACAGCCTAAATCTGAATCCCCCGAATACATTACTGTTTGGCGTTTAGAGCAAGCGACCGAACGCGGAATGCCTATCTCAAGTAACCTAGTTAAAAGAGAACAGATGGAGTTGACACAGGCTCTAGATGAAGGTGTTCGCTCAGACGTGGAACTGGATTTTAGCCCTTCTACGCTCTTCAACTCAGATCTCGCGGCTGGCCAGCTTGTTATGCCCCAACATCTCACTAAAGAGAACGACCCAGGCTATATCGATTTGCTGGTTTCTGATGGTATGACGCTATATCCCCTTGTGGTCAGTAACAAAAACCTCATCAGCGATTTTATACGCCCTGGTGAGTATATCGATATTTTAACGGTGAGCTCTCCAAGCTCAAACTTGTCCGGCGCGATTGAGAAGCCAATTCGTTTCAGAGGGGTAACCGCGAGCTTGTTCCTTAAAAATGTCAAAGTTCTCAACATGGGCAGTGTGGATGAGAAAGAGAAGATTCGTCCAGTAGCCGGAAAAAATGATGAAGGTTTCACTACCATCATCATTGAAATCCCACCTACGGAGGTCGCACGTCTGGCACTTGCACAAAGAACCATGCATTTAGAGGTCTACCGCAGCCGAGAGTATGTAGAGCCAGTTTACGCCGATGTGAGTAACGTAATCGACAACTATTTCGGCATCCAGGAAATGCGTGGTTCGAGCAGTCGAGCTGGAAGCAGAGGAGAGCTGTAATGGATTACCTTATTCGTCAAAAATGGAATTTGCTCATTGCCGTGTTTGCTGTGCTGATTTCATTACAAATGGCACAAGCAGGGCAGCAATATATCACTGTTAATGACGCAAAACATATCGAGCTTGGTGAGCGTATCACTAAGGTTTTTATTAGTGATCCAGACATCATCGATTACAACGTCATTAATGAAAATACCATTGTCGTTTTTGCGAAGTCGGTCGGGCAAGCCAGGCTAATGGTATACGGAGCGTCAGAGAAGTTACTGATGTCAGATCGTATCATTGCTGATATAGACTTATCTCAAGTGCGTCGGCAGATTGGTCTGCATTTTCCCGACAGTGACGTGAAAATTGAATCAGTTGGTAGCCAAGTTGCCGTAAGTGGTGTGGTTGAGTCAGAGCAGATCCGTGACGATATCTACCGTATGGTTGCGACGCTATTAGGTCGTGACAAAGTTGAAAAGTATAACAAGGCACAAAACCTGACTTTTCAAACCAGTTACGTATCACTCGAAGAGCCTGAATCGATGATCTTTGAACGAAACATGACATGGGAAGGCATCATTGAACGTCTTCAAGTGGCTACTGTTCAGCAAGTCAACGTTAAAATCTCTGTTGCTCAGGTTACCGAGCGTTTTGCTGAAACCGTAGGTGTTGACTGGTCGTCAGTCGGCGCAAACGTTGGGCAGTTCTTATTCCAGCAATTTGAAGCGGCGGATTTAACCACTTTGATTACCGCGCTCGGGAATGAAAACGTCGCTCAGGTATTGGCTGAGCCTAATCTCACCGTTATCTCAGGTGAATCAGCCAGTTTTCTTGTCGGTGGTGAAGTACCCGTTGTCGTCTCTACCAATAATAACGTCAATATTACCTTTAAAGAATTTGGTATCAGGCTCGATCTCACCGCGAAAGTCTTAAACGAGAAGAAAATTCGCATGCAGCTTTTCCCTGAAGTGAGTGAAATTGAGCGTTATATCCGCGCGGCTGGTATTGAAGTACCACAGATAGCAACCCGCAGAGCTATGACCACTATTGAACTGGGTGATGGTGATAGTTTTGTTCTTGGTGGACTGATGAGTAGTGCTGATCTTGAAGAGATCCAAAAAACGCCGATCTTAGGCGATATCCCAGTCCTTGGAGCGGCGTTTCGAAAATCCTCCACTGACAGAAGACGTACCGAATTAATCATTGTCGCCACCGTAAACCTGGTGCAGCCAATGAAGAAAAAAGACATCCAGCTTCCTTACATCTCGAAAACCAATACGTTGCGTCGTTGGCTGAATATTTCTGAGCCGGAAGAAACAAATCGCGGTTCCGATCCAACGATTGAGCTGCTTTCTAAAGGAGGATTCATCCAATGAGGTTATTACAAGGAACGTTCATCCTTTTGGTAGTGCTGATGACTGGTTGTTCAGAGCGATATTTCAACGGTAAAGGCGCAGAGACACTTATATATCCAGAGACCCATGTGTACGAGTTTACCGTGAAGTCAGAAATTGAAGCCCAGGAGAAGCTCAAGGAGATATTCACAACAATCGATGATATCGATTCGGGTCCCAGCTATATCATCGAATACAAGAATAATACGGCTAAAAAAATCGTCTCTAAATCGTTTGAAAGCCTGCCTTTTGTGCAATACAGAGCAGACGTTTTTGAATGGAAACGAAACAGCGGCTTAATCAGTGATCTTCGTATCACAGTGACTTTCCACAATATGGCGAACAAGCAGTGCAAGCCTGTTTCAATTGAGCAAGATCTCGATAGTCGCGATTGTTTCTCTGAGAATGCAAGAAACAGACAAATCGCACATAAAGAGCGTTTGGTGGAGGGAATCTGATGTTTGATATTACCAAAAAGCTCCCTGAGAGCAAAAAGAGCGCTTCGAAAGCGACAGTAGCCTCAGGGCCGACTGGTTGCGCGTTGGTCTATCAGACCGAGGAGTGCAAATCTCTTGTTGAGGAGCTGTTTGAATTCGAAGGTTGGGATGCTCCTAACGGTGTGCGCCAAGAAAAAGCCGATAGCGATTTCTTTGCAAAGCAAGAGAGTAACTTGATATTGCTTGAACTGAATGAGTCGGAGAGTGTGGTCAAAGATGCACAAGAGTTTGCGGCTAAACTTCCCACGCACAAAGGCGTCATTATTATTGGTAAAGAAGATGCAATATCGACGTTGAGAACGCTCAAGGAAATGGGTTTTTACTACATTTTCTGGCCGATCAATAAGTATGAGTTTGCTGAATTCGTGATGCATGTTCATCGTGATCTCAAAGCGCAAACTGGCGTGAGTAAAGAGCGCAGGGCAAAACGCGTAGCAGTAGTGGGGACTAAAGGTGGTATCGGCACCTCATTTATCGCGGCGGAGTTAAGCTCAAAAATGTCCGGACAGGGCGTAGATACCATATTGGTCGATCATCAATATCATGACAGTAATATTGATGTCATGTTGGGGTTAACCGACCATACGGCTCGTCGCTTGGACGAATTATCAGTACCAGCGCATGAGTTGGATTTTGAAGGCGCACAAAACTACTTAACGCCTATTAACAAAGACCTTCGCTTGCTTTCTATCAATGGGGATACTGATCAAGAAGATATCCTCAATTACAACCAAGCGCTGTGTCATCTACTGAGTCGGAATACCAATTTCATTGTTGAAGACTTTTCTGGAAGTGTCGACTTTCATGTCGATGGTGAGATGCTCATTCGCCATTATGATGTGGTTGCCATCGTCGTTGAACCATCAATTGCAGCGGTTCGTAATGCCAAGGCGATGATTAGTTCGCTCGACACTATTAGGGAAGCGCAGCGTAAGCGCACTCGTATTATCACAGTCGTGAACCACCATCGTCCTGAAAACAGCTTTGTCGTGAAACGTGATGAGCTTAGTAAGTTCTTAGGTTCGAGTGTCGATCTTGATATCGAATATTGCAAGAACTTGTCTCATATCCATGTCGATGGAAAGCGTGCCTATAAACACGACCGTAGTGTCAATCGTTCGGTTGAACAGTTGGTCAGACTTGTAAATGGTCAGCCAATACAAAATAAAAGTCTTCTACAAAGGTTAGGTATCCGATGAGCTCTCACAGTGAAGTGTATGTTGCGTTTCGGACTCAAATTTTTGAAGCACTGGACGCGGAAGCCATTCAATCTTTGAGTCAGTTGGAGGTTGAAAATCAAATTCGAACGGCAGTGGACTTGCTGGCCAACAGCTATGAACGTCCTATTACTGCAATGATGAAAAGCAGCCTCGTTAAAAGCATGATGGATGAGCTGTTTGGTCTTGGTCCAATCCAACCTTTGGTCGATGACAATAGCATTACTGATATTTTGGTTAATGGTCCTTCCGAAGTGTTTTACGAGCGAAACGGCAAACTCAGTAAATCGGATATACGTTTTGTTAACGAGGAGCAAGTTCTCTCCATAGCCAAGCAAATTGCCGCACGGGTTGGACGTCGTGTTGATGAACTTTCCCCCACTGTTGATGCACGATTAGAAGACGGCAGTCGTGTAAACATCGTTATCCCGCCTATTGCATTAGATGGTACGGCAATTTCGATTCGTAAGTTTCGCGAGCAAAACATCGGTGTTGAAGACTTGATTGACTTTGGATCGATGAACATCGATATGGCAAGGCTACTCTCAATCGCTTCTCGATGTCGTATCAACATCCTTATCTCTGGTGGTACTGGTTCGGGTAAAACCACCTTACTAAATGCCTTGTCCCACTATATCTCTGAAGATGAGCGTATTGTCACCATAGAAGATGCTGCAGAGCTGAGGTTAGAACAACCTAACTTAGTGCGACTTGAAACCCGCTCCGCCAGTATTGAGCAAACCGGCGTCGTGAATCAGCGTGACCTGGTGATAAATGCTCTAAGGATGCGTCCGGATAGAATCATCCTCGGGGAGTGTCGTGGCCCGGAAGCATTCGAAATGCTCCAAGCAATGAACACTGGCCATGATGGCTCTATGTCGACACTTCATGCCAACTCCCCTCGTGATGCCATTAGCCGTGTTGAGTCAATGATAATGATGGCTAACCTTAATCAGCCGCTTGATGCGATTCGTCGCTCTATTGTGAGCGCAATACAGCTGGTGGTACAAGTAAACCGCCTTCGTGACGGGTCGAGAAAAGTCACCAGTATCTCCGAAATTGTCGGTCTTGAAGGTGAGAGTGTGGTGATGGAAGAAATCTATCGCTTTGATTTTCATGATTCAGACTTTGGGGGGGTGGTGAAGGGTGAGTTTGTTACCCAAGGTATTATGCAGCGCTCAGAGCTGGTTAAGAAGTCTCATTTCTATGGCCTTTATGATGAGTTAATGAGCTCATTTAGCGAGGTGAGAAAATGATTTGGCTATCATTGGTTTTATTTGGTATTGCGGCTTTATTGCTGCTAACGACCAAAACGCGACGAGTCGAAAAATACTTCCCTGAAGTTGATCTAAGCGAAGAGTCTACCGCGGCCATTAACGTAGGTAGTCTGGTTCCGAAAAAGGGGATTAAAAGGGCGAAAGAGTCGTTTCGCTTTTCTGCTCAATCATTAGGCCCAAAAGCAAATCTTTTGATATTGGTTTATATGATTGGCGCACTGGCATTGTCTTGGTATTTAGGCTTTAAAGTGCTTACTAATCATGCCGTATTTGTGATGCTTTTTAGCTTCATCGTATTGCTGTTTATGGGTTATCAATGGATGCTGACTCGACGCCGGAAAATATTTCAACAAACTTTTCCTGATGCACTCAATATTCTGATGAGTGCTGTGACTGCGGGTGAAAGCTTGATGCAGGCGATAAGTTTTGTAGGGCGTAACCTCGATAACGAGATTGGTCGCGAGTTCAAACACATGGGCGACAGACTCAAACTGGGTGAAGATCCAGATGTGGTGTTCCAACGTGCGGTTAAGCGCTTTGCTTATCCGGAGTTTATCTTTTTCACAGTAACGCTACGCGCAAACATAAGCCGAGGTGGTCAACTCAAAGGCGTTTTAGCTCGCCTAATTCGAGTGCTGGTGGACTCTCGGACAATGGAAACGAAGAAGATGGCGATGACCTCTGAGGCGCGTATTTCTGCCAAAGTAGTGGCCGCAATTCCGCTCATTTTTGCCATCATTCTATATCGTGTTAACCCTGATAACATAAACTTCATTTTATACGACCCAGAGGGAATATGGATCCTCTACTATGTGGTCGGCAGTGAACTACTTGGGTTGTTTATTGTATGGCTGCTTGTTAAGGCGGTGCGCTTATGATTCTTCCTTTAAGTATCGCATTTGTCATTATCGCGGTAGGTTTAATGACTTTCGAGCTGTTTGCAGCCACAAAGCGTAAGCGCAAACTAGAAAGCTACATAATGAAAAACCAACCCGTAGCGCCCATCAAAACTAACCGTATCATCATCGGGTTTGCTAAAGAGCAACGCAAAGAGTTGGAGCAAAAGCTGCTCGATGCCGGTTACTACAATAAGAACTTAGCACGTTATTACGTTCCGTTTAAGATAGCGGTCGCGGTCGCAGTTGGATCTCTTCTTTTTCTGTTTTTGGATACAGACTTGGTGAGCAAACTCGTTGCGGCATTCGCTTCTGTGGTACTTGCGATGATTTTGCCTGATTTCTTGCTTGAGGCACGTAAGCGCTACATGGTACGTAAAATATCAAGGAACCTGCCTTATTTGTTGGACATGATGTCAGTTTGTGTTCAAACCGGGATGACGATTGAAGCTTCCTTTGCCTATCTTCATAAAGAACTTGCCGCATTCGATAAAGATCTCTGTTACCAAGTGAAGAAAACATCGGACTCGAGCAAGATTCACGGAATCGAGAAGGCGCTTAATGACCTCAATACCCGCTTGCCAGCACCAGAAGTACAGAGCTTTGTATTAACCATCATTCAGAACCTTCACTACGGGACATCGGTTGCCAACATCTTGAGTGATTTGGCAGAGGACATGCGAAGGATTCAGTTGCTCAAAGTAGAAGAGAAAGTGGGTAAACTCGCCGCGAAAATGAGTGTGCCTTTGATTCTGCTAATCATGTTCCCGATCGTCATACTGATACTTGCACCTGGTGTAATGCAAGTGGACTTCAACGTAGGACAATAGTCATGCAGAAAAAATGGATGCTTTCGGTATTGGTTGTTCCCTGGATTGTTGGTTGTGTATCCAACTCTCAGCCAACCACTCAAGATATGGTCTCTAGTATGGAGCGGGTCGACAATCATGACGGCCTGATACAGCACTACAAAGGACATCTACAAAATGATCCTGAGGATGTGCAAGTGACACAGTCGCTCGCTCAAGTCTATTTCGACAAAGGCGATATTGAGTCTGCGAAATTCTACAGTGATCACCTGTTAAACAAAGGGGTCAAGAACTGGCAGTTATATCAACTCAGAGGACAGATTCACGATAAGCAGGGCGAAGGAGAGCGTGCTGTTCAAAGATACACTCAGTCCATTGAAGCCGGTAATCGAACCAGTGACGTACATGTCATGCTGGGCGTTGCTTATTGCAAACAAGACCGCTTCATGGACGCAGAATCAGAGTTTAATAAAGCACGTCTGAAAGGACATAACGACGTAGTGATAAAGAATAACTTAGCAGTGATATACCTTGCTCAGGGCAAATATCGACACGTGACTGAAATGCTCACACCAGTGTTTAAAGAAAATCCGAGCAATCAAGTAGTGAAAGCTAATTTAGCGATAGCGTTTTTTAAGTTAGGTGATTTTGAACAGGCACGTGAATTGGTCAATGATGACTTCACCGACTCCCAGGTTATCGCTATATCAAGGCAGTTGTATAACTTTGATGGGTAGTTGTTATGTGTGTATGTATTTATCGCCGCGAGATCAAACCTCCAACATCGGTGCTTAGTAAGCAGAGAAGGAAGGTTTCCGTCGCTATTGGTTGTCAATCAAAACGACGTATTAAGGGTGTCACAACCATTGAGTTTGCCATCGGAGCGGTTGCGCTAATACTGACAACACTACTTATCTTTGAGGCTAGTTACCGCATTTATGTGACCAATCTGGTTGAATATGCGTTGCGTGAGACTGTTAGAAGCACCAATGTCTTTGAAGGTGGCAGTGTTCACGATAACTATAAAACACAACTCGGAAACTTGATTGCGGGCGAAGGGAAGGTGTGGCATTACTTGGTATCGGAAGAGAATTTTCGCCTGACTGGTAAATATTTTGGTTCGTACCAAGACTTTGTCAATAACGCGGGTTACTCCGATCAAGATGATGATTTTACAGAAGGCTATACCCTAGCTGAGATAACACTCTCTTACGACTACACGCCATTTGTCAATGTAACGGGAAGCGATGGCGGTACAATTGAAAGAACCACAGTGCTCAACTTAGAGCATGAAGGTTGGGGGGAGTAGTGATGCGCATGACAAACTCTACTTTTCCTCGACACCAACGTGGCGCGTTTGCGATTGAACTAACGATAGTTCTAGTGATCTTCCTAGGGATTTATCTGTTTATGACCGATATTAGTCACAAGATACTCGTTAGAGCTCAGCTCGATAGAACCAGTTTTGCGTTGGCAAACATCTTAAAAGAACGTACTCGCTTTTATGGTGAGCGGCAAACGCTTAACGACAATGATAGAGACGATATGGTGGCACTAGCTTCTCGACTTTTAGAAAGAGATAGCAATGCCGTCGCAATCAAAATTGAAGCCCTGCATGATAGCCTCACAATGGAAGCATACACTAGCGACCGCTTCAATACGCTTGGATGCCAATCAACAGACATTAATCAGAAAACTAACCTTGTTCCTGTAGAAGACGGGAAGATTTACTCACTGTATCAAGTGACCTTATGCGAGCAAAGGGATTCGTGGTTCGCAAATTTTTGGGGAGATTCAGGAACGCCTACATTCACACTCACTTCTAGCTCCGTAGTACCGGGGAGGTAGTATGAACAGCGCAATAGGTAGACGAAATCAATCCACCCCTCAATCACAGAAAGGCGTCGCCGCAGTTTGGATGGCATTGACCATGGTGCCGGTACTGGGGATGACGTTTTGGGCAGTTGAGGGAACACGTTATATTCAAGACACGAATCGCTTGAGAGACGCTGCACAAGCCGCCGCGAGTGCGGTGACCATTGCAGACAAATCTTTGACTGCTGACGAGTTCGCTTCTCTTTACATTCGTGATTACATACACGGTGAAAATTCAGCCAACGTTGAAGCAACACGCTTCTACCAAGAGTTTGACCCAAGCATCGATCAGCAAGAGATCATCCAATACACTGTCGATGCCACGACGAACCACTCTTCATGGTTTGCGAATAATCTCATTCCCTCTTTTGATACTACGCAAGACCTGAAAGGTCAGGCGATGGCGCGGAAGTTGCCTTTCTACTTGGGTGATAAAAACATTGATTTAGTTCTCGTCACCGACTTTTCCGGTTCCATGGGTTGGCAGTGGGGCAGTCGTAACGCGTGCTCAGCAAGCAGTTGTAAAATAGAGGATCTAAAGGACGCCGTAGCGGATTTAACCGACAAACTATTGTGCTCTGAAGTGGAAACTGATGCTTCAACCGGAGAAGAAACTTGCGTTGATGAAGATCAAGCCGCATTAGCAGACAAACTTGGCAATCGTGTTGCGATAGTGCCGTTTAATGTGCGAACTCGAGAGACGAATGGTTCGAATGTTTTTGCCGTTAGCCAACTTCGTTATCGTGATGATGTTGATGAATCTGACTCTCCGCGTTCCTATGAACAGGTGTCATGGAACAAATGGCGACAGTATTCTTCGGGTGATGTGTATGACTGTGCTCAAGATAGGGATGACTGCCCCAATGGTAGAAACGGTGAGCGCTATCAGGCTCAGCGTTTGGTGAGTATCTTCGATATTGATAGCGATGATGACGATGATTCATTTTTGGTCGATGTCTACAACTATGTTGACTTTGATCTCACCGTTGAGGAAATGCTGACTAGCACTTTTCCTGATGCCAAAACTAAATATCGCTTAAACAACATGGAGTTGTATCGTGGTTACGGAAGTACCACAGAGAATCAGTTTTACACTATAGGACTAACCAGAAACCGTGCTGATATCGATGTAATTGAGGATATGTGGGCGTCCGGTAATACGGCTTCATTTCAAGGCATGATCCGTGGTTTTCAACACATGGCATCAGGCAGGCCGGATACCGAGAATGAAGAGGAGTTAACCGAGTACAGCGACAAGATCAAAATGGTACTGGTACTTAGCGACGGTGTGGAAAGCCCGAACAACGGAATTCTAAAAGGGCTGGTGGATGCGGGCATGTGTGATAAAGCCCGTGAAGAAATTCCTGGTTTGTACATCGCTGTGATCGGTATCGATTTCGCTGCTTCGGAGCAGAGCGGCTTCCAAGACTGTGTGCTTAATGTTGATGAAGATATCGTTGATGTTACGGACACCGACGAATTTATTGAAAAAATTGAAGAGCTTATCCGCAAAGGGTCACGTGGTACGGGTGAGACACGACTCTATGGTTAACTAAGGAATGGGTGAATAGAATGTCAAAGATAACCACAGTATTAGCACTGGGCACAGCTTTTAGCCTGAGTGCGAACGCCAATGAGCAAAGTGCCTACATCACCGAGTACTGCGGAGCTAAGCATTATGAGTACTCACACAACATCACCATAGGGGAAGTGCAGGGCATTGCGACTCATCGTGACGGTTACTTACAGGTGAATGACTCAAGTAATGACGATGCCCTTAAGTGGGAGCTACTTAAGTTGTCAGCCTTGATAACCAACCCCGAGGAGTGCCTAACTTACATCTCCAACCTTGGGATTGCCAAATTTGGTGAGCCTACCGAGAAAGGCTACTTAGTTGCACGAGTCCACTTTGCGTTCGACAAATACAACATTACACCACTTGCTAAGAAAGTACTTGCCGGTGTTGCGCAGCAGCTTGCTGCGAACAACTTTCAAGTCACTGTAGAAGGGCATACCGATTGGGTAGGATCGGAGGCTTACAATCAGGCGTTAGGTATGCGCCGAGCAGAGAGTACCGCTGGACAGCTTCGGGGTTACGGTGTCACCAAGCAAAATACAACCATCAAGTCGTTTGGTGAGTCCGAGCCCATTGCTTCGAACGGTACTGCAGATGGACGTTCGCAGAATCGTCGTTCGGATGTATATATTCCAATCGACTCTGAGGTCGAAAATCAACAGCCTCAGAGTGAGTAAAAGTTAACGACAAACTGGAGTTCGGTTTAAAACCATTTCAGCTTGTCGTGTAGCTGCGTGACGCTACCAACAACAATTAAAGCAGGGCTTTCTGCTTCGCTAGCCATTTGAGGTAGCGTGTTTAGCGCACCTTGGAAAACACGTTGTTCTTTGCGCGTTCCATTCTCTATGACCGCACACGGCGTGTTTTCATCAAGACCGTGAGTAATAAGCTTGTCAGTAATACGACCACTTTGCTTCAGACCCATGTAGAACACGAGTGTATTGTTGGACTGAGCAAGCGAGCTCCATTCAATCTCACGTCCATCTTTTTGCACATGACCAGTAATAAACTGCACGCTCTGCGCGTGGTCGCGGTGGGTAAGAGGAATGCCTGCATACGCAGTCGCTCCTGCGGCTGCTGTGATTCCCGGTACAACCTCAAAGCTGATGCCGTTTTCTGCCAGCGTTTCTAATTCTTCACCGCCACGCCCAAAGATAAATGAATCTCCACCTTTAAGGCGAACGACTTTGTGGCCCTCTTTCGCCTTTTCTACCAAGATTTGGTTGATCTGATCTTGTGGAACGCAGTGATAGTCGAGCTTCTTACCCACATAAATCATCTCTGCATCTGGTTTTGCCAGCGAAAGGATATCTCTGGATACGAGTCTATCGAAAACGACTACATCCGCAGACTGAATCACGCGATATCCTTTCACTGTCAAAAGATCAGGGTCTCCAGGCCCCGCACCGACTAATGAAACAAAGCCGGCATTTAAAGATGTGTGATTAGTGGTCATAAGCTACGCCTATCAAATCTAAATTTGGGTATAAAGAGTGACACTCTGCAATGCGACTTTTTATAACCAAAGAGTGAAAAGACCTCACCACGAAGGTGAGGTCTTATCGAGATTATTTCGCGCTTAGCGCTGGTTCAGCTTGCACTTGCTCTTCTGTCTCAGCAGAGATTGAAGGTGCAGTTTTAGCGTGAGTTAGGTAAAGCGGGATACAAGTCATAACTAGACCGCCAACGATGTTGCCTAGGATGGTAGGGATAAGGTTGAAGTTCAACCAAGTCGCGATACCAAAATCAGCACCTAGAATCATACCTAGTGGGAATAGGAACATGTTTACTACGGTGTGCTCGAATACTAGAGCGAAGAAGATGAAGATTGGGAACCACATCATAGCCACACGACCAGCAACAGTACGTGCTGTCATGTTGCCGATTACGCCTAGACAAACCATTAGGTTACAGAAGATGCCGCGAACGAAACAAGTGATCCATCCGTCCATACCCATGTTCTCAAAGCCAAGGCTACGAGCTGTAGAAACCGCAACAAACTTCTTCGCTACCGCGTTTAGCTCAAGAGAGAAGTTACCCGTTAGTGATACCGCCACTAGGTAAGCAACAATCAGTGAACCGATAAGGTTACCAAGACCTACTAGACCCCAACAGCGCATGATACGACCCCAAGTGATACCTGGGCGGTTTTCAAATTTTGCTAAAGGCGCAAGACCGAAAACACCTGTAACCAGGTCATAGCCCATTACGCTCAAAATAACGAAACCAACTGGGAACACGAGCGCGCCCACTACGCCCATACCAGTTTGAACAATGGTCGTGATCGCTACAACAACCGCCAATGACAGAATGATACCTGCCATAGTACCGCGCAAAAGTAGATCGCGAGTGCTGGTTTTGGTCTTCGCTTCGCCAACGTCGATCATAGTTTGAACGAATTGTGCAGGTTTAAAATCAGTAGACATCATGTCTCTCCAACAAAGTGTAAAAATAAAAAAGTTAAGATTGAATAGTGATAGGGGCTAGGGTGGCTAACCCCTATAGGCTATTCATTCTCTAGTTGATACTTGGTCTAGAGTAGGCTTATGCAGAAATCTCTACCGCACCTTTAGTTACGCGAGCTTTGTAAGCTTTCACGCTAAAGCGCTCATCTTCCATGCACGCGCCAGTAGTTAGGTTAAAGCGCTGCTTCTTGAGTGGGCTTGCAACCCAAAGCTCACCTTGGTGTTCAACAATCAAGCCACGTGATAGCACGTTAGATTGATAGAACGGATCCAAGTTGCTGATAGCGAGGACTTCTTCTGTAGCACTTGGGCGGAAAACCGCTACTTGCTGACCGTCAATCAATGCACAAACACCTGTGCCAGGGACGATATCTTGGATGTCACATACTTTTTGAAATGCCATGATTACTTCTCCAGCTCAACGTGTAGGATGTCGCCTTTCGCTTCAGGGTGTTTCTCTGTGAATGTCGCTGGACGGTGTTGATCACGCTCTTGAACGAAAACCACATTGTCATCACGCAGGTCACTGTTAATGAAGTGAGCAAAGCGTGTAAGCTGAGACTCGTCTTCAATCGTGTTTTTCCATTCACAGCTGTAATCGCCCACTAGACGCTGTACGTCAGCCTCAAGTTGTTCGTTGATGCCAAGCTTGTTATCCACGATAACTTCACGTAGGTAGTCCACACCACCTTCCATGTTTTCCATCCAAACTGAGGTGCGTTGTAGTGGCGCAGCAGTACGGATATAGAACATCATAAAGCGGTCGATGTATTGAATTAGGGTTGCTTCATCTAGGTCAGAAGCCAGTAGGTCTGCGTGACGAGGTTTCATACCACCGTTACCACATACGTACATGTTCCAACCTGCGTCAGTCGCGATGATGCCAAGGTCTTTACCTTGCGCTTCCGCACACTCACGAGTACAGCCAGACACACCAAACTTCATCTTATGAGGAGTACGGATGCCTTTGTAACGGTTCTCGATGCGAGAGCCCAGACCAACAGAGTCTTGAACGCCGTAACGACACCATGTAGAGCCCACACACGTTTTCGCCATACGCAGTGCTTTCGCATACGCTTGACCGGTCTCGTAACCCGCTTCAATCAGCTTTTTCCAGATAGCTGGAAGATCGTCTTTTTGAGCGCCGAATAGGCCGATACGTTGTGCACCCGTCACCTTAGTGTAAAGGTTGTATTCTGCAGCTACTTCAGCCAGCACTTTTAGTGCTTGAGGTGTGACTTCACCGCCAGCCATACGCGGGATAACTGAGTAAGTACCGTCTTTTTGGATGTTACCTAGGAAGTTATCGTTGGTATCGTGCAGCTTCACTAGCTCAGGCTTAAGAATGTGGTCACCCCAGCAAGACGCTAAGAGAGAGCCTGCTAGTGGCTTACATACTTCACAGCCGTAGCCTGTACCGTGTTTCTCAAGTAGTTCTTCGAACGTCTTGATCTCGCCGATACGTACTAGGTGGAATAGCTCTTGACGAGAGTAAGCAAAGTGCTCACACACATCGTTCTTAACTTCAATACCAGATTTGGCAAGTTCAGCATTCAGAACTGAAGTCACAAGAGGGATACAACCACCACAGCCAGTGCCTGCACCAGTCACCGCTTTAATGTCGCCAATAGTGTGATGACCTTGAGCAACCGCCTCTGCAATCTTGCCTTTTGTTACGTCGAAACAAGAACAGATAACCGCGGACTCAGGAAGCGAATCTGCACCTAGCGTCGGCTTTTCTGCGCCAGCGTGTGCTGGAAGGATAAGTGCGTCCGGGTGCTCTGGTAGGTCGATTTCGTTCAGCATTAGCTGAAGTAGGTCGCCGTAGTCGGAGGTATCACCAACCATTACCGCACCAAGAAGCTTCTTGTTGTCTTCAGAAACGATAAGACGCTTGTAAACTTCTTGCTCTTCGTTTTGGTAAACGTAGCTCTTACAGCCAGGAGTGCGACCGTTAGCGTCACCAATTGAACCTACTTTCACGCCAAGAAGCTTAAGCTTCGCAGACATGTCAGCGCCTTCAAATTTGCTGTCGTTACCTACAACGTGGTCAACCGCAACCGTTGCCATCTTGTAGCCAGGCGCTACTAGGCCGTAGAACGTTTCGTTCCAAGACGCACACTCACCAATTGCGTAGATGTTTTCATCTGAGGTTTGGCAGAAGTCGTTGATAGCAATACCGCCACGAGGTGCAATATCTAGCTTCATTTCACGCGCAAGTTTGTCTTGAGGGCGGATACCTGCAGAGAACACGATGAAGTCAGTTTCTAGCTCAGTACCGTCGGCAAAGCGCATCACGTTACGTGCTGTTTTGCCTTCAGGAGCGATTTCTAGGGTGTTCTTGCTGGTGTGTACATTCACGCCCATGCTTTCAATTTTTGAACGAAGCTGATTACCGCCAGCTTGATCAAGCTGCTCTGCCATTAGCTTTGGTGCGAACTCAACAACGTGAGTTTCTACACCTAGTGCTTTAAGTGCACCGGCAGCTTCTAGACCTAGCAGACCACCACCGATGACAACACCGCTCTTGCTTTTCTTCGCGGTCGCTTCGATAGCTTTCAGATCTTCGATAGTGCGGTAAACAAAGCAGTCTTTGCTTTCGTTGCCTTTGATAGACGGAACAAATGGGAAAGAGCCAGTAGCGAGGATGAGTTTGTCGTATTTGATTTCACGACCAGTGCTGGAGTAAACGATGTGGTTTTCACGGTTGATATTGATAGCGCGCTCGCCAATCAATACGTTAATGCCGTGCTTTTGGTAAAAACCTTCTTTAACGAGAGAGAGCTCGTCAGCAGTGTGGTGCGAAAAATAAGAGGAAAGGTGTACACGGTCGTACGCAACGCGGGGTTCTTCGCAGAAGACAGTCACTTCATAGTTAGCCATATCTGCTTTCTCGACTAAGTCCTCGAGATAGCGATGACCGACCATGCCGTTTCCTACGACGACAAGCTTCATCTTGCTCATGATTATACCTAAGTGTTAGTTCTTCAAATCTGTTTGCATTGTTATTTGTGAAAGCAAATTAATACATGATGTAAATCAATTACGGATTCAAACTACTCTAAAGGGGTAGAAAGAGTGATTAACTAATCGACAATGGCATGGGAGCAAGCCATAGCTATCTATAGTTTCGATATAGGAGAGGGATTCGACGGATAGTGATATATACGTGTTGTTACATAAGGGTTCTTTAATTACATATTATGTAACTTACCTACATATTCCATATATTTTTTGTGGTTTATAAGAAAAAGAAACTTCTATATAGAATTTTGTTCTATAAACCTTCGTTCACATTGTCCTAGGTTACTAGTAACCACAATATAAATAAGGTTAGTTGGCGCGAACTACTTTCGTTAGCAAATGACAAGGAGGAGATATGATACGACTTCATATCCAAGCAGTAATCGCTACCTTAGCTCTAGGACTACTCTTCGGTTGTAATGGAGATGGAGGGGACTCTAGCACAGGTGATCAAACTCAAACCATCCCAACCTCTCAGCTTTCGCTGCCTGAACAATTGGAGGTAGTGACCAATGAAAACGATTAATTTAATCCCTCTTGTAATCGCGCTGCTGCCTCTCAGTATTCATGCGGCCTATAATGACGCAGAAAGCGACTATACATTGGCAGAGCAACGCACTCATGTATGGAATGAAGCGTTAGAACCGATTGAACTGGTTAACAGCATTCTTTGTTTTACTGCGCAGTTCAATAGCGTGGAATTTGCCAATCAAGGCCCCTACCTAGTATTGGCAGATGAATCCGTTTGCTTTGATGAAGACAAATCCGGAGAGGGCGGTCAATCGTCGGGTGCGAATAACCAAACTCAATTAATGAAAGCAGTAAGTACCGTAGAAAGGGACTCTGAGACAGAACCCTTGGTTGTTAGCGTTTGGCTGCCGGATATGGGACAAGACGAGCAAGGTGAGCAAGCAATCAAGTTCAAAGCAACGATTCGTGATGGTGCTACCGATACCAATCCGTTTGGTGACTTTACCTTTAACTTCGATTTTTTTGACAATTTTGAGCAAAACAACCAGTCAGGTGGTGGCGAGGTGAAAACCATCTCAGACCTTGAAGGCCAAATTGGTTTTACTCTCTATGAGCAAGGAAGTCATGGTGGAAATGAGAGCTATAAACAGTGCGCCAGTGTTGTCATGTCCGAAGATCGCTCTGCGGGTGTTGCGCTAACGGGAATGGAGTACTCTGGTGCTGATGGCAGCGGTGGACAGACCTTTGCTTTAGCGTTTGATGATAGCCGTGTGTTGATCCAAAGCACCAATGGTGACTTTGACGATCTTCCATACAAGTCTGGGGATCATACAACGGGCACACAGTGTTTGAGCCGCACAGAGTTTACCGCTCATGTTCATCGTTATGATTTATATGACTCGACCACCGGAGCTGCGATTGAACTCAATAGCGGTTTTCCAATTCGCTACGACTCAAGTGACGACGGGAACAAAGACAGTTATGGGTTTGTCGGCTATTGGGGGCTTTGGACTGAAAGCGGTGAGCAGTTTAGTAATGGCGATACTGTGGTTAGAGACAATGATTCTCAGCAAGAGTCATTAACTATCGTGACGGCACCAGGACGTTTGATTAAAAACACCGTAAACGAATTGGCGCTTACTGAGTTAGCAGGCATTGATTTCCACTATTGGGATGATGCTGTCTATCAAGATGGTAACTTTGACCAGTGGGTCGTGAATTATAGTAGTCAGCAATTTGTAAAAGTTGGGAAGCTAAAGTGGGGGGAAAGTGGTCCAACGGTTACTCAGCTCGATACTCCGATTGCTATTGCTTTGAATGACCATGAAAGTCTTTACATGTACTCCGAACAGCTTGGTGGTGAAGTTAAGTATCTAAGTGGCGAAGACAGTATCACTTACTATCAACAAACCTTTATCGACGGTTCTCAAAGTGGTGATGCGGCACTTCCTAATAACGGTACAATTACTCTGAACTGTTATGACAACTGTCCAATCGGAACTATTGATGCTCAGCACATCGCTCAATATTGGGGCGAGAACAGTCCTTTTGAAACGCAGCATGGTAACGCCTATGCGTTTACTTTCTCGATTAGCGGCGATAATGCGCTCACACTCGTCAGTGTGACAAGTGGTGAACCGGTTCAGTTTGACTCTTCAATCACTTCATCCACTCTTGAATCTAGCCCTCACCATTGGGGTGTCAGGACAGGCCCGATGGTTTTGTCGACGCAATCCATTTCGAATCCATGGGATATTTATGACTCCAACCTAGTGCAAGAGTTTTACGTTTGGGAAACTGGGGTGAATGAATGGAATCGACTAACCACGGTGCGAGATGAATCTGGAGACATTGTAAGCTTCGAGCGTCCTATTCAGTTTAGCTATGTGCATACTAGCGATAGTGATCGAAGCGGTGATGCTGGAGAGTATGCAAATCAAACCTTCATGCTGAACTACGGGGGCAATGGTGACCTATGGGGGCTCCCGAGTATCAAACATAGCGATAATAGTCACTACAGAGCGGCGTTCTCAATTCGCGATGGTGTGGTGATGGGCGGAGACAGCCAATATGTTATTAAAGCAAGAGAAATTGAAGAACTCATGAAGCCTTTAGCGAGCTCTGAGTGTAGTTTGTTAACGCTTCAAGACCCTGCCGTCGCAGTGCCAACGTCAGTAACAGGCAGCGCAGATATAGGCTCCATGCCTGCGGTGACCGGAGAGCCGGCAGTCATTGCTGGTGTCACTCAGTAAAGAAAATGGGCTCCTACCAGGAGCCCATTATTTAGCCGAAAAACAGCCAAACACCAACGCCACACATGAGCGTGCCTGCGATGCGATTCATGGTTCGCACATTGTTGGCGTTGCCCAGGGTGCGTTTTAAACCTTTGCCTCCGGTTGCATATATTGTCATGCAGACGAATTCGCTGACTAAGATAATCGCAAGCATCATGGAGACCTGGCCAAACATTGACTTGGATTGATCGATAAAGGGTGGAAGCAGTGAAATCATGAAAGCCCAGCCTTTAGGGTTGGCGATGGCCGTGACAAAGCCTTGTACAACAAGATCCCAATCGTTGTGACGTGACGATTGCTCAACTTCGGATGTGATGGCGAGTTTGCCGCGTGAACGCCACATTTGAATGCCTAGATAGAAGAGGTAAGTCGCACCTACTGCTTTGAAAATAGTGAACACTTCTGGATATCTCAGCATTACTGCCGCGATACCTAAAATAGCCGCTAAAGCAACAACCGCAACGCCCAAAAGCTCACCAATCATCATCCACAAGGTGCGACGATAACCGATGCTCATACCCATAGTAAGGGCGAGCGTCATGCACATACCTGGAGTAATAGATACAAAGAAAAAGGTGGGGATGAATATTGTCAGTGTAGCCCAGTCCATAGTGTTACTTTTCAAAATATTGAACAATTCGGCTATTAATATCAGAGAATCCGTGACAGAACTATCACTTTGTTAAACAGAATGGAATATTTTTAGCGGCCTCCGGCTTGGAGATAAATAAAGGGTTAGTGCGGCGTAAAGGATAAAATAAGGCTCAGTGGTTAAATAATAGACAGACTGCCTGTGCGATCAGAATGAAGCCAAATGATAACACTTTGACATACAAGGTGTTTACATTCATTGTTGGTGAGCTACCCAATAACGTACACAGGAATCTAAGAAATGGACTTCAAAAAAACCATTCGTCGAGTCAGTACTCTTATCGTCGCATCTCTAACCACTCTTGCCGCAACTCATGTTCAAGCAGATGACAAAGTGTATCGTCTAAAACTTGCAGAAACCTGGGGACCTAACACGCCCATCTTAGGGGATGCGAGTAAGAATATGGCTAAGCTTGCGAAAGAAATGTCGAACGGACGTTTGATCATTCGTATCGATTCGGCCAACAAGCACAAAGCACCACTTGGCGTCTTTGATATGGTGAAATCGGGACAATACGATCTTGGCCATTCCAGCTCTTACTACTGGAAAGGCAAGGTTCCAAACACGCTGTATTTCTCATCGATGCCATTTGGTATGACAACCATGGAGCAATATTCGTGGTTTTATCACGGTGGCGGTTTAGAGTTGATGCAACAGGTGTATTCACCGCATAACCTATTGTCATTTCCGGGCGGTAACTCTGATATCCAGATGGGTGGTTGGTTTAAAAAAGAAATCAACACCATCGATGATTTGAAAGGGTTAAAAATGCGTATCCCGGGTTTCGCTGGTGAAGTGTTGGCTCAGGTTGGTGCTAAACCTACGAACATCGCTCCAGGAGAGCTTTATACATCGTTAGAGCGTGGCACTATTGATGCTCTAGAGTGGGTTGGACCTGCGTTTGATTTACGAATGGGCTTTCAGAAAATTGCGCCATATTACTACACCGCATGGCATGAGCCAGGATCCGAGACACAGTTCCTAGTAAACAAAAAAGTCTGGCAAGAGCTACCTGACGATCTAAAAATCATTCTAGAAACCTCGTTCCGCGTCGCGGCGTTTGATATGTATACTCAAGCGCTCCATGAAAATGCGAATAGCTGGTCTAAGATGAGTTCAGAGTACCCAGACATTAAAGTTCGTAGCTTCCCACCTGAAGTGATTAATGCTCTAAAACAAGCGAACGGTGAACTGCTTAAGCAACAAGCGGCTAACGATGAACTGGCAAAAGAAATCTTGGATTCACAAGCGTCATATTTAAATAAAATGCGTGAATGGACGACCATCTCACTGCAAGCTTACTTGAACGAGCAAACAAATTAAGTCTGATTGAAGCGTATCTAATTACGCATTAAAAACGGCCCATTTCACTGGTTGAAATGGGCCGTTTTGTATTAGTTCGTGGCTCGACTGGTAAACGAGATGTCTTTTCCGTGGCCGGAGCCTATCATCACGGCCTCAAATATCGGCTCCGATGCGTCATTCGGATTTGACCAATTAACAATAAAATTGGCACCGACCCCACCGCTCACTTCTCGTTTTTCTACTAGATACTCAGAGCTTGAAAGTGGTTCGAGTACATAACCTTTGTCTAGGAACTTTCTAATCAGTTTTCCTTCCGTGTCAAAGTAATCAATGCTATGGATTTGAATGCTCTGCTTTGGATCTGTGTTTCTCACAACTAACGTGGTCTCTAGCAGTACGGGTTTACCTCCATCGGTGTAGATATGAGAGTAAGCAGGGACGTAACTACTGCGATCTGCATTGCCACTTGCAGCAATGGTTGTTCGTTCGATTTGCTGTGCTTGATGGCTCAGCTTTTCTTCAATGGTATCGACTGATTTGATCAGTGACCCAAGATAAATGGCTAAGCCGATGGCAAGGACAGTAGAGAGAATGGAAACAATTTGGCTGGCTTTACGATTTTCAGTCATGTGGTCTCCCAACAAGGCATTGAAGTAATGCTTACAGTGTACTATTTACGTCCGGAAATGGGCTATTTGTTATCAAGATCATAGTGTTAACTTGGCAACTTTATTGTTAGTAGATATGTCTTGCCCCTCGAAAAGGCAATTCACTCATTTGGTGCTAGTAATGCACAGACTTGGTGCTAATCAAAGCCATTTGGTGCGATGAGGACTGTTTTCATTTTCCCATTCCCTGCAATTGCGAGTGTTTAAACCCTACAGAATACGGGTATATAAATTGCTTTATTATCAATAAACTAGATTCAAGGGATTGAACATGAACTTAACAACAACAGAAAAACGCTGGCTACCATGGTTTGGAAGCACGGGGAAAATCGCGATGCGTCTGGCTTGTTTTGCCAATCGCAGTCGCATTAATGAGCTTGAGCAAACGTTCGAGAGCATTGCTCAAACTCGGGTGAAGCTGTTAGAAACATGGACGCTTAATCAATGGCGGTTCTTAGAAGATGCCGCTTTCTATCTCTCCTCGAAGACGCAAGATGAACAAGCTGAGGCGCTCGATTTATTGCTTAAACGCAGCAAAGACTTCACAGAGCTTTTCTTGGTTGATAGCACCGGTGTGACGACCTGCTCAAGTTATCGTGAGCACAATGGACAAAAACTAGCCGCTCCGAAAGCATTAGAACTGGGTCAAGTGAGGCCATTTTTACATGGCCCTTACGTTGATCAGAAAACGCTAACGATAGGGGCGTCATCATCCAAGTTTCATGATGCTGTTACCCTGATGTTCTATCAACCCCTTGATGCCAGCCAGCCTAACTCTCCGGTGCTCTGCGGGCGTGTGCCAAATGATGTTCTAGGAGATTTGATACAGCGAGAGGCGGGGCATATCTATAGTGAGTCAGGGGATAACTACTTATTTATGGTTGAGTCGAAGTTCGATCCAACCATCGCACAAGGTGTTGCACTGTCGCGTTCTAGATTTGAAGATAATACCTTTTCTCATGGAGAGAACTTAAAGCAAGGGGTGCAAATTCGTCATCACACCGAATTTGAAGTGGTGTTTAATGATCCCGCGACCAATCAACTCCACCCGGGTGTGCGCGAAACGATCAAAAATGGCAGTAATGTATATGTTGATTACCCTGGATACTCGGACTATCGCCATATTCCGGTGATTGGTAAGGGCGTGACATTTCAGTTGCCTGGCTCCATTGATCGATGGGGCATGATGTGTGAGTCGGATTTGGAAGAAGTGCACCGCCATCGGTCGCTGGTGGGGCGCTTAACTCGTCGCTTTATGGCTTCAGCCATGTTGGTCACACTATTGCCAGTGGCGCTTCAGCACTTTTTGGGTTGGGATCCGTATTCGAGTGCGGGCATATCACTGCTAAGTGCTGGTGCATTAACGCTACTGTTTCGATCACGGACAGCGAAACCTTTGTCGCGAAGCCTTGAACAGATGACAGGTGTGATGAAAGTATTGGCCGAAGGAGATGGAAATCTAAAGCAGCGGCTTGATGCCTCCAAGTTTAAAGCGGACGAGACAGGGGATTTAGGCAGGTGGACAAACAGCTTCATTGATAACTTAGAAACAGTTGTATCAGAGTTGGTGTTTGCGAGTCGTGAAGTGAACAATGTCTCTGAATCTATGTTTCGTTGTAGTCAGCGATTGTCCAAGTCCAGTGAGGATACGTCTGGATCCATCTCTCAGCTTATTGATCTTTCCGAGCAGCAAGTTGAAGAAATCCGTTCTGCTAATGATAATGCGAGAGAAATGCATGTGTTGATGACGGAGTCTGTTGAACGTGCGCATCAGGAGTATGAAACGGCTCGTAGTAGCGCCGATAACATTAAAGAGATTGTTCAATCCTCGTCTACCAGTGTAAATGACGTGAATAATGAAATGGAAAAGATAAGTGACATCGTCACACTTATCACAGACATTACGGCGCAAACCAATCTATTGGCACTGAATGCGGCCATCGAAGCGGCGAGGGCGGGCGAGCACGGTAGAGGCTTTTCTGTCGTCGCTGATGAAGTGAGGACCTTAGCAGATAGAACCGCCGCTGCAGCGAAGGATATTGGCGACTTGATGGAACAGCTAAGGCAGCAGTCTGAGAAAGCCGTGAATACCATGCGTGCGGGGATTGAAAATGTAGAAAGCAATGCTTACCTAGCTGATACATCGAGGCAGAACGAACAGTTACAACAATCGGTAAATTCATTGTTTGCTGCAATTACTGGACTTGCGGACATGAGCAACACCAACTCAAAGACAGCGGAGCATGCTGCTGAGTCGACAAGTTCCCTGCAATATCAATCCAAGCAGTTGGCGCGTCGTACATCACTTATGCAAAACTCTATCTCAAGGCTAGATCAATTGGTTGGCCGATTCGAAGTGTAGGTACCATAATGACAAAGGAGGCCTAAGCCTCCTTTTCTGTTTTTGGGCTCTTTAAGCCGCTTTATGAATACCGTTAGCTTCTATTAGCTCTGCCAACTTAGCTTTGTCTACGATAACGCTGCGAAGATCTTTGTTTCTTTTCGCTTCATACATGGCAAAGTCAGTATAGATGAGTAGCTGCTTAATACTTAGCTCGCTGCTGTCTGGTAAGAACACCCCTATTGCTGCGTGAAGCTGCAGTGTTTCATCTTTGCCACGAAGCTTAAACTCAAAACTTTCGAGTTGTGGTAGCAGTTCAGACAATTTCCTTCTGCTTATTGGCGTAATAGCAACAAACTCATCACCTCCAATTCGATAACTCGTCCCATTTACCGTTTGGCGCAGTAGCTTGGCGTAGCATCTTAGTACTTGGTCGCCGACAGTGTGGCCGTAAGTGTCGTTAATTTGTTTAAACCCATTAAGGTCAATATAAATAAGCCCGTTTCCTTTTCCTAATGATTGCTTGCGAATACGGTTCAACGCGTATCGATTCTTCAGCTTAGTTAGGGCGTCATGGTTTGCTCTATGATTAGTCAGATAGCCAAATACGATGGTCACTAAAATAAACAGGCCGAGCAGTACATTGATTATATTAAGGCGCTTTTTATCTAGCTCTTTTTTATTGAGCTCTCGCCAGTTCGCAGGTGGTTGATATTTCTGATGGATCGCTTCTGTATCAACAAAATCCAACGTACGGTTGAACAGTTTTGCCAGTGTTTCACCACGTTCTGTTTTCGGAAAGCCAAAACTCAACTGAGACTGATAAAAAGGCTTAAAGTAGTGGTCTTCAGTAATTTCCGACAGTACTTGCTCGTAGAGCAAAGTATTGAGTGTGACGCGGTTAGTGACCGCGTAATCAATAGTTCCGGCAATTAGACCTCGTACCATGGCTTCGGTGTCTTTGAAATAGACTAATTCTTTATTCGGTAGCAATCGTCTGGTGATAGTGGCAAAAACATCATTTTCTACGACGCCTACACGTTCAGCAAAAAGCTCAGAGATATGCCTGTAGACTTCTTCCTTAAACCCTACACGTTTAGCAATCACGCCATCAATTGAAGCAAAAGGTCGACTGAAGATCATATGCTTTTTGCGATGCCGGAGATCAGCAATAGGGGTCATGACGTCGTGTTCGGCTAGCATGAGTTTTTGCAGCGATGCCGCCCAGGCCATGTTTGGCTCGTAAATAAGTTCACATTGCAAAGAACCGAGACGACAGATTTCTTTAACCAGTTCGACGGCAACGCCTTTTACATCACCATCTTTGGATTGATAGACATAAGGCTTTCTGTGGTTGAGGTGCACCTCTAGAGGCGCCCTAAGGTCTAAGGCGGAAGACTCAATGTCACTTTTTAACTGCTTGATTGCTATGTTGGTGATGTAGCTTTCTATATAACTACGTATCTGCTTTTGAACAGAATCTTGTGAGATGATTTGACTGAACTTCGCCAACAAAGGCGCGTTCCCATGTTTATTAGTAATGATAGAGACAGGCGGTATTGAGACTCTGTCATTAATAAGAGCCGCTTTGAATCCAGCGTTTAAAAACCATTCTAGCTGTAAAAATGTGCCGATGTAGCCATCAATATCGCCGCTGCGCATGCTTTCAAATGCGACTTCATTGTCGTTAAAGCTTAAGACCCGCTTCTCGGGGTAGTAGCGTTGAATAATATCATTAAACGCAGTCCCCATGGTGGTGCCAATGACAGACAGATCGTCAAAGCTTTGACCGGATTGAGTAAATAAATAGGTGGGTTCTATATTGATCGGCTGCGAAAAAATAAATCGCTGAGAGCGAGCCTTGGTAAAAGTGATATTGGCGACAAAATCGAGATTGTGATTTTCAACAGCATTCAGTCGTTCAGTAAAATCTGATGCAGTAACATATTCAAAGCGAAAGTTTGATTGACTCTCTATGGTCGAAAAAATAAACCTCGCTAAGAAGTCCCGCTCATGGGCGGAGACTAGAAAGGTTTTATTTTCCGTGCTGGCGGCATGTGCACTTTGAAAGGCATTAATGGCGACTAGAGCAGTGGAGATAACAATGACAACAAGGTGATGCATACAGCGAACTCTCAACTCCAGTGACTCCTTCCATGGCATTATTGGGTAGAGGGTAAGTCACCATTCTAGCCGCTGTATGCCATATTGCAATGTTAACCAACTGAAAACAAAATAGAAGTCGAGAAATGGTATTGAAACGCAACGATATGTCGAGTTGAGTCTAATTTTGGCGGCAAAAAGGCGACGTGAAACGTCGCCTTGTGAGGTAATTCTGTCAATGAATGTTCTATACCATGACGGCATCATTGCTGTTGTCATGACCTCGATCACGATTGGCAATATGAAGTCCCCACATCGCCAACAGTGCCATGATAAGCATAATTACTCCGAGTGGAAGTTGGCTGCTAGCAGGGATAACTGAGGCCCCAAGTGTAGCAAGTCCAGCTCCAAGGTTCTGCATGCCACCCAATACTGCGCCACCTGTACCCGCATGATTTGGGAATGGCGTTAACGCGCCTGTTGTCGCCGCTGGGAATAAGACACCAGCACCTAGAAAATAGATTGTGGATCCAAATGTCAGTGTCCAAGCGTCGGTTGCACCTTGTAGACCTGGAAGTAACACCACCACAGAGCCAAGTACAATAGCAGCCAAGCCAAACTTGAATGCCGCTTGTGTTCCGTAACGTTTGGCCAGCATGGAGGAGAAACCAGCGCCCAGTAAATAGCCTGGGATTGGCATTACAAACAGAATGCTAACAGTCAGCGCGGATAGTTTAAGTACACCACCAAACAGTACGCCAGCCGCTGCTTCGAATACAGCAACTCCAGCGAAAGTCGCTACAAGACAAATCACGTAACCTTGAAAGCGACGATCTGCTAGTACAAAGCGGTAGTTGTCCATTGCTGAGCTTTTACTTCTACGTTCTTGAGGCAGCGTTTCCATCAGCTTCGATGCCATTACAATCACCACGGCAACGGCAAACAAAGTTAAGAACAGGTAGCTTGAACGCCAGCCCAGAGTTTCTGTAAACACGCCACCAAGCACGGGTGCAAGCAGTGGTGAAAAAATGACGCACATACTAATGATGCTGTTTGCGCGGTGTAGTTCTTCCCCGGAGAAACAGTCACGAGAGAGTGTACGAGACATCGCTCCGCCGCTACCGATGCCAGCACCTTGAATAAAACTGCCTAGTAAAAACAACTCGAAGGAGTGTGCGAACAGACTCATCACAGCGCCGACAAGGTATATAGCTAATCCAACTAGAATGATAGGTTTACGACCCAATTTATCTGATAGAGGGCCATATACGAACTGCGATAAACCATAAGGGATCAGGTAACACGCCATCACAGCTTGTAGCATGGCAGGGTTGACACGAAACTCTTGCGCCATTTGCCCAATAGATGGGACGTACATAGTTTGAGTCATTTGACCAACTGCGGTCAGAATAGCGATTAAAAAGGTCAGCTTTGCTAATGGAAATTTGGATGACATTTCTCAAATATCTCGTAAACAATAGGGAGTGATGAAACCTGCCTAGGATTTGCCCTGTCAGTGTTAGGGCGCAGATATTAGTGTCAGTTTTAGTTTTCATCAATAACAAAATGTGATGTTAATCACGATAAATATTTCTGTTATTAATTAGAAAAAATAATGCGAAAATCCAGGGTGTGGATACTCGCTATTTGGTTTTAGCTCTATCACTGGACGATCCATGAGTAAGTTTTTCGTACAATCCAGTAGCCGGCTCTAGCTACGGATTTGATGACTGTAAAGCTAAAGTTGGCAATGGAAGTGATAAGGTCACCCGTGCCCACCATAAGTTTGTATGCGTCGGTATGTTGAAATTCTCTATAGGTCATGATGTCTGCTCCACGTTGTTTGGAGCACATAGTAGCGGGATAAAAATTGTAAAGTTGTCATTTTGTGCCACAGGCTTTCAAAAGTCGAAGAGACTATCTGAGAGGCACATGATGAACGATAGTGCTGGCGATAAAGCAGGTATTTTCTTACTCAATATCAGAATAAGAAAATGTTGCAGGTAGTATTCGAATTAAGTAATAAGCATGGATTCCCTTAGGAGGGTTTAGTACCAAAAAAGCCGACGTACTGTCGGCTTTGGAATCTTGGTTAGGCATAAACCACGTCAGTGATATCGTGGTAATTGATTTAAGAGTGGATGTCCGATTTAAGCTGACCCTTGCGGGTGCGCAGCCCAGCTTCCAGTTTTTTTAACGATGCCGCGATAGCGGGGTACATGATGTCGTGAGTAGCTTTAGCTGAGACTCGTACGCCTTCGTAGTTGGTGAATACTTCCACCTCATGTTGGTCATGCTCTTTTCTAATGATGATGTCGCTACTAATGAGCTGTGGGAAGTGATCCGCAATTTTTTCGAACTTGCTTTCTATTTCTTCTCTTGAGTCGTCGCCGATCGATACGTGATGGGTCTGAATGTTTATTTTCATTAATTGCACCTCTCCTTTCACTACGTATTTTAAACCTAGCAAAGGAGAGGGCGTTTGACAAAGTCGTTACCGTTACCACTTTGAGTGCAAGGGGTTACTGAGACAGTGTTTTCTCTAGTTGTTTGACCGAATAACTGTATGTGAACCAGGCACTTATTCCTGCTAGGACGTTGCCAATTAGCGCACCATAAAAGAGCCCTTGAATTCCCCCAAATTGTGCACCGAGCCACAAACAAGGCAAGAAAAATGCGAATAATCGAAGGGTCGAAATGGCTAGGGCTGTTTTAGCTTTACCTAGAGCATTTGAGATGGACACCATAAGCATACATACGCCAAGTGGCCCTAAACTGAATGGCACTAAAATCAGGTGATAGTTCAAGATCTGAAAGACATTGTCTTCACTGGTCATGAGAGAGGAAAGCTGAGTGGCAAATAGCCAAGTAATGACGGCGACTAACAACTGAAATCCTAAAATGTAGGCAACCGCGATGTTAACCAGCTTTTTGATGTCCTCGAGATTTTTTGCGCCAAGCAGTTTGCCCACCATAGGCGGCATCGACATGGTTAAGGCAAGCACGGTCACAATGGCAAAAAACTCGTAACGTGAGCCAAGAGCCCAAGCTGCAACGGCTGCAGTGCCGAAAGTCGCGAGCAACTTTGTTGCCAGCATAGAGGATAGCGGTGGTAGTAATTGGCTGACCATGGCGGGTGCCATGATTTTCCAAATCGAGCGCAAACTCTCGCCGATATCCACATTAGACCAATTAAATGACGCCCAGTTTTTTGATACTACTTTCGGGGCGACGACTGCAATGCCAATACCAAAGGCAACGATAGTCGCAATGGCAGCGCCGTTGATGCCCATGTCAAAAGTAAAAATAAATAGAGGGTCAAGCGCAAGGTTGATAATGCTGGTAATGACCATCATCATTCCCGGCAACACAGTATTGCCATTGGCTCGGCAGACGCTGTAGTAAAAATAGAGTACAGCACCCACCCATGAGCTCAATAGCCAATATGGCCAATAGCTATCAATGACCGGATAAACGCTTTCCGGGGCGCTTAACAGGGCAAGAATTGGGTGGCGGATAAACCAGATCAGCACGCCGATGATTGCCACGCCAGCACTGCCAAACACCAATATCAACCCACCTAACTGCTTCGCATACTCGTCCTTGTTAGCGCCAAGTGCTCTGGAAATGATGGCTGTCGTCGCAATGCCAAGGCCGACTTGTATACCAATGATCACCATTTGCATCGGCAGGGTAAAGCCTTGTGCAGCGAGTGGCAGTACGCCTAGCTGGCCAATAAATGCACTATCTACCAGTTGAAAACTCATGAGTGATAGGACACCTAGCACCATGGGTAGTGTCATATTAAACAGTTGCTTAGCGAGCTGCTTTGAATCTTTATCCACGTTGTTCTCTTTGTTTTGTTTCTAATGCTGCGAGCAAAGACTAGGGCAAATAAACAATAAGGACGAGCAATGTGCCCGTCCCTTTATTTACCAGACCTTTAATTGCTACTCTTCAAATTTGTCGGCGTAGCCTTTTGGAGGTGGTGTCCAGCCACGCTCGCGAGAGTGCTTGTCGTTGCGATCGATTTGCATCGCGTCCTTAATCAAGCTTTCCAGTTCTATAAATAGATCACGGTAATTGTTATCAAAGCGCTCACCTTCGGCGCCACCTTTCCAACCTTCATAAAGACGGTCTGATTGCTTGTCTTCAATGACTTTATAAGTGGTTTTTTGTTGTTCCACAAAGAAAGGATGGAAGCCCAAACAATTCATCGTTTTAGCACCAAGTTCTAGTGCAGAATGGTAGGTTTCTGATTCAATGTAGTCCGCACCAGCTTGTCTGAGCTGATAGCCGTGCCCACGGTCGAATGCCCTAGCGAGAATTTTAACGTGAGGGTACGTATGTTTAACGTACTTTACAAGTTCGATACTGGCTTCTTGATTGTCAATGGCGACGACGAGCAGTTTTACTTCTTCGATTCCTGCAGTATGAAGAATGTCGGGTTTGGAGGCATCACCAAAGAAGGCTTTGGTGCCAATTTGGCGCATGTTATCCACCTGGTCAGCTCGGACATCCAATGCCACCGTCCTTACATGATTGGCGACGAGCAGTCGGTTAACGATTTGTCCGAAGCGACCCATACCCGCGATTAGCACGCTACCACGTTCGTCAACGGTGTCTGCTTCTCTATCGTTACTCTCTTTCTCAAAGCGGGGTAAGATGACTTTATCAAATAAGATAAATAGGCCAGGTGTTAGGAACATGGAGAGCGCGACGACCAGTGAAAGCGTTTGTGCAATGTCATTTGGCAATACATGGTTTTGAACCGAGAAGCTCAATAGTACAAAACCAAACTCACCCGCCTGCGCCAAACTCAATGTAAATAACCAGCGAGCGCTGTTTTGTATTTTGAATATCATGGCCAGAATGTAGAGCACTGCTGCTTTCAACATCATGACACCGAGAGTTAAGCCAATGATAACAAAGAAGTCGTTAAACAATATTTCGAAGCTGATGCCTGCACCAACAGTGATGAAGAAAAGCCCCAACAATAAACCTTTAAATGGGTCGATATTAGACTCAAGCTCGTGCCTGAACTCACTGTTTGCTAGAACAACACCCGCAAGGAACGTACCCAGAGCAGGGGATAGCCCCACTAAGCTCATTAATGCGGCAATCCCAATCACTAACATTAACGCTGTAGCGGTAAAAATCTCTCTAAGACCTGAAGACGCAACAAAGCGGAATAGCGGCCGACTTAAGAAGTGCCCACCAACCACAACCACGGCGATAGACGCAGTAATCACTAGGCCATAGACCCAGCCAGGCAAGCCTGCGACCAAACTAATCTGCTCATGATGTTCTGCGGCTTGATCAACTGCATTTTGGGCTTGCTCAACCAACTCCGGGATAGCTAAAAGTGGAATGAAGGCGAGCATTGGAATGACGGCAATGTCTTGGAACAGCAACACAGAAAATGAGCTTTGGCCGCCTTCCGTTTTTGCTAACCCCTTTTCATTAAAGGTTTGCAGCACAATAGCGGTGGAAGAGAGCGCAAAAATAAGACCAATGGTTAACGAAACACTCCATGTTTGTCCAAGTGCCAATGCAATACCCATGACAGCAGCGGCCGTACCACCCACTTGAATGCCACCTAGGCCAATAAGCTTGTGGCGCATCCCCCATAGCATTTTGGGTTCTAACTCAAGGCCAACTAAAAATAGCATCATCACGACACCAAATTCAGCAAAGTGTTGAATTGTCGTCGTTTCTTCGCCAACCAGTCCGATAATCGGCCCTATGACAACGCCTGCAATCAAGTAGCCGAGAACAGAGCCAAGGCCAAGTCGTTTAGCAATAGGTACGGCAATGACGGCGGCAACCAAATAGACGAATGCTTGTAAAAAATACTCGGTCATGATGTACCCTCATCAGATTTAGCGGTTTGCTCTTGAGGCCAATAGTGATTGAGTTTTTCCATTGGCATAGCTTGTTGGATATCGAATTTATCTTCGACGAGTAGGGTGAGTAACTCACGCCAGCGTTCCCGATGCTCTGGTATGCGTCGCTCTTCTTGTGCCGTACGAGAGCCAAACAGACAAAATGGAGGAAGGTAGATCATGCCCGTCAACGTTGCAGTCTGTTCTAATGGTTGGAGCAACTCTCTGATTGTGAAATGGTTATAGCCGTCAGTTTGATACGCTTCCGCTCTACCGCCTGCGGAGATAGCGCAGAAAAATGTTTTTCCATGCAGGGCAGTACCGTCTTGACCATAAGCAAATCCATATTCTAGGACTAAGTCTTGCCATTCTTTCAGAATAGAGGGTGTTGAATACCAGTAGAGAGGAAATTGGAAGATGATGATGTCATGATCAATGAGTCGTTGTTGCTCTTTATCAATGTTGATGTTGTACGTAGGGTACTCGTAATAGAGATCCACTGCAGTCACGCCTTTGACGGATGTTGCGTCTCGAAACATGGGAGCGTTGACTTCAGAGCGGCGTTGTGAAGGATGAGCGTAAAGCACAAGAACTTTTTTGTTATCTTCGGGCATAATAGCTTCCGCTTGACGTTTTCTATGAGTCTTAATATTTAGTACACAACAAGCTATTTTTCAATTGGTTACCATCTAGTGACCACGGTAATACTTTTACCTATCAATGGCTGGATGTATTCATGACAGTTTAGGTGATAAGGAGTTGTTTTGAGCAAAATTACTATCCGACCAGCAACAACCCATGATGCTCGGTGGCTACTGAAACTCTATCAACAAACAATTCGCACTGTAAATCGCAAAGATTACAATAAGATGCAGGTGAATTGCTGGGCTCCGTTAGACATGGAAATAGAGGTATTTGAGCGCTATATTGATTTAAAGCAGCCATTTGTCGCTACTGACGGTGAACGTATCCTTGGTTACAGCGATATACAGCCGGATGGTCTTATTGATCATTTTTATTGTCATCATCAATCTCAAGGGCAAGGTGTTGGCCGTGCTTTGATGAATGTCATTCATGAAAAGGCAAATGAGATGTCCTTACCCAAGCTTTACTCTTTTGTAAGCATCACGGCCAAGCCGTTTTATCTTCATTTTGGGTTTAATATCGTTAGAGAAAATGAAGCAAATGTTCGTGGTGTAGGGTTAAAAAACTTTTTGATGGAAAAAGAGATTGGATGATGATGGACTCAATGTTTGAAGTTAAATCACTAACACATGATGTGTTACCGTTAGATCTACTACTGATAGCCGACCCTGAAGAGGCTGCCATTAACGTTTATCGTCAGCGATGCGAAGCATACGCGGCTTTTCTACAAGGTAAGATAGTCGGGGCATTATTGGTAGAGATTGACCATAAAGGCCAGAGAGCTGAGCTGTATAACATCGCTGTTTATGATGAGCATCAAGGTAAAGGTTTTGGTGGGGTGTTGCTGGATGAAGCATTGAAAATGCTCGCCGCAAGCGGAATTCTAAAGGTTGAACTTGGTACCGGCACTTTTGGTTATCAATTATCCTTTTACCAAAAACATGGTTTTCGAGTCGACAGTGTTGTAAAAGACTTCTTTCTAGATAATTACGATGAGCCCATATTTGAGAAGGGTATTCAACACAAGGATATGCTTCGTTTAGTGTGGTGCGGTTAAGATTAAGTAATATCGTTTCGTTAGCCATTGACGAGTAAAAATGCGAAAGGTAGATTGCCTGCGATTGCCAAAGTTGATAAATATGAAAGTTGGAGGCTTTGATGGGTGAGATGTACACCAAGCATGCGGACAAATATGCCGAAGCGATTGAAAACAATGCATATAATGCACTCTATGAACGCCCATCTACGCTTGCGCTCGTTGGTGATGTGAACAATAAACGGGTGCTTGACTTAGGCTGTGGCCCAGGCGTCTACGCGGAACACTTCGTCAAGCAAGGCGCAACTGTCACAGCGATTGATCTATCAGAGGAAATGGTAGAGTTGACTCAACGTCGTCTGGGTGACGCTGTCACATGTTATTCGCAAGATTTAACAGAAGGCTTACCCAAAGAATCCAGCGATCAGTACGACGTCGTTGTCTGCCCCCTGATGATTCATTACTTAGAAGATTTGGTTCCTTTGTTTACAGAAGTTCAGCGTGTTCTGAAAACGGGGGGAACCTTTGTGTTTTCAACTCACCATCCGATCATTGATTTTGAAGATGATGCCTTCAATAACTATTTTGATGTAGAACGTATTACTGAGCACTGGGATACCGTCGGTGAGCCAGTGGAGGTTTCGTTTTTTAGACGCTCATTGACTAACTTATTTGATAGCTTATCTGAAACCGGTTTTATTTTAGATAAGTTTTCTGAAGGTAAGCCGGCACCAGAGATGCAAGCGGTGGCACCTGAGACATTTGAGCGACTATCTCGTCGTCCAAACTTCATCTTCATCCGAGCTCAAGCCAAATAATCGCCTCTAGAAAACCGCGATTACTCATCGTTTCCTGCTAGTTTTTCATCAAAAGGGCAAAAAACGTGTTTTTTTTGCCCAATAACCCGTTCAATTTACAAATCAATTTGGCATTAGCGGCGGGTTTTATTAGTATGTACAGCTATCAAAAAACACCCTTATGGATACTACCGGACGGTAGACGAGGAAACGATGCAACATCTAGAAGAGATCATTGCTAACGCGGGCACAGCGATTGACGCTGCAGACTCGCTAGTCGCACTTGACGAAGTGCGTGTTCAGTATCTAGGAAAGAAAGGTGAGCTAACGGCTCAACTTCAAAGCCTAGGTAAACTACCACCAGAAGAGCGCCGCAGTGCTGGTCAAGAGATCAACAAAGCAAAAGGCGTGGTTCAGCAAGCTATCGCGGCACGTAAAGATGCACTACAACGTGCAGAGCTTGAAGCGAAGCTAGCGGCAGAAACTATCGACGTAACCCTACCAGGTCGTCGTATCGAGAACGGCGGTTTACACCCAGTTACTCGTACTGTTGAGCGTATTGAAAAGTTCTTTGGTGAGTTAGGCTTTAGCACTGAGTCTGGTCCTGAAATTGAAGATGCATTTCATAACTTTGATGCACTGAACATTGCAGAAGATCACCCAGCTCGTACTGACCACGACACCTTTTTCTTCAATCCAGATCTGATGCTACGTACCCACACGTCTGGTGTACAGATCCGTACGATGGAAAATGGCAAACCACCATTCCGTTTCATCGCACCTGGCCGTGTATACCGTAACGACTACGACCAAACACACACGCCGATGTTCCACCAAGTGGAAGGCATGCTTGTTGACGAGAATGTTAACTTCGCACAGCTGAAAGGTATCCTGCACGACTTCCTAACTAACTTCTTCGAAGAAGACCTTGAAGTTCGTTACCGTCCGTCATATTTCCCATTCACTGAACCTTCAATGGAAGTGGACGTTAAGCGTAAAGACGGCAAATGGTTAGAAATCTTAGGCTGTGGCATGGTGCACCCAAATGTACTTCGCAGCGTAGGCATCGACCCTGAAAAATACTCTGGTTTTGCATTCGGCATCGGTATCGAGCGTCTAGCGATGCTTCGTTACGGTGTAAATGACCTACGTTCGTTCTTCGAGAACGACCTACGTTTCCTAAAACAGTTCAAGTAATCCAGAGGGTTCATCACAATGAAATTCAGCGAATCATGGCTTCGTGAGTGGGTAAACCCTTCAGTATCTACTGACGAACTTACGCACCAAATTACAATGGCTGGTCTAGAGGTAGACGACGTACTACCTGTGGCTGGTTCTTTCACTGGCGTTAAAGTAGGTAAAGTGGTTGAGTGCGGTCAGCACCCAGACGCAGACAAACTACGCGTAACTAAAGTTGATGTTGGCGCAGAAGAACTGCTAGACATCGTTTGTGGCGCGCCTAACTGCCGTGAAGGTCTGAAAGTAGCAGTAGCAACAGTTGGTGCTGTTCTTCCGGGCGATTTCAAAATCAAGAAAGCAAAACTACGCGGTCAACCTTCACACGGTATGCTGTGCTCATTTACTGAGCTAGGTATCGATGTTGAATCTGACGGCATCATGGAACTGGCTGAAGACGCAGTAATCGGTACTGATTTCCGTGACTTCCTAGGTCTTGATGACGTGACTGTTGACGTAGACCTAACAGCAAACCGCGCTGACTGTTTCAGCATCCGTGGTCTTGCTCGTGAAGTTGGCGTTCTAAACCGTGCTGATGTAACAGCACCAGCGGTTAACCCTGTTGAAGCATCTATTGCTGATGTAGCTTCTATTGAAGTTAAAGCAACGGAAGCGTGTCCACGTTACCTAGGTCGTATCGTTAAGAACGTGAACGTTCAAGCGGAAACGCCACTATGGATGCAAGAGAAATTGCGTCGTTGTGGAATTCGCTCTATCGACCCTGTTGTAGACATTACTAACTATGTACTTCTAGAGCAAGGCCAGCCAATGCACGCGTTCGATCTTGCTAAGATTGAAGGTGGCATCGTTGTTCGTATGGCAGAGCAGGGCGAGAAACTGACTCTTCTAGACGGTACTGAAGCTGAACTAAACGCAGATACACTGGTTGTTGCAGACCACAACAAAGCACTCGCTATCGCGGGTATCTTTGGTGGTGAAGAGTCTGGTGTAACTACTGAGACCAAAGATGTACTTCTAGAGTGTGCGTTCTTCGCACCTGACCATATCCGTGGTCGTGCTCGTAGCTACGGTCTGCACACTGATTCTTCAATGCGCTTCGAGCGTGGTGTGGACTATGCATTGCAAGTAAGCGCAATGGAACGTGCAACGGAGCTTCTGGTTGAAATCTGTGGCGGTGAAGTAGCACCTGTTGTTGCTGTTGAATCTGACGCTGATCTTCCTAAGCCAAACACTGTTGAACTACGCCGTACTAAGCTAGATTCACTTCTGGGTCACCACATCGCTGATGCTGAAGTTGTTGAGATCCTAGAACGTCTAGGTCTAACAGTAACGACGACTGGTACTGGTTGGACTGGTGTTGCACCAACATGGCGTTTTGACATCGCAATCGAACAAGACCTGATTGAAGAAGTGGGTCGTATCTACGGTTACGACAACATTCCAAATCAACACCCTGCCGCAACACTTAAGATGCACAACCACGTTGAAGCGAATCTTCCGCTTAAACGCGTACGTGACCTACTTGTTGATCGTGGCTACCATGAAGCGATTACATACAGCTTCGTTGAGCCAGAACAGCAAAAGCTTGTTGTGCCAGACGTTGAGCCGCTGATTCTGCCATTCCCAATCTCTGCGGACATGTCAGCAATGCGTCTTGGTCTTATCCAAGGTCTTCTAAACACGGTTGTTCACAACCAGAAGCGTCAGCAACCACGCGTTCGTTTATTCGAATACGGTTTGCGTTTCATTCCATGCGAGAACGCTGAAAATGGCATGCGCCAAGAGCCTATGCTTGCTGGTGTGATTGCGGGTACTCGCAGCGAAGAGCATTGGGATATTGAAACCAATACGGTTGACTTCTTTGACCTTAAAGGCGACCTAGAAGCAATTCTAGAACTGTCTGCAAACGAGAAAGCATACTCATTTGCTGCGGCGAAACATCCAGCACTTCACCCAGGTCAATCTGCAGCAATCGTTGTAGATGGCAAAGAGGTTGGTGTCATTGGTACTATTCACCCAGAGCTAGAGCGTAAGTTCGGTCTAAACGGTCGTACTATCGTATTCGAAGTTGAATGGTCTGCGATCAACACGAAAGTGATTCCAGAAGCGGCAGGGCTTTCTAAGTTCCCTGCAAACCGTCGTGACATCGCCGTTGTTGTTGATGAAGCGGTAGCTTCTGGTGACATCGTTGCTGCTTGCCTAGAGCAAGGGGGCGAGTTCCTAAAAGATGCGAAGCTATTCGACGTATACGTTGGTAAGGGCGTTGAAGAAGGCAAGAAGAGCCTAGCAATTGCTCTGACTCTACAGTCTCTAGAGCGCACGCTTGAAGATGCTGATATCGCAGGTGCGGTAGATGCAATTGTTGCTCATATTTCTGAGAAATTTGGTGCATCACTGCGTGACTAATCGCGATTAGCGTATCAACGTGAATTACCTGAAAAAGCGAGTTGCTGAAAAGTAACTCGCTTTTTTTATACCTCGATATAATGGGGAAGAAAAAACCAGTTTCATATCGAATGTATATTGCAACTCTCTGTTTTTACACAATAAATTACAACTCATCTGCATCAAGGTCACTATTTTCAATTTTGTTTATAATTTTATTAAAGCCTGTTTTTGTTTTAATTTTTAGAATAATACGCTGCTCGATCGTTTTTGGGTAATCTATATCTCTAAATTATGCTAAAAACACGATAACTTGCTAAAACTTAAAGCAAAATCCTGACATAGTTCTGAAATAAAAAAGTTGGCGAAAATCAGAAGGTTGGCTTACACTTTTCAAAGTTGGCCTGTTATGTTGTTGATTGGTCGAACGAAATCTTAAGCGTTATCACTGTGATAGCAAGGTATGAATTAGCTTTGAGGGGAGTTTTATGGCGCTCACAAAAGCCGATCTGGCTGAGAACCTATTTGAGAAACTCGGATTCAGTAAAAGGGATGCCAAGGAAACGGTAGAAGTGTTTTTCGAAGAAATTAGAAAATCACTTGAAAGTGGCGAACAGGTAAAACTGTCGGGTTTTGGTAATTTTGACTTGCGTGACAAAAATGAACGCCCGGGTCGAAATCCCAAAACTGGTGAAGACATTCCCATTTCCGCTCGACGCGTAGTGACATTCCGTCCGGGTCAGAAACTGAAGGCTCGAGTCGAAAATATCAAAGTAGATTAATGTCCTACTGTTAAACAAAAAGACCACCTAGTGTGGTCTTTTTGTGTTTTAGGGGCTAGGTGTTAGAGGGTATCGAACGCTAAGCCATTGCCCTTATAGAGCGACCTAGGCCGCTCGAATGTTGGTGGTAATGTAAGGTTGCCAAGCGTTTTGATACAGCTCCATTGATTGACGTCGCAGACTGGCAATTTGTGCTGTCTCAAACTCGTTAAGAGCACGGTTTTCAGCGGCTGCTCTGCGCTCAATTCCCTGAACAATTTCATACAAATCGTGTTCAGGTCCACTCTTAACATCTGCGATGTCTTTAAGGTGCAGTTGTACTTCAGCGATAATTCCGGTCTTAGGTAATTTAACCAAGATGTTTAGGTCACGATATCCAGACGCTGCTGGGCTTTTAAAGCGGTTTTTAACCCTTACTACCTGAGCTTCACGGCTAAGCGCTTCATAAGCGCCTACAAGGCTCTCTACGTCCTTGGCGACGATAGTGCCTCGAGCTAGGTCTGTGATCTGATTAACCTGACCGTTGAGCTCGGTGTCAATCTTCACTTTCGCTCGCTCAGCAGATTTTACGCCTGCAAAGTACGCATCGGTGTCAGTCAGTAGGGTGGTGGTTTTACAAAGCGCTTCTAGCTCATGTTGAGCCTGGTGGGCTTTGCTGTACAAGATGTCAAAATCGTTATGGGGTTGGAAGGCAGCGCCTTGAACAGCATCAATGCCGTACAAGCCACTAAGACTGTGTTTGAATACAGATGGACAAACTTCGTTTTGCTCTTGCTTTCCTTTTGTTGGGGTGGAATCGGATTGATTAAGCGTGGCCGCAAATGCAGGTGCGCGGCTGAGTACCAATAGCATTAGTGCTGCAGTACGAAGAAACGTGCTCATTCTCTCTCCTAGTTACGTTATAAAAACGGGTACAAAAAAGGCGTTAACGCGCAGGAGTGTTGCTAACAATGATATGGGGTTCCTTATGGAAAACCCAACACAAACTGTGCAACAGAGTTTGTAAACTGTGATACCTATCGCGTAATAAAATCTACGTGAATAGGTGTGACATTTTGTCTGCACTCTGTAAACTCTACGTTAACCATTATCCACAGCGAATATGAACGATAAATGAACGATTTTGAACTTTGGCACGATAAGTGGGCTGCAAACAAAATAGGTTTTCACTTGGAAGATGTGAACCCGTTGCTTATTAAGTATTGGGAGCGAATATCTCCAAGCCGTGACGAAAAGGTCTTTGTGCCCCTTTGTGGTAAGTCAGAAGATCTCGTTTGGTTGGCGCAGCGTCACGATGACGTACAAGGCGTCGAGCTTAGTCAAATCGCGGTGCGTTCATTTTTCTCAGAGCATTTTTACACGCCAATGGTCACTCCAATCAATGGTCAGTTTGAGTTGTATCAATTTGATGAGCTGAACATTTATGTCGGTGACTATTTTACCGCGCCAATTCAGCCCGTAGAGTTGATTTACGATCGCGCGGCGATGATTGCCATGCCTAAAGAGGTGAGAGAGCTCTACGTTGAAAAGCTAAAACAAACGCTGAAACCGGGCGGCCGTATTCTTCTTATCACGTTGGATTACGTTCAAAGTGAGATGACAGGACCACCATACAGCGTTCCGAGCACAGAAGTGATAAAGTATTTTGGAGAGGACTTTGATGTAACCCTGTTAGAGCGTGATGATGCAGACAGCAATCACCGCCGAATTCAGCAAGGGTTAACTCGTTTTGCAGAAGAAGCTTGGCTTATTAGCCATAAAGGTTAATAAAAGTAGACACGGGATGTCATTCCAATAAATGAATATAAAAATGCCAGAGCGAGTGCTCTGGCATTTTCTTTACCACAGTGGTGATATTCAGTCGTTACTTAGCGACGTTACCAAGCTTCAGCCATGTATCGATCACTGTATCTGGGTTAAGTGATACAGAGCTAATGCCTTGCTCCATCAGCCATTCTGCTAGATCATCGTGATCCGATGGTCCTTGACCACATATACCAACGTATTTGCCGGCTTTGGTTGCAGCGTCTATCGCCATTTTCAGCATCGCTTTCACAGCAGGGTTACGCTCATCAAATAGGTGAGCTACGTCGCCAGAGTCACGGTCAAGACCAAGCGTTAGCTGAGTCATGTCGTTTGAGCCAATCGAGAATCCATCGAAGTACTTCAAGAATTCTTCAGCAAGAACGGCGTTTGATGGCAGTTCACACATCATAATGACTTTAAGGCCTTGCTCACCACGACGAAGGTCGAACTTAGCAAGTAGGTCGATAACTTGTGCCGCTTCGCTTGGCGTACGAACAAACGGGATCATAATTTCAACGTTTTTCAGACCCATTTCATCACGAACGCGCTTAATCGCTTGCGTTTCAAGTTCAAAACAGTCTTCAAACACCGGTGAGATGTAACGAGACGCACCACGGAAACCAAGCATTGGGTTTTCTTCGTGTGGTTCAAACTCTTTACCGCCCACTAGGTTGCTGTACTCGTTTGATTTAAAGTCCGACATACGAACAATTACACGCTTAGGCCAGAATGCCGCAGCGATGGTTGAAATGCCTTCAGTAAGCTTGCTCACATAGAAGTCGATTGGATCTTTATAGCCTCGAATGCGCTGAGTGATTTCGGCTTGTAGCTCCGGAGACTGCTGGTCAAAGTTCAGTAGCGCTTTCGGGTGAATACCAATCATCTTGTTAATGATGAACTCAAGACGCGCAAGACCCACACCTTCGTTAGGAATCTGAGCGAAGTCGAACGCACGATCTGGGTTACCCACGTTCATCATGACTTTCGTTGGCAGCAGTGGCAGTTCATCGACAGCAGAGCGGCGGATCTCAAAGTCCAGCTCACCTTGATACACATAGCCCGTTTCACCTTCAGAACACGACACAGTAACAACAGCGCCATCTTCCAAGCTGTCGGTTGCGTTACCACAGCCTACGATAGCTGGAATACCAAGTTCACGAGCGATGATCGCTGCGTGACAAGTACGGCCGCCACGGTTGGTCACAATCGCCGCTGCTTTCTTCATTACCGGTTCCCAATCAGGGTCGGTCATATCTGTTACTAGGACGTCGCCTTCTTGAACAAGCGACATTTGATCCAATGAATCAACAAGACGCACTTTACCAGTACCAATGCGCTGACCGATAGCACGGCCTTCAACCAACACATCTGCTTTGTTGTTCAGTTGGAAGCGTTCAATGACGTTTTGTTCGCTTTGAGAGCACACGGTTTCAGGACGAGCCTGAACAATGTACAGCTTGCCGTCGATGCCATCTTTTGCCCACTCAATGTCCATTGGACGTTGATAGTGCTTCTCGATGATCATCGCCTGTTTCGCAAGCTCTTTGATTTCTTCGTCGTTTAGAGAGAACTGGTTGCGCTCCTCATCAGACGTATCAATGATATCTACCTGTTTGCCAATCTCTTGGTTGTCAGAGTAAACCATCTTGATTTGCTTAGAACCAAACGTCTTCTTAACGATAGGCGCTTGACCTTGTTCTAGTAGTGGCTTGTGAACATAGAACTCGTCTGGGTTCACGGCACCTTGTACTACCATCTCACCTAGACCCCAAGCCGAAGTGATAAATACCACTTGGTCGAAGCCAGATTCCGTGTCCAGAGTAAACATAACGCCTGAAGACGCTTTGTCCGATCGAACCATACGTTGAATGCCCGCAGATAGCGAGATACCGCGATGGTCAAACCCTTGGTGCACACGATAGGAAATCGCTCTGTCGTTAAACAGAGACGCGTAGACATGCTTAGTGGCTTCTAGAACCGCATCGATGCCTTTTACGTTCAAAAAGGTTTCTTGTTGACCCGCAAAGGAGGCATCAGGAAGATCTTCAGCAGTTGCGGAGGAGCGCACTGCCACAGAAAGCTCTTCATTGCCTTCAATGAGTTCTTGATAGTTAGTTCGAATGTCCTGCTCTAAATCAGCAGGGAAGGGGGCTTCTAATACCCATTGACGGATGGTCGCGCCTGTCTTACGCAGTGCGTCAACATCATCAACATCAAGTTCGTCTAATAGCCCGTGAATGCGCTCATCCAATCCTTCGAAATCGAGGAATTGGTTGAAGGCATGGGATGTTGTCGCAAAGCCGTTTGGCACGGAAACACCCGCGTTAGCAAGATTAGATACCATCTCGCCAAGCGAAGCATTTTTGCCGCCGACCTTATCGACATCGTCCATTGACAGACCATTGAACCAAAGGGTGTTGTTTTGCATGTCTTTCTCCAGAAACATTGCAGCTGTAGGATATAGCAAACGATTACGTATTCAGTGAAAAAATATTTAACTATTTTTACAAACTGTGGGGGAACGTGATTGAATGCTAGGGTTTGTTATCGATATTATGTAAAGCATCCTACTTAAATTAATTTGAAAAATTAAATAGAAAATGAATATTTTAGGTCAAAGTCGTGACGTATTCTACGTTTCTGACGGTACAGCGATTACTTGTGAGACATTGGGGCACGTGGTGCTCGGTCAATTTCCATTCAAAGCCAAAGAAAAGACATTTCCCTTTGTAGAGAGCGCTCATAAGCTCGATGAACTCATTAGGGAAATTAATCAATCCTATGAACGTAATGGAGTAAAACCTTTGGTTTTTTTCTCCATTGTTGTGCCTGAAATTCGTGCAGGATTACTGGAGTCACAAGCGTTTTGTTACGATGTGTTAGAAAGTTTAGTGGCTCAGGTTAAAACCGATTTACAATTGGAACCTAAGCCAAAACTTCAGCGCTCACACAGTGTTGGCAAAGATTCTGCGAAGTACTTTGATCGTATCGCGGCGGTTGAATATACCCTTGCGCATGATGATGGCGTCTCGCTCAAAAATCTTGAGGAAGCCGACCTAATTTTACTCGGCGTGTCTCGCAGTGGTAAAACACCAACCAGCCTATATCTCGCTATGCAGTTTGGTTTGCGAGTCGTGAACTATCCATTTATCGATGACGATATTAAACGCTTGCGTCTAATGCCGGAGTTTGAAATCCACCGTCATAAGTTGTTTGGCCTGACTATCAACCCAGAGCGCCTAACTGAGATTCGTGAAAACCGTTTAGCAGGCAGTGAATACGCTAGTACTGAACAGTGCTTGCAGGAACTTGCGAGTGTAGAAGCGCTGTTTAGACGCGAAGCGATCCCTTATATCAATACGACGTCACTGTCGGTGGAGGAGATCTCAACACGGGTATTAGAGCGAGCGGGATTGAAGCGCCGGGTGTTCTAGGAATAGAGGACCCATTTCCAACCCCAAAAGTTACCGATGACAAGACTTCAAACAGCGCTCTGACTCACAGCGCTGTTTGCGGCTAGCCGTTACAATAGTGCTTAACCTCATTCGAATAAGAACCCAGCCCTACTATGTTGATTTTCGTGTTGCTAAGCATCACTGTCGTTTTTGTTGTCGCTTATGCGAGTTTGAGCAAAGTATCTGAACTTAAAAAAAGAGTTGGATACTCCACGGCGTTGAGTGCGAGCATTGTTGGCATATCATTATTGCTATGGAGCCAGTTTCGCACACCGTTACCAGAGCCAGCAGCTCTCAGTAATGTACAAGACCATCAAAGCGTCATGCTTGATCTTCAAAATTCACTAGCAGAATCTCCAAACGATGCCGAGTCTTGGTTTAAGCTAGGTCAGCTGTATATGCAGAGTCTGGAGTTTGATTCCGCCGCAACGTGTTTTAATTACTCGATTCGCCTATCGAACATGCCGTATGCAGGGCAGTATGCCGCCTTAGCGACAGCGCTTTACTATCAAACCTCACAAACGATAACGCCTGACATTCAGCGCTACCTAGACAAAGCGCTAGAGCTCGACAGTGACAATGACACGGCATTGCAACTTATTGCTTCGGACTATTTCTTAAATGCAGAATACGATGAGGCTATTCGCGTTTGGACTCAAATCTTAGATTCGAATAGAGTGGGGATAGATAGAGCGGCGATTATTGAAAAAATTAACCAAGCTAAAGGCATGTGATAGTTCATCACTTAAGGCCATAAACGACAGCCGCTAAAGGCGCTAGCGGCTAATAAAGTTGGTTTCGTTTCTAAGCGTGCGTATATACAAACCCACCATACATGTACTTGGTTGCTTCGGCGCCGAGAATTACCACCTTGCTTCCTTTTGATAGCGCTCCGCTATTAACGAGTTTAGAAAAACTGCACCAAATAGCAGCAGAACCTAGGTTTCCCCAGTGTTTGGCGTCGTTAATGATCTTGGCTGGATCAATGTCTAGTGCTTCGGCCAGCATGGTGTCGATGTGGCCGCTTGCTTGATGGGGAATGATGTAGTCAAAGTCGTTGAGCTCATAGCCACGGCTTCTCAAAGCTAGAATACTGGCTTGAAATAACGCTTCGCCGCTTTTTCTGACGTTGCTGGCATCATGGTGAAAACGTGCTTTACCGTCTTGGGTATATACTGACATTGAGCCGCCATCTAGCGATAACCCCGGTGACTGTTCAACCCCAATTTGACCTGTAAAGCAGTCTGAAATCTTACCTACTCCCGGTACGTCTTCTGGAGCGATGATGACCCCGCCGGCACCATCACCCATTTGCATGTAATTGACCAACTGTGATTGGTCGAGAAACTCTGGGTGATAATCAAAGTACACGGACCCTGTTTCACTGCCGACAATCATTACAGGCTTGTTTAGCATCGCCATTCGTGGGATGGCGATTTGTAAGCCGCTTGAAAACCCAGTACAGGCTTGTCTTAACTCCATGAAAGGACCGTGATAGCGAAGCTTCTCTGCTACCCAAGCGATGCTAGGGGGGAGTTGAGTGTCCGGTGTCGTGGTGTGGCCAATTAAGTAGTCGACGGCGTCTAAACTAGTGTTCGATTGTTCAAGCAGTTGTGTCGCCACACTAACCACAAGATCAGAGTTACTTGGCGTCGGTGCGCTGGTATGGGAATAGATGCTGCGCGAGAAATGGCGTCCCTCAATACCTAAAAATGGTGCGATTCGAGACGCGATTTTTGCGTAGCGTTTTCCTGCTAATCTTTCCAACGCATCTAACAGTTGTGCGTTGTTCAGATGTTGTTCTGGGAATAAATGGTGTGCGGCGAGCAGTGATACGCTACCGGGCAGAAACGTTGCATTCATATTAGCTCTCCCTGGCTTCAAAGATGTGCTCAAGCGTAATACCAAGCGTTTCAAACGCTTCTCGTTCAGTATTGAGTAATTTAAACAGCTTTTGTGAAATCAGTGTGTTGAGTGCTTGCCATCTTGCACGGTCGTATCCTAGAGCGAGAGCATGCTTTTTTGCGGCAGTAACATGACGTGCTTCGTCTTGTTTGATGGAGCGGCATAACAAAACAAACGGATGATGCGGGTCAAGTCGACCTTTCTCCAGGTTCAGCATGATTTTACAAACCAAAGCGTCAAGACATGCGATTTGAGCAAAATGCTCTTCGAAAGTGTTTCTAGAACCCAGTGAAGCAAAAAAGCGCTGACTACGGCGTTTTATCGCGACGACATCAGAAGGTTGCGCCAATTGAGATTGTACAAACTCAAGTGCATCTTCATGGTATTGCTCATCAGCGACAATGCGTTCAAAGTCACTTTGGGCTGACGAGAGTGTTTGTGGAAGTTCACGTTGTGACTCGTTGTAGAACACCCATTGCGAGCTTTGTTCTCCACACACCAATAAAGGGAGTAGTCTAGACAGCGCAATTTGCTGTGGCTGTGTAAATTCGAATATCGTATTTCGATATTCGTGAAGCCAGTATTTAACCGGACTTTCACTGACACCTTCAAAAGGAACAGCGGGAAAACATGGTTTCATGGGCACTCTCAAAATCCTTTTACAACACACACCATACCAAGACCGAGGTAAAGCCGAATTCCTTTCTTTTACGTAAAGTTTTTTACGAAATTCATATTCTTCTTATCTAAATCTTAGTTTATATCCTGATGAATTTACTTCTATGCTGAAAGTGTCAAATTGCATTACTTATCGGAGATGAGACATGACAGACGTTCCAAATGGACTGATAGAAGGACGAGTTTTGGCAAAGAAGCAGTGGACTCAGAACTTGTTCAGTCTTGAAGTAACCGCTCCAATTGAGGAGTACGTGGCTGGGCAATTTACTAAACTCGGTTTGCTCAATGCTAACGGGGAGTGGGTACGCCGAGCCTATTCGATGGTCAATCATCCCAATCATGATTATGGTCATCAACATTTGGAGTTTTTGATTATTGCAGATAGTGATGGTCAGTTATCACCGAAGCTTAATCAGCTTGTTTCAGGAGACACTATTTATGTAGGTAAACAACCTTCCGGCTTTATGACACTCGAAGAGGTACCGGAGCACGCGCGTGACTTGTGGATGTTGTCGACGGGCACTGCCGTTGGCCCATTTCTATCGATGTTAGATGATGACAGTTTGGTAGATCGGTTTGATAAGATTGTATTGGTTCATGCAGTGAGACGAGCGGAAGAGCTTGTTTATGCTAAGACCGTTCAAGATGCACAGGCTCGGATGGGAAAGCAGTTTGAGTTTATCTCGGTAGTTTCCAGAGAAAATCACCAAACCAGCTTGTCTGGGCGCATTCCTCAATTGTTGCTGGAAGGTAGGTTACAAAAGCATGTGGAGATGGAACTTAATGCACCTCATAGCTTTGTCTTTATGTGTGGTAACCCTGCCATGGTAAAAGACACAAGCTCTGCGCTAACAGAGCTTGGTTTAACAAAACATTTGCGAAGAAAACCAGGGCATTTTTCAAGTGAAAACTATTGGTGATAATTAATTGTTGGTGACAACTAGTAGGTATAACCAAGGCCAAAGTAGGCCGCTTCTAAGCCGGTGTTGTAACCGATATCTGCGGTGAAGCCTGTAACGCTAGTTTTAAACAGCAAGCCTACATTACCGTTGAATCGCAAATCCGATTCATAGGTTCTAAATGGCGCGTCTGTAATTTTTTCTTCACTTCGATTCGCTACGCCTATACCAGCATAACCAACAAAGTTATCGCTGAGCGATTTAACCAATCCAACATTAAGGCCAAAATCATCATTATTCGGCCCAGTCCCTCCAGCCAAGTTAGCGTAGAAACCATAACTAAGATTTCTATCGTAATACAGGCCCACACCAAAGCCACCTTCGCTGGTGGTACCGACCGAAACACTATTGTAGGTACCGGCGAATGAGAAAGTAGAGGCTAAACATAGACCAAGCAGAAGACGTTTTTTCATGAGATCCCTTTTGTGTATGTGTGCCGTTTGTGTTTTTGGAAACACAATGTAGTTTCAGCTACTTACGATTCTAGCAAAAAGCCCCAACCGATGGGTTGGGGCTTACGTTAATCTCGAATGGATCACACATTCAATAGTGAGTAAACCTAGTAGTTCGCCTCACGCTCAGCCGCTTCTTTATCCCATTCTGGCACTACTGTTTCTAAGAAGTGCTTTTTCTCTGCGTTCATCTTATCCATATCCATCCCTAACGCCGCTTGCGCTTTCTCTTTAGTGGAAATGTCTGGGATCTCGACAGGGTCGGTGATGCCTTTTTTCGCGAGTAAGCGAATCAGTTTTGCACGAGCGTCAGCCGCTTTGTCGACTGATGTACCTAGAATTTCTAGCGCCATTTCCGGTGCATGCATGTGCACGCCGTGAGATGCGATTGCGTAGTCCCAACGCCACTGCGCATGACGAATATCCGTTAGGATTGGCTTCATCTCTTCCTCGGTTGCACCTGCATCCCATGCAGCTCCAGCTTCAAAGTGAGCGGCTACGATTTGCTTTTCTGCTGTGAGTTTCATGTTCAGTACTTGTGCTTTTCGAGTCGATACGATGCCTTGTAGCTGATCTTTGCTCTGAGTATGGCAGTTTGCACAGGTGTCTTCGAAGCGGTCAAACGGGTTACCGACTTTATGATCAGTATAAACAGTACCATCTTCTTTGGTTACTTTCGGCATATGACAGTCGACACAAACAACGCCGTTTTTGCCATGGATGCCGTCACGCCAAGTTTCATAGCCTGGGTGCTGAGCTTTTAGCATAGGTGCTTTAGAGACGGCGTGTTGCCAGTCTTTAAAGTTGAGCGCGTCGTAATACTGTTCCATCTCTCCAACGGTGGTGCCCATATCCCAAGGGAATTTCACGGCTTTCGTTGGCCCTGTGAAGTAATACTCAACGTGGCACTGAGCACAAACCGAAGCTTGTTTATCTAAACGCGATTGCTCATCAAATTTTTTACCAATTGCTTCAAAGGCGCGTTCAACGTAAGGGCGGGTCAGCGCGAGTTCAGGTTCGCCGTTCTTGAATTTTTCACTGCGGGTGTCGTGGCAATCTGCACAGCCGATAGGGTTTGAAATTTCAGCGCCTAAACGTGCCCATTTTCCTTCAAAGTATCCGTCTTCGCCGCGCTCATCGATAACACGCGCAACATCCGGGCTTTTACAGCTCCAACAGGCCATTGGCATTGGGCCTGATTTAGGGTCGGTTGGGCCACCCGTTCTAAGTGTTTGACGTACATCATCAAGTGCATAGAAGTGTCCACGAGCTTTGTTGTAATCTTTGGCAAAGCCGTAGCCTGCCCATAAGATCACCATGTTAGGATCGTGGGCAAGGGCGTCTTCGATTTCGACACTCTCGCTCGTTTGTTTCCAAGAGTGGTATTGGTCAGGATGGTCTTGTTCGTAGGCCTGATTTCTTGGATCCATTAACTCTTTTTCAGAGGCAGCAAAAGCGGGCACACTTGCGGTGCCTAATATTGCTAATGCAGCAACGGAACTTATAATCCAGTGCTTGTTCACGATGGTATCTCCATATTCTAATTTTTGAAATGCGTTGTGGGGCAAATTTCCCAAACAAGATTTGGAGATGTCTAATGATAGACGTATTCATATTAACTCATAGATAGAAATATTTTATTACAGCTCGACCTATTTACTGTTTTAGATCAATTTAACTAGGTGATGAAGCTCACATCTACATCCATCTAACCCTAAAGGGTTAGTGTTTTTTGGTTCGGGGATGAATTTCATATCCATTAAAAACAATGGGTTATGTAAAAATTCACACAGCAATAATAGTGATATTGCTCACTAATTAAACGTTGGCTGTTAGGGGAATACAGATAGTCGTACTATTATATATTCGTGAAGCGTTGTGGCTCATCCTAAATAAGAATTGATTTCATTTCTGAGTAATTTCGGACTTATTTTAAATAGTTCGCTGATTGAAAGGAAAAGTCATTGGTTATTAATCCGATAAGTGAATGTTTAGGTTCGCAATATTGGGTTTAAGGAAAGGATACAATGGGCAATGTTAAATTGACCATGGTGATAATGCTTCAGGCCCTCCTAGCATTTACTCTCTGTGGTTATTCACTCAATGCCTTTGCCGACGATGCAGCCCTCGTGCAAGAAGGGGACTCTACACGGCATAAGGTGGAGTTGATACGTGATAAGGACTACAAATGTATTCAATGTCACAAAGACTCGAAACAAACTCTGGCAGGCTCTCATGGAGAGAATGTTATCGAGATCAGAGGTACGGCGCCAAGCTGTACAGACTGTCATAGTAATATCGGCCCAGACCATCGTGATGGCGCGTCGACGGTGATTAAATATCATGCTGCACAGTCTCAACCTGGCACAGATAAAACCTGGTTAGATCCAGAAGCCATTCTCAAAGCAAACAGTCGATGTACGGATTGTCATCAACCGCAATATCTACAAAAAGATAGTTGGACGCATGACGTTCACGCAAAGAATCTAACCTGTACCAATTGTCATTCAGTTCATGCTGAGAAAGCCAAAGTGCTCTCTTACGACCACAAAGCAAAAATTAAGATGTGTGTCGATTGCCATAAAGACTTCAACGAAAAACGTGAAGAGGAGGGCAAGTAATATGAGTTGTTCAAGACGAAATTTCCTTGCCGGCACGGGCGCTGTGATATTCACCACGGGTGTGGCAACAACTTCAGTCATCACTGCACGTAGTTCAGTGGCAAGTGAAGAAACTGAGAAAGCAGTGCGTTATGGCATGCTTCATGACGAAAATGCTTGTATTGGCTGTACTGCTTGTACCGATGCCTGTCGTGAGGTCAATAAAGTGCCTGAAGGGGTATCCAGACTGGAAATCCACCGCTCAGAGCCTATCGGCGAGTACCCTGATGTGGAGTACCGATTCACTCGTGAGTCCTGCCAGCATTGTGAGAACCCTCCTTGTGTTTATGTGTGTCCAACGGGCGCTGCATACAAAGATGAGAAGACAGGCATTATCGACGTACACAAAGAGAAGTGCGTGGGTTGTGGTTACTGTTTAGCAGCTTGCCCTTATCAAGTGCGCTTTTTCCACCCTGAGGATCACTCTGCAGACAAATGTAATTTCTGCCGTGATACTAATTTGGCGCAGGGCAAACTGCCGGCATGTGTAGAGAGCTGTCCAACCAAGGCATTGGTGTTCGGTGATTTGAATGATCCCAATAGCGATATCAACAAAATGCTGAGCATTAAAGTGATTTATCGCGATAAGGAGCATCTAGGCACGAAACCTAAGTTGTTCAAAGCCGCATTCCATAAGGGAGGTGTAGTATGAGTACGTGGGAAACAGCCTTTCATTTCGACTCCCTTGTTTGGGACTGGATCATTGCGATCTATCTTTTCTTGGCAGGCATGTCTGCAGGCTCCGCTCTAATTGCCATTTACCTCAAGCGTAAGGTTATCGAAGGCGACCCAGCGCAAAACGGCATTATGAAGGCGATGGCTTGGCTCGCGCCTTTTGGCATCATTGTTGGTTTGCTTATTTTGGTATTCCACCTGACCAAACCGTTAGAGTTCTGGAAAATCATGATTTACTACAACCCATCCTCGGTGATGTCGATGGGTGTCATCTTATTCCAAGTTTATATGGCGGTGTTGTTTGTCTGGATTGGTATGATCTTCAGAAAGCCAATCATGGATGTGTTGGGAAGCAAATTCGATTTTGTTGAAACCATTTTGCTCAAGCTTGAGAAAATTGAAAACGGACTAGAGCTGTTTTTGGGTTTTCTGGCTATCGTATTGGCGGCGTATACGGGCTTCTTACTGTCCGCACTAAAAACGTATCCGATGCTAAATAACCCAGTACTGCCAATCTTGTTCTTGTTCTCGAGCTTGTCTTCGGGTGCTGCAGCGAGTTTGCTGTTCGGCATTCTAGTGTTCAAAGAAGATTCACATAGCCCAAGTGTGAAGTGGGTGCACAGCTTTGAGCGTCCAGTGGTGTTGTTTGAGCTGTTTGTGATCGTGACCTTCTTTACTGGCCTTATCTTCAGCGGTGGTCAAAACGAAGTCGCTGCATGGAGTGCCATCGGCGGTGGTTTTTGGTCTAGCTGGTTCTGGTATGGCGTGATTGGTATCGGGATGTTGTTGCCATTGGCGCTAAACTACTTTAGCCCAGGAGAAGTGAAGTTGAATCACGGATTTATTCTTGTGGTCACTACTTTGAGTTTGATTGGGGTGTTGATGCTGCGTACGTTTGTTTTGTATGCGGGGCAGATGACGGTGGTTTAGGGGGGGATGTTTAATGCGGACTCCTAACCCCCGTCATTCCTGCGCAGACAGGAATCTACCGGAGGCTTGGTGCATGCTTTAAGTAGACCCCTGCCTACGCAGGGGTGACGGCTTCTTTAATAGGAATGAGTAGAGAGCACAAGACTCTCAACAACCGTCATTCCTGTGCAGACAGGAATTTTCTGGAGGCTTGGTGCACGCTTTGAGTAGACCCCTGCCTACGCAGGGGTGACGGCTTCTTTAATAGGAATGAGTAGAGAGCACAAGACTCTCAACAACCGT